>DATAWK010000039.1:0-3235 GCA_036267255.1 Acidobacteriaceae bacterium | reverse complement strand
TGCTCCGTGTGCTGGCCAGCGTTCCGATTGTCGCGTTGGTAGCGGCAGCAACCTACTACGGCCATGCAAAATCATTTGCCGCTGGTTTCATCTTTCTGTTTCCGGTCATGTTCATTGCATTTCGTTGGGGAATTCTCGAAGGACGATGTTCCGCTCAATCCTCGGCTGGCAGAGGTGCTGTTGCAATGGCGCTCTGCTTCGATCTTTCCGCAAGACAAGGATTGGGTCTTTGCCAATCCGGTAACGGAGAAACCCTACCATCAGGAGAGTCTGCAAAAGACGCAGATCAAACGCGCTGCGAAGGTCGCCAAGTTAGGAGAGGACTCGGTTGGCATACATTCAGCCATACCTATCGCTTCTGGCTGGATGAGACGGGAGCTCCGATGAAGGTGCAACAGGAACGCATGCGTCATGCTTCGATCCAGACGACGATGAATGTCTATGGACACGTCATGGCAGAAACGAAACGTCGCGCAAACAGTCGGGTTGTTGGACTGGTGTTCGGCCCCAACTTGCAGGAATCAGCCGTGAGCACGGCCACTGCGACCGTTCAGTAAGTAGAAGTTGTTCCTAATGGGGGTATAACGGGGACTTGCCGGGAACGGCCAATCGAGTCTAAGTTATTGATTTTATTGGTTGCGGGGGTAGGATTTGAACCTACGACCTTTGGGTTATGAGTGGCCGCGCACTCGCGTATCTAACTGATTTCTTGGGTACGGATAGCCACGCGGAAGTACGGAAAAGTACCCTCCAGACAGCCTGGTGGGAGCTTATTGGGAGCGCGTTTGGAAGGTTGGGTTTCTCACCCAAAGGTCGTTGGATTTGGGGACATGTAACCTCCATTTCGTGTTTCGTTTATTTCGATTGGTTGCGATTGATGCGAATGCGTGGGACAATGGTTTTAGAGGTTAACGCGATGTCCCAGACCCTACTCATGCCGATGCTCCCCTCCGAAACGGACGCCACGCTCGCAAGAGAAACCAGCCGCCTGCTGGCCCCACGCATGGACTCGAAAGCGCCTCTTCGTTTCCGCGTCGTGGACGCAGCCAAAGAAGAAACCTTGCAGCTTCCCGCACCCGCCGTCCGAATGCTGGTTCGCATTCTGGAAGAGATGGCCCGTGGAAATGCTGTGACTCTGATTCCGGTTCATGCAGAGCTGACTACACAGGAAGCGGCGGACATGCTGAATGTCTCTCGCCCCTACCTGATTCAACTGCTGGACGAGGGAAAGATGGAGTACCGGAAGGTTGGGACGCATCGCCGCGTTCGCTTTGACGCTTTGATGGCCTACAAGCGTCAGTCTGATGCAGAGCGCCGTGCGGCTCTCGCTGAACTGGCAGCGTATGACCAGGAGATCGGGATCTAATTGTGGCGGCATTCATTGTTTTCTACGACGCGAATGTGCTCTACCCAGCGGAGTTGCGCAACTTCCTGATGCACCTCGCCATGACTGGAATGGTTCGTGCCAAATGGTCCGCAGACGTTCACGAGGAATGGATCAGCAGCCTTTTGAAACGCCGCCCTGAGCTTACGCGTGAGAGATTGGAACGCACCCGGCGGCTTATGGATACAGCCGCTCCCGATGTGCTTGTCACGGGGTATGAACATCTCATCGCTGGCCTCGTTCTTCCCGATGAAAAAGACCGGCATGTACTGGCAGCAGCGATCCGCTGCGGAGCCAGCGTCATCGTTACTTTTAATCTGGTAGATTTTCCGCGTGAGTCGCTGCGAGAGTTCGGAATCGAGGCGCAACATCCTGACGAGTTCATCTTTAATCTGTTCGACCTTGCTCCCGGTCTTGTCATCGAAGCCGCAGAGAACCACCGGAATAGCCTGAAGAATCCACCCAAAAATGTGGATGAATACCTGGCTATGTTGGAAGCCCAAGGGCTGACACAGACGACATCTGCCCTCCGTGAATATATGCACGGCTTGAATTGAAGTTGTCTTATTCCAAGCTTCCCGCGACAATCGCTAATTAAGAATCAGAAAGTGTTGCGGAGGCTTGTCATAGATTTCAGCAAGCTGGATCAATTCAAACACTTCGATGCTGCGCTCACCTGTCTCACATTTCGAGAGGAAGGAGTGCGCTCTGCCCATCCGGGCAGAGACCTCCCGCTGCGTCAATCCTGCTTCCTCACGGGCCGAAATCAGTTTTTCGAGAAATCTGTCATAGAGAGCCTGATCTTTCGCCGTTCTGCCTTTGCGGGATACGCGAGTCTCAGACTTTTTCTGTTTCTTCACCTTTCAAGTGTGAGAAACGCTTGACGAATCCCCTAATAGGGGGCAGGCTGGTTATCATCGAATTCCTTTAGGAGATCGAATGTGTCGAGAGATTGTGTGGAATGTCCCGAGGTCACTGGCAAGACAATCAAGTCGCTCAAGATATATGAAGACACCACAGACGGCTGTGAAACGCTTATTGAGTTCACAGATGGCACGTCATTTTCCAGTTCGGTTTGCTATCAGCCAGCCGTAAAAGGAACCCTGTTCCAGGGCGGTGCCGGAACACCGAAGATCATCCGCGATTACGAACCATAGACCCCTCCGATCTTAAGTTCGTCATGCCCTAAAGGCATGACGAACGCTCGAAATGTCATTGGACGATTCGGCCAAACAATCTTAGCGTTGCGCCTAGCTGACAACACCCAGTCAGCGGAGGTGCATACATGCTCAGAATCCGCCGCGCATACCGATTGGAAAAGCCTCTCAATCGGTCGTCCAATTTCCACCCTAAAAGGTGGCCGCAACCCTTCTCCAAACAAAAACTACTCCGCGCAGCGCGTGTGATGGGGCCAACACTTGTTGCGCTTACCTTCGCAGGCGTTGCTCACGCCCAGGGAACGATGGACTTCTCCGGGGCACAAACGCTGATGACAACCTTCAAAACTTTCGCGATTTATGCTGGCGCGATTATCTGTTTCGGTGGCCTTATCTTCGCCGGAATTCGCATGATGTCTGGGCGGTTTCAGGATGCTATCCCAGGGCTTTTCGGCGCGCTTTTCGGTGCCGGAGTGCTCGGTTGGGGCGCCGGTTGGATTGGCTCTCTTACCGGGCAGTCGATGTAAGGAGGTGCATCGACATGACCAAGCGCGGAGAACCGTTACCAATCAATGGCGCACTGAATCGACCCAGGACCAAATTAGGTCTCGAACTGTCAGCGTGGATGTCCATTGTTTTCGTCACGGTGACGGTTTTCCTCGCCGGTTTCAAATGGCTTGCCATCTTCAGCTTT
>DATAWK010000038.1:0-114514 GCA_036267255.1 Acidobacteriaceae bacterium | reverse complement strand
GCGTGAAGTCGATCACCTCGCCTACGTCTTCGATTTCCGCATAACGCGCGTCGAAGGGGCGCACGTGCACCGGAAGCGCAATTTTAAGCCGCTTCCTGCGCCGGGCGTCGTGTTGCGGATCAGCCGAACGCTCTTTGGCCCGCTGTGTGGCGGCTGTCGGAGCCTCGGGACTGCAGGTCTGAGCCATTTCTCCAGTAGGGTAGGCTACAGAGTCGGACGGGGATATAGAACGTTAGTCCTAAGGTGCTCACCGGATGTGACAATGACAACCCGCCAAAAAATGTCTGTTTTGGAGCGATCTGGGCCACTTCAAGAGGAGGAGACACGCCCAATAAGAGTTGCTTGACACTATATAATTCAAGCGGTACCGTTAAGCCAGACGGAAGGTTCTGCGCGAAAGGCACTGCTAAGCTGGTATGCTAAAGAGCGTGAAGAGTGAAATCGTTTTGCGACTTCGGCTGGGAATTGTAGCTGTAGCGCTCGTACGCGCGTCCTGGCCCGGAGGGCTTGACTGAGCTTAGCTGAAGAGAATTTGGAAGGCTCATGAAACCCACCTGCCAGAGATGCTGGTACGGTGGGTTTAATTTTTTGGGGCGGCGGAGGATTTAGAGATGGGCAGCGAAAAGCCGATGATGACGGGAGCGAGAATTCTTTGGGAGTGCCTGGAGCGCGAAGGCGTAAAGACGGTCTTCGGCTATCCGGGAGGAGCGATCCTGCCCGCGTATGACGCGCTGCGGCACAGCTCGATTCGCCACATTCTGGTGCGCCACGAGCAGGGTGCTACGCACATGGCGGACGGCTACGCGCGCGCGACCGGAGGTGTGGGAGTGGCGGTTGCGACGTCCGGGCCCGGCGCCACGAATATGGTCACCGGCATCGCCACGGCGATGATGGATTCGTCGCCGATTCTCTGCATCACCGGACAGGTCGGCAGCAAGCTTCTCGGCTCCGATGCTTTTCAGGAAACCGACATCACTGGTGTGACGCTGCCGATCACGAAGCACAATTATCTAGTGACGCGCCCGGAGGATATTGCTCCCGCGGTTCGGGAGGCGTTGTACGTGGCGCAATCGGGACGTCCCGGACCGGTGCTGATTGACATCACGAAGGACGCGCAGCAGGGCACCTGCCTATTTGATTTCGAGGCGGCGGCACCGAAGATGCGCGGCTATCGCCCTGATCTTTCTCCGGCCAAGGCAGCGTACGACAAAGCGCTGGCGATGATCGCCGCGGCAAAGCGGCCGGTGATTCTTGCTGGGCACGGAATCGCTATTTCGGGCGCGGAGCGCGAAGTGCAAGCGTTCGCCGAACGCGCCTGCATTCCCATTGCGATGACGCTGCTGGGACTTGGGCACATGCCCGCCTCGCACGTGCTGAACATGGGAATGATGGGTATGCACGGCGAAGCCTGGGTGAATAAAGCGATTCAGGAAGCAGATTTGCTGCTGGCGTTGGGAATGCGTTTTGACGATCGCGTGACCGGCAACCTGAAAAGCTACGCCCCGAATGCCAAGAAGATTCACATCGACATCGATCCGGCGGAAATCAACAAGAACGTGAAGGTGGATATGGCGCTCGTCGGCGATCTGCGGAAAATTCTGCAGGAACTTCTGCCGCGCGTCGAGCCTGCCAGCCGCAACGAATGGATCGAGCAGATTCATAAGCTGAAGGGCGATACCGCCGTCCGCGACATTCAAAATCTGCCCGACAACGGCCATCTTTACGCCGCGCACGTGATCAACGATCTGTGGCATGAAACGCGCGAACGCGATGCCATCGTCGTGACGGACGTGGGCCAGCACCAGATGTGGGAGGCGCAATATTACAAGCACGAACGTCCTCGCTCGCTGATTACTTCCGGCGGATTGGGAACGATGGGCTTTGCACTGCCGGCAGCCATCGGCGCCAAGGTCGCCTGCCCGGAGAAAGAAGTCTGGGTAATTGCCGGCGATGGCGGATTCCAGATGACCAGCCCGGAGCTGGCTACCATTGCGCAGGAACGGCTGAAGGTGAACATTGCTGTCATCAACAACGGCTACCTGGGTATGGTGCGCCAGTGGCAGGAATTTTTTTATGACAAAAATTATGAATGCACACCCCTGCTGAGCCCGGATTTTGTGAAGCTGGCCGATGCCCACGGCATTGCCGGAGCCACGGCTCGCAAGCGCGCCGAAGGAGTGGCAGCCATTCAGGCAGCGCGCCAGCACGACGGCGCTTTCCTGGTGGATTTTCGCGTGGAGCAGGAGGATTCCGTCTATCCGATGATTCCGACCGGAGCCGCACTGCATGAAATGATTCGCCGCCCACAGAACAATCCATTGATTGAAACCGCGTCGGACAACTAGAAACATCTCACGCGAGTGACGCAGAGAGGACACGAGACATGCTGCATACGTTCGTCGCGCTGGTGGAAAACAAACCGGGAGTTTTGACCCGCGTTGCTTCCCTGTTCCGGCGGCTGAACATCAACATCACGTCGCTGACGGTGGGCGAATCGGAACGCGAGGGTGTCTCGCGCATGACCATCGTTGCCGATGCCGCAGAGGACAGAGCGCATCGCATCATGGCGTCACTCTATAAGCTGGAGAACGTTCTCGAGGTCGACGATGTTGGCCGCCACTCCGCCGTCGTTCGCGAGCTGGCGCTGCTGAAAATTGCCGCGGGACCAAAGACGCGGGCGCATCTGTTTGAGCTGGCCAAGGTTTTTCATGCACGCATTGTGGACCTGGCGCCGGAATCGCTGATGCTGGAGTTGACCGGCAGTGCGAGTAAGATTGAAGGACTCGTACAGGTTCTGGTCGAGAGCGATTATCAAATTCTGGAAATGGCGCGCACCGGCCGTATGGCCATGCGGCGCGGACAACATACCAGTCGCGTTCTGAACGCACTGACAGAAACACCGACATCGGAGTCCGCACTGGCGGGCAAACCAAAGCATGCCGCACTGGACCTGATTGCGGAAGAAGATCACACATAATTTACATACGGAAGGACTACCACCATGGCGAAGACATACTACGATGCGGATGCCGATCTAGGGCTGATCCAAAAGAAAAAGGTGGCCATCATCGGCTACGGATCCCAGGGCCATGCCCACGCGCTCAACCTGAAAGATTCCGGTGTCGACGTTTGCATCGGGCTGCCGTCCACCAGCAAATCCATCGCGCGCGCGCAGAAGGCTGGCCTGGTAGTCAAAACGGTCGCCGAAGCGACGCAGTGGGCCGATGTGATTATGATTCTGGTTCCGGACCAGACAGCGGCGAAGGTGTATGCGGATTCCATCGGGCCGCATTTGAAGGCGGGAAAAACGCTGATGTTTGCGCACGGCTTCAACATCCGCTTTGGCACCATCACACCGCCGAAAGATGTGGACGTCAGCATGGTCGCGCCGAAGGCTCCGGGGCATCGCGTGCGCGAGGTCTTTACCGAAGGCGGCGGCACGCCGGGCCTGATCGCGATTGAACAGGATGCCAGCGGCAACGCATTTGCGCAGGCGCTCTCCTATGCCAAGGGCATTGGCTGCACACGCGCCGGGGTTCTGCAGACCACCTTCAAGGAAGAAACGGAGACGGATCTCTTCGGCGAGCAGGCGGTGTTGTGCGGCGGCGTCAGCGCGCTGGTAAAGGCCGGCTTTGAAACACTGGTCGGCGCTGGATATCAGCCGGAGGTCGCTTACTACGAGTGCCTGCACGAACTGAAGCTGATTGTCGATCTGATGTATCGCGGCGGGTTGGCCTATATGCGCTACTCGATCTCTGAAACTGCCGAGTACGGCGATTATGTCGCGGGACCACGCATTGTTACCGATGCAACGCGTGCAGCGATGAAGGACCTGCTGACAGAAATCCAGAATGGTACCTTCGCCAAGAAATTTATTGATGAGAACGCGACGGGCCGCGTCTGGTTTGAGGAAACTCGCGTGAAGGAAGCACAGCATCCCATTGAAACCGTGGGCGAGCCGTTGCGTGCGTCGATGCAGTTTCTGGATCCTGTCACGGTCAAGAACAATACGGTGCAGCGCGTGGAGCGGCCAGCGGCAGTTGCCAAGGCAAAAGAAACAACCACCGTTGGAGCGTAGAACAACTGCATTTCTTCGCAGGGATTGGGGTAGCCAGAAGGCTGCCCCGATTTCTTTGACGCAGCGAACTGGAATACCGGTGCGAGATGGGAACTCTGAACTGTGCCTGTACGTACAGACCTTCTAAAGGGAATTCTCTATACTGAAATGAAGAATCCTCTACCATGAAGGCAATTTTCGCAATGATGTTCCCAACAGCGTTCGGGCCCTAGCGACGTTCCCAACTACGTTCGAGCCAGACTTCGAGGCAGACCATGCAATCTGAGACACAACGCACAGCACTTGCGAGCGAGATCCCCGCTGGCGCCGTTATCATGCACTCGCCCAAGGAAGAACTAGTGGGAGAGCTGCGTAGAGTTCGCATGCTCGACGGATTGACGGACGAGGAGTTCGACTGGCTGGCAACCAACGGAATGGAAGTTTTTGTGGCGCGCGGGCTGGTACTTTTCCATGAACAGGATCCCGCCGATTCCATGACCATCATCCTGTCGGGCGAGGTACATCTGCGCCGCGAACGCACGGGCCAAAATACGCTCTACATCGGGCGTTCCGGGCAGATCACCGGATTCCTGCCCTTCTCTCGCATGAAGAATTACGCGGGTCATGGATACGCTGCCGAAGATCTCCATGTGCTGCGGGTCCACGTGAGTCAATTCCCGCAGATGCTGGCAGCGATTCCTTCGATGGCCCAACGCTGTGTTTCCATCCTGCTGGATCGCGTGCGGGAATCGACACGCCTGGAACAGCAGATGGACAAGCTGAACGCCCTGGGCAAGCTGGCGGGCAATCTTGCGCATGAAATGAACAATCCTGCCAGCGCCGCGCAGCGTGCCGCAGGCAACCTGCTGAGCGAATTGCGTACATACGGTCAGGTGAAATTTCGCCTCGGCAGGCTTTGCCTTACCGATGAGCAGGAGCAGCGTTACAAAGCGTGGGACAGGCGCATACGCCAGGCCATGCAGCAGCGGTCGGAAAGCAGCGCCATCACCATCAGCGATGCCGAAGAACATCTGACGCGCTGGCTGACCGAACACAAAGTACAGGAACCCTGGGCTGTTGCGGGTACGCTGGCCGAAGCCAACGTTCGGCCAGACGATCTACGCGAGGTGACGGAATTTCTGAATACTGAAGCGACCTCCGTCGCGCTGACGCAGTTTGCTTCTTCCCTGCGCGCTGAGCGTATGACAGGAGCGGTGCTGGAGTCGACGGCACGCATCTTTGAGCTGATCCGCGCCATCAAAGATTACTCCTACATGGACCAGGCGCCCATCCAGGAGATTGATATTGCCCAGGGACTCGACAACACGCTGAGCATGCTGCATTACAGGATGGAAAAAGTCATAGTCGAGAAGGACTATGATCCGGATTTGCCGAAGGTCAGCGGCTATGGCAGTGAACTCAACCAGGTGTGGATGGCGCTGCTGGAAAACGCGCTGGATGCCATCGAGGATGCGGGAACCATTCGTTTGCATACACAGATCTCCGGCGAAATGGCACTGGTAGAAATCTGGGACAGCGGCGTGGGCATTCCTGCTGAATTACGGAATCGCATCTTTGAGCCGTTCTTTACGACCAAGGCTCCGGGAACAGGTCTTGGCCTGGGTCTGGATGCCGCGAATCGCATCATCACCCGTCACCGCGGATTCATCCATGTGGAATCGAAACCAGACGCAACGTGTTTCCAGGTACGGCTCCCGCTGCGTCCAACGGGTGCATACTAGACCGGCATTCATCATTCGATAGCGCCGACGTCTTCGAGCACGGCCATCGCTGCGTTGCGCCCATTCATGGCAATCACGCTGCCGCCGGGATGCGTGCACGCGCCACAGAGATAGACACCGGGCATGGGAGTGCGCGGCGTCAGGCGATGGCTCCACATATATTGCGGCAGACACTCGCCCTGAAAAATATGACCGCCGGTCAGTCCAACTTTCTTCTCAATATCCGGCGGCCCTAAGACCTGCGCATCGAGGATGTCCCGTGGGATGTTGCTGCAGAATCTGCCCAGCGACGCCAGCGCGCGCCGGCCTGCTTCTTCGCGATGATCGTCCCAGCTTCCCTGAGCAAACTTATACGGAACATATTGCGAAAAGACGCTCATGGTGTGCACGCCTTCCGGCGCAACGGCTGGGTCATGCACACTTTGAAAATAAAGCTCGCACCAGAGATGCTGCGGCAGTCGTCCGGCACGCGCGGCAGCAAAACTTTCCTGCCACTCCTGTTTGGTGAGCGGCGCGTTGATCTGGCCGTAGTGGTGCGGCTCGCGTGTTCCCGGACGCGCGGTAAAGTTGGGCAACTCGCGCAGCAGCACATTCAGTTTGAGCGTGCAGCCTTCCATGGGGATCGATTGCACCTTGGCCTGCCATGCGGTGTCCGCAGCATCGCCAAGCAAGCGGAGTGTAACGCGCGGATCTGCGTTCGAGATGACGATCGGCGCCGCGATGCGCTCGCCACCTTCGAGCAAAACGCCTTCGCCGGGAAGAATCTGCGCCACGGGAATACCTGCAGCTACCACGGCGCCCGCTTCGCGCGCAGCATCGCACAGATAAAACGAGACCATGCCCATCCCGCCGCGCACGTAGCCCCACATGCCCGGATATCCGCCAAGCCGACCGGAGGAATGATGGAAGCGAATGGAGGCAGTGCCTTTGTCGAACGGGCTGGCGTTGGTGCCGATGACACCCTGGCCAAGATACGCGTACTGCAGACGCTCATCGGTCAGATAGTGCTCGACAAATTCCATCATCGACCAGTCGAACAACACGGCGCGCGCTTCCGGATCGTTGCCGAGCCGTGCATCGAGCTGTTCCGGCGTAGGAGCGGCTCCGATCCAGAGGTCCTGTTCGCCCTCCGGACGCAGTGCATCGCGCAAACGCTGCATCACATCCGACATGGCGCGCCAACCGGCGACATCCTGCGGAGCAAATCTGCGAATCTCTGCTTCGCACTGTGTGTCGTCGTCCCAAAGCTGCACACTGCTGCCATCGAGAAATGGTACGAACAATCCATTCACAGCCGGGGTCCAATGAAAGCCTCGCTGCGGAAGATTCAGTTCCTGCACAACCAGAGGATGCAACAGGCCCGCGAGATACGCACAGGGCGACATACGTACGCCGGGAAAAGGTTCTTCTACCGTACACGCACCCCCGACACGCTCACGCGATTCCAGCACCAGAACGCGTTTGCCGGCGCGTGCCAGATACGCGGCACAGGCAAGGCCGTTGTGCCCGGCACCGACAATCACGGCATCCCAGGAGGCTGCGGCCAACTCCTTCAGCGGAGCGGGAAGGCCGAGCATGCCAAGACAATCGACAGCGGACGCATCTTTTTGCATCATGCAGAATTCCCTGCCTGAAAAAATATTATGTTAGGTGCGCAGCCTTTGCGCGATAGTGCAGAAAAAGTATGCGTGCGGAAACAATCAGCAACGCCGTTCCGCCCAGTAACTTCAACTCAAACAATCCTACGTGGACATCGGCGGTTGGCACCAGTGAGGCACCGAGCGCGATGGCCGTCACAGCCAGCCCGCACAGCGCACTGGCGCGGCAACCGCACTTCCACGCAGCCAAGAAAATATACGCGAAAGGAATAAAGCCAGCGATGACCATGAGATCGGTGATGGTCTGATAGGCTGCGCGCGCGGTCTCGCCCAGTTGCGCCAGCACAAGAAACAGCGACGCCAGGCCGCCGAAGAACAGGATGGCTACATACGGTGTGTGCCAGCGTGGATGAACTTTCGCCAGCACCCTGGGCAGATAGGCATCGGCTCCGACGACGAACGGAAGACGTGCGCCCACGGTGCCCAACACGCTCAACTGTCCAAGCGCAGCCAGCACAATAAAAAACGCGCCAGCGAACACCAGCCAATGCAAACCGATGCTGTTTCCGCCAGCGGCAATGACCTCCATAATGCCACTCATCTGGCTGATCTTTCCCGGCAGCAGAATCACCAGAAGCGCCAACGTGCCGACGATGTACCACGCAGCCACCAGCGGCGCGGCGATATACGATGACAGCGGCAGGTTGCGCGATGGATTGCGAATCTCGCCACCCAGTACAGGCGCCAGTTCGAGGCCGGTGAGGCCGTAGGCGATCTGCGACCAGAAATTCAGGCGGCTCCAGTTCCACTGCGGCCAGATATGCAGTGGCGTGGCGGATCCGCGATGAAAAAATACAATCGCAGCCAACACGATGAGCAACACTCCCAACCCATAGCTGGCGATGCCGCCGATGTTGTCGACCCACTTACCGACCTTCAACCCAACCAGATTCGTGCCAATGGCGATCCACAACAGCAGCATGGATGCAGGTAGAACATATAAGCGGTTTTCTGCCAGATGCGGCGCGAAGGCATAGATGATCATGCTGGTAATCGCCATCAGAAAACTGGGAAACCAGAAGGCCAACCCCAGCCAGTAGAGCCAGAAGCAGAGAAAGCCGTGCCACTCGCCAAAATAAGCCTTGGTCCAAACGTACATGCCACCCTCTTCGGGATAGATCGACGAAAGACGCGCGATGCAGATGGCAGATGGAATCAGAAAGAAGAGGACGGCCAGAATCCAGAGGCTGACGGAACCCGGCCCGGTTTGCGCCGCGGCTGCCAGCCAGCGCGTACCAATCAACCCGGCGATGGAAAACAGAATGAGGTCGCGCAGTCCAAGCTCGCGGCGAAGCCTGGGCTCGGACTGCAGACCGCTCGGTTCGCGATTCTCCATGCTATGACTTCTCCGCGTGCGCGTTGTCTGTATGGCGCGCGGGGCGCAACCAGTAAAGGACGGGACCAAGCGCGACGAGAATACCGCCGAGCAGCAACGCAGGCAGATGCTGGCTGAGTCGATCGTCACGCGACGCATAGATGGCAAAGGCAATCAGCAGTGCGGGACAGGCGCCCAGCGCGATAGCCATCGGCATTCCTCCGGGAACACGATAGGGGCGGTGCAAGTCCGGCTCGCGCACGCGCAGGGCGATCAAAGCGATAAATTCCAGAATCAAGCTGAGGCCGTAGAGCATGACATCCAGCTCCAGCAAGCGCGTGAAAGAGAAGCCTAGCGCAAGCGCCCAGCCAATGCCGCAAGCGATTACAGCAACCCACGGCACACCGTTCGCCATGCGACGCGCAAAGATGGGCGGTAAATATCCATCGACCGCCATTGCCGCCGGAACACGCGCGTAGGAAAGCGTGAGCGCATTGAACATGGCGATGGCGGTGATCGCACCTCCGGCGACGACAGCTGTGGCGAGGATGCGTCCCAGGCCGCTGGGATTCGCGAGCATGCGCGCAGCCTGCACCCAGGAGCCGGTGACAAAGCCAGCTGCCGGAATGCCGCTCCACGCGACGACCGCGATAGGCACCACGTAGCTGAAGGTGACGATGGTCACGGCAGCGATCATGGCGAGAAAGTATGTACGCTGCGGATCGTCCACTTCCCGTGCAACGGTGGAGGCGTTGTCCCAGCCCATGTAGTTCCACAAGGTAACGAGCAATGCCGTCGTCATGCTGCCACCGAGTGGAGCGACAAAATTACGCGGTCCGAGTGGATGCAGTGTGGCGTGCCACAAACCAAAACCGAGAATGCCCACGAAGGGTGTCAGCAGCAGCACGAACATCCATATCGAACCCTGCCCAACGGAGTATGCGCCGCTCAGATTCCACAGCACGCAGACCAGGACCACGGCCAGCGCCCACAACACGCCGTGATGTCCCGCCGTCAACGCCGGGTCCAACTGCGACAGATAGGCGACGAAGAGCGTGGGATAGACGGCCATGTCAAAAATACTGGCGGTGAGCGAGAGCCACGCCTCCTGAAACCCCCAGAAGGGACCGAGCGCGCGACGTACCCAGACGTAGAAGCCGCCTTCTTCCGGCAGTGTACTGGCCAGTTCGCCGACCATTAGCGCAGTAGGCAGACTCCACAGAATAGGGATGATGAGCAGGAGCGCCAGAGCGCGCAGATATCCGGCCTGGCCGACGATATCTTCCAGACCATAGGGGCCACCGGAGACCATAAAGTACGTCGCGGCCACCAGCGGAGCGAGACGCAGCTTGCGCATGGGACGGTGGCGATGCGGTTCTGCCACGACGGGTTGCGAGAGAGTGGTTACGGAATTTTGCTCCTGTACCGGTTACAGAGTGTGCGCAGAGAGAGAATGCAGCCAGTGTAGCGGATACGGGGGCCGGTTTATTGGAGATTTTCATCCATGAGCCTGACCTGCGCACCAGGGTGATTCTGCGGAACGGAGTGACAAGGAATCCAGACGGTGCCGGCACAATGGAAATTCTCTGGATTCTTCGCTGCGCTCAGAATGACTCTGCCGATGGGTTGGCGATTTCTTTATTGCGAAAGGAGAGCACGGCTGGCCATTCGTGGAATGGCTGTGGAGCGCAATGCGGCGACAGAGATTCAAATCCACACGAAAGCCGTGGCTGTGGGATAGAGGCCGCTGGGAAAATTACTTTTCTATTTCCACGCCGCGCCAGAAAGCGACGTGATTTTTTATGGAGCGAGCGGCGGGCTTGGGGTCCGGATAATACCAGGCTGCGTCCGGATTTTCCTGTCCATCGACAATGATGGTGTAGTAGCGGGCCTGCCCCTTCCACGGACAACTGGAAATGGTGGAACTGGGGCGAAAATACTCCCGTTGAATGGAGTCGAGCGGGAAATAGGTGTTCCCTTCGACGACCTGAATTTTCTCGCTCTCTGCAACTACCTTACCGTTCCAGACTGCTTTCGCCATGGTCCCGACCCAATGCCTCTAAACCTAACACTACCAGATGGAGGGGTTTGGAGCAATTCCACCCTACCTATAGACATACATACACTGCCGGTGGAATGCCGGACGAAGCAGGCTGTCGGGGGAACTACATACTCATCGAGCTCATGCCCGCAGCATGAATCTTTTCAACATGGATGGTCTTGTTGGTCGCGTCCATCGTCATCCTGACTTTGACTGCTTTGCCGTCCAGGGCAGCGGGTACCGCTTCCGGATTGTCGATGGCCCAGACATTCTTCCTGGCATCGACGAAGACCGGCTTTTCGCCGCTGGAGATACATTTCTTGACGCAATCCGCGCCAGTGCCCATGTGCATGGCTCCGCACCTGGAGTCGCTGATATAGCCACTCATATTGTGGCTCTTGCTGCTCATATCCGCAGCCATCGAAGGGATGGCTGTCATGGCTGTCATGCCGCCCATTGCTAAAACCATTGCAAGACGTTTCATCATTGAGTCACTCCTGATTTTTCGTTGCCTGACGAAGAGGCCTACTTCGCCCGCAAGCTTTGTATCGGGACAAAACCTGCCTGGCAAGTTCCCTTGGTGATGCCATGAAAACATCTTTCCCGGCGGTCCTTATGCCTTGCGCGCCTGCATACCCTTCAGACTGGCCTGAAATCTTTCCCGCGCGCCGGGAAACTTCTCGATCAATGTCGCTGTCTGCTGCATGAACTTAGGTCCCGTCGTCGCCTCCGGAGATTGCATGATTTCGTGGAATTTCGCGTAGATGAAAATTCCTTCGCCGTTGCTGTCCAGATACATATCCGGATTGACAGCGCCATGATTGACAAAAGAGGCTGCCATTTCCCAGTAGGTAATCACCTGCCGCAACCACGCGTTATGCTCTGAGCCGAAGTCCTGTCGTACCGCGAGAAATTCGTCTTTTGTTTTGGGATTGAAATCAAATGCGACCCAGTGACGTGCCTTGCGCAAGACCGGCTCCCGGCGCAAGTCGTAGAGTTTCATAATCAATTCTGCATCGGCGCCAGTGGCAATTCTGCTTTCCATCGTTGCAACTTCCCTTCTATTTTGTACGGTGTGGTTTGATGCTATGGATGCTTAGACCGCAACCGGTTCGGGTTGCTTTTCCTCTGGAGCCGGTGCATCGCCTGTACGCAGCTCATAGTTGCATATCACGGCGGGCGCTTCGGTTTCCTTCTCCACGGTCTTCTTCCTGCGCTTGGGCTTCTCTTCTTCCGCGCCCTGTTTTTTATTGTTGGGGCAGACAAGATAAACACCCGACTTCAGAGTTTTTTCGAGTAGATAGGGACTGCCACACTCCGGGCAAGGTTGGGGAACCGGTTTATAGTTCGATGTGAAGTCGCACTTGGGGTAGTTGGTGCAACCGTAAAAGATGTTGCCGCGTCGTGCCTTGCGCTCGGCAATGTCACCCTTGCCGCACGTGGGACAGGTAACACCCGTCAGGTTCTGTTTGATGTATTTACATTTAGGATAGCCGCTGCAGGAGACAAATTCTCCATACTGCCCGGTGCGCAGCACCAGCTGCATGCCGCACTTGGGGCAATTCTCGTCCAGTGGCACAGCGGGCTTCTGTTGTTGTTTCTGCGTCAGCTTGCGAATGGTTTTGCAGGGCGGATCCTCATTGTATCCGGGACAGGCCATGAACTGGCCGAATGGCCCGTTGCGCAGCACCATGACACGGCCGCAGTTTTCACAGAATTCTTCTTCCGCTTCGGCTCCCTGCGCTTCCGGCGTCTGCAGATTCGGCTTGGCTTCAAAATTCTCGCGCGTAAATTTGCAGCTTATCTGCTCCACAATCAGCTTGCGCTCCGGTCCAGCGGATGCTGTCATCACGGTCTGCAGCTCTTTCGTATTATTCACCGTGGCTGCTGCCGGCACCGGGCCTGTTCCACCGGCGGCCTTTACCAGCATCGGGTAGACGAGTTTCTCTTCAATCTTCTTGATTGCCTTCTTTGGGTCTTTCTCCCACGAGGAGCTGGCTACGTTTACCGGCTTCTTCTTGTCATACGCCGAACACGCGTAGAACGAGCCGAATTTACCCCACTTGAGCACCAGCGGCGAACCGCACTCCGGACATTTCTCCTTGGTCGGCTCCTCCATCCGCTTGATGTCTTCCATGTTTTTACCGGCGACCTTCAGCTCCTTCTGAAAGTATCCGTAAAAGCCGCTCAGCAGATCGGTCCATTTCTCCGTACCCTCTTCCACTGCGTCAAGCTCCACTTCCAGCTTGGCCGTGTAAGCAGGATCGAAGATGTAGGGAAAGTTTTTTACCAACAGGTCGTTGACGACCATGCCCAATTCAGTCGGATAAAATTTTCCCGAACCCTTCGGTGGAACCTTTACGGCATATTCGCGATCCTGAATGGTGTTGATGATCGACGCATACGTGGACGGACGCCCAATGCCGCGCTCCTCCAGCTCCTTGACCAGCGAGGCCTCATTGAATCGCGGCGCAGGCTCGGTAAAGTGCTGCTCAGGCTTCAGGTCCTGCAGCTTGAGTGCCTGCCCTTCATTCAACTCCGGCAGGCGATTGCTGAGCGCCTCATCGTCGGCATCTTTTGCGTCCTTCGCTTCTTCATACACCTTCAGGAAGCCGTCGAACTTAAGCACAGAGCCAGTGACACGGTAGTCATAGCTGCGGTCTGCCTTGGCGACGATGTCTACAGTCGTCTGGTCGAAGAGGGCCTGCACCATCTGCGAGGCCACGAAGCGCTGCCAGATGAGTTTGTAGAGCTTGTACTGCTCCTCGCTCAAATAGCGCCGAATCTCATCCGGCGCAAATTCCACGTTGGTGGGACGAATGGCTTCGTGCGCATCCTGCGCATCCTTCTTACCTTTGAACACGTTTGGACTCGCCGGGAGATACTTCGCGCCCAGCCGCTTGTCGATGTACGTACGCACATCCTGAATCGCATCGGGCGAGACGCGGATGGAGTCGGTCCTCATATAGGTAATCAAACCGACGGTACCCTGGCTGCCTACCTCGACGCCTTCATAGAGTCGCTGCGCGACACCCATGGTGCGCTTCACGTTGAATCCCAGCTTGCGCGACGCATCCTGCTGCAGCTTGCTGGTGGTAAAAGGAGCCGTCGGGTTCTGGCGGCGTTCTTTCTTTTCGACTGCGCGTACCTTCCAGTCCGCCGTCTTGAGCGCGTTAACTACGGCATCGGTCTCTGCCTGGTTTGGCAGCGACGCCGCATTGACCGTCTCTACTACGGCCCGCTTGCCGTCGATGCCAATGAAGCGTGCAGTAAATTCCTGCCCCTGGTTTCCGTTCTGAGGCGCGGGGAGCAACTGCGCATCGAGCGTCCAATATTCCACGGGTTGAAAGGCCTTGATCAGCCGTTCGCGCTCAACAATCAGTCGCACGGCAACCGTCTGCACGCGGCCTGCGGACAAGCCACGGCGAACTTTATCCCAGAGCAGCGGAGAAATTTGATAGCCGACAATGCGATCCAGCACGCGGCGCGTCTGCTGCGCATCCACCAGATGTGCGTCCACCGGACCGGCATGCTGGAACGCCGCCTTCACAGCCTTCTGCGTGATTTCGTTGAAGGTAACCCTCTGGATGGTCGCCTTGTTGCGCAATTCCGGCTTCAACTGCTGTTGCAGGTGCCAGGCAATGGCCTCGCCTTCACGGTCCGGGTCAGGCGCGAGATAGACAGCACTGGCGCTGCCGGCGAGCTTCTTCAGCCGGTCGACAACCTTCTCTTTGCCCGGCATCACGATCAGCTCAGGCTCAAAGGTTCCATCTTCCAGATCCACGCCAATTTTATTTTTGGGCAAATCCATGATGTGGCCGATCGTGGCCTCTACGGTGTAATCCTTGCCCAGATATTTGTTGATCGTCTTGGCCTTGGCGGGGGACTCGACGATGACCAGTGCTTTTGCCATCAATAACCTTCTACCTGCTTGAGTGTGCTGATTTCCTACGTCTCAATTCCCTATTACTAATCCCGAACGCCCAATGCCTATGCAAACGACGTGCCCCGAACGCAGAGGTAACAAGTGGGAAACTACCACGCGTGCCAGTTAGAAATCTACCTGCAACGCTCGAACTGCGCTCGTATTGTTCCAAAATGTAGCAGATTCTGGCTTGGCCTATAGGCCAGCCTTAAAAGGCCTTCACGTAATTTTTCCCCGGCAGGGCGCGGATTTTGCCGGACAATTCCAACTCAAAAATCGCTGCAAAAATCTCGGAAGAGCTTACCCTGCCCTCCAGTTGCTCCACTATTTCATCCATCTGCAACGCCTCGTCCGGTCGCATGATCCCATAAACCAATTTCTGGTCCTCGGGCAAATCCGCGTCGCTTACTAACGATGCAGCAGGGTTGGCAGAAGATGCAACCCCCATGCGTTCTTCTATCTCCAAACGCACCTGAGTTGGCAGTTCTTCCCATACATCTTCCCAGGTTGCGACCAGCTTAGCGCCCTGTTTAATCAATGTGTTAGGGCCCCAGGAGTTCTTCGAAGTAACGTTGCCGGGAACGGCGAAGACCTCCCGATTCTGTTCGAGAGCGCAACGGGCAGTGATGCGGGTGCCGCTGTTCTCTCCCGCCTCAATGACCAGCACTCCGGCGCTCATGCCGCTCAAAATGCGGTTGCGGATGGGGAAATTCTGCGGCGCGGGAAACGTGCCCATGGGATATTCGCTCAGGATGGTCCCACCGGATTCTAGAATCTGCTCGGCAAGTCGTTTATTTTCTTTCGGATAGATGACGTCGATCCCGGTGCCCCAGACAGCGACGGTCTTACCGTTGGCTTCGAGCGCACCGCGATGGGCTGCGGCATCCACGCCGCGCGCCATACCGCTCAAAATGACCAGGCCATGCGCAGCCAGGTCCCGCGACAGCATCTGTGCCATGCCCGCTCCGTATGGCGTAGGTACACGAGTGCCGACGACGGCAATCCCGGGACGCGCTAATAAGGATGCATCCCCACGCAGCCAGAGCACAACCGGCGGATCGTAGATTTCGCGCAGGCGCTCCGGATAGGCGCTGTCCATGGGAGTAAGAATGCTGCCGCCCCCATCGGTTACCTGCTTCCATTCCTTTTCCGCGTCGGCGAGGGACTTGCCGTGAAAGATGCTCTGCGCCGACTCCGCAGGCATGCTCAGGCCTTCCAGTTCGGTCAGCGGCAGGGTCAGGATGCGCTCGGCGCTGCCAATGCGCTCGACGGCCTTTGTGATTCTGCGTTGGCCGAGACCTGGAGTAAGGATGAGCGCCAGCCACGCCAGCCGTTCGCTATGCGAGGCTTCGGCGACTGGAGCAGAATCGCCGGACGACGGCGTTTTGTTGCCTATATCTGTCTGTGCCACGTTGGGGAGGGCGCCACTTTGCCGGAAACTGCATACCGGCCTTTACCTTAATAAAAATTAATCTTGATTGTCGCCGAGCGTAACCGTGGCGTCGAGGAAAGTCAAGCGGGGCGCATGCAGGAGTGTGGATTCGGCTTCGATTTGCCGCCAAAATCGCCCGAAAACCCAGCTTTTACGGAAGGCTGGTCGTGGCGGCAGCGAAAACGAAAAAATACTTAAGTATCCGCTTGACAAATTTCCGATGATCTCTATACTTAAGTTATTGCTTAACTATTGAGGTTCAGGAAAACTCGTTATGGTCAAACATTTCAGCATCTATTTGATAGTTTTCCTGCACTCCATACATTTAAGCGTGTGTTTAATTCATACCGTACAGGGAAGGAACCCAATGGAAGACCAATCCGTTATTCACAACACCTTTGTCATTGAGCGCAGTTATCCGAAGTCACCGGAAATCGTGTTCTCCGCATTCGCCGACATAGCCAAGAAGCGTCGCTGGTTTGCGGAGGGCAAAAGCCAGGAAGTCGAAACGTTTGAGATGGATTTTCGCGTCGGAGGCACTGAGCGAGCGCAATATCGTTTTAAGGAAGGCACTCCCTTCCCTGGCGTTGTCCTTACAAACGAGGGGCAATATCAGGACATTGTGCCCAACCGGCTGATTGTGACGGCTTCGGCCATGACCCTCGGGGCAAAGCGCATCTCGGCCTCGCTGGTTACGGTGGAACTGTTGCCCACGGAAAAAGGAACCGACCTGATCTGTACCCATCAGGGAGCGTTCTTTGAAGGCGCGGATGGCCCCGAGATGCGCGAAGCGGGATGGCGCAGCCTGTTCGATAAATTGGAAAAAGAGCTGGCACGCTAAGCCAGCCACAATGCCAGAAAGCGAATGAGATGCCTGAAAAAAAAGCCGATATTCACCGCGTCTTTCATGCTCTCGGCGACCCTACACGCCGGATCATTATGGAAAAGCTGAGTGCGGGACCGATCTCGGTCTCGCACCTGGCAACCCCTCTCAAGATCACACTCGCCGCAGTCGTTCAACACTTGCAAGTACTGGAAGAAAGCGGGCTGGTGCGTACCGAAAAAATCGGCAGGGTTCGCACCTGCAGCATCGATCCAGTGGGGCTTTTGGTGGCAGAACAATGGATCGCCGATCGGCGTTCGACTTGGGAGAAGCGGTTGGATCGGTTGGGCGATCTGCTCGCAGAATCCGATGAAGCTTGAAGAGGAGCATGTACAGGCTCCTCCTGGCTTCGTTTTCAGTGCGCGCTGAGGATCAACATCAGAAGCAAATAGTGTTTTGCTGCTAATCCGCAAACTGCAATTGAATCGTCTGGATGGAATTGCGGTCTTTGCCGGCGTTCAAACCGCTGGTGACCAGCATGGGGACACTGATGCCGCCGGTCACCGTCCACTTAACACCGTAGGAAATGGTGACCGAAAGTTTGCTGAACGCCAGGCCCTTCAATGCCGGAGCATCCTGCAATGACTGGGCCGCGGCCTCAATCGTTTTCGTCAACTGCTCGCGCAGTTGCACAGGCTGCCCCAGCCCGTGAGATTGGAGCTTGGGCGCTTTCGGCACTTCATAATGAAACGCGACATCGTTGACGCTCTCATCCGATCGGGAACCTCCGATGGTGAAGATGAGAAACGTGAATGTGGCTCCTGCGGACCGGTCCGTGGTCGTTTTGAAGTCGAAGTCTGCCGACTTAAGCGGCGGCAGCTTGCTCTTCGACTGCTCCGCTTCCGTTTGATAATCCTGGAGCGCAAGGTTCACCTGGGTGATGGCGTCGCTTAAAGAAATGGTTCTGGGATTCTGTTTGGCGTCCTGGGCGAGAGCGAGTGCGGAAGAGAACGCCAGAAGAAGCAGCAGGAAGGTGCGCATAGGTCACCCCGTTTCTTTCTTGGGATTGCCCATCATTGCACAAGGCTCATGGTCGTAGCCAGAGCTTTCTTTCCGCCCCTACCTGTCGCGGCGAGCAGGTATCTCCAGCATGCCCATGCACCGGATAAGAGAAATAGTTCTGATTTCTGAAACCTTCCGCAAAGGCCAGCGTCCAAAGATGTTCGAGTACGGGTAAGTGAGGTGTGTGATGCGTCTCTCTTTCATCCTCTTCCTGGTTTTGTGCGGAACCGTAGTCTATGCGCAGGACGACGCGGCGATGCAGGCAAGTCAAATGGCAGCGCAGGCAAGCGAGATGGCCACACAGCAAGCCATCCAGAACAGCCAAATGGCTACCCAGCAGGCCATGCAGGATTCGCAAATAGCCAATCAACAAGCGATGCAGGCGGCGCAGAATTCCGCAAATGCATGGAGCGGCTTGCCGATGGCGTCCACACCAAAATTTTCCATGAAGCCGGGGAGTTATTCTTCTGCCGTCACGCTGCGGATGAAAGACAAAACTCGCGGGGCCATTCTTTACTACACAACGGATGACTGGACGCCAACTCCGCAATCAACCCGCTACGTTGGCCCAATCACGATTACTTCCACTACCCATCTGCAGGCCATTGCCGTGGCACCGGGTTATATGCGGAGCCAGATCGCCGCCGCCTCTTACACGCTACCGGCAGCCCCCGCCTCAGAAGAAACACAGAGTCCGAGCCAATCGGCGAGTACACCCACAACGGTTGCACCCGGGAAAATCATGCTTTTGAAGGGTACACGCGTCCCCCTGATGATTACCGCCGATGTCAAGTCCAAGGCCCTCGCTGTCGGGGACAAGATCCCCATGGCGCTCGCGCAAAATTTAATGGTAGGCAGCGTGGTTGTTGCTGAAAAAGGAACACCCGCGCTCGCTACCGTGACCCAAGTGGATGCCAAGGGTTTTGCGGGACAGCCGGGAACGATCACCTTCGCCGTGCACTCACTGGATGCGCCTGGAAATGAGATCGGCCTATATGGAACAGAAACGAAGGAAGGACAGAACAGCTATAAGACCGTGCGATCTGTTAGCCTGGTGCCGTTCGTTGGCATATCAGCGATCTTTGTGCATGGCAAAGAAGCAGAGATCCAGCTGGACACGCCTTTGACTGCCTTTGTCAGCGCAGATACACCGGTCCGTCCAGAAGAATAAATTTGAATAACCTGGATACGACGGCGTACGAATGCCGGATTTTTATCTGTGCGAGGAAAGATTTAGAGCAACGCCTGCTCGATCAGTTTTCCAATGCCCGCGATGGGTGCGATGGTTCCGCTGTCGATGCCGAATCGCTCTTGCAGATATTGGGGATCGTTGTAACTGAGCCATACCTGCCCCTGCGCATCCTGCCAGGCCAACGCCTTCAACGGCAGGTCGATCGCAGCTTTCGGCGACGCAAGCATGATGGGCGTGCCCGACTTCGGGCTGCCAAAAATCAACACCTGCGTTGGCGGCATCGTCAAACCAACCTTCTCCGCCTCTCCGCTGTGGTCGATACGCGCGAAGACTGTGATGCCTTTTCCGTGCAATACCGCAGCCAGTTTGTCGAGTGTTTCTGCAACAGGATAACGGCTTGCCAGGCTGATGATTCCATCCCCATGTGTCATAGCAACTCCTCTGTTGTTGCGTCTATCGATCATGATTCCTGCATCAACTCGAAAAGCTTGAGCACCGTGTTCCAGTTTCGCGCGGTGCAGGTTGTGAAAAGTCTGGCATCAAAATAGGCATTGGTCAATTTGGTTCGTGCCATGCCGTTCGGTAGCTGCAGGTAGATTTCCTGGCCACGCAAACAGTAAACATCCGGCGCGGAACGATTGGGATCGAGTTGGGCGACATGAGACGCCTGCGACGGCTGGGCAAGGAAATATACGTGGAGCTGTTCCTGGGGTGTTCCGGCACGAAGATAGGGGTTGTTGCGGATGACGCTGGCTAGCTGCTCGGTTGTTCGCAGCAGCACTGGAATCCGGAAGCCAAACCGTTCCTCAATTTGCTGGGCGATCTGCGCGGGAAGTTGTTGCGCGATCGGCGGGGATGCATGAAAGACGACATTGCCGCTCTGGATATAGGTACGGACATTGTTGCATCCGGCCTGGGCGAAAATGCTGGTCAGATCCTTCATTGAAAGCTTATTCTTGCCAGCAAGATTGATCCCACGCAGGAGTGCGACATACGTGGATGCGGCCTTTTTCTGTTTCATTGCCTGCTCCTGTAATGGCATCATCATTGGATACCGGTTTCGCCGTATTTTCAAAGGTCCTGTATTACTTGAGAGGGAACATGGTTCGCTATCGGCAAGGAGTCTTATGAAGATTGCACGCCTCGTTCCAGTCGTGATGTTCTACGCATGGACCATGACAGCGCTGGGGCAGACAAAAATTCCGCCGCCGGACAAGGCGGGATTCCAGAGCCATCGCCAACAGAGCAGCCTTGCTCAAAACGAGCATCATAAGGCTTTAAGCGCGCATAAAGCCGGAAATGTGGAGCATCAGCGTACCAACGCGCATGTTCGGAGTGAAAAGCTGAATACAAGCGCGCACAATACCGGACGCCAGTCTGTAGCAAACCACAAAGCTTCGAACCCGCACCCGAAACATGCCTCGAAATCCGCCCACAAGGGAAAACACAACACGCACAAGCACTAGATGATTTTCGATGAACTCCCTGAGCTTCTTTTCTCTGGCAAGCTTTGCTTATCCGCCATTTATTCTGTCAGGCGGCCATCATCGAGTATTTCGTCGCACTTTTTGCAATCGAGCGGGCGCCCCAGAAAGGCCTGCCGCGTCTCCGCTGTTGTCACCCAGGCGCGCACCGTCCACGGCGGATTGTGGCGCACGTGCTGCGTGTGCCCGCAGTCGAGGACTGCCGTCCAATCGCCGTGTTCATCCTGCTGGAAATCCTGAATCGTGCGTTGCATGAAATCTCTGTTTTTGCAGCAAGGACTCATGCCGCGACGTTCTTCTGCTACGACGATTGTTACACTTATCTGTGACATCCCGGCTACGCATCTCCGCAATACGGTTTCTGAATCCCGCACCCCTGATGTGGGATTTTGAACATGATCCCGAAAAGCAACGCCTTGCAGAACGCTATCAAATTCATTCCACTATGCCTTCCCAATGCGCGGAGGAATTGGCCACAGGTCGCGCCGACATTGGCCTGATTCCGGTCGCTGCGTATGCCACTACGCCGGGGCTCGCAGTAATTCCCGGCTGCGCGATTGCTTCTCTGGATCGCGTGCGCTCCATCCTGCTGGTGGTGCGGCATCCGGATGGAATAGGTGCCGTGCGCCGTGTGGCGGCAGATACGGCATCACGCAGCTCGAATGCGTATGCACAAATTATTCTGCGGAAGTTTTATGGAGTAGCTCCGGAATTCGTACCGCATGCTCCGGACACAGACGGAAGGCTGGACACCATGCTGACCGATTGCGACGCTGCTGTGTTGATTGGCGATCCGGCACTGCGGGCGATCGAAGACCGTGCCGCGCGAGCACAGCGCACGGGAGAGCAGCTGACATATATCGATCTGGCACAGGAATGGAAGCAGCACACCGGACTGCCGTGGGTCTCGGCATTCTGGGCCGTGCGCTCGCAGGCAATTCAAGATTCCGGCCTGAATGCAGCAGAGATCAATGCTGATTTTCAACGCTCGCGCGATCACGGCATGGCCCATATTGAAGATTTGGTTGCCGAGTGGACGCCCCGCATGATTGGCCCACCCGCCGTGCAGGCGGCAACCATCCGAACCTACCTGAGCCACAACATTCATTACATGCTCGATGACGATTGCCTTGCCGGACTGGGATTGTTCTACCGCTATGCTGCAGAGTTGGGCGTTCTGCCCGCGGCACCACCGCTGCGTCTGTTGTAAGCGCCCCCGGCTTCTCATGCGTGGTGAATCCTTCACTGCCAATAGGTAGAATTACGACTACCCATTTCGCTATAGTTTTGCTGGGCCCAAAATCCGCAGCAGGGGGAGCACACAGATGAGCAATTCTCGTCGAGACTTTTTAAAACAGTTTGGTTCTGCCACAGCATTTACAGCCGCATTTGCCGGATCCAGCAGCCATTTTCTTCTGGGTGAATCGAGACCAGCAGGCGACGCTGCGCATATCGCGCAGGACAGCATGGCTACGGATGCATCCAGCGCAGACAGCGGCAAAAAAATTGGCTACTGCATCGTCGGGTTGGGGCGCATCTCGATGAATGAATTTATGCCAGGCGTGCAGAAGTTTTCGAAGCACTCCAAACTGGTGGCTGTGGTGAGCGGACATCGTGATAAGGCAGAGCGTATCGCCGATCAATACGGTATCT
This sequence comes from Acidobacteriaceae bacterium, assembly GCA_036267255.1. Taxonomy (GTDB): domain Bacteria; phylum Acidobacteriota; class Terriglobia; order Terriglobales; family Acidobacteriaceae; genus DATAWK01. The sequence continues at coordinate 92,130 of DATAWK010000038.1, read as the reverse complement.
CTCGCAAAGCGATTTACAACTACACCAATTACGAGCAAATTGCGCACAACCCGGAGATTGATGCTGTCTATATTGCGCTGCCAAATGGCATGCACGCTGAATACACCATCCGCGCTGCAAAAGCCGGGAAGCACGTGCTGTGCGAGAAGCCAATGGCCAACACCGTAGCGGACTGCGAGCAGATGATTGCAGCTTGCCGTGCAGCGAATCGCAAACTCATGATCGCTTACCGGTTGCAGTATGAGCCAAATACGTTGAAAGGGATCAGCCTGCTGCGGCAAGGCTATGCCGGAAAAATTCTGGAGCTGAATTGCAACTTCGGATTCAATATCAAGGCTGGCGAGTGGCGCCTGAACAAAGCGCTGGCTGGTGGAGGTCCGCTCTACGACGTAGGGATTTACTGCATCAACGCTTGCCGCTATCTATCGGGAGAAGAGCCCACTTCTGTACAAGGCTATTCGACTGTAGTGGACCAGGACGGACGCTTTAACGAAGTGGAAGAGAATGTTGCGTGGAACATGCGCTTCCCCAGCGGAACGGTGGCCAGTTGCCTGACCAGCTATGGCAGCAACTTTTCCGGCAATCTGTGGCACGTAACGGGAACCACTGGAACGGTGGAGATGAACCCGGCATACTCCTACACAGACTTGCGCCTTACTGGCCAAACACAAAACGGAGAAAAGACGGACTTCTCCATCTCCGATCCGAACCCACAGCAGTTTGCGCGAGAGGGTGACCATCTGGCTGATTGTATTTTTGAAAACAAACAGCCGAAAACTGCAGGCGAAGAGGGTCTGCGCGATCTAAAGATCATTCGGGCCATCTATCAGTCATCGGATGAGGGACGGGCCATCCGGATGAACACCTAGGAGCGGAATTTTCCGTTCCACTGTGGCACAAGACGCCGGGATCTGCAGTAGAGCCTGCTTTCGCATCTGTTTTTTGCAGAAATTATTTTCTGCCAGACGCCGCACTACTTTCTAAAAGAGATGCCTGTTGGTCTGGGCTCATCCCAATACCCTTGATCCTGCAGAAAATAATCTGGATTCCCCATGTTGAACGCGGTTCGCAGAAACATGCCTGCGACGTGGGCATGGCCCATTTTGCGAAAGCGGCGGTTGGAAGTTGCAATACTTCCGGAAATGACAGCGAAGCGCCGGCGAGCCACCTGCTTGCTCAACAGATAATCTTCTGCATAGAGGGCGCGCTCGTTGAACCCGCCAAGGCGATCAAATTCCTGTTTATCAAAAAGCATAAACATACCCGTGGCAAACGGAGACACCCAACGAGAACCCTGTTGCACAAGATTATTCAACGCAAACAGCAGACGATCTGTGGCCGTCCCGTCCGGACAGGCAATGTTCGTAGTCAGGCAATGCAACTTTCTGTGATGCATGGCATGCATGGCGCGTCGCAGCAACGTAGGGTCTCGCAGTTCGATATCTGCATCCATGAACAGAACGTAGGGCGTTTGTGCCAGCAGCGCCCCCGCATTGCGGCCCACGGAGGGAAGGCCACCAACAATTACTTCCACCGGAAGACGATGCGCAAATGAAAGAGCAATCCCCGGCGTCCCGTCGCTCGAATGCGCATCAGCAACGTAGACTTTCGTAACCGGCAATTGCGGGTAGTCCTGCCTGTTCAAAGAGGTCAGAAGCCGGGACAAGTTCCCACTCTCGTTCTTCGCGGGAATAACGATCGTCAACTCCGCCTGGGTATTCTTCAATGCAAACCCCCTGCTCGCCTACGGTGATATAGGTCGCGCGAGCATCGACCCATGAACCCGTATTGTAGTAGTCAATGCCATCGCAGGTAAGTGCAAGCGCCGCATGTGTGTGGCCACAAAATACACGCTCGCAATAACCCTGACGCGCATAGGCTATCGCACCCTGGGCCACTTTGTCAGAGAGACGCAGCCAACGTGTGTTCATGCGATCCAAGCTGCGCGAGAACCATTTGGTCTGCGAATCGATCTTTTGAATCTGATAATAGATTTGCTCGCCGACCCGGCTGATTAATAAATTGCGGCTGACAAAGCGATCAAACTGGTGGCCGTGGATGGCAAGATGCCGCTTGCCTTCGTACTCCCATACGTACCGTTGATACACAGGCACCCCGACCAGGTGGGACATGAGCGCAGCCAAACCATGATCGTGGTTGCCTTCCACCCAGACGACTTCGATTTTCCGCTTAGGATTGGAGAGCTTGCGGATACAGGAGAGAAACTTCCAATGCTCACTGGTGAGACGACGGAAGTTGAGGTCGGAAAAAATATCTCCAAGCAAAATGAGCCGACGATAGCTCGCAGACTGCAACACGTCCAGCGCATCCTGGGCGCGACTCATCTCAGAACCAAGGTGTACGTCCGACAGGATAAGCGTGTCGTACGTTTCGCTTCTCATGCACCATATATGCAGCATGTACGGGGAAAGTGCGATGAAGAGATGATGAAAATCCAGAGAAAATGATGCCGATGCAGGTAACTTACGAAAGGCCTGTTCACTTTCGATTCACCGACTGCAGGAATAACGTTCTGTCATCATTATTTGTTGATGCGTGTGGCAGCCGTTCGCACAAATATTTCAGAATTGTTGTCGGAATAGACATTCTTCCAGTTGTGCAACAGCGGCAGAACACGCGTCATCGGAGATTTGCGAGCTAAGAGACAGAAATCGACGTTGTACTTGTCGAGAAGCGTATTCGGGTCGCTCTGAAGGGTTGCCCACTTCCCAAATTCACTCAGGACGCCCGCCCACTCAAAAACATCGGCGCGCCCATCGATGAAAACCGGATGATCCGGCGCCGCCCAGATCAGATATCCCCCGTAAACATAATCGTTCAACATGTTCCCGGAAAGATGATGGTCCTGGATGAATTGCACGGCCTTGACTGGGTTTCCGTCGATCACCTGCGTTGTAAGGTAGGAACGCTTTGGAAATGCCCAGAAAACTATCAGCAGCGATACCACGATCAGCACTGCATTGGGCAACGGGCGATCCTGCTCGGCGTTATAGCTGTCCCAGGAATTTGAGAGCAGGCGCGACAGAGTGGGTGCGGCCAATATGCCGAAGACGAAGAGCATGCGTTGATGGCTGGCAGCCAACCATGTGCCCAGGGCCAGCAGTAACAACTCATCCCAATACAATTCTGATCGTTGCATGATCAAAAAGAGAGCAATGAATCCAAGAACCCCTAAAAGTGCTAATCCGCGTGGATCACCTAATTGGAGCGGTTGCCATTCTGCCACCTGGCTGAGGTTGATAGGCTGATGCAGCATAGTGTTCAAGGGATAGAGGACCTGCCTCACACCAACAGGATTGAGAAAGAGTGCCGCTACAGAGAGGAGCAGCGCTAACTCCAGCATCCTGCGACGAGCAGGCTCCCAGCGTATCGACACGAGCGAGCCCATATGAAAATCGAAAAAGGAGCAGAAACAAAATAGCCCAGCCACGACCAGCCCCAGGAAAAACGACCCGTGGCAGTTTACCCAGACGGCAAACAGCACAGGAAGCCCGAAGAACCAGCGTGGACTACGGGTGCGTCCCAGATGGATCAATAACAACTCGATAACGAGCAGAAGATACCCGATCATCTGCGGGCGTATCGCGAGACCGCTGGTAGAAAAAAACCAAATGATCAAGGCCCCCAGCCAACCCACTTTTGCATTTCCAGAATAGAGCGAGCACAGGGAGTATCCGGCAATCAGCAGGACAGCGGAGAAGAAGCAGAGCCAGAGCATCAGGCCGGTATAGCCGTCCAATCTGTAAGCGCCATAGATCAACACCTGAGAGAGCCATTCGTGCGGGATCCAGGCATGATGATTGGTTGTATAGGAAAAAAGATCGGTCGTCGGGATGGTGTGCGTGGTCCAGATAATCTCGCCCGTCCGCAGGTGCCACCACATATCCGGGTCGTTGAAACGCGACCGCACCGTCAACTCTGCCAGCACTACCAGAAAGCCGGCCAGCATCATAGGGAACGAGAAAATTCTTCGCAAAATTCGAGTGTATAAAGGACTGATTTTATATTCGGCAACCAGGGGAGCGGGACAGCTCACGCTGTCCCCACTTCCTGACTGTTTGGCTCCAGCAGACTTGGTCCCATAGCCGGGTCTTGTTCAGCCAGACGGATCAGCCGATGCAGGTAGGCACGAGAAATCTGCAGGTTTCGTGCAGCCAGCGTCTTATTTCCGTTATTTTCGCGCACAGCAGTTGCGGCCAGCTTGATCTTGAAGTCGCGAAGTTGCCGCTCAAACGAACCCGCAGGGAGATAATCGCCGATACTCACGATGCTCTCTTCCTGAATGTTCAGCGGCAGATCCTCGGCACGGATGCTTTCGCCGGACGCGAGGATGATGGCCCGCTGAATCACATTCTCCAATTCCCGTACGTTGCCTGGCCAGGAGTAGCCGAGGAGCAGAGTCATTGCACTCGTATGAATATCTACGACCTGCTTCTGATACATCTCCGAATATTGTCGCAAGAAATGCAGGGATATTTGCTCAATGTCTCCGGGACGCTGCTGCAGAGATGGAGCATCGATCCTCATGACATTGATGCGGTAATAGAGGTCGGTACGAAATCTTCCCTGAGCCACCAATTCAGCCAGGTCCGCATGCGTAGCAAAAATCAACCGTGCCCGCAACGGAATGAGTCGATTGCTGCCGAGCCGGCTGAATTCACGCTGCTGGATCACGCGCAGAAGTTTGACCTGCGTACTCTGACTGAGTTCGCCGATTTCATCGAGGAACAACGTACCGTCCCCTGCCTGCTCCAGATAGCCCTCTCGAGCGGCGACAGTGCCTGTAAAAGCGCCTTTTTCATGGCCAAACAGCTCAGCCTCGATCAAAGTCTCCGGAATGGCGCCGCAGCTGACAGCGACAAAGGGACGACCGGAGCGCACGCCGAGGTTATGAATGGCGCCGGCGATCAACTCTTTGCCAGTGCCGCTTTCGCCGGTGATGAGCACAGAAGCAGTCAGATCGGTAACGCGCCGCACGAGATCATAGACCTGCTGCATTTGTGGGCTGGAGCCGATCATGCGATCGCAACTACTGACTTCATCCAAATGTTGCTGCACAGTCTGAAGTTTTCGCTTGAGAGTAGAACTTTCGTGCGCCCGGCGAAGCACTGCTTTGAGATCCCGTACAGAGGGCGGTTTTCGGCAATAGCTATAGGCCCCCAGCCGTACAAGATCGACCGCGATTGGCCGAAGACCATCATCGGCCATCACCACAAGGGGAACCTGGGATGCGGCAATCAGATGGGCGTACGCAATTCGCTGTTTCAGTGCAGTATGGCTCGAATCAAGATCGAAGATCATCACATCACAGCCCCCACCAGCAAGCATGAGATTGATGCCATCTTCACTCGACTCAAATAGGATTTGATATTCCTTCCCCAAGGCAGAGGAAAGAAGTAATTGCAATTTTTGGTCTTCAGAATACAGTCCAATGCGGATCATTATGAACGATCTCTCCTTACCTCTCACCGAATGCAATTGCAATATTCCGCGATTGCGGGGAATCCGGCGGAGGGCTTGCCTCCATGGCTGTTCGCTGTTTAGAACGCAACCAGTCCAGGATTTATAGCTCTAAGTGCTGTATTGGTAGCACACTCATTCCAGACACGTCTACATAACTCTAAGGGTACATACGGTAACTTTGGTAACCTTTTCCCTTTTCCCAGTATCAGTCGATAACTACTACTTGATTACCTGTGCAATGGCGAACCACATACCTCACGCAGCCAATTGGTATTCCAATTGCTGGCTTCCTTGCATGATCGGTCGGCACAAATTAGAACCGCTGTGTCTGGCCGGCGTGGTCGCCCTTACCCGATTCCTATTTCGAAGCCATGTTCTCTACGACCTGGATTCAGTGAATTTTGCGTTGGGAATGCAGCGCTTTGATCCCCGTGTGTATCAAGCACACCCTCCCGGATACTTCCTATACATCTGTCTGGGTCGGCTGTTCCATACGCTGTTGCATAATGCCAACCTCGCGCTCGTCGTCTTGAGTATTGCAGCCAGCTGTGGGTTGGTAATCCTCATCTACCAAATGGCCCTGGAGTGGTTTGGACCAATGGCAGCGCGGTTTGCCGGGTTGCTCTTCCTGCTATCCCCACTGGCGTGGTTTCATGGCACCGTCGCGTTGACCTACAGTGTAGGTGCTTTCTTTTCCGCACTATTAGGGTATTTCAGCTGGCGAGTTTATTGCGGAAATTGGGGATTTATCGTGCCGTCCAGTATCGTTTTGGGAATCACAGCAGGAATCCGGCCATCTTCTCTCTTGTTTCTGGCGCCTCTCTTTCTGTTTTCTCTGCGTTATGCACCGCCAAAGAGAAGATTCCTCGGACTTGGAGCCGTTGTCCTGACCGTTGCCGCATGGTTCCTACCCATGATTGCTTCCAGCGGCGGTTTCAAAGTTTATTTCGACGCATTGTTCTCACTTTGGCAGCTTGTTCCATCGAAAAGCACCGTATTCAATTCCTCCCCCGGAACGTCGATTGCGCGAGCCTGCACCATTGTTTTCATCTATTTTCTAGTGTTTGGGGCAGCTTCGCTGGCTCCTCTGGGCGCCCGGTTCCACACTGTTCCGACCGATCCTCGAAAGAAGCTGTTCACCCTCGTTTGGATCGTTCCGGCGCTCTGTTTCTTCACGTTTATCTTTCTAAAATTCGTCAATAGTGGCTACTTATTGCTGCTGTCGGCACCGGGCTGCATTTGGCTCGGCTTCTGGTCATCGGAATGGTACGAAAATAGTGCGTGGCGCAGACCGTTCAAACTGGCGGTGATCGGGTTTTGCGCTGTGGCGAATGTCCTGATCTTCCTTCTATCGCCGCTCTACTGCTCCTACCGGTCTGTACGACGCTTTGAAGCAGAACTCCATAGCATTCAGACAACACTTCCCCAACTTGCTTCGGCGCGCGATACCCTGATCGTCGGCTTCGACTCGCATTTCCTGGGCTATCGTCATGCAGGCTATTACCTGCCCGAATACCTGACCATGGAATATCCGGAGGTAAAGCTGCGGGAAGGGACACGTATCTTTGCTATGCAAGGCCGCGATACTTGCCTGCTCACTGGCTTGCCCGCTGCCTCTTACTCTCGGTTCCTTCTGTTTCCGCTGCCATCGGGAGCTGCCTCCTATCAGGTGTATCTTCACAAGGTTGAGGCGCAGCTTCCCAGCAAGGATCTGCATACCATCCGTGTGGGCAATCATGACTTTGTCACCGGTCCCATTTCGGACCTGTCGCTGCTCTTTCCCATCGCGGCGCAAGCCCCAAAACAGGCTGTATATACGCTGCTTCACTCTCGCATGCCGCCTGTAAACAATCGTTCACACTAAATGAAAAGGAACAGCCCCTAAAGGGTCTGGATTCAGACGTTTTCCTGACGTCGCGATTTGGACGGAGAATTGCATCCTCCTAGGCACTCCCTCGAATAAGGGAAGAAAGATTCGTGTATGCATTCGATAGCCTGGTGGCCGACCCTTATTGTTCTTGCCGTTGCCACCTTCACAGATCTGCGCAGCCGCCGCGTTCCGAACTGGCTCGTACTCCCTTTCCTGTGCGCGGGGGTTGTGGTCGCCGGTTGGCTCCACGGCTGGAGTGGAATTGGTCAAAGCTTCGCAGGCCTGGGATTGGGTGCACTCCTGTTTGGCATTCTTTGCTGGATGGGTGGTATGGGAATGGGAGATGTGAAACTTATCGCCGCCATCGGCGCCTGGATTGGACCGGCGCAGTTGATGATTGCATTGGTGATAACGGGCATAGCTGGAGGCGTCATGGCTCTTTGCTGGGCTATCCGCGGCGGCTTTCTCGGTGATTTGTTCAAGAACACGGGGGACCTGGTCTTCGGGATGAAGAAGCATGGATTGCGACCGCATCCGAATCTGGTTCTCAACAATCCTTTAACGCGCAAGATGCCTTACGTTCCGGCCATTGCGATCGGAACGCTTGTTTCCTTCTTCTCTCGTTGAGGACCAACATAGGTACTATGGCTAATTCACCAACAATATGCCGAACACACCCCAATCCGCCGGAATCTTACGAACTGCGGGGAATCGCGAATCCGTGATGTCGACTTTTACCCAAGATCCCGATTCACTGGGCACGAACATCTTGTCCGTTGCCTTGATAGGCCCGGATGAGCAAGGGCGCCGTGCCGTAGCCACGGCACTCGCAGAATCCCAACAGGCCAAAGTCACGCGGGAGTTTTCCTCCTATCCGGATCTGGACTACATACCCCAGCAGCTGGAGTCGGAACACGACGTCATTATCGTCGAGCTGGACAGCAATCCGGAGTACGCTCTGGATCTGGTGGAGCATATCTGCGGAAATACTTCTCTCACTGTGATGGTGTATTCGTCACGGGCCGATTCCGAGCTGCTGGTTCGATGCATGCAAGCGGGTGCACGCGAGTTTCTGATCAGGCCCATCGCCCCAAACGCGCTAGCCGAGGCCCTGGTTCGAGCCATGGTTCGCCGTCCTGCGGCTCAGGCACCAAAACAGGCGCCAAAGAAAGTAGCGGGCAAATTATTTGTGTTCGCCGGCGCCAAGGGTGGCTCCGGCGTTACAACCCTGGCCAGTAACTTTGCTGTCGCCCTTGCTCAGGAGTCAGCACACAGCACCCTGTTAATCGATCTGGATCTTCCTCTTGGAGATGCAGCGCTTGAGTTGGGTATAAATGCCCAGTTTTCGACAGCCAATGCGATTCAGAATATTGATCGCTTGGATTCCAATTTCCTTTCCAAGCTGTTGACCAAGCATAGTTCGGGCCTGTCGGTGCTCTCGGCTCCGGACAAATACACCCAGATCCAGGTTTCCGATCAAGCCGTTGAGAGACTGTTGTCCGTCGCCCGGCAGGAGTTCGATTATGTGGTGATTGATGCAGGATCGCGTATCAGCTCCTCCTATAAAGCTCTTATGGCAGGAGCCACCACGATCTACTTGATCACGCAGGTGACTATTTCTGAGCTGCGCAACGCGAATCGTCTTATCTCGGAATTCTATAGACCGAACGGCCCCAAGTTCGAAATCATACTGAATCGCTTCCTCGCTCGTTCCTTGGGAATCGATGAAGAAAATATCACCAAGGCGCTGACACTGCCCGTCGCATGGAAAATTCCCAGCGATTATCCGTCTGCCCGGCGCGCACAGAATACGGCTACGCCGCTCGCGATGTCAGATTCGCAGATTTCCAAGATAATCCGGCAGATGGCTAGAACAGCATGTGGGCAATCAGCGGTCCCGGAGAAAAAGAAGAAAGGATTTCGTTTATTCGGATGAAGAACGACGGCACTATTTTCCAAATAATCGTACGGATGGCATAGCGTGGAACATCTGAATCTCGAGAAATTCAAAGCGGAAGTACACCGGACCCTGATCTCCAAGCTGGATCTGGAGAAACTGTCGCGCGTCAATAATAATCAGGCGCGACAGGCGGTGGCGGCCATGATCAACCAGATCATCGGAGATCAACGCGTACCGCTGAGTTCCGAAGAGCAAGAGAAGATTCAGGCAGACCTGCTTGATGAGGTCTTTGGTCTTGGTCCGCTGGAACCATTGCTGCGGGATCAAAAAATTTCCGACATCCTGATCAATGGCAAAGATCACGTCTTTATTGAGCGTGGCGGGAAGCTCACGCGGATCAATGCGGCGTTTCGCGACGATCGCCACCTGCTGCAAATCATCGACCGCATCGTATCGCGGGTGGGGCGCAGAGTGGACGAGTCTTCGCCGATGGTCGATGCACGCCTGCCCGACGGCTCTCGCGTCAATGCCATCATTCCTCCATTGGCTCTTGATGGACCAGCACTATCCATTCGGCGCTTCGGGACCGGGCCGATTGCCGCCAATCAGCTCGTCGAGCTGAAGAGTATTTCTCCGGAAATGATGCAGATGCTGGCTGCTGCAGTGCGAGCGCGCATCAGCATCTTGATTTCCGGTGGAACCGGCGCCGGCAAGACGACCTTTCTAAACATTCTGTCGCAATTTATCCCGCAGAGTGAACGCATTGTCACAATTGAAGACGCTGCCGAACTGCAGCTCGCGCAGGAAAATATTGTGCGTCTGGAGACGCGTCCGCCGAACGTTGAAGGTTTGGGCGCCATCCGTCAGCGCCAACTGCTTATCAACAGCCTTCGTATGCGCCCCGATCGCATCATCATTGGCGAGGTACGCGGGGAAGAAGCATTCGATATGCTCCAGGCCATGAACACCGGCCACGAAGGTTCCATGGCCACGATTCACGCCAACACGCCGCGCGATGCCATATCCCGGCTCGAATCCATGGTCGCGATGAGCAATTTGAATATTCCGGAAAGAACAGTTCGCCAGCAGATGGCTTCCGCCATTGCCATTGTCGTGCAGGTTTCCAGAATGAGCGACGGCAGCCGGAAAGTGGTCAGCATCTCGGAGATCACCGGCATGGAGGAGAACGTCATCAGCATGCACGAAATTTTCAACTTTAGCAAAAGAGGTATCGGACCCGATGGCAAGGTGATTGGTGTATTCCAGCCAACCCGCATCCGTCCCAAGTTCCTCGAACAGCTCAAGATATCGGGCATCATGCTGCCCGCCAGTCTGTTCGAGCAAGCGCTGGAAGTGAATTAAGAAGGCGAGGGTTAAACGAAATGGTCTTGGTGCTGGTGCTGGTATTTTTGAGCGTGTTCGTCGTCTCAGCGTTGCTGCTGATCGCGAGCGGCACCGGCGCGTCGCAGCAGACCAAACAAGCGCTTACCGTGCTCCAGGCGGCTTTGGCTACCGACAAGGCGGAAACGCATGATCAAATCGTCGATGTCCGCAAAGAAGAGCTGCTCAGCGCCATCCCATGGATCAACCGCTGGCTGTTGAAGCTCGAACTGGCGCCGCGTTTGCGCAGCCTCATCTATCAGGCCAATTTGAAATGGACAGCAGGCGCTTTTCTTCTCATGTCTCTTGCCTGCTGCGTGATCCCTGCGTATTTGATCTATCTGCGAACCGGAGCCGTCATCTTTGCTGTACTGATTGGGATATTGCTGGGTGGCGTACCTCTGGCCTTCGTGCTCCACAAGCGCAAGCAGCGCTTTAACAAGTTTGAACAAGAGTTGCCGGAGGCGCTCGATTTGATGGTAAGCGCTCTACGCGCAGGCCATAGTCTCAACTCCGCGCTGGGTCTGGTGGCGAAAGAATCTCCTGACCCCGTTGGCACTGAATTCCGCATCTGCTTCGAAGAACAGAATTACGGCCTTGAACTGAAGACGGCCATGGACAACCTGGCCACTCGCGTCCCGCTGCAGGATCTGAGAATCGTCATCACGGCCATTGTGATTCAAAAAGAAAGCGGAGGAAATCTTGCCGAGGTACTGGACAAAGCGGCGCATGTGATTCGGGAGCGGTTCCGCTTGCGGCAGCAGGTCCGTGTGCATACGGCTCAGGGGCGTCTGACAGGATGGATTCTCTCGTTTCTTCCCGTATTCCTGGGCATAGCCTTGTATCTTGTTAATCCCGATACGATGAGTCTTTTATGGAAGCGGCCTGTCGGCATCAAGCTCCTCTATACATCCGGTTGCATGACGGTCATAGGGGCTTTAATCATTCGGAAGATCGTCAACATGGACGTTTAAAGGTAATTATGGGATTTGTGATCTTTACATTTTTCGTCATTTTTCTGTTGATCGCGAGCGGCGGCCTGCTCCTGTTCTACCGGCAGGCCATGATCCAGCGAATCTCAACCGTGATCAACCCGCGCGCGAAAACAAAAGGAAGTCTGTCGAACATTTTTCAGCAGACAAGCTCCTCACTAGGCGGCATGGTGGAGCGCTTTGATCGCGTCCTGCCAAAAAGCCAGGCAGAGGTTTCTGTCACGCAACAGCGTCTGATTCGCGCCGGATACCGCGATGATTCTGCGGTTAAGCTCTTCTATGGCTTCAAGGTGCTGGTTCCCCTGTTCCTCTGTGTACTGATCACGGTCACGGGCCTCACGCGCTACGCCTCTCCCTTTATCCTGTATGTCGTCGCTTTGGGACTTGGGTTTCTGGTGCCGGATTTCTGGCTGGGAAGGCGGATTTCGCTTCGGCAGGCGAGTATCCGGCGCGGTCTGCCGGACGTGCTGGATCTGCTGGTAATCTGCATTGAAGCTGGACTGAGCCTGGATCAGGCGATGGCCCGCACCGCCCAGGAAGTAAGCCTGGCGCAACCGGTCCTCAGCGATGAACTGAGTATCGTCGTGCTGGAGCAACAGGCTGGATGCCCTCGCGCCGATGCCTGGAAACATTTCGCGGAACGCTCCGGGGTAGAGAGTGTGCGCAATCTGGTCTCCGTGCTGGTTCAATCGGAGCAGTTTGGAACGAGCGTCGGCAGGACCTTGCGCGTTCATTCCGACACCTTGCGGACCCAGCGACGCCTGAAGGTGGAGGAGCAAGCGGCAAAGACCACAATCAAGCTGGTCTTCCCGCTCGTCTTGTTTATTTTTCCCTCTCTGTTTCTGGTGACTCTAGGCCCAGCCGCGATCATCATTATGGAGTCTTTTCATAACCTTCTCGGTAATTAAAAGAAAGGAGACCTCACGTGGCAAGTGTAACGATTATTCGGGTAGTTGCCGGTGTACTCGCTGTCGTCGTACTGCTGTTTTTGATTCAGCGCCGCCGTACACGGGTTCGCTAGACGATTGCTCCTGTCAGACGTGATATGACCGGAGGCGAACATGCCCCCGACGCACTCCGATCGGAGAAAGATGATACCGTGCCTGCTCCGTCCCTCCAACGGGGACGAAGCGGGCGATTGCAAAGATGGATCGCGCCTGCTGGTGCATGGCAACCCGTAGTGACTGCCGTGTACCGGTGGAGCGCGGAAACCAATGGACATGTACGTAAATGAATAGACAGACTTACTGCGTATACAACAAAACACGCGAATGCTTCCTCAGCCTGAGTGTCACGGCTGCAGATACCACCTTCTCGCGCCTGAAAGGGTTGATTGGAAGGCTGAAGCTGAAGTTCGACGACGGTCTATGGGTCGTGCCGTCCAGTGGAGTTCATACCCTGGGCGTGCTGTTCCCTTTGGATTTGATTTATCTCGATGAGAATCTCCGGGTAATTCATGTCATCGAGCATTTTCCCAGGTTTCGTATCGCGCCTTTGAGAATAAAAGCTGCATCCGTGCTGGAATTGCCGACCCATACCATCTATTCGTCACAGACGCAGCCAGGAGATCAGCTGTTGATCTGCGCGGCTGAGGAAATGGAAAGCCGGTTAACCCGGGAAACCGCCATGCATATGAGCAAGCACGCGTGATGCGTGTATGGAACCAGGAATGAACACGATGAAGTCCGCCAAGGGATGGTTTGCAAAACTGTTTTCGGAGAATCGTCGCATGGCGGAACGGCAGGAGGTCCCTCGCCTGGTGGCCTATTACTGGGACGGAGGCACTCCCATGGAGCGTGCCATCCGGGACATCAGCTCGGGCGGACTCTATCTCTACACGGAAGAACGCTGGTATCCAAACACGGTGATCATGATGACGGTGCAACGATCCGACAAAGTTGAAGGAGATGCCGATCGTTCCATTGCCGTTCAGGCACGTGTCATCCGGTCGGGCAAGGATGGCGTTGCCTTCAAGTTTATCTTTCCCAGAACACAGGATTCCGTCGGCGCGCAATCTTTCCCGGCCAATGCAGCGGATAAGAAGGCGTTCGGTAAATTTCTGCACCGGCTTCGAGAGGACACAGGTCATGCAGTCATGGAGTATGTTCTGCTGCTGCCCGTGCTGCTGGTGCCGATTGTGAATGTGCTCGCCCTGTCAGGACTTTTCCTCGTCTGGATGGTCCTGTCCAGGCGCGCGCGGACAGGCGCTGGAACAGAACAGGAAACAAACGGCGCTCGTTCCGGAAGATAGGGCGCTCGGGATGGCAGCATCTGATATCGACATCCGTGCGTTGCGAGTGTAGGATGTGTCAGCTTTTGGAAGCAAAGAGGAATTGTAGGTGGCCCGCTCATCCTCAAAGATCGTGATGGTGGACGTTGTTGCATCGAGGTTGCAACGGAACAGCGTCCGGAAAGGAAGTCATGAAAATACTAAGCAAGCTAAAAGACGAGAGCGGCCAGGCGATGATTCTCACGCTTCTGTGCATGACAGTTCTACTTGGCTTCGTGGGGTTCGCGGCAGATGTCGGTTTATTGTTTCGAGCAAAGAGGAACATGCAGATCGCAGCCGATAGCGCTGCCATCGCTGGGGCAGCGGAACTCGGCTATACCGATATAACAACGGCAGGTCAGGATGCAGCCGCACAAAACGGTGTAACGAACGGATCCCACGGAGCCGTTGTGGCGATTAACAACGGGCCCTTGTATGGGCCACACGCGGGCAACGCAGCATACGTGGAGGCAATTGTTTCTCAGCCCCAGCATACTTTCTTCATCGGCCCCTTCGCGACTCTATTTGGAGGGACGGCCTCCAGCCTGAGCTCAATGACGGTCACTGCCCGGGCTGTCGCCACTCTGGGCAGTAGCCAGGGTTGCGTCTATACGCTGGGTTCTTCAGGGGCAGACATTGATATAACCGGGAATGCAACTATATCGTTGCCAAATTGCGGGATCCTTGATGACTCGAGTAGCAATAATGCGATGGATCTCACAGGAAATGTCAATGTGACCGCTCAATCGATCGGGATCGTAGGCAACGCCGATGATACCGGCAATATCAATGTCAGTCCTACCCCAGTGACAGGAATCGCTCCAGCCGGCAATCCCCTGGCATCTTTGCCGTCGCCTACCGTCCCACCGAGTTGCACCGGCAGTTTCAGTGAAACCGGAAATTGGTCAGGAACAATATCGGCCGGATGTTACACCACATTCAATGCCACCGGAAACGTAAATGTGACTTTGAATCCCGGTGTTTACATAATCAATGGGGCCTTTGGTGGCTTCACCGGAAACATATCCCTAACGGGAACGGGTGTCACGTTTTATCTGCTGGGTAGCTCCAACCTCACGGGCAATATAGCTATGAACCTGAGTGCTCCGACAAGCGGCACCTACAACGGCATCCTGTTTTATCAACCTTCGAGCAATACGAACTCGATTTCGCTTACCGGTAATGCTGGATCTACGCTTGAAGGAATCATCTATGCGCCGTCGGCAAATGTAACTTACACCGGAAATAGCGGATCCAATGTATATACCGATTTCGTCGTAGGTTCCCTGACTCTCACTGGAAACGCGGGCTTCAACGATTATGCAGCGATAGCTGGAAATAACACTCCGCTCACCTCTCCAAGGCTGGTGGAGTAAACGATGAAAAACACACCCGAAGTAGATTCTCAGAATGGCCGGACAAGGGGGCTTTTCATGTTGGTACGCCACAGAATCATGCGGGACAATCTCGGGCAGGCCTTCGTGGAGCTTGCTCTCGTACTGCCTATTTTCATTCTGCTACTGGTTGGAGCTGCTGAGTTTGCGCGACTGGCGTATGCCAGTATCGAGGTTTCCAACGCCGCACGCGCCGGAGTGGCGTATGGTGCGCAGAATCACACCACGGCATCGGACACTACGGGAATGCAAACGGCGGCGACGGATGACGGACCGAATGTTACCGGGCTGGCCGCGACAGCGACGAATTTCTGTGCCTGTTCCACCGCACCGTCGACACAGGTTTCCTGCAGTACCGTTCTCTCGAGTTGCTCTACTCCACCTGCGCACAGCCTCGAATATGTCAAGGTGACGACCACCGCCACGGTGGACCCTCTGATCCACTTTCCGGGGCTGCCCACAACGTTCACCCTGCATGGGCAAGCCATCATGAGGGTGGAACAATGATGGCCTTCCGGATGCCATTCCGGCGGAATTCGTATCCGGCGGCAAGGCTGGCGCAAGCTCAACGTCGAGCAGCCCGAGAACAGGGGTCCACGCTAGTGGAAACCGCTTTGTCTCTCGCTGTGTTGCTGTCCTTGATCTTCGGCATCTTCGAAATGTGCCTGGCACTTTATAGCTATCACTTTGTTTCCGAAGCCGCGCGGGAAGGGACCCGCTACGCGATCGTTCGAGGTTCGTCCTCCGGCTCCGACTGTCCTTCCAGCCCAGCCGCCGCATGTCCTGCCGCGCAATCCGACATTCAGAAGTATGTCAGCAGCCTCAGCTTTCCGGGCATCAAGCTCACTGCGTCGGACGTCAGTGTGGCATGGTCGGTCTACCCTGCAGGAGGAACCTGCAGCCCATCGGCTACCTGCAACAACCCGGGAAATATGGTCAAAGTGACGGTAACGTACCCCTTCCCGTTGTCCCTTCCATTCATATCCAAAAGAACACTCACGCTGACCAGCACTTCTGCCATGGTGATTTCGCAATAAGGCTGGAGTAACGCAATTCCGACAGATCCAATTTGAAGCTTGAAGCGCTATGTCTCTTTTTCCTGGACGAGGAGGAGATGAAGGTGACGCTCAGACCGGTTTTCCTGTTGTTATAGACAACCGGCAACCGCACCGTGCCTCCGCTGTAAGGAACGGATGCGTACGCTTCCTTCCGCTGGTATACACCTGCAGGAAAACTGGTTTAATCTGCGTCGACGACAGGAATAATCAGCAACACCTCGACCGCTGCGGCCTTTCCATTCTGCATTGCGGGCCGGAATTGCCATTGTTGGAGCGAACGCAACAGGAACGCCGCTTCCGCGAGCTTCGGCGGGAAAGCGATGGCTAATTTCTCAAAGCGTCCGGCTGCGCTGACAAAGCCATGCACCAGGATGGCATCGGTATTCGCGTCCGGATCAATGCTGGGCCGCAGAATGTCATAGGGCCACGGGGCTTTCGGTTGCACGACCTGGCCGGAAGCACTTGCCTCAGCAGCACGCGGCAGAGAATATTGCAGAATCCAGCTTTTTCCCGCGCCGACCTGCAGGTATACCGTGTATGCCAATCTGCCATTCCACATGCCAACCGTCTCGGGATACTCATCAGCCAGCGAGCCTCCCACCACGACCACGCCAAATTGGCCGTCCATGGGCACCTTGATGTGTTCGACCGAAGGCTCGGCGTCCGGGCCAGGATTGGCGTCGGCACCGTCCGACGATGCGGCAGTCCAGCCTCCAATCACAGCAACCGGACCACCACCGGCAGCCGCAATTGTCTTGTCTCCCTGGTCGCCTGTTCCCTGGCCTGTACCCGCCCCATTCTGCTTGTTGTTTGTCTTGCCGCCTCCGTTCGGAGACTGGCCCTCGATTTGCCCCGGCGTGAGCGATCCGATAAAAGATGATTGTGCAATCTGGTTAATGGCAGGCACGGCGATCGTTCCCTGCTGCATTTGTATATCGGAGACGGAGATTACCTTGGCCGAGGCCAACGCCGCAGCGCTCTTCGATGCAGTCTGTGGAATCTGTTTTGCCTGCTCAGGTCCCGGCACGCTGAGGGGCATCGTCGTGCTTGGAACAGGCATGGGAACTTGCGTGGTGAATGCTGTGCTGGAAACTCTGACATCCGCCAGAGTTGCCTCCTGGTTCGGCAACTCAAGGGAAGGCTGCACATTGATTGCGGCAGCAGTTTTCAACGGGGGCTGCGGTGCGATTGTCTTGACTGGAGTAGGCGCCTGGTTCCACATCACAACCATGGGAAGTGGAATATTCAGTTTGACCAGAGGATCGGGTGGAATATCCGGCTGCACCAGCGTCTGGGTGGTCGGCCCTAGTGACGCGGAGTTGCGCTGCATGCTGGGAGCGGCCATGGGTCCAGGTCTGCCGCTGGATGAAGCGGTACGCATGTCGGCCTGCTGGACAGGATGCACGTGACCATTGGGAGCATGCCATTGTATCGGTGGAGGCGGGCTTTGCAGATTCAGCAGCCGAACTGTATACCTTTTGTTGACCGTTCTGCTGTCCACCTGGGGAATGTGGCTTAAGCCTAGAAACACCAGAATCAGTAGAACGCCGTGCACCAGGGTCGAGATCATGAATGCAGAAGGACCCCTGCGCGATGGCTTTGGTTTTGCAAACAGCGTGATGATGGTTTGCGAAGACCGCATGACCGGGTAAACTCCCACTCCTCAGCATTGCCAGACAGTTCTTTACCGTTGAGGCGGCCTGTCGTACTGTGCCGGGTGGAACGAAAAAAGGCGGAAAGTGGCGTTGCCGGCGTTCTTGGATAGAGACTTGTCGTATTTAAGATAGCAATTCCCAGGCCAACCAATGTGGTTGTAAGTCGCTGCTAAATAGGAGGCCTGCCGCCTGGAGCGTGACTACTGGGCTACAGCGGCAAGGCAGGTGGTATACACGCGTTCACACTTGCAGTCCAGAGCGTTCGCTAAACCCCTGATTCCGTGTCAAAGTGAACCTCCGTTTCTTTGGCATACCAATTGCCACATGGGTGTGGAGAGTGGAACTGGCTGCCAAGCCGGCTCCTATGGGTCCTTGAATGAACCGAAGATTACTAATTATCCTCTTGAGTGCCTTCATCGTCGCCGCTGGATGCAGCTACATCGTCTACCGTTTAGTCGGCAACCGCTTAACGGTAACCCAGCAGCACACCACGAGCGTGATCGCAGCCGCCTCGGACATCAAACTCGGAAGCGTCCTTAAGGACAGCGACCTGACGACCATCCAAATCGCAGGAAACATACCTCAGGGTGCCATTCTGGACCGTAAGGAAGCCATTGGCCGCGGTGTGATCTCCAATCTTTATCTGGGGGAGCCGATTCTGAATAGCCGTCTGGCGCCGATTGGCTCTGGCGGTGGCCTCGCCGCAACCATCCCGAAGGGCATGCGAGCCTGCGCGGTCAAGGTCAACGACGTCGTGGGCGTGGCAGGATTTGTAACTCCGGGAATGCGCGTTGATGTACTGGTTTCCGGCAACCCTCCCGGAGCCGCGAATTCGGCGGGTGGGCCGAAGGTGAAGACACTTCTCCAGAACATCGCCGTCTTGTCGGCAGGTACGGACATTCAGAAAGACTCGGAAGGAAAGCCGCAACAGGTTCAGGTCGTCAACCTGCTAGTGACCCCGGACCAGGCACAACTGCTGAGTCTGGCCAGCAATCAGACACAAATTCAGCTGGTGTTGCGCAATCCACTGGACACGCAACTTTCCCATCCACCAGTCAACGACACGGCCCAACTGTTCATGGGTACGGACGAACCTCCCGCACCGGCTAAGCCGGGGATGCCAGCTCGCAGGGTTTCAAGACCGTCAGCCCCTCGAATTTACATGATCGAAGTTCTCAACGGATCGAAGCGAAGCGAAGCAAAATTTGCCTCTGGCGAGGATAAACAGTGAAAGCGCGAAGCCGGATTTCTATCGCTTGTTTGTGTGTCTTGTCTTTTGCAATCTGCACGGAGCCCGTTCTTCAGGCCCAGGCTCAAAGCCCCGCCTCTTCTCCGGCTGCGGCCTCCAGTCAGGACTCCATGAACGATCTGGCTGTCACTGTAGGCAAATCGGAACTGGTCGATTTTGCCCGGCCCATAGTGCGGATCGCAGTGGGCCTGGGTGATCTGGCCGAAGCTACCGCGGTCACGCCATCGGAAGTGTTGGTCAATGGCAAGGCTCCGGGCAACACAACCATGATCGTTTGGGAGCAAGGCGGCAGCCGGCAATTCTTTAACCTTACGGTTCACCCCAGCCGTTTTGTGGAAGACGACAGCTTGATCGCGCTTCGTCGGGAACTCAGGATGGAACTTCCCGGACAAAATATCCATGTCAGCACCGACAACAATCTTATTTTTCTCCGTGGCACGGTGAAGGATCTCACCAGCTCCGATCGCGCGGTCAAAATCGCGTCCACAGCAGGCAAGGTCGTCAACCTGCTGTACGTCGCTGTTCCACCAGAAGCCCCGCAGATTCTTTTGAAGGTACGCTTTGCCAGTGTCGACCGTAGTGCGGAGAAAGAGCTCGGTCTGAATATCTTCAGCACAGGCGCGGCCAACACAATCGGCACTGTGTCGACGGGGCAGTTTTCGCCGCCCTCGGTAGCCCTTCCAAGCGGGACAAGCTCCGCTGTCGCAACGGTATCGAATGCGCTGAACCTGTTCTTTTTCCGCCCAGATCTAAACCTGGGCGCCACCATCGAAGCCATGGAATCCAAGGGTCTGGTGGAAGTGCTGGCTGAGCCCAATGTGCTCGCGGAAGACGGCAAAGAAGCCAGCTTTCTTGCCGGTGGAGAATATCCGTATCCAGTGGTACAGGGAGTTAGCGGAACTGCCGCAGGAGCTGTCACCATCGAATTCAAGGAATACGGCATACGGTTGAACTTTATACCCACGATCACCCCGCGCGGAACCATACGTCTGCAGGTCGCTCCTGAGGTCAGCTCTCTGGACTTTACAAATGCCGTAGAAGTTTCCGGATTCCTGATCCCAGCCATCGACGTTCGCAAGGTAAAGACCGAAGTTGAACTGCGTGAGGGACAGAGCTTTGCCATTGGCGGGTTGCTCGACAATCGCGACACCGAAACCTTCCAGAAGATCCCTTTCATCGGGGATATTCCGATCCTGGGCAAGTTTTTCCAGTCGATCCAGAAAACTCGGACCAACACGGAACTGATTGTGATTGTGACCCCGGAGATCGTACCAGCCATACCGGCCGGTCAGCCCTTGCCTGCGCTGCATTATCCCTCGAAGTTCCTGCCGCCGAACTCCAACATACCGATGATGAACCCGAGCGGGGATAAGGCTGCCGCAAATTCCGCTATGCCTGCGCCAGCGACCATGCCCGTGGAGGACTTGATCAAGAGTATGCAGCCAGAGAAGCCCCTGGTGATTGATAGTTCTTCGATGGGTGGAACCTCAGCCAGCACCAGCTCTCAATAGAGATTTTGAGGACTGCTTGAATATTGCAGATGATTTTCGCATTCACGATGCTGCGGGCACGACCCGGGCCAGATATTTAAAAAATGCCAGGAGGCATTCCATGTTCGATCATCGCGGTTTGAGGGCATTCTCGTTCAGCTGCCTTGTTCTGTTCCTTGCCGGATGCGGCAACCCCTCGGGGTTGAATTCCATCCAGGTTGCGCCGACAACTCAGTCTGTGACGATAGGTCAGACTGCGCAATTTACCGCAGTTGGAACGTACGGCAATGCGAATCACCCTAAGACGCAGAATTTAACCAGCACGGTGACCTGGACCTCCAGCATTCCCGCCGTAGCAACCATCAGTACTTCCGGGGTCGCAAAAGCTGTGACTGCGGGCACGACAACCATTACAGCCAACGCAACGGCGTTCAACGGTCCCGTTAACGCCAGCGCAACCCTCATCGTTACAGGATCAGGTGGAGGTTCGGGCCAGGCGAATTTGCTTTCGATCACCATTATTCCGAGCTCTATTACCGTTGGCAATTTGCAGGATACCGGGCAATTCCTGGCGATCGGAACGTTTTCGACCGCACCGATCGTCAGGGACCTGACAAACTCACCCTCGCTGATCTGGATTTCTTCTGCACCAAGCGTCTTCCCGGTCAACACTAACACCGCTGGGAATGCAGGAGCCACCGCTGGAATCGTCACTGCCTATGGGAATGGAAGCGCCAACATCATTGCAGAATCAAAGGGCAGCGATGGGTCGATACAGACCGCCCAGGCAACGTTCAGCTGTCCGCTGGTTCTCCCCAACCCTCCGACAACTCCGGGATCATGCTATCCGGGTTCGCAGGCGGCCGCACTTCTGGCGACCTTGACTGTCTATAACGAAGGCTTGAATACCACTGGCTGGCTGGTCACGGCCCCCTCTGCCACAGGCACGCCAAGTGTGCTCTCTTGCGGTCCAGGTTCCACGTCCGGCTCAGTCTGTTCGGCGACTTACCCAGTCGGCACCATCGTCACCTTGACTGCGCCTGCCGAACCGGGTGTCGCCTTCGGTGGATGGTCCTCTAACTGCACGGCAACCGCGCCTATATCTGCAGCCGGGCCCAACAGTTGCACGGTCATATTAACGACCAACGATACGGTGGGTGCAATCTTCAATTAAGGTGAAACAGTCGACATTAACACCATGAATCCTGCGCGCCGGATACTTGATCGTCTGGCCGGGCATAACCCGAGGAAGCCGGACGCTCCGCTGAAGATCTCGAATCTTACCCGTCCGGCTGTAATCGCCCATTACGTGGAAATCGCCCGGCACGGAGCCGCACGTAGAAAAGGCCTGCTGGGACGCAATCACCTCGCGACTGGAGAAGGCTTGTGGATCGTTCCCTGCGAATCTGTACATACCTTCGGCATGCGGTTCGCGATCGATCTCATCTATCTGGACCGCAATAAAAAAGTGAAGAAGGTACGAAGCGACGTGCCTCCATGGCGGCTGTCGGCGTGTCTTTCCGCGCATTCCGTACTGGAGCTTGCTCCGGGCACGATCCACAGAACAGGGATTCGACGGGGAGACAGACTGGAATTTTCCTCTGCCGATCCGCTAAATGTGAGCAGTGTTGAAGCTTCCGCCGCAGGCCAGCCTTAGTAGGTCAGCTTTGAAACCAATCTCCTGATAAGAACCCCCCTCTTCCCCATGTAGATAAACATTTGCCTATGCAGCTTGCCTTTTTCACGCTACGCAACGCGGATGGCACAGTAACTTATTGATTCTATGGATAAAAGCAATACATTGAGAGTGGCTCTTCATTTGCACTAAGAAGCGCATCCGCCACGTCGGGGATGAGCAGCAATTTAAGAAACGGGGAAAGTATTCCATGAAAGCCTTACTGATCCATCTGACTGTGAAGTGGGAGAAGTTGAAGGACGAAAATGGCCAGGACCTGATCGAATACTCTTTTCTGGTGGCGCTATTGGCCCTTTCGGCAACAGCCGGCATGAAAACGATCGCCAGTGACCTGAACGGTGTTTGCACACATATCGGCTCACTGATCCTTGGCGCCTAGGTGCGGAGGCTTAGGGGTGGATTGGTTCGGTTGATACAGATGAATCCGGCGATAGACAGCTATGGAGTCGTTATGATTGTTCCCCATTCTGCCGCTGTGCAGGATGCGGTTCCCGCGTCTCCATCTTCTGTCGCGCCCATCCAACATATCGACCGTACTGCCTTTGATTCGAAGGGTATCTGTCACCTTTCTTGCGCCTGTAAACGCGGGTATCTGTCTGGGTTCCCCCGTATACAGCCGTTCACACCACAGCACAATGAAAGGCTTGCAACTTATTGATTTTTATGGATGGAGCGGTACCGGTGAAATGGTTCTCCGCTTGCTTTATGTGAGAGTACCAACCCAGCCTGGGGCTGGAACAACAATCTAAATGAACGGGAGCAAATGTCAAATGAAAGATTTACTTATCAAATTGTCAGTAAAGCTGGATCTGCTGAAGGATTCACTGAAGAACGAAGATGGTCAGGACCTGATCGAGTACGCGCTCGTCGTGGCTCTGATTGCTCTGGCGGCGACAGCCGGCATGAAAACACTCGCCACGGATATCAACACGGCTTTCACCAGTGTCGGCACCACGCTGACCACCTATACCGGTTAATTCCGGCTGAGGAAAAGCAGGACAGTACAACCAACTCTGTCGCTCTTCCGGGGAGAGATACCTGGAGCAGGTCAAGTTCACCGGCGTGCTCTCCCTTGCTCTTCTAATCGAAGTTGTGAGATTACAAGATTCATCGGTCGGGATGCCAGTTTTGAACGGGGCATAGAAGCGACGTTTCTGAGACCCGAATGCTGGAATGTTTCCGTGTCCGTCGTTGCGATATGGCGCTGCATCCTGCGCAAAATCGTGGCTCTCTAGCTGCGCACACGTACGCGGAGCCTTTGAGTAGCGACATGAATGCTTCCCTAGCTTCTACACCGACTCCAACGCCAGCGCAGAACCCGTCCCGGCGACGATACTTCGCGTATGTTATCTTCACGCTCTGCGCCAGTCTGTACTTACTTCCATTCATGCGGGTGCTGTTACCGGGAATGAGTGAGGGACTTCTCCTGGATCGCGCAGTAAGCGTCGCCCACGGAGGAATCTTCGGGCGCGACTTCTTTGAAATCGTAGGGCCCGGAACCTATTATTGGCTGGCTCTTTTTTTCAAGCTGTTCGGAGTGACGTTTGTCGCGACCCGGATATGCTTGTTCCTCTCTTCTTTAGGGACAGCTTTCCTGATGTATTTTCTGTCGCGCCGCGTATGCCATCGATACCAGGCGCTGCCCTGTCTGCTTCTGTTCGCCACGTATTTTGGCGGGCTTTGGCCACAGATCAGTCACCACACGGACAGTAATTTCGTTGCGCTTCTTGCATTTGCCTGTATGGTCCTCTGGCAGGATTCGCGCAAGAACAGCCTGTTGTTTGCTGCCGGTTTTTTGGCCGGAGCGACCACCTGGTTTCTTCAACCCAAGGGGGTGCTGCTGGTTTGTGCTCTTGGAGTATGGCTCTGGGCGCTGCACTGGCGACGGTCGGGTAATCTGTCGCGGTTGGGAATGCTTGCCGGAGGCTATCTGAGTGCAATTGCGGGCGTGCTGCTTTACTTCTGGAGTCGCGGCGCCCTGAAAGACTTTGTTTATGAAATCTTTCTGTGGCCGTCTCGGCACTACAGCACAGTGGGTACTGTGCCCTATGCGGACGGCATACTGAAGTATTACTGGAATCATTGGGTCCAACCCATGCACGGCTTCAACTGGACTGTCGGGCTGGGAGTCGTCCTGATTATTCCTTTCCTGGTTGTTGCAGTGCTCCCCGTGCTATTACCCATTCTTGGCTTTCGGCATCGCGTTGCCACGATCAAACCGGAGATTCTGCTGTACTGGGTGTGCGGATGGGCACTTTGGCTATCGGAGTTTCACCGGAAAGATATATTGCATCTGGTGTTTGGATCGCCACTACTGCTGATCCTGTGTGTCTTTTACCTGCAGGCATCGCGCGGGAAAGTTACCGAGTACGCGCTGCAGATTCTTGCCATCAGTGCGGGCTGCCTTGCTATCTTCAATTTATTCCTGGTCCTGAGCGCACATCCCGTGGCAACCCGGGTGGGCACCGTAGCCATGTTCAAAGACGATCCCGTACTTACGTTTCTGGATGAAAATGTAGCTCCAGGAACTGATATCTTCGCATATCCCTTTTGTCCCATCTACTATTTCTTGTCCGCAACAAAAAATCCGACTCGCTATACCGCTTTTGTATACGGATCCACAACTCCTGCCCAGTATCAAGAAGCGATCCGGGACCTGGACCTGCACAAGGTACGCTACGTGGTGTGGGACACGAACTTTGAAACAAGCGTTGCCGATACTGTCTTCCCCGCAGCAGCGCATATGCCTCCTCAGGGCTTTCTTGTCGAGCCTTATCTGGAATCGCACTATACCGTCATGAAGGATGTGCATGGAGTCCTCATTATGGAGCGGAAGAACGCATATCTTACGAAATAGCGAGTCAATGCACCTGGAATTCGAGATCGAGAGATGAACGTCGTCGCACACGATCACACCGCACAGGCACCAACTCAAAAAGCGTACCTGCGTCGATACGTCCCATATCTCGTATTCGCGTTTTGCGCCAGCTTGTACCTGCTGCCGTTCATGCGACTGCTGTTGCAGGGTACGGACGAGGGTCTGCTTGTTTCCGGCGCTGTTCGGGTAGCCCACGGCCAGGTATTTGCACGTGACTTTATCGAAATGGCGGGGCCGGGTACGTTCTACTGGGTAGCACTGTTCTTTAAGCTGTTTGGCGTAACGTTCGTTGCGGAACGCCTATGCCTGTTTATCTCGTCCCTGGGAACGGGCTTGCTGATGTACTTCTTGGCGCGCAGAATATGCAGCCGATATCAGTTTCTGCCGTGTCTCCTTCTGGCCGCTACATATTTCGGCATGCTGTGGCCGACCATCAGCCATCACGTGGATAGTAATTTTTTTGCGTTACTCTCCGTCGCGTGCATGGTTGTCTGGCAGGATCGACATAAGTACGGCCTATTGTTTGCTGCCGGTGCTTTGGCGGGTGCGACAACCTGTTTCCTTCAACCCAAGGGAGTGCTGCTGTTTCTCGCCTTGTTGTTGTGGCTTGGGATACAGAATCAACAGCGTTCGGCCTCCTGGTCTTCGCTGGGCATGGTGGCTGGAAGCTACCTTGGAGTGATTGGACTCACGCTGGCGTATTTCTGGAGCCAGAGCGCACTGAAAGACCTGATTTATGCGAACTTCCTATGGCCGTACCGGCATTATGGCGCGGTAAATGTTGTGCCTTATGCACGAGGCATTTTTCGAGACTACTGGAATCATTGGATCACTCCCGTGCACGGCATCCACTGGACAATAGGAATAGCGGCAGTCCTGATCATTCCATTCCTCTTCGTTGCAGCGCTCCCTGTACTGTTACCGATTATCGGCATCCTGAACAGAAGGTGCACGGCTAGACCGGAGATTCTGCTTTACTGGCTGTGCGGAGGCGCACTGTGGCTATCGGAGATTCACCGGAAGGACATCACGCATCTTGTGTTTGGATCGCCGTTGCTGCTGATCCTATGTGTGTTTTACATACAGAAATCCCGCAGGAAGGCTGCGGATTATGCACTACAGATTCTTGCCATCAGTGCGGCCTGTCTGGCTGGTCTTAATTTGTGCGTAGCCTTGACTGCACATCCAATGGCGACCCGCGTGGGTACCGTCGCCGTGTTCAAAAGTGACCCCGTTCTCACGTTTCTCGATACGCATACGAAGCCTGGAGAAGACATCTATTTGTACCCCTACTCTCCTATGTACTATTTCCTGTCCGACACTATGAATCCGACCCGCTTCAGCGGTATGTGGTACAGCTACAATACTGTCTCCGACTTCCAGGAGGTCGTCCGAGTGTTGGACCAACGCCGGGTAAAATATGTTGTGTGGGACACGGGCTTTGACGATAGAGTACTCCCATTGTTTTTCCCGTCACTGAAGCGACCACGCGTGGATCAACTCATCATTGAGCCATACCTGGAGTCGCACTATACGCAGGTAGAGTCTTACAACGGCGTCCGCATTATGGAGCGGAACAGTTCGCCTGATAGTTCGGCGGCACGCTGAGTCTTGCGTGTCAGGCAAATGCAGCGCGAGTCGTTTATATCTCCCAGCGCAGCAGGCAGGTGCCGACAGTGAATCCCGCACCGACGGAAGCAAGCAGCACGAGATCGCCCTTTTTCAAGCGATTCTCTTCCCTCGCCGTCTGCATGGCCAACGGGATGGTAGCAGCTGTGGTGTTGCCGAAACGATCAATATTGATGATGACGCGATCTTGCGGCATGCCCAGCCGCTCCGCAGTGGAAAGGATGATGCGCTTATTGGCCTGGTGCGGAATGAAGGCGCCAAGGTCGGTGCCTTTGAGTCCGTTGCGCACCAGCAACGCTTCTGTTACTTCCGACATTTTGCGCACGGCAAATTTGTATACCGCCTGGCCCTCCTGATGCACGACGTGCATCTTGTTGGCCACTGTTTCTGCGCTGGCCGGATGCAGGCTGCCTCCGCCGGGCATATACAGCGAAGTACCTCCAGAGCCATCAATCTCATGCAGAAAGTCGATGAGGCCGGTCTGGCCATCCTCTGCCGGTTCCAAGAGCACGGCACCGGCGCCATCGCCGAAAAGAATGCAGGTAGCCCGGTCGGTGTAGTCGAGGATGGACGACATCACATCCGTGCCAATGACGAGCACTTTTTTCTGCGCGCCAGATTCAATCAGCTTCGCGCCCACTTGTAAGGCGTACACAAATCCACAGCAAGCTGCGGAAAGATCGAAACCCCAGGCACCCTTTGCGCCAAGTTTGTCCTGCACCAGACAGGCCGTTGCTGGAAACAGCATGTCGGGCGTGACCGTGGCGACGATGATGACCTCGACTTCTTCCGGGCCGATGCCTCGCTCTGCCAGACACTTGCGGGCCGCCTCGACAGCCAGATCGCTGGCGGCAACACCCTTGTCAACAATGTGGCGCTCACGAATTCCAGTGCGCTCGGTAATCCATTCATCGTTGGTATCGACCATTTTTTCCAGGTCGGCATTGGTCAAAATACGGGGGGGAACATACGTGCCAAGAGCGCTGATCCGCGCGCGTACCATGGAGCGCGGACGAGAATCAAAATTCAATGGGTCTCTCCCTCTGGGATATCAAACCGTATTGTTACGCAGAGAGTGAGCGATGTCCACGCAAGAGAGGAAAGAAGGGTCGTCCGGCAATCTTATGTACCGGGGATCCTACTGCGCACGCACTGGCCCGTTACCGTTGCTTCCTTCCGGACCTGGCGGGGTTGGCGGGATTGCGTCGCGTAGGACCCGGCACATGCCTGATGATATCACTGGAGCCAGAACCGTTGCCTTCGTCGGTATGCTATTTCCAAGCTGACAATTCAGGCCAGAAAGGACGGATAAGCATGGCAGAAATTTGCACCCGGGCGGCGAGGGCCGAGGATCTGCCTCGTCTGACGGAAATCTATAACCACTATGTTATTCATACGGCCATCACATTCGACATCGAGCCTTATACGGTGGAAAAACGTGCCACGTGGATGACACAATTTGCGCTCACCGGGCGATACAGATTGCTGGTTGCAGTGGAAGATGCCACCGTGGTTGGCTACGCAGGAACAACGAGATTCCGCGCCAAGGCAGCCTACGACACTACTGTAGAAACCACGATCTATTGCGCGCCCGAGGCGGTTGGCAAAGGCGTAGGCACTCACCTCTATGCAGCACTGTTCCTGACGATCGCAGAGGAAGATATCCACCTGATTGTTGCTGGATATACATTGCCGAATTCAGGGTCCGCTGCGTTGCATGAGAAATTCGGCTTTCAGCCAGTAGGCATCTTTCATGAAAATGGACGAAAATTTGGCCGGTATTGGGATGTTGCGTGGATGGAACGGCCTTTGCATTTGCCGGAGAAAGACCGCTGAAACCATAGGGCCCCATCCAGACAGACGCCGCGGTTGCTAAAATAGAGATGTGACTTTAGAGCAAGCAACCGTGCCCGTAAACGCTGCGGAGACAGTCTCTCCAACTACGGGAACTCCAACAAAAATCGGCTTTGTCAGTCTTGGCTGCCCTAAGAATCTAGTGGACAGCGAAGTAATGATGGGCCTGCTGCAGCATGCCGGAGCAACCATCACGGCCGATGCAGAATCCGCCGATGTGCTGGTCGTGAACACCTGCAGTTTTATCGACAAAGCCAAGCAGGAATCCGTCGACACCATTCTGGAAATGGCACGCCTGAAAACGGACGGACAGGCGAAGCGGCTGGTGGTTGCCGGTTGCATGGTGGAGCGCTACCGCGAGGAAATTCAGAAAAATATTCCCGAGGTTGATGCCGTCATTGGCACTGGCGAACTGGAATCTATTCTGGCAGCAGCTGGAATGATGCCGACACCGACCATCGCGTCTCCGTTTCGGATTTTGACAGCAGCCGAGACAACACATGTGCGGCCTTCGCGCGCTGAGGGCAATGCACGTGAGGCACAAGGGCGATTCTCACGCGAGAACTGGGATGGCGCAATCGCCAGTCTTCCGAATTATCTGTATGACGAAACAACGCCGCGTCTACGCACCACGCAGCGCAGCTCGGCGTACATCAAGATTGCCGAAGGCTGCGACCATCCCTGCGGCTTCTGTATCATTCCGCAGCTGCGCGGAAAATTTCGCTCGCGACGATTTGAATCGGTGATTGCCGAGGCGCAGCGCCTGGTGGCCGAAGGAGTGCAGGAGATTACGCTGATTGGGCAGGACACCACCTGCTATGGCGAGGACCTCGGTATGACCGATGGACTGGCAGAGTTGCTGGATGCGCTGGCGCAAATCAAGGACGAAAACGGGGGCCTGCGCTGGATCCGCTTTCTCTACGCCTATCCCAACAAGGTGACGCCGCGATTGCTGGAAACCATGGCACGGCATGACAACATCTGCAAGTATCTGGATGTGCCGTTGCAACATGCTTCACCTGCGGTATTGAAGCGCATGAAGCGCGGCGGCGGCGCGGACATTTTCCTGAAGATGCTGGAGCGGGCGCGGGCTGCGATGCCGGAGATTGCGCTGCGAACTTCGTTCATCGCAGGATTTCCCGGCGAAACGGAAGCAGATTTTTCTATCATGCTCGATTTCGTTAAGGAAGTGCGTTTTGACTGGCTTGGCGTCTTTCAGTACTCCGATGAAGAGGGTTCCGCAGCGTATGCGCTGGACGGCAAGGTTGCTAAACGATCAATTACGGCACGACAGAACCGCCTGATGCGTGAGCAGCAAAAGATCAGCCGCAAGGCGAAGGCGATGCTGGTTGAGCGCACGATGGATGTGCTGGTTGAAGGTGAATCGGAGGAGACGCCTCTGCTGTGGCAGGGACGGAGCGAACGCCATGCACCCGAAATTGACGGAACCGTGTACGTGAATGATTTCGGACCATACGAAACATTGGAGCCGGGTCGTTTTTACCGCTGCGAAGTGACCGAAGCACATGACTACGATGTGGTGGCACGAGTGGTCGCGTAGCTTCTGCCGCAAAACACTGGAATGCAAGCGCATTTGCAACTAAAACTGTTACGTTTAGACCTATTTCGAGAATTGCGATGCCAAAATCGAAATCATCCAAGCCGGCTGTGCTGCGCTGCCCTATCTGCCGCACCATTGTTCTGTCGGACGACCCAAATGTGCCCTTCTGCAGCGACCGTTGTCGCACGATTGACCTGGGCAAATGGGCCAGCGGCGCGTATCGCATTTCCTCACCGATCCTAGACCCTGAAGTTTTTGAAGGCCTGGATGAAGCGCAGATACGGCGAGCACAAGAAAAGCAGGACGATGACGAAGCCTGAAGGCAGCCTGCCCATCCCGGAAAAGATCGCAGGGGTAACTGAAAAACGGACATCCTGGGCGCAGACGAAATGGGCATGGACACTTGCTACCTTCTTCGGCACGGGTTTTTTGCGGCCTGGGCCGGGTACATGGGGATCGGTGGCAGCCCTGCTGCTCTGGCTGGCTGCGGCGCACTGGGGGCACGTTTCTACTGGCCAGCTCAGCATCGTTACACTGGTTGCGGCCGTACTGGCGACGCTGATCGGCATTCCAGCGGCTAGTATTGTGCAGCGGGAGTCGGGCAAAGACGATCCGGGTTTTGTGGTGCTGGATGAGGTCGCGGGACAATGGATTGCACTGGCTGCAGCCACGGCGCGATGGCAGGAATGGTTGCTGGCATTCCTGTTGTTTCGAGTTTTCGATATCCTGAAGCCGACCCCGGCGCGCCAACTTGACCGAATGCACAGTGGGTTTGGCATCATGATGGATGACGTTGCTGCAGGCGTATATGCCATGCTGGTGGTCTGGCTGCTGCGACACTGGTTGTAACCAACATGCCGTCACCAAGAAAGAGTGCCAGCGGATGAACCTGATTTCTCGCAGTGCTGCAAATACTCCACGCATCGCATCGGCCTTCCCTGCAGCGGCCCTGCCCGGCGGCGAGATAGAGCTGCGCGGTAGCGGATTGGCTCCCGAAGGCTATCATCAACCGGCTGTGACCATTGGAGAAACCCATGTGCCCGTTGTGATGAGCGCAGCCGAACGTGTGCTGCTGCGTGTTCCGGAAGGAGCACTTTCCGGCAATGCCGGCGTGCGCGTCGGTGGCAAGACCAGCAACACGCTGCCTGTTTCGATCGGTGTAATCGCTGCTGAAAATGTGCATGCTGTATCGAATCCAGTTGCCGACGCCGAGGGGAATCTTTACGTCACCTTATCTGGCACACGTGGGCAGGAAACGCCCGTTTCCGTTTTTCAGATTGACACCCAGGTCCAGATACGGCCGTTTGTCAGCGGCATTGTGAATGCCACAGGGCTGGCGCTGGATCGCGAAGGCAACCTTTATGTCTCTTCGCGCCATGAAGGTGTGGTCTATCGCGTAACACCGAGTGGCGCCAAGTCTGTTTTTGCCGAGGGCATGGGTGTCGCAACCGGATTGGCCTTTGATGCCGAAGGCTTCCTGTATGTAGGAGATCGCAGCGGGACAATCTTCAAAATTGCGCCAGACCGGCAGATTTTTGTCTTTGCCACCCTGGAGCCGAGCGTCGCGGCGTATCACCTGGCATTCAATCCAGCGGGCGTGCTGTTCGTCAGCGGTCCGACGACCTCCAGCAATGAGTGCATCCATGCCATTGACCAGGAGGGCGCGATTACGGATTATTATCGCGGGCTGGGCCGTCCCCAAGGCATGGCTTTCGATATGGAGGGCAATCTGTACGTCGCGGCGTCTCTGGAGGGCCGTCGCGGCATCGTCAAGATTACCCCTCGCAAGGAGGCGACGCTGGTCGTTTCCGGCTCCGGAATTGTGGGGCTGGCCTGGATGCCGGATGGAGATGCAACGCTGGTAACGCAGACCGCCGTATATGATATTGCTTTGGGCGTGAGTGGATTCGGGTTGTCCTGACGCACTGGATACTATGCTTGACCGCTCATTTTTATGCCGGAAGCATGTATCGCTGCGCAGCCGCTGTCCGTTATTCTGCTTAAAGAACATCGAACTCTGCTCAGTAAATCAAGTCCACCATGCTCAGTGAGATTATTGCTGTCGGCTCCGAACTGCTTACCCCGTACCGGCAAGACACCAACTCGCTTTTTTTAACGGAACAACTGAACAGCCTTGGCGTCTCCGTCATCTTCAAAACTATCGTAGGCGATCGCAGGCAACATCTGGTGCAGGCTGTAAAGCAGGCGCTTGGACGTACGGATATTGTGATCGTAATCGGCGGTCTAGGCCCGACAGAGGATGACCTGACGCGGGAATCGGTCGGCTCTGCTCTAGGGGTTCGCGTCAAGCGCGATACGGAATTTCTGACGACGCTGTACAAGCGCTTTGCGGAACGACGTATTACGATGCCAGAGAACAACGCCAAGCAGGCGGATGTCGTCGAAGGTGCAGAAATTCTGCCGAACGCCAACGGGACCGCACCGGGACAATGGCTGGATATCGTTTTTGAGGGACATCGCAAGCTGCTGATCCTGCTTCCGGGACCACCTTCGGAGCTGGAGCCAATGTTTACTGCAGCGTGCCTGCCGCGTCTGCGCGCCATCGTACCGGAGAAGCATCTGGCGCACCGCGTGCTGAAAATGGCCCTGGTCCCAGAATCTCAGGCGGATGCGCGCATGGCGCCGATCTATACACGCTTCAAGGATGTCGAGACGACCATTCTGGCCCATGCGGGAGAGATCCAACTGCATCTCTTTTGCTCCAAGCCGACGCTGGCTGTGGCGCAGGCGCGTGTAAATGAACTGGCAAGCAAGATTGAAGAGGAAATGGATGAACTCGTCTACTCTTCACAGGGGGAGACGCTGGAACAAATTGCGCTGTATTACCTGGAGATGCGCGGTTCCACCCTGGCTCTGGCCGAAAGCTGCACCGGCGGACTTCTGGCGCAACGACTCACCAGTGTCAGCGGCAGTTCACGCTCCTTCCTTGGTGGGGCAGTCGTTTATTCCAACGAATTGAAGACAGAATTTACCGGTGTACCGGAGCAACTGATCGAAGAATATGGCGCGGTAAGTCCAGAGGTTGCCGAAGCGCTGGCCTATGGCATACGACGCAGGACGCAGGCCACCCTGGGTGTAGGAATCACCGGGATTGCAGGCCCAACAGGTGGAACGGAAGCGAAACCGGTAGGGCTGGTATACATTGCCCTAACCAATGGCCTGCAGACGGACGTGGTGGAACGGAAATTCACCGGGGATCGCGAACGCGTACGCTGGTTGGCATCACAACTGGCGCTCGACATGATTCGCCGTAAATTGATGTAACCGCACGCTGCTACACTCATAAGCGTACATGATGACGGCTAACTGCATTGCCGCAGCGATCGCATATCTCCTCGGCTCTATCCCTTTTGGATTTCTCCTAGTTCTTGCTTTCCGCAAAGAAGACATTCGCGAAAGCGGAAGTGGCAACATCGGGGCGACGAATGTCATCCGGACGGGATCGCGCTGGCTGGGAATCTTTACCCTGCTGCTGGATGTCGGTAAGGGTTACGTGGCTGTCGCGCTGACGCGGTATATTGTGGCGCACTATTTCGGCGGTGGAAGCACAGCGGACCATGCAGCGGCCATCGCCGCAGTCTTTGCAGTCATCGGTCACGTCCATCCGATTTGGTTGCGCTTCAAGGGCGGCAAAGGTGTGGCCACGGCGCTCGGAGTCTTTCTGGCGATCGCACCCATTGCCGCTCTGTGCTCGCTGGGAACCTTTATCCTTGTCGTTCGGCTGACGCGCTATGTTTCGCTGGCCTCGATTGTCAGCTCGGCATCTTTTCCGTTTTTTGTCTGGCTGTGGGGGTGCGTTTTTTCCATATCCCCGTGGAGTCTGTGGCTGCTGGTGAGCGCAATCTGGGTTCCGGGGATTATCATTCTCAAGCACTCGGCGAACATTCGCAGGCTCGTTAGCGGCACGGAGTATCGCTTTGGCAGTCCGGAAAGCGCGGACGCATGAGTCACATCGCAATCATTGGAGCCGGCTCCTGGGGCACCGCCATCGCGATGGTACTGGCGCGGCGCGGCGGCCATACGATCACGCTGTGGTCGCACACGGAGAGCGTTGCCGCGTCGATCGCAAACTCCAGAGAAAATCGCAGCTACTTGCCCGGCATACCTGTGCCGGAGAATGTCCATGTCACCAGCAATCTGCAAGCTGCACTGGATCAAGCTGAGATCCTCGTCATGGTTGTGCCCTCGGAACATTTGCGCGCAACCATGCACGCGATGACGCCGTTCCTTTCGTCGCAGCAGGTGATTGTCAACGCCACGAAGGGCCTGGAGGACGGTACCTGCCTGCGCATGACACAGGTGATCGGCGACGTGCTGGCCAAAGGTTCTTTATCCTTGCCCTGTTGCGTCCTGAGCGGCCCGTCATTCGCGCAAGAGGTTGCTTCTGGAAGTCCGACAGCCATCACGATCGCTTCTTCGCTGCCGGAGCTTGCGGCACGCATCCGAGAAGAATTTTCCGGGCCCAGCCTTCGGCTCTACACCAATGAAGATGTTGTGGGTGTGGAACTGGGTGGCGCTCTGAAGAACGTCATCGCCCTGGCATCCGGTGTAGTGACCGGGTTGGGGTTGGGCCATAACAGCATTGCAGCGCTGATTACCCGTGGCATTGCGGAAATGACGCGTCTGGCAATCCCCAATGGCGGCAAACGCGAGACGTTGGCTGGGTTGGCGGGATTGGGAGACCTGGTGCTGACCTGCACCGGAACATTGTCGCGGAACCGCTATGTCGGCATGGAGTTAGGCCGTGGACGCAGGTTGGACGAAATTCTAGCAGGAATGCGCGGCAAGGTAGCGGAAGGCGTGCGCACCACCCGAGCGGCCTTGGGACTGGCAGCGAAGTTCAACGTGGAAATGCCGATTACGGAACAAGTTGCAGCCGTACTGGCAGAACAGCTGTCGCCGCTGGAAGCGATGCGGGAACTAATGTCGCGTCCGGGTCGCGACGAGTGAATCCGAAACGACGTCCCGATTCGTCGCGGAATTTACTGTAACCACAGAATAAATTTACTTCGCCTTAACTTGCGCCTCCGCCACCTTTTTAATTCCTTCCAGCACAGAATTATCTCCATCGAGCGAATCTTTATACCGCCGCTCTCCCTCTTCAACTTTGGCAAAGTCTCCCTGCGTGATTTCAAGGGTTGAAGCATGATCGCCACGCGTCGTGAGTCTGTATTGCATCGTGAGATAGTTCGAAGGAATGTCGGCCATCTTCGAGTTCGAATCGAAGACTGTGTACGCAAGAGAATGCGGCGCGTCAATGGAGACAATATGTCCATGGACATAGAGCGTGCCGTCGGCTGCACCTTTCCAATGCAAGGTTGAGCCGGGCTTCCAGTCCGTCTCGGCGTTGCAGCCAAACATGTATTGCCGTATGAATTCGGAGTCGGTGAGAACCTTCCAGAGGGTTTCGATAGGAGCGTCGATTTCCATTGTCTTGCGGATCAATAATTCGGTCATGGCGGTTTGTCCTCAAGAAGAATATAAGCAGAAAATGGATGCGATGATTGGAAAAACGCGACAGCAACCGACACCCGAGATGAAGGAGGTCTTCGACCCGGAATTGGGCAAGTCTCGCGGAATTTTGAGGCTACCCACACCGGCAGGAAAGTACAAGGTGTCGCGGCGGTCTCCATTACCCGAGCTGACGCAATGCATCGCTCACTACTGGACCGTAAGTTGGGACCTGCGAGGCTTCCCGCCTCATGTACAGGAGACAGTGCCCCATCCGAACGTCTATCTGGTATTTGAAAACAACAAATTGCTGATTGGCGGCGTCTCTACAAGCAAGTTCACGCGCGTACTTGAGGGCGAGTCATACGCCTTTGGGGTCAAGTTCAAACCCGGTGGCTTCCATCCGTTTTTGAAATCTTCCGTATCTACGCTTACCAACAGCATTCTGGCCGCCAACGTCATTTTTGGAAACGATGGCGATGCTCTTGAGTCCAGGCTGGTGTCATGCCGGAATGAAGACGAGAGGGTCGAGGTTATCGACAAATTCTTCCATAGTCATGCGCCAGAACCGGACACGACGATTATGCTGGCCAGCCAGATGGTCGAGCGCATTCTTCAGGAACCAAACATCAAGACGGTAGACGACCTGGTGAGCCAAACTGACATCAAAAAGCGAACTCTACAGCGAATTTTCAACGAATATGTCGGGGTCAGCCCCAAGTGGGTGATCCGGCGGTATCGGTTGCATGAACTGATCGAGAGGCTCAATTCCGGCGAGCGGCTGGATTGGTGCCAAATGGCACTGCAACTAGGTTATTTCGATCAGGCCCATCTCATCAACGATTTTCGATCCATCACCGGTTACTCCCCCGGTCAGTATCAGACTCTGCTGCAGAAAGATTCTTGAGAATGGAAGCCATTTTGTCGCCTTTTGACGACAAAATATGAGCTGCTTATTCTAAAAATGGAATCTTTCGTAACACTATGGAGCTAAAAATAGGTTCCTAAAGTCAGCCCCGGACGAGTACACTTTTGAAAACCGTATGTACGTCCGGCCAAACCCGAAGCTCCGCGTTCTGTACGTCGTCATGCTTGCGCCGCTGGCATCTGCGGTGGCTGCCCTTTATCTGTTGTGGCAGGCATTTCAGCCGGCATATCACGATCAGCTCTGGCGCAATCTGATTGTGGCGGCACTGCTGATAGGAGCAGGCGCGGTCAGCTGGACAACCAGTCTGGAATTTGCGCGAACATTCAAACAATTTATCGAGGCATGCCAGGCCGTCTCGCGCGGCGAACTGACCTTGCGCGTGGAAGCAACGGGACTTGCAGAGATTCGAGAACTGGCCAGCGCTTTTAACCAGATGAATGAGAGCCTGGATACTTCGCTCTCCCATTGGATCCTTGCCTCACAGGAAAATCATCGCGTCTTTTTGAGCCTGATTCAGGCTATCTCGGAAGCAGTCGATGCAAAGGATTTTTATATGCGTGGACACTCTGGCCGCGTGACATGTTACTCCACCCTGATTGCGAATGAGATGGGCTTGCCGCCGCAGGAAGTGGAGCGCATTCGCATCTCCGCCTTGTTGCATGATATCGGCAAGATCGGAATTGATGACCGCATTCTGGCCAAGCCCGGCCTGCTGACGGAAGAAGAGTTTGAAATCATGAAGGCGCATCCAGTTCGTGGTGCTGCCATGCTGCGCCCCATTCCAGAATTGGCCGATGTGATTCCTGGTGTGGAGCTGCACCACGAGTCGCTGGATGGCCGCGGCTACCCGTATGGACTGAAGGGCGACGAAATTCCTCTCATGCCGCGCATCATTGCAGTCGCCGACACCTTTGATGCTATGACTACGCATCGTCCGTACCAGGATGCGATGGAAGCGGGCTACGTGCTGCGCATCCTGCAAAAGCTGGCGGGAACAAAATTCGACCCGCTGCCGGTCGAGGCCTTGCGCCGGGTGTATGAAGCCGGCCTGATTCAAGTGCCCTATGCAAAGAACGCACCCGAAGAAGAGATCGAAGACATACTGATTTCCGCATAGAGTTTCCTTGTTGCTTCCACTTCCCAAACACTAGGACCTGTTAACCCTGAGTCGAGAGTTCCTCTGTGGGTTGATACACTGATAGGGAACGATACACGTTCCGATCGACTGTATGCTGACTACCCTATTCGGTAAGCCTCCCGAACCCGAACCAACCAAACAAAAGTCTGGTTTGTTAGAACGCATGAAGCAGGCCGTTACGCGCACGCGCGACGGCTTGCAGGAGCGGATGGACGATCTGCTGGCGCTGACTCGTCCCGTGGACGCGGAGGCCCTGGAACAACTGGAATCAACCCTGATCGCCTCCGATATTGGCGTCAATACAGCAGCGGAAATTATTGAACACCTGCAGGTGCGAGCAGCCCGTCAGCAAATTCGCGATGGAGCCGAACTGAAGAATTTGTTGAAGGACGAGATCCAACAGATTCTGGATGTGGTGCAAACCCCGCTGGCCGCAGTCACCGCCAAGCCTGAAGTCATCTTTATGGTTGGTGTCAACGGAACCGGCAAGACCACAACCACTGGCAAGCTGGCGGCGTATTTTCGCGAACAACATAAGAGCGTGCTTCTATGTGCAGCGGATACATTTCGTGCGGCGGCCATTGAGCAACTGGAGGTCTGGAGTCAACGCGCCGGCGTGGAAATGATTCGCACGCGCCAAGGCGGCGATCCATCGGCAGCGCTCTTTGATACGTTACAGGCAGCCAAGGCGCGATCCGTGGATGTTGTTCTGGTGGATACTGCCGGACGCCTGCACACAAAAAAC
The DNA here is from genome assembly GCA_036267255.1 of Acidobacteriaceae bacterium. Classification (GTDB taxonomy): domain Bacteria; phylum Acidobacteriota; class Terriglobia; order Terriglobales; family Acidobacteriaceae; genus DATAWK01. The sequence goes on along the minus strand of DATAWK010000038.1, from coordinate 53,488 downwards.
AACCTGATGGCAGAGCTGGAAAAGATGCGTCGCACGGCACAACGTTTTGCCGCGGATGCACCACACCAGACGCTCCTGGTGATGGATGCAACCACAGGCCAGAATGGGCTGCAGCAGGCGCGCCTGTTTACGGAATCGTCAGCCGTTAATGGCATTGTGTTGACGAAACTGGACGGCACGGCCAAAGGAGGCATTGTCGTAGCGATTGCGCAAGAGCTACAGCTGCCAGTGCGCTACGTTGGCATTGGAGAACAGATGGCTGACCTGATTCCATTCGATACTTCTGCCTTTGTCGATTCTCTATTAGACCGCTAGGTGCGGAGCTCCCACCAAAGGACACGATCTTGCCTGCAGATGTAAAACGCGCACATATTTCCGACGAGCATTGGATGGAACGGGCACTGGAGCTGGCAAAAAGCTCGGTCGGGCTCGCGTCTCCCAACCCTGTGGTGGGTTGCGTCCTGGTGCGCGAGGATATCGTAGTTGGCGAAGGGTCTCACATCTACGACGAAAAAGATCACGCTGAGATTGTCGCTTTAAATCAGGCAGGGGAACAGGCCCGTGGCGCGACCGCGTATGTAACGCTGGAACCATGCAGCCATCATGGACGAACAGGCCCATGCGCCGATGCGTTGATTGCTGCAGGAGTCCAGCGCGTGGTCGTCGCCGTGCAGGATCCAAACCCTGTGGTGAGCGGGCAAGGCCTCCAACGCCTGCAGGCTGCGGGCATTTCCCTCACACTTGGTATACGGGAGATGGAAGCCAAGCATCTGAACGAGGCCTTCGCACGATTTATCCGAAGCAAGCGACCCTTTGTCACACTGAAGGCTGGCCTGACGCTCGATGGCCGCATCGGCCCTCCTCCTGCAACGCATCATCCCAGCGGTTCCGTCCATTGGATCACCAGCGATCTCTCCCGAACTGCCGTGCAGCAATTGCGCCACGCCGCCGATGCGGTTCTAACTGGCATTGGCACAGTAATGAGTGACGATCCGTTAATGACCGACCGCAGCGGACGTGAGCGGCGACGCCCTCTCCTGCGAGTTGTGCTGGATTCTGCGTTGCGACTGCGACCGGACTCGCAACTGGTTCGCACAGCCAACAATGATGTCCTGGTCTTCTGCACCCGACTCATTGGCGATCGTGTCCGTTCTCTGGAGGCTTTGGGTGTGCGTGTAGAGCGGCTAGCACCGGACCCGGAAACCGGGCGGCCTCCGCTTGCCGGGGTACTGGCGCGACTGGCTGAAATGGATATCACCAACGTGATGATGGAAGCTGGAGCGCATTTAAACGCGACTGCCCTGAATGCAAGAATCGTTGACAAGCTATTTCTGTTTTATGCGCCGGCCATTTATGGCGACACTGCCGTGCCGTTAGTGCGTGCGCAGGATTCAGGGGATTTTCAGTCTATCCGGATGATTAACTATCACCTTCATCCCATGGGCGAAGATTTCGCCGTGGAAGCCTATATCCGAAATCCGTGGGAAGAGTAGATCTTCGGAGAAGCACGGGGACATTCCAATGCATCTAATCCATACAATACAATCGGAGGTTTCCTTCCACCTATGTTTACGGGGTTGATTGAAACGACAGGAAAAATTCTCGCACTTCAGCCAAGCGGCGGGACGACGCGGATCGCCGTCTCCGGTCCTGCTTCACTGGTGCAGCGACTGAAAACAGGAGACAGTGTTGCGGTAAGCGGCGTTTGTTTGACTGCGCTCGACATTGACCAAAATGCTGGGCACTTCCATGCGGACCTTGCCGCCGAAACAATAGCACGCACGTCCCTTTCCAGGTTGAAAGCCGACTCCGTGGTGAACCTGGAACTGCCGACGCCAGCCGGGACTCCGCTAGGAGGCCATATCGTACAGGGACACGTGGACGGAGTTGGAGAATTGCTGGCATTGAAACCTGTTACGGCAGATGCGGAGAGAACTTCTACAGACTGGTGGCTGCAATTTTCCATCCCGGAAAATTGCGCGCGCTATGTTGTAGAAAAGGGATCCATCACGGTCGAAGGGATCAGCTTAACGGTAGCAAAGCTGGAAGATCGCACCGTAACAATTGCTATCATCCCACACACCTACGCAGCCACAAACCTGCACACACTCACTCCTGGTTCGCCGTTGAATATTGAGGTGGACGTTCTTGCCAAATATGCCGAACGCCTGACAGCAAGCGCCGCGCCTGAGTTCGAGTTGACTCTTGAATATCTGATCAGCAACGGATACTGACTCCGAGCTTATTCCAATAAAAAGGCTAGCTATCGTAAAGATAGCTAGCCCTGGTTGTGCGGCAAACACTAATCTCCAGCTGTGGCCTGAACATCTTGCTTGGCAAGCCATGCGCTCAGGTTTGGCTGTTGCGCCGAACGCAGAGTAATACAATCCTGTATGGCATTGTCCGCGCGTTTGAGTGCACGATCTGCAGCAACCACTTTATGCGTAGAGAAGAAGCTGTTGACCTCCGCCAATTTGTCTGCGCTGCAGAAGCTGCCTGCCGATCCCACAAGATAGGCTCCCATCATGGTGGTCAACTGCGCGTGTACTTTGTCCCAGTTTGTCTGGATGTACTGCCAGGCATCCGGTCGAGTATCGCGGCTACGCAAGGCCTCCACAAAAAAGAAGACCGAGTCCTGATTGCGCACTTTTCCAGAAGTTGCATAATCCAGTGCACGCTTCATCAGAGCCGGATCGTGAAAGTTCGCCAGCGAAAACAGTGCTGCCGTTTGCACATCCGGATTGGTAGACGTCTGGCTCAGCGCTTGTAGCTGATCAAACAGGTGGCTGTCGCCATTCTCCGTAGCAATGGCCAGGGCCGTACGCGCAATGGCAGGATCCACGCTTGCGGGATCTTGTATGTACATCTCGGTCAGACGTTTAGATTCGGCAATTATTTTTGGATCGTGACCGATACCTCCCAGAACACCGAAGAGTGTGGCCCGCAACTCATGCTGTTCCAGCGAGGCGGTGGGTGGAAGATCCTTCACACGATCGTAGGCTGGGCCAAACTGCTGACGAACCCAGGCAGCCAGCAGCTTGCGGTCCTGCTCGGTTGCAATGCGAGCATCAATTGCGGCGATAGATCCAGCGAGGCTATCAATAACGGCAGCGTTGGAATCGTTCTTTAGGCCATCCGCCAAATCAAGATAATTCCCAACACTGCCACGACCGGAGCGCATCAACGCCCATTCGTTCCCTGCAAAACCAATGCGCTCAGTTGGAGTCAAACCGGTCTCGACCTTGGCAACAATTGCCTGATAGTCCGCAGGCTGATAAACGCTGCGATAGTAGCCCTTGTCGCCGGCATTTCCGTAGAAGATAGCGGAGGAAGGCACGGTGAGCGTCTGCTGTTTTGAGGTGAGCAATTCACACTTTGGCTCATCGGCGGTCTTGAAACACACGGGAATCGTCCATGTTTGTGGATGATCTGCATGCACATCAGGGCTTAAAAAGAAGCGCTGCTGCGAAACCTGCACGGTGCCATTCTGTGGCGCACTGAAATGAAGTAGAGGCACGCCGGGTAATCCCACAAAGCTATCCATCACCTTGTCGACGGGCTTGCCACTGGTCTCTGTTTGCGCATTCCAGAAGTCTTCCGCCGTCGCGTTCGCGTACAGGTGCGCTTCCAGATAATTGTGCACACCGCGACGAAATGTCTCTTTGCCAAGATAGTTTTCTACCATTGCCAAAACAGCGCCGCCCTTTTGATACGTGATCCCGTCAAACATCTCATTGATCTGCGCCGGTGTATCGGCGTTGGCCCGAATCGTCCGCGTAACCTTGCCTGCGTCGACATTCAGAATGCCATCCAGATCGAGAGCTTCATCCTGCGGGATCTTCCACTCAGGATGCCATGCTGCGACAGGCTTGTTTTCCATCCATGTGGCAAACCCTTCATTCAGCCACAAATTGTTCCACCACTGCATGGTCACCATATCGCCGAACCACTGGTGTGCCATTTCGTGCGCAACTACAGTGGCAACACGTTTCTTTGCATTGACAGACGCTGTTTTCTCGTCAATCAGGAAATCCGACTCTCGATAGGTGATGGCGCCGAAATTCTCCATTGCGCCTGCTTCGAAATCTGGAATGGCGATCATATCCAGCTTCGGCATGGGATATTTAATGCCAAAATAATTGTCGTAATAATGCAGGACAAACTCAGCGGCCTTCACCGCATAGGTTCCCAGCTGAACCTTATCCGGCGTGGCGCAGGCGCGGATTGGAACACCGTCACTCTCGCCGGAGACGCACTTGAAATCGCCAACAAGGAATGCCACAAGATAGGTCGACATCCGGGGCGTGGTAGCAAACAGGATGGTGTGTTTGCCAGCCGTTGGACCGGGCTTGTCGGAAATGATGTTGGTGTTGGAAATGGCCGTGTCACCGGTGTCCACAATAAGCCGGGTGGTGTATGTGGCCTTCAGTGCCGGCTCATCGAAGGAAGGAAATGCACGCCTGGCATCGGTCGGTTCAAATTGCGTAACGGCGTAATTACGCTTGGCAGTTTTGGAAAGATAAAAGCCGCGCAATTGATCATTCAGAATGCCGCTGTACAAAATATGAATGGCTGCTTTGCCTGCCGGCAGTGTGTGAGCAACATGAAATGCGGCCTGCTCTTTGTCAGCATCGAGTGTGACATTGGCCTTTTGCTTTTTGCCGTTGGCCGTAATCGTAACTTTCTTGAAGGTGATTTGCGCGGCATTCAGGGTGATTGTGTCCGACGGTTGCGCCAGTACGACGTCGATTGTTTCATCACCGGTAAACGTCGCGGCCTTCAGATCAGGCTCGAGTGTCAATGTATAGTGTTCGGGGCTGACACCGGATGGCAGCCGTTGCGCATGTGCTGCAGGCACTGCTGCCAGCATGAGTGCCGTACATGCGACCGTGGCACCTGCATGCAAAAACATCTTCGAGATACGAGACATATTGCTCCTTCATTGAAACTGGAATCGATTCACAGTGGCACAGAACAATCGTACTGGCATGAAATCTATCCCCGAACATCCAGCACTCCATACAATATCTGGAGAAGCCCAGTTTCGTCATCTCCTACAGGCACAAAAGAAATTGATTATCGTCCGGTTTCAGCAAAGAGCTACGCCTCGCGATAATCCAGCAAAATCATCCCAATTAGAATCAAACATACCGGCCAAATCCACGCGGCAATGCGTCCACTGCGGCCTTGTTGTCGCAATTGTAACCAACGGGCCCAACCGGCGAAAACTGCGCAAATCGCAATTGCTGTGTGGGTCATCTGCGCCAGAAGCTCATCTTTTACGTCGCCAAGAGAATGGCTGTGCGTCAACAGCAAAGCACCCCCAAGAGCGCATACGGCAGGAAAAACCAGTGCTGCTTTTCTTGAGAGAATGCGTCCCGTCTGGACTCCCCACTCGAATGCCACAAAGCTGAGGATCAACAAAACATATAGCCGATGTTCCAAATCCTCAGGATTGTAAAAGCTCTGCCAGAATCCACGCGGTCCCAGAGGCCACGCTTCAGGGTCAGCACGAAAGAAGAGAAATATCGCCAGACCGAGAAAAACAAGCGGCCAGTTACGCGCCCAGAGAAATTTTCTTGAGCGTGCGAGCAGCGCACATATGCCTGCCAACAACACAACAATCCCTGCCCAATGATGGTTGTACTCGGACCATGCCTGTTCTGTGGGATTGTTCGTGCTGCTGGCAGTATCTTCGGTTGGGTCATAATTGCGGATAGCCTGCGCCATCGGTTGCACTGGAGGCATCGCGCTGATGGATGGCGTGGTGAGCCGTGGCCAGCGTGGCGACATGCGTGCAACAATCTCTTGCGTGGTTAACCTGTCCTGCACCTGATCCACGGCTGGTGGTTGCGAAGTAAGCGAAGCGGCAGCCAGAATAATGGTGAATCCAATACCGATTTCTGCTTCCGTGGCATGACATATCCGCAAGAATGCCGGTTGCATGCTCTTAGGAAATTTGCGGATCGAAAAGAAATTCCCCGCACCCACGACAAGTAACCCAACAAGCAGGATGCATTTAGCTGTCAAAACGACGCCGTACGCCGTTCCGTCCACAGCATCCCAGGACCCTACATAGAAATAGGCCATCCCAATGCCTGCCAGGACTAAGGCTACGGCGGAAGAAAGAGCCAGTTTTGAGTATCGGCGGAGCGTGTCAACCCTGGCAGCTTGCGATTCGCTGGGATCTTGACCGAGGCCAGCAAACATCCATATATACGGAAGACTTCCAATCCACAAGGCCGTGGCCAACTGGTGGATACCAGTCAGAACGATCAACCATGCACGATCGTCAAGGCGCGAGGCTGCATGACTGGTCCAGACGCTCGCAACGAGCAAAGGAACCGCAAACCAGAACCAGTTTAGAGAGGAGGAAATCGCAGCTCGATGAAGGCTCCAGAGCAGAGCCACTGCCGTAACGACAGCGAGTGCGCCCGCGAGAACATAGTTTGCAGTCAGCAAATCTGCAAGATGCAGGCTGCTGGTTCCCATGAGCATGGCGGAGTCCAGCGAAACATAGACAAGCTGGGTAACAATCAGGCCTACGGAGGCACCGCGGATTAATCGGCGAGCTTTGGCACGAAATGCGCCTTCCAGGCTTGTTGTTCGCAGAATGACAGAACAAAAAACCAGTCCGCCGATGACAATGGACTGGAATGCCAGCGTAGCCGCTCGCAGTACGACAGCCGCTAAAGGGTAATCGCGAAGAAACCAAAGCAAGCAGGGCCTTCCTCAGTCATAAGCCTATATTGTTGTCGTGGCCGCTATTGCACAGTGAAAGGAATTTCTCCACGCGTGATATGACCATCGGTTGCCAGTGCCTGCCAATGAAGCACATATTTATCCGGCTTTAGCGCTTGAGCATGCGCATCCAACTCGGCCGGTCCCGCAGGAGTTGCCATGGCAAGAGGCACGGCTTTCCCGGTGGCAGTGGTCAACGTCAACGAGGAGCGACCAGCATCAATGCGCGAGTTATAGTGGAGCGCAACCTGCACATTAGGTCCATGCACCGTAGCGTTCGCTGCGGGCGTGGAACGAACCAGAAGCGCATGAGCCTGCGCTTTCTGTACACCACAGAGAAGCACCATGCAAAGTAAAGAAAGATAGATTCGATTTTTTAAAAACATAATATTTGTACGTCCTTATTACGTCGCGATCTGGAAAAGCCGCGCCGCCCTTTAGCGCTTCGCAGAGGAAAGAATTTTAGATTCCGCATGTTGCACCGATGCAGCACGAATCGAACGCCCTGAAAACTCCGCCGCTCGCGCTTCCGCATAGGCAGCCGCACCCATCAATGCCGCGCGACTCTCCAGAATAATGCGAATAGGCATGTGTCCCACCAGGTCGCTCATGCGACCCTTGTCACAAAAGGCACGCAGGAAGGCGCCATCCTGCATTTTCTTTAAAAGCTTGGGAGCAATGCCACCGCCAAGGTAGATTCCACCATGCGCGAGAATTTTAAGCGCCAGATTGCCGGCTTCAGCACCATAAGAAGAAACAAAAATATCCAGTGTAGTTGCGCATAGCTCGTTCTGAGCGGACTCACCCACTTCTCCAATGACAGCGTTCGGATCTTCCTGTTCCATTCGCTCTTTCAGCCATGCCGGTTCTTCCATATGCTTTTCGTCGCGTAGAAACGTATAAATGTTTTTCAGTCCGATTCCAGATGTCACCCGCTCCCAGCTCACACGACCCTTGAGAGTCTTCTGCAGATAACGCAGGAGTTCTATTTCCGTCTCCGTTCGTGGAGCAAAGTCGACATGCCCTCCCTCAGAAGCCATGGGAATATGCGTTTTTCCATTCCAGACAAGAATGGCTTCACCCAGGCCGGTTCCCGCAGAAACCAGGCCGCGATTGCCGACACGACTGGTGTCGCCTTCACTGAGTTCGCAAATCTGGTCCGGATGCAGTTCGGGTATGCCGTAACCGTTCGCTTCCAGATCGTTGATCAGAAACATATGCTCAATGTCGAGCTGACTCGCCAGTTGATGACTATCTAAGACCCAGGGCAGATTGGTAAGCTTGATGCGGCCTTCCCGCACCGGTCCTGGCGCGCCAAAGCATGCGGCGAAGACCTTCTCATCTTTGCCTGATTGAGGCTGCAGAAACTCCTGCACAATCTCCTGCAGGTTCGCGTAATTCTGGGCAGCAAATTTCTGGTCTCGGATGTGCTCCAGTTCGCCCTGGCGAAACCGGTACAACGCCAGATGTACCTTCGTACCACCAATATCTCCTGCCAAAATCATCGTGTCACCTCAAGAATTCCCACGCCTTCCGCATCCGGTGCAGGTAACTCCATAGCCGCGGGTCGATCCAACAATAACAGCAGCTCGCCTGAGTCTGGTCGAATAAGCTGCGCCGGAGTTATTTCCGGAAGATACGGCCCCTGCATCACACGATGCAGAATATGTGCTTTGCCTTGCCCCTCAATCAAAAAGAAAACGCTACGCGCATGATTGATGACTGGTGCGGTAAGCGTAATGCGCCACGTATTTTTCTGTGGAACGCTATTGGCAACTACCAGGCGCATCCATTCGTGGAGGGCCTCCGTGTTCGGAAATAACGAGGCAGTATGGCCATCGTCTCCCATGCCAAGAGCAATCAGATCAAAGCATGGAACCTCAGCCCCTTCCAGCCGAAAAAGATTGCGAATCATGGATTCATAACGGGACGCGGCCTCCGCCGGATCGAGTTCCCCCTCCATGCGAAAAATCTGCGTCTCGGGCAGCGGCACCTTGGAGAGTAATGCTTCCCGCGTCATTCGATAGTTGGATTCAACATTGTCGGGCGGAACACAGCGCTCATCCACCCAGAAAAGAAACAGCCGGGCCCAATCAATGCGATCACGGAAAGGCAGGGCAGGATCGGCCAGCATCTCAAAATAACGGCGAGGTGTGTTACCTCCGGAGATAGCCACGCGCGCTACACCACGTGCTGCAATTGCCCGTTCAATTGATGCCGTTGCTAGTTCTGCTGCACTTTGGCCTAACGTCTCGGTTCCGTCTGTCACCCGATACGTGATCCTTGTTGTCTTTGGCATGATGCTTCAGTAACCCTTCTCAACAACTCCTGCATTGTTTCCATGCAGTCCGCGTGACCTTTTATAAATTACGCCATTTACGGCCATCCCGGGCCAGCAATGCATCCGATGCTGCGGGGCCCCAACTTCCAGCAGCATAATTTGGAAAATCTTTGGATGGATTTTCCGCCCATCCCTGCAAGATCGGCGTCATCAGCGCCCATGTTGCCTCGACTCCATCGCGATGCGCAAACAGCGTTGCATCGCCCAGCATGGCGTCAAGCAGAAGCCGCTCATAACCATTCGCGGATGAAAGACCAAATGCATCCTTGTAATTGAAGTTCATATCCACCGGGCAACTGTACATGGTTGGCCCGGGTACCTTCGCAGCAAAGCGCAACGAAATACCATCATCCGGTTGAATACGCATGGAGATGATATTTGGTTCGATGGCTTCACAGGGTGCGTTCTTGTCATTGACGAACAGCCGCATGGGAGCCTGTTTGAACTGAATCGTAATCTCTGTAGAACGTTTGGCCATGCGCTTCCCGGCGCGAAGATAGAAAGGAACACCTGCCCAGCGCCAGTTTTCAATCTGCAGGCGCAGTCCTGCAAAGGTCTCAGTAGTCGATTGCGGATTCACGCGGTCTTCCTGCCGGTAACCCTGAACCTCCTTGCCGTCCACCGTGCCAGGACCGTATTGTCCGCGTACCGTCTCTTTCTGCAGAATTGGCTGAATGGCGCGCCAGACCTTGATCTTTTCATCGCGAATGGCCTTAGCCTCAAACGAGACGGGCGGTTCCATGGCGACAAAGGAGAGCAACTCCATAACATGGTTCTGGACGACATCGCGCAGCGCGCCTGCTCCTTCATAGAAGGGCCCGCGTCCTTCGATGCCGATACTCTCTGCCGCGGTAATCTGCACATGATCAATAAAATTGCGGTTCCAAAGTGGCTCGAAAATACCGTTGGCGAAACGGAAGACGAGGATGTTCTGTACGGTCTCCTTGCCCAGGTAATGATCGATGCGAAAAATCTGATCTTCTGCAAAGACCTGATTGACATCGTCGTTCAGTTCCCGCGCAGATTGCAGATCATGCCCGAACGGCTTTTCGACGATGACACGCACCCAGCTTGTATCGGAGTGGGACATTTTATGTTTTCCGAGCTGGTGAATAATCTCCGCAAAATAATCCGGAGCCGTCGCGAGATAAAAGAGCCGGCCGCCGCCGATGCCATGTTTTTTATCGATGGATTCCAGCAGATCTTTCAGCTTGGTATAGCCTTCGTGATCGTCGAAGTTCATGGCGTGATAACTGATCTTGCCGACGAACTTGTCGAGCTTCGGATCGCCGGCGTCGACGCCCCCTCCTTTGACGATCCCGTCGCGCATATCCGCTGCAAAGGTGTCGCCCAGCGCACGACGAGCCACACCCACAACGGCAAATTTTTCCGGCAAAAGGCCGCTTTGCTCCAGGTGATACAGCGCGGGCAACAGCTTGCGCTTGGTCAGGTCACCGGATGCGCCAAAGATAACTACAACGCACGGGTCTGGGACACGCTCCGCATTATGCGAGGCCTGCAGTTGTTCCGGGGAGATCATTACTTCCGTGGTCGCCATACAATTTGCTCCTACCTATTGCGTGTTTCGTTCTACAAGTACGGATCGGCTATGGACATTCAGACGGAAATGCCCAACCGGCTGAGTTCCTCCAGTAACTGTGTGGGAGTTTGCATTTGAATCGCATGCATCCCCAGATTTGCCGCAGCATCTGCATTGCCCTTGCGGTCGTCAATAAAAACCGCCTCATCTGGCTCGCATTGCAAAATGTCGAGAGCACGATGAAATATAGCTGCTCCCGGTTTGCGCAACCCCACGTAACAAGAGCTGAAAAATCCTGAAAAATATCCCCGCAATCCAAATGTGCGGATGCGATAGTCGTTCAATTCCCGCGCCTCATTATTTAACAGGGCCATCGTGTATTTTTTAGATGCAGCCAGTACCTCTACAGTATGCAGGTTTTCGGCATATAAAACGATTGATTGGGCCTGCATAGCGGCAATAAACTGCTGCGGAGAAAATTTGCGAGGCGTATAGAAAACCGTGCGGGCCAGATACTCTTCCGCGGTAATTTCTCCCTTTTCCCAGGCATCGTTAGCTTCCGGGTGGCGCTGCTCGAAGGCATCCCAATCCAGCGAGAATTGCGCCAGCACGGCGGCACGTTCGCGATGGTCCCATCCGTTGGTAAGCAAAACACCGCCGCAATCCCAGAAAATGGTACGAATTGAGCCTGCAGCCATCGAACAGCCCTCCCTCGTTATTCTGGATTTCGCTGCGGAATTCCGCGTGTATCAGATTTGCTGAAACACGCCCGTCGATGCGCTCTGCTTACGAATGCCGAAGGCAGCCTAGGAAGATTTTGTCGCGCCAGAGGAAGGCTTCAGCATGTATCGCGCTTCAATCGCATTGACCTTGTTCAGACGGCGGACAAAGCGTTCCACGTCTTTCTGGAATCGTGCGCCGAGATACGAAGAAACAATGTCCAGGGCCAGCGCCGAACCGATGATGCGCGAACCCATCACCAGGATGTTCATGTTGTCATGCTCCACACCCTGGTGCGCGGAGTAGGTATCATCGCAAAGCCCAGCGCGAATGCCAGGCATTTTGTTGGCTGCGACCGAAACACCCACACCGGAGCCGCAGATCAAAACGCCCCGCTCGGCATTCCCAACCATCAATGCCCTGCCGACTGCCTCAGCGAAATCCGGATAATCCGAAGGCTCCGCGTTGTAGGCTCCGAGATCCAGCACCTCATGGCCCAGATTAGCCATGTATTTCCGGACCTCTTCCTTCATTTCAAAACCGGCGTGGTCTGATCCGATTGCAATCTTCATGCTGTTCACTTTCCATTCCTGCCGGCCAGCACGCGAGCGCGCGCCACCAGCTTTTGAGCGTGCTCCACAACATTGGGCACATTGAATCCAAGCTTATCCATCGCGATCTCCCCCGGCGCAGAGGCGCCAAAACGATCGAGACCAATCACATCTCCGTGACGACCGACATATTTCCACCAACTCAACGGGCTGCCTGCCTCGACGGCCAGCACAGGCAGAGGGTCCGGGAAGATGGTGGCTTTATACGCATCGTCCTGCTCTTCAAAAAGCCGGCAGCTTGGCATGGAAACGACGCGTGCGGCAATGCCCTGGGACTTCAACGCAACGGCTGCTTTCTGCACCAGGCTAACCTCGCTGCCCGTAGCCAGCAAAATGATATCCGGCGAGGAGCCGCCGTCTTCAAGAATGTATGCGCCATGACGCACGCCGTTCAAAATGTCGTGCTTGGCCGGGTCGAGCACAGGCAGATCCTGACGCGACAGCGCCATAAAGACCGGCTTGCGGCGTTCGATGGCAACCTGCCACGCGGCAGCGGTTTCATTGGCGTCCGCCGGGCGAAAATCCACCAGTCCGGGCATCGCGCGCAGCGAGGCCAACTGCTCTATCGGTTGATGCGTCGGACCATCTTGGCCCAGGCCGATGGAGTCATGCGTAAACACAAAGAGCGATGGCGTCTGCATCAGCGCAGCCAGGCGTAACGCGGGACGGCAATAATCGCTGAAGACAAAGAAGGTCGAACCATAGGGAATGAGCCCGCCGTGTGCAGCCATCCCGTTGACGGCGGCGCACATGCCAAACTCCCGCACGCCAAAATAAATATTGCGGCCTGCCGGGTCGAGGTGGAAATTTCCGCTGTCTTTGATAACGGTCTTGGTAGAGCTGGAAAGATCCGCAGCACCGCCAATCAGCTCCGGCAGTTTGCCTGCAATGGCGTTCAACACAGTGTTGCCAGCGACGCGCGTGGCCACGGGCTTGGCATCGCCGGCAAATTTCGGCACGCTGGATTCCCATCCGGCAGGCAGCTTGCCTGCGAAGACGCGTTCGTACTCCGCAGCAAGCTCCGGAAACTGCTGCTTGTATGTGGCGAAGAGAGCGTTCCAGTCGGCTTCTTCCTTGGCCCCGCGCGTGCGAATCGCATCCCAATTCTTCTGTGCTTCTTCCGGCACGTAGAAGGTCTTGTCTGCCGGCCAGCCGAGGGTCTCCTTGGTCTTCTTGACGTCCTCCGCGCCGAGCGGTTCCCCGTGGGCCTTGGATGTACCGGCCTTTGGGCTACCATAGCCAATCACAGTACGCACGGCAATCAGAGATGGTCTATCGGTGACAGCCTGCGCAACGGTGACGGCATTCTCGATCGCGAGGAGATTGTTACCATCGGAAACATGCTGCACATGCCAGTGGTAGGCCTCAAAACGCTCGGCAACATCTTCGGTAAACGAGAGATCCGTGGGACCATCGAGAGAGACCAGATTGTCGTCGTAGAACAGGATCAGTTTGCCCAAACCGAGCGTGCCAGCCAGCGAGCAGGCCTCGTGCGAGACGCCTTCCATCAGGTCGCCATCGCCGCACATAACGTAGGTGTAGTGATCGACGACATTGAGGCCAGGCTTGTTATAACGGGCTGCCAGGTGCTTTTCCGCCATCGCCATTCCAACCGACATGGCCAAGCCCTGCCCAAGCGGGCCAGTTGTCACTTCGACGCCCTCGGTATCCCCCCGCTCCGGATGGCCTGGCGTGATGGAGTCCCATTGGCGGAACTGCTCTAAATCCGCAATAGAGACCTTGTAACCCGACAGGTGCAGGACGGAATACAGCATGGCCGAAGCATGGCCGTTCGAGAGTATAAAACGGTCCCGGTTGCTCCAGTTTGCATTGGCTGGATTGTGCCGCATGTACTTGTGAAATAGCAGGTAGGCGATAGGCGCATCTCCCAGAGGGGCGCCAGGATGACCGCTATTGGCCTTTTCCACAGCATCGACAGCCAGAAAACGCAGGGTATTGATCGATAAAGTATCCAGGTCGCTCATAAACTCCTCAAGGGGTGGGTCGTGTTACCGGGTTCTTGCCGTGCTCGGCCAATCTTCGTATTGCCATTCTATAGACTCGTACTTTTCCCTGGGGTGAAATTCATTCCGGGCCGGAGCCAACCACAACCGTGTAATTCTGATTTTCCCACCGTTCTTCCTCCGGCCAATAGAAGGTGAACTGGATGGGCGCCTGCTGGCTGGCGCGAATGGCGATGTCGGCAAAGCAACCAATATATCCGGCGTATTTGGCCTCCAGCGTATTGGTTGTCCCCCAGTTGTCATCGGTCCACAGAACACGAAACCCGCTGGATGCCAGAATACGCAAGGTCATGCCCGGAGCAATGCGCTGCAGTTTGCGATCGAGAGTGAAGATTTCCACATTCCGCGGAGGACGTTTGCTGAGATAGCGATCCGCAACGATTGGAATACGGTCAAAAATACCGCCATCGACAACCGAGCGCAGCAGTTTAAGGTACTCGGCATGGGCCCAGGCCAGCGGCATAGCAGAACCGGATGGCCGCCCCAGGTACATACCCTGACTTGGAATATCCGCTTCGTCCCAGATCTGCTCCGGCAGCATGCCTCCCTGAGAACTGAACCGTTCATAGGCATTGATCAGCGGACGGATGTCTTTCCCAGCTGCCAGCTCATAATGGGCGCGCTCGCCAGTCAGCAAGGGCCACGCACGCCCTTGTCCCCAACCTTGATAAGGGCCGCCATCATGGGTCTGACCGTAACCATCGTGGTTATAGCGGCGCCAACAGGGGCCGAACGGAGTTTCGATTTTGAGCACAGCATCGACGACTTTCAGCGAGTCGACAATCAACGGATCGTCCGCAGGCCGGATGCCGTAGCGGACCAGTTCCAGAAAACCGTGATCGATGATCTCCCGCGCCTCAAACTCGACGCGCTGCCCTGGGGCGCGATTGGCCAAGCGGAGAATGTCCGTTCCACAATCCGTATTGGCATAGGGATCGCCGCATTGTGGGGGGCGAATGCGCATATAGTGCCGTTTTACCGATGGAAGCAGAATGCCGTCGTTCGTGACCGTCCATTCTTCCAGGTGAGATTCCAGCCAATCCGCATAGGATGCCAGCAGGTCGGCGGTCTCCACTGCTCCATGAGTTTGTGCCAGATCGCTGGCGCAGATGAGACCGGCAATGACCGCGGCCAGCGTGGAGGGAGAATATCCGGCATTTTCCTCCCACCGTTCCTGCTGCGTGACGGGGGCATGCCGCACCAAAAACCCTGCCGCCCGCTCGACAAATGGAAATACGTCGAAATTGCCGAGTGCACCGGCCTTCCATAAACGCCAAGCCAGCATAATAGGAGATGCAACTTCATCGAGTTGAAGGCCCGTCCAGTATGGCGTGCCATTGACCCAGAAATTCTGCGCAAAACTGCCATCCGTCTCCTGGGTGGCCGCCAGGTAGACTAGCGCCCTCATGGCCGTTTCTGTACGTCCGCAGGCCATCGCGGCCGTGGCGCTCTGCACCATATCGCGCGTCCAGACCAGATGGTAACCGCCCAGGTCATCATCGCCTTTGGACTGCCCCCAGGGAATGGACATAGAGGCGATGAAGGCGCCGGGATAGGTCTTGTCCTCATGGGTCAAAAGGACGCTGCGGCTGATGAGCAGCAAGCGTCCGCCATCAGTCGCAGCCGGAGACAGTTCTACGGGCATTTTGGCGCGGCGCCATTGTTCGACGTAACGCGCAAGATGTGCTTGAAAGGGTGTGATCAGCGCCTGCATCATGCTGGAAATAGCGGCGTGATGGCCACCGCCGAAACCGACGGCCAAGGTAAATTCGCGATGCTGGGAAGCGTCGATCTCGCCCATGACTGCAATGTTGCCATCAAGAGCGTAGCCATACTCCCAGTCCATCCGCAAATTGCTATTCAGATCCTGCCAGCCATCGCTAGTGCCCACATATCCGCAGGATACCCGCGTAAAACCGCAATCGACACTCATTGCCAGCGAGGTTTCGTTCTTCCACGCGATCAAAACCCGGCGGCCATTCACCTCCACGGCACGCGCGGAATTGCCCGCCCCGCCGCCTTCCATGTGCGGCGCGAGCAGTGGATAGATCTTCAGCCGCTGCAGCAACGACTCCTCGCCTTCGACACGCGTGTGCACCAAAATGACAGGATAGTGCGGGTCCGAGATGATTTCCTTGATCAACGAGTAGCGACCTTCCGGATCGCGACTGGTGATGCGGACAGCGAGCCCGTCTTTGTCGATGTATTCAAACGTGCTGTCCAGATCGCGCTTTTCTTCGTGAAAGAAGGTTTCCTCGTCGGTGATCAGAAAGCCAAGGTCGCGGACCTGTGGGCGATCGATGGTTGGGTAGTAGATTTCGTTCAAGATACCGTGAGAAATAGTGAACCAGATGCGACTGGAGGCAGCGTATGCCGTTCCAACGGCATCTTTCTTGCTAGAAGTCCAGCGCGGCTCCACGCCGGGTGCCCCGGGAGCTGGCGCATCGGTTTGAATCCAGTTGTATTCGTGATACTCCGGTGCGGAGACTGTCATGAAAACCTCATCGGGAAATTGTACGCGTCCAGTATTTACGCTTGAGTGTATCGTCCCACAATATGTTTCATCTGGTTCATGGTGTACGGTTCTTTCGGCCCTTCGCGCAGCCAACGGGTGCCATGCTGCATCTACTTTTATAGAAGCCACAGTGTAGGATGTCTTTGGCGTCTAGAAAGTCACAGAGCTGGTTCCGTCATCGGGCGGCCGCTCCATCCAGATCAAGAATCTTAAAGCAATCCGCACAGGAGGAACGTTTTGGCATACGAACTGGCACCACTTCCTTATGACTACACCGCGTTGGAACCTCACATTGATGAAACCACCATGCATCTGCACCACGATAAGCATCACCAGGCCTATGTCAATAATCTGAATGCCGCCATTGAGAAGCATCCGGAACTGGCCAAGCACTCTGCCGAGGACCTGCTGCGCAACCTGAACAGCGTACCGGAGGACATCCGGACAGCCGTGCGCAACAATGGCGGTGGTCATGTGAACCACACCATGTTCTGGCAGATCATGAAGCCGAAGGGTGGCGGCGAACCGACCGGAAAAATTGGCGAGCAGATCAAAAAAGACTTTGGCAGCTTTGAGGACTTCAAGAAACAATTCAATGACGCGGCCACCAAGCAATTCGGCTCTGGCTGGGGCTGGCTTGTGCTGGAGGGCGGCAAGCTAAAAATTCTTGCCACGCCAAACCAGGACAACCCGCTGAGCCACGGTTTGTTCCCGATTCTGGGCAATGACGTGTGGGAGCATGCCTATTATCTGAAGTATCAAAACCGCCGGGCCGAATATCTGGCCGCATGGTGGAACACCGTAAATTGGGACGAAGTAAACAAGCGCTTTGACAAGGCCGCAAAATAAGCCGCATCGGCAAAAGAATACGGGCAGCGATTGCAATCGCTGCTCGTATTCTTTTGCTACATGGGCGGTTGGTTTGCAGCAATCAGCACCATCGCCTCTTCCCGTGTATGGATACGGCCTTCAAGCTGCGCGTCTTCGGCCAGCATCAGCATGCGGCGAAATTCCGGCCCTGGTCGAAATCCAGCCTCAATCAGATCCTGCCCGTTAATGAGAGGCTGCGGACGAATCTCCTCCGGTGGGACCGTTTCGTAATGATGTTTCGCAAATTCGTACAACTGCAGGCCGCCGTGGCTGGAAAGGCAGTCCAATCGATGGAGCGCAAGGTGCTCCGGAAAACGATCCAGGCGCAGAAAGCGTTTGAGTGTGGATGGGCGCATTTTTTCCACATCACCGAAGCGCATGTGGTTGGCGACGAGTGCAACAATCTGCGCTCTGTCTTCCTTGGACATGCGAAAGCGCGTGCAGATTTCTTCTGCTATGCGCATGCCGATCTCCACATGACCGTCAAAACGGATGCGGTCCGGTGCCCGGCGAAAGGTCGCCGGCTTGCCAATGTCATGCAGCAACGCTCCCCAGGCCAACGTGGCTGAACAGCCTGCGGGCAGCTTTTCCAGCAACAGCAGCGTATGCGTCCAGACATCGCCTTCCGGATGGTATTGCGGGGGTTGCTCGACCCCCTGCAGGCGCTGAACCTCCGGCAGCACCTCGCGCAACAGGCCGGTGGCATCCAACAGTTCAAAGGCATGCTGTGCGTTCCCTTCGGTCAGCATGCGCGTCAGCTCATCGCGCACTCGCTCGGGGCTTACCTGATGGACTTGCGAAGCCGTCGCGCGGATGGCGGCGAAAGTTGCATCCTCAATGGCGAATCCAAAGCGAACAGCAAACCGAACGGCTCGAAGCATGCGCAGCTTGTCTTCGGCAAAACGGTGCATGGGATCACCAATAGCGCGGAGAATTCCGGTCTGAAGATCGTCGACACCTCCGACAAAATCCAGTACGGCTGCCTTCAAACTGCTGCTTGCAAGATCTCCGCCGGTAGCCAGAAGCTCTGGGTCCAGCAGCAAACCGTTGATGGTAAAGTCGCGCCGTTGTACATCTTCTTCCGGCAATTCTGTGTACCGCACGGACTCCGGACGACGACCGTCGCTATAGGCACCGTCATTGCGAAACGTAGCAACCTCGGTCATAATTTCGCCGTCTTGTGCGGGATCAACCACCAGCACGACGCCAAAGTGGGCGCCGACGGCGAAAGTTTTTGGGAACATACGCAACACGATATCCGGCGTGGCGCTGGTAGCCACGTCGAAGTCCGCAGGCTCACGGCCTAATAACAGATCGCGCACACAACCTCCGGCAAAGTACGCGCGAAATCCGGCTGCCCGCAACTGGCGGACAATTGTGGCTGCCGCTGCCTGCCGCTCTGCTATCGGGATGGATGAAGGATTTGACGACATATCGTCCGTTGCCCAGCAACCACTCCCAGGCACAACTCCCGATACTATGGTGACATGCAGCAGGAAACTTCGCAGCACAGACAAGGAACTGGCTTGATTCTCGGCATTGAAAGCTCCTGCGACGAGACTTCGGCTGCCGTGGTACAGGCTGGGGAACGCGTGTTGTCGAACGTGGTCGCTTCGCAAATCCGTACCCATGCGCGCTATGGCGGCGTGGTGCCGGAGCTAGCCTCGCGCGAACATCTGCAGAACATTGTCCCTGTCGTGCGCGCTGCACTGCTGCAGTCCGATGTCGCGCTGGACGAGATCGAAGCCATTGCCGTCACCGAGGGTCCTGGCTTGGCCGGCGCGTTGCTGGTGGGCATCGTGTATGCCAAGGCCCTGGCCTTTGCCCTCCACAAACCGCTGATCGCAGTGAATCACCTGGAAGGCCACATTCATGCTGTATTACTGGAAGCACGGCAGTCGCAACAAGCCCGGGGCATTCCACCTCCCATTCTGGCCTTGGTGGTTTCCGGGGGGCATACTCACCTGTATCTGGCAGAGGAAACCAGCGGTGTATGGCGCTATCGCAATGTAGGAAAAACACTCGATGATGCAGCAGGGGAAGCCTTCGACAAAGTGGCCAAGTTGCTAGGCCTAGGCTATCCTGGCGGCCCCTGGATGGATTGGCTGGCTCAGCATGGCGATCCGCATGCTGTCCCTTTTGGCCCGGTGAACGTAAAACAAAAGCCCTACCGCGAACCAACGGCACAAAGTCCGCGATTTCTGTTTTCCTTCAGCGGTTTGAAGACGGCTGTGCTGCGCTATGTGGAAACGCACGGTATGCAGTCACGCATTGCCGAGCGGCGAGACGCCCTTCTGACCATCGAAAATGCAGCTCCTCAGGACGCAATGCCACTCTGCGATAAGGAGACACTGGATCTGATTGCCTCGTTCCAACGCGCTGTGATTGACGATTTATTACGCAAAACATTTGCCGCAGCAGAAGCTTTCCATGTACACAGTCTGGTCGTCTCTGGAGGGGTGGCTGCCAATCGCGAACTGCGACAGCGATTTTCTGCAGAAGCCAATCGGCAGGGATTGCCGCTCGCCTTCCCTTCCATTGCCCTTTCCACGGACAATGCCGCAATGATTGCTGCGGCGGCATGGCCCAGGTTTGTTGCTGGTTCTTTTGCCGGGGAGGAATTCAGCGCGGAGCCTTCTCTGGCGCTTGAATAAACGGCTTGAAACTTTCCTGGGAAAATTTTCTGTGGCCACACCGTACAATAAGACGTTTGTATGTCTCTACGTCTCTATAACACTCTCAGCGGGTTGACCGAGGAACTGGCGCCACGGAACGGCCAACCGCTCGGTATCTATGCCTGCGGCCCAACAGTCTATGACTACGGGCACATTGGCAACTTCCGCACGTTTATCCATGTGGACATCCTGCGCAGGTTTCTGCGGCAACAGGGTGTGCCACTGCGCCATGTGATGAACATTACCGACGTGGATGACAAAATCATCCGCAATGCGACCGCAGCCGGCCTGTCCATCTATGACTACACCCCCAAGTATGAGCAGGCATTTCAGGAAGATTTGAAGATACTGCGCATCGAACAGCCGGAGTTCGTGGCGCGCGCCACGGAGCACATACCGGAGATGGTGACGCTGATCGAAGAATTGGTGGCGCGGGGATCTGCATATCGCGGAGAGGATGGCTCCTATTACTTCCGCATTGCCAGCTTTCCTGAGTATGGAAAATTATCCAAGAAAGACCTAAGCGGCATGGAGGACGGAGCGCGTGTCGACGTGGACGAATACGATAAAGACAGCGCCCGCGATTTCGCCCTGTGGAAGGCGGCCAAGCCCGGGGAGTTCCACTGGGATACTAGGCTCGGCACGGGCCGTCCGGGCTGGCACATTGAATGCTCTGCGATGGCGATGCGGTATCTCGGCGATAGCTTTGACCTGCATGTGGGCGGAGAAGATTTGATGTTCCCGCACCATGAGAATGAAATTGCGCAGTCCGAATCCGCTACAGGCAAGACCTTTGCGCGCCACTGGATGCATGTGCGTTTTCTGCTGGTCGAAGGCAAGAAAATGTCCAAGTCCGCGGGCAATTTTTTCACCCTGCGCGACCTGCTGCTACGTGGCTACAAAGCCTCGACAATTCGCTTTCTGTTGAGCTCTGTTCCCTATCGCAACCCGTTGAACTTTACATTCGACGGCCTGACGGAATCCGCAAATGCCGTAGAGCGGTTGCGCAGTTTCGTCGAACGCCTGAAGAACGGAAGATTTCCGGATGGAGTGAATGCCGCGCTGACCGCTGCAACAGAGAAGTCGCAAGCGACCTTTACCGCGGCATTGGAAGATGACCTGAATACCGCCGAAGCGCGCGCAGCCATCTTTGAGCTGGTGCGCGCAGCCAACACCGCAGCCGATCGCAAGGAACTGCGCAACGGTGATGTCGAACCCATTCTGAACGTGATGGCACGGTTCGATGAAATTTTCAGTGTGCTGGGAGATCACGATGAAGAGGCAACCCGCTTTGCGCTTCAATGGGCGGAACAGGAAGGCCGTCTGGATGCAGCAACTACGGAAGCACTGGCCGGATACACGCTGAGCGATGCCGAAATTGATGCTCGCATCGCGGAACGCAATGAAGCACGCAAGTCCCGGAACTTTGCGCGTGCCGACGCCATCCGGGATGAACTGGCAGCAAAAGGAATCCTGATGGAAGACAGCAAGGACGGCGTGCGCTGGCGCAGAAAATAGCTGCCAGCTACGCTTCCGCTTCCACCGGAACACATTCGATCTCCGCTGCTGGATGGCCACCACGCATTTTTGAGGAAGTGACCAGGAATACGGCGAATAATGTGATCCCCATGCCGAAGTACTCGTTGGATTGCAGCCGCTCCCCTAGAAACAACGCTCCAATCAGCACGGCGACCATAGGATTGACGTACGCATAGGTCGCAACCTTCGCAACCGGAACATTGGCAAGCAGCCAGGTGTAGGCTGAAAATCCTGTCAGCGATCCGAAAAGCACCATATATGCAATGGCTGTGTCGGCTCTGAAGTTCCAGTGCGCGTGGGACCAGTCGTGCAACGTCGTTCCCAGCGTTAGATCACATAGGCTCGCGACAATCATCTCCCAACCCGCGCAAACCAATGGATTGAGCGTCAAATGGCTACGCCGCGCCAATACAGAACCGCTGGTCCAGCTGAGCGCGCCAAGCAGCAGAACTCCGATCGCCACAATTTGCCGTGTGTCTCCATGCAGCCCACTGCGCGCGCTGGGCCAGACCAGAATGCCAAGACCGATGAACCCCAGCACCAGACCGAGTTGGCCACGCCGACGCAAACGCTCTCCATGCGGCAAAATCCATTCAATAATGGCAACGTAGATAGGCACCACAGCGACGAGCAACGCAGCAAAGCCGCTGGGCAGATAAAATTCCGCCCATACAAGGCCGACGTTGCCGCCGAACAACAACAAGACTCCCAGCAGAATGAGCCGCGTCATCTCCCGGCGGCTGCTTACAAGTGGATGACCACGCAAGGCGCAAAACGCCAGCATAATGCAGCCACCAAAAGCCAGCCGAGTCCCTGCCAGCAACGGCGCGGGAACCATCTGCACCCCGATCTTGGCGGCGGTATACGTGACTCCCCAGAAAATATAGACACATAAAAACGCCAGAACAACTTGTGAACGCGGCGCTGGGGAATGGCTGGCGGGCATGACGTGCTGACTTTTATTCTATTGGTTTACATGGGTTTGCGTGCGCAGTCACGCCACACTCCGGGTAATTTCCTGATGCCAGACGCACCCATCACCAGCTATACTAAGAGCATGCGTATGGATCGTTCCATCTGGATCGCGTATCATCCCCAGTGGCGCACAGAGCGCATTGGACGTATGTGTCCGCGAAAGTACCTGCGCATTTTGCCGACCCGCACACGACCGAGCCTTTTTGGCAGCGACTGATTGCACCATCCTTCCTCCGACGTTAGCCAAACGCTCCTTTGTTTTCCACGAACCGTTCGAGCGGGTTTCGCAGCGAAAGCACACCACCCAGTACTCCACGACGTGAGGGATTCATCATGCAGAACACCATCGAAAAAAATGAAATTGGTTCTTATAGAGAAAGTTCAAAATTTGCCCAGTTCGGGCCAAAGCTCCTGGGATCTCTGCCCGGCCCCAAGGCCAAAGCGGCAGTGGATGCGGACCACCAGTGGATGTCGCCGAGCTATACTCGCTCCTATCCACTGGTGGCCAAACGTGGCAGTGGTGCGCACATTGAAGACGTAGACGGCAACGTTTTTCTTGATTTTGCCGCGGGCATCGCTGTCACCTCTACTGGTCATTGCCATCCGGAAGTGGTAGCCGCAATCCAGAAACAGGCGGCAGAGTTGATCCATATCTCCGGTACGGATTTCTATTACGAGAGCATGGTCCAGTTAGCCGAACGGCTTTCAAAGATTGCTCCCATGCCCGGGCCGCATAAATTTTATTATGGCAATTCCGGCGCCGAGGCAGTCGAGTGCGCACTCAAGCTGGCGCGCTATCACACAGGACGGCAGCAGGTACTGGCCTTCTTTGGCGCATTTCATGGACGCACGATGGGAGCACTCTCGCTAACGGCATCCAGACCCCAGCAACGCCGCCGCTTCTCTCCGATGGTTCCTGGCGTTACCCACTTGCGCTATCCCTATGCCTATCGAGGCTGTAGCGGCGGTCCGCAGGAAGAGGAAGCCTTTGCTCTCGGCTGCGCACGCTATATCGAAGAAAAGCTCTTCAAAACGACCGTAGCTCCAGAAGAAGTCGCGGCCATCTTTGTCGAACCAATTCAGGGCGAAGGCGGCTACGTTGTTGCTCCCACTATTTTCCTGCAGGAACTGCGCCGCATCTGTGATCGTCATGGCATTCTGCTGGTCGCCGATGAAGTGCAATCCGGCGTGGGTCGCACCGGCAAGTGGTGGGCCATCGAGCACGCAGGCATACAGCCGGATATCATCTGCATCGCAAAAGGTATCGCCAGCGGCATGCCGTTGAGCGTCTGCATGGCGCGAGCGGGAATCATGGACTGGAAACCAGGATCGCATGCGTCCACGTATGGCGGAAATCCTGTGGCGATCGCATCAGCATTGGCTACGCTGGACATTGTCGAGCGCGAAGGCATGGCCAACGCGGAAAAAGTTGGCGCAGTCATGATGAAACGCTTGAAGCAATGGCCGGCCAAACACCCCATCGTGGGCGATGTGCGCGGACGCGGCCTTATGATCGGAATCGAAATTGTCAAAGACCAGAAGACGCGCGAAATGGCCACCGAGTGGCGCAACCGCATTGAGGAGCTTGCCTTCGAGCGTGGACTGCTGATTCTTGGCTGTGGAGAAACATCCATTCGCCTGGCGCCAGCTCTGATCGTGAAACAGGAAGAGGCCGATGTAGCGTTGGACATTTTGGAAGATTGCATCACAGCAATCGAACGCGAACATCGGGCAGCATTGTCTTCGGCAGGCGCATAGTTTCTTGTGTGGAATGCGCCTCAAAAATGAAGGGCAGCGAATTCCGTTGCCCTTTTTCTTTTCTCCTCTGCTACATTGATGGCAACTCTCCCATGCCTGTCTCTTTCCTAACGCGGCTGCATCTCAGCCTATTTGAACGAAGCATTCACCTGCTGGACCGTCTAAGTTTCCAAATGCACCGTACATCTGCGATTGCACCCCACCTTGCAACGGGAATTCGCGGTGAGGAGGCTGCGTATTTTCATTTACGGAGATCGGGCTACACCATCGTCGCGCGGCGCTGGCGTAGCCCAAAACAGCGCGGCGATCTGGACCTGATTGGATGGGACGGGGAGTGGCTCTGCTTTATCGAAGTGAAAACGCGTTCATCACACGCCATTGCACCAGCCGAAGTCGCCGTGGATGCGGACAAGCGCACGAACCTACGCCGCGTTGCGCGCGAATATGTTCGATTGCTCAATGGAGCAGCGAATATTCCGTCGCGATTCGATGTCGTTTCAGTCTATTTTGATAAGGGCAAGCATACAGGGATTGAAATTTTTCGCGGCGCCTTCGACTGGAAATAAGAGAGCGGCTTCGGTCAGAATGCCTCGCCGGTAAACGAAGCCTGCGCCAGTGGAATGAATTTTCCCGACTGCGCATCGTAGGTCGTCACTTTTGCCGTGGCAATGTCAAATACCCACCCATGAAGCCGTATTTCCTTGGATTTGACCCCTTTGGCCACGACAGGATGCGTCAGGAGATTGTCGAGTTGTGCCAGAACATTTTCACGGACGAGTGTATTCAGCTTCGTGCCATCGTCCTCTGTAGCGTGGTGTTCCGTAACTACGCGTCTCGCCGCATCCGCAAAGTGCAGCCAGCGAGCAACTTCGGGCAAGGTTTCCAGTTGTTCGCTGCCTCGCAGAATGGCCGTCATGGCACCGCAACCAGAGTGACCGCAGATGACAATTTCCGGAACACCCAAAACAGCTACAGCATATTCAATGCTGGCGGAAACTCCACCGGGAGCGATGGCGTAGGGCGGAACAATATTACCGGCATTGCGCACAACAAAAAGCTCTCCGGGACCTTGCTGCGTCAACAGCTCCGGCACGACGCGCGAATCCGAGCATCCGATAAACATGGCCTGTGGGCGCTGCGCATTGGACAGTTGTTGAAAGAGAGCCTTCTGGCTTGGGTACACGTCCCGCTGAAACTTCAGAACCCCATCAATGATTCGTTCCACAGTGCCTCGTCTCAGATCGACTGATTACTGCGCTTCTTTCCACTCTTCATACCAGGCCATTTGGATGGCTTCCAGCTTGGACTCATTCGACTTCTGCGGATCGTCGCTGAAATCCGGTAAGCCGCTCACCATGCGATGCAGCTCTGTAAAGCGAACCGTTAGCGGATCCGTGTCAGGATATTTTTCCTGCAGCTGGATGCCGATCTCTTCGGAGTCCGTCCACAGTATCTCCTTCGGCATGATTACGCCTCCTGCTTTTCTTCGCTTAACGCGAGCGGCTTGCCTTCCGATACATAGTTGCGATTCCACTTGGGAATCTCAACGACGTAACTTCCAGGTTTCGTGATGACCGCCTGGCAACCGAGACGGGAATTCAGCTGAATGTCGGCGGCGGTTTCCATACGATCTAGCTCATCATCGTCGGCTTCGCTCAGCCCTGGAGCGCCTTCCTTGATCCACAAATG
Source organism: Acidobacteriaceae bacterium (assembly GCA_036267255.1). GTDB lineage: Bacteria > Acidobacteriota > Terriglobia > Terriglobales > Acidobacteriaceae > DATAWK01. The sequence goes on along the minus strand of DATAWK010000038.1, from coordinate 27,490 downwards.
GCAGGTGGTGCAAGCACAGGAACCGCCGCATGCGTGGTCGAGAAAGATACCGTAGTTTTCCGCTACATCCAGAAAAGACATGGGTTTGCCGTGATGATCGTACGGCATAGTGCCAAATTCAAACTCCACGGTGCGGCCTTCCGGAAGAAAGGTGACGCGGACGATTCCTTCAGCGGGGGGCTTGCTTAGGTCAACAGGGTTTTTCGTATCGTTTTGCATTTCTAAAGTCATCATAGTTGCCATAGGTCGTTTTTATCGTTCCTGCGTTTCAATTTCCGCTGGCGCAATGGGATGTGGTGCTGTGGGCCCTTCGCCCAGATTCTCATTCGCGGTTTGCATCGTCTTTCCTTTGATCGCAGAGGACACCGCAGTATCCATCTGCAATTCAGCGAAATGCCGCGTAGCCTTGTCGAGCGCTTCAATGGCGTTGCGAATCGCACGATAGTCGTCGCCCTTGTATACCGCTTCCAGTTCTGCCTTTCTATGTGCGATTCGTAAATACTCTTCCGGCTCCAGCAGCTTCCATGCCGGATTCGATGGAGCGCGCTCCACAAGCGTAAGAATCGTCTCTGCCTCATTGCGCGCTTCCACCAGCTGGCGTTGACGAAAATCTTCTTCCGCGTTGTCGAAGGAGTCGAGAATCATCGTCTCGACCTGCTCATCGGTCAAGCCATAGGTTGGCTTTACTTCGATCTCCGCCTGCTTGCCGCTGCGCTGCTCGTGTGCGGAGACATGAAGAATGCCGTTGGCGTCGATGAGAAATTTCACCTCGATGCGTGGCATTCCCGCTGTCATGGGCGGAATGCCTTTCAGGTCGAACCGGGCAAGCGAACGGCAATCTTTGGCCATCTCGCGTTCACCCTGTAGCACGTGAATGGCGACATTCGTCTGACCATCCACTCCGGTGGTAAAGTGCTCGGTCGCAGAGGCGGGGATGGTCGAATTGCGTTGAATAATACGCGCCACGACACCACCCAGGGCCTCAATGCCGAGCGAGAGCGGTGTAACGTCTAACAAAAGCATGTCTTCAGTTGCTGCGGAACCACCCGCCAGAATCTTGGCCTGTACGGCCGCTCCCAGCGCAACGACTTCGTCGGGATTCAGTTCTGTATGCGGCTTTCTGCCACGCGAGGGCAACTCGAAGACTTCTTCGACTAAAGCGCGCACGCGCGGAATCCGCGTGGAACCACCGACCAGAACTACTTCCTCAATCTGCGCCGAGGTAATGCCTGCGTCCTTGATGGCCATACGGCACGGCGCAATGGTTCGCTCAATCACTGGAGCGATAAGCTGCTCAAATTGCTCGCGTGTAATGGTCCGTTGATAATGTTCACCACCGGGGAGGTTTACATCCAGCGTTGTCTGCTGCTGGGAGGACAATGCAATCTTCGCGTCGATGACAGCTTTCCGAATGGCCTGCACGGCTTCTCCGTTATGACGCAGATCCAATTTCAGATCGCCGGCAATGTCATCGAGTGCAATCGCAATCAATAAATTGTCGATATCGTCGCCGCCCAGATGCGTGTCGCCATTGGTAGCGATGACCTCAAAAATTCCGTCCTGCAATTTAAGGATAGAAACGTCGAACGTGCCCCCACCCAGATCGTAGACTGCAACGATGCCAGCCTTCTGCTTGTCGAGACCATAGGCGAGCGCTGCTGCCGTTGGCTCGTTTACCAGCCGCAGCACGTCGAGACCGGCAATGCGCCCGGCATCTTTCGTTGCCTGGCGTTGCGCATCATTGAAATATGCTGGAACCGTGACCACGGCTTTCGTCACGCTGGAACCGGGACCAAAATAGCGCTCGGCGTTCTGCTTTAGCTGACGCAGAATATAGGCGGAGATTTCCGGCGGTGTAAATTCACGCTCTCCCAGCTGAATGCGCAGCACTTCGCCCGGCGCAAGATCTTTCGCCAGGCGAAAAGGAAAAAACTGCAGCTCGCTCTGCACGTCTTCCATCCCGCGGCCCATCAAACGTTTGGCAGAGTAGACAGCGCGATCCGGTGCATCAATCAGATGAGTACGCGCAACGTTGCCCACGGCAATGCGGCCATCGGCAGCCAGTGCCACGACGGACGGAACCAGATTGGAGCCATCCTCTCCGGGAATGACTACCGGAACGTCGTCCTGCATATACGCGACCAGCGAGTTGGTGGTGCCGAGGTCGATGCCGACCACTTTTTCCTGTGCCATGTTTCCGCTCAGTCCTTTTCTGCTATCGGCCAAGGGCCTGCTGAACATCCCGCACCAGATTCCGTATGTAGCTGCGGCGATTCAGCAAAGCCACCATCTTTTGCTTGGCGTCGTCCTTGGCTGCAGTGTCGTTGTTTATGAGGGCCGTATCCCATGCGGCCCAGAGAGACTCCAGCTGTTGCTGCAAAGCGTCCATCTGTGCAGTGAAGTTCTTTTCCGCAGCTTCTAAATCGGCAATCAATTGCGGGTCCTGCATATTGCTGGCCGCAGCCATGCGTGCTTCTTCCAGCTGCATGTTCAGCCCGAAGACCTCTTCCAGCATGTCCGGTGGAACCACCTGTTGCTTTGCGGTACCGGCAGCACGGGCAGCATCGGTCGCATCGCGCGATTGTTCTTCGAGGCGAATCCCCTGAGTTTCCAACAGATATTCCGTACGCGCAATGGGATCACGCAAGGTGCGATAGGCGTCATTTAAGATGGAGCTTTTTTCAAGGCTCCATTGCTGCTCCTGTTTGCTGGCTTGCGCGAAGAGATCAGGATGCAATTTGCGGCTGAGCCGATAGAACTGTTTTTCAAGCGCCGCAATATCTAAAGTGAGCCGGTGCGGCAGCCCGAAGAAGTCAAAGTAATCTCTGGAATCGGAAGCCAGCAACTTTCCACAGGAGGCACAGATGTGCGCGCCAGGAGGATTTTCAGTACCGCAAGCCCAGCAGGCAGCTATCACGGATTGTTCCGCAGTCTGTGTCATTGCATTTGTTTGTTCGGCCTGAAGACGCCGCGGTTATGTCGCTGGCCATGCAGATCCGTTATGCGCAGAAAATGCGACAAGTCTACGAAGAAAACGACGACCCGCAGCCGCAAGACTTGGTTGAGTTTGGATTGATGAAGTTAAAGCCCTGACGCATCAATGTCTCTTCATAATCCAGAATCATTCCATGCAGATAGATGAACGACTTGGGATCGACAAAGACGCGAACTCCATCATAGTCATACACGCGATCGCGTTCGCGCGGCTGTGTATCAAAACGAATGTTGTACGAGAGTCCCGAACAGCCGCCTCCCTGCACCCCCAGACGCAAGCCTCCCTGCACCGGAGAAACATTCTCTTTCTCCATGGCAACGCGAATGCGTTTCAGCGCGCGTTCCGTTACCTGGATGCCCTTCTGCGCTGGCGCCTGAGCGGTCGGATTGACAATTCCCTGCTCTGTCGTACTCATACGTTTCCCACTATTTGCTCGTATTCCATCGGCACCATGTGGCCGCAGGCATCTTTCGTTCGCCGATGCCCGCGGGATGGCTTGTACTCAATACAGTCGATTACCCGATGGTTGCGCTGACGGGAGTGCCCGCAGCTGCTTCCACACCGTTTTTCTTTTTCCAGTCGCCAATGGCTGCGCGGATCGCATCTTCCGCGAGCACGGAGCAGTGAATCTTTACCGGCGGAAGCGCCAGTTCCTTGACAATGTCTGTGTTCTTGATCTGCATCGCTTCTTCGACAGTTTTGCCCTTCACCCACTCGGTCGCAAGCGAGGAAGAAGCAATGGCTGAACCGCAGCCAAAGGTCTTGAACTTCGCATCTTCGATGACCTGGGTATCGGGGTTTACCTTGATCTGCAGACGCATGACGTCGCCGCACTCCGGCGCGCCGACAAGGCCAGTACCAACTTCCGAGCTACCCTTGTCCATCTGACCCACATTCCGGGGGTTGTTATAGTGATCGATTACTTTGTCGCTATATGCCATGTGGTTCCTCCACGTTCCGTTTCAAAAAACTGTTGCGTTGCTTTAGTGTGCTTCCCATTGAATCTTGCTCAGGTCAATGCCTTCCTTGACCATTTCGTACAGTGGCGACAGCTCGCGCAGCTTTTGCACGATGTCGATTACCTTGTCCGCCACATAATCCACTTCGGCATCCGTGTTGAAGCGGCCCAGCCCAAAACGGATAGAGCTATGCGCTACATCGTCCCCGAGACCAAGTGCCTTCAATACATAAGATGGTTCTAACGTCGCCGAGGTGCATGCGGAACCGCTGGAAACCGCAATATCGTTGATTCCCATCAATAAAGATTCGCCTTCGACGTAGACAAAGCTCATGTTCAGGTTACCCGGTAGATGATGTTCCATCGAACCATTCACATGGACGTAATCCAGATTCGACTCCAGTTTGGCCTTAAGATGGTCACGCATCTTGCGGAGTCGTTCGGCTTCCGTCGCCATCTCTTCGCGCGCCAACTCGCAGGCTTTGCCCAAACCCACAATCCCGGCAACATTCAGCGTGCCGGAGCGCATGCCGCGCTCGTGACCGCCACCATCAATCTGCGCGGAAATCTGCACACGCGGATTGCGCCGGCGTACATAGAGCGCGCCCACGCCTTTGGGTCCGTAGATTTTATGCGCTGTCAGCGAAAGCACATCAATGTTCAATGCATTGACATCGACCGGAACCTTGCCTACAGCCTGCACCGCGTCGGTATGAAAGATGACGCCGCGTTCGTGACAAAGCTTGCCAATCTCAGCTATCGGCTGAATGACGCCAATCTCATTGTTGGCGAACATGATCGTCACCAGGATTGTCTTGTCATCCATGGCGCGCTTCAGGTCTTCGAGCTCAATCAGACCATCCGCATTGACCGGCAGATACGTCACACGATAGCCCTGCTTTTCCAGACGCTTACAGGTGTCGAGCACCGCCTTGTGCTCGGTGACCTGGGTGATAATATGATTGCCGCGCTCTTTGTACATTTCGGCAATGCCCTTGATGGCCAGGTTGTTGCTCTCCGTTGCACCGGAGGTGAAGATGATCTCTTTGGCAGTCGCGCCAATCAGCTTCGCAATCTGTTCCCGCGCCTTTTCAACGGCTTGTTCCGCCTCCCACCCAAACGAGTGGTTGCGGCTGGCTGCATTGCCAAAGATCTGGGTGAAATATGGCAGCATGGCTTCCAACACACGGGGATCCATCGGAGAAGTAGCATGGTTGTCCATGTAGATCGGCAGCTTGACGCCCTTATGCGTACCGTTTTGCTTTGTGGTCAGATTTTCGACAGCAGACATCGCTTGTTTCTCCCTTTTCCCGATTCAAACTTCTCGACCGTTCTAATTCTCGACCGTTCTAATTTCTGTTGAGGTAAACTGTTCGTCCACCTCAATAAGTCAGCGTTACTAAATTCTCTTTCCCATGCTTGGCATGCTCTCCATGTCCATGACCTTTGGCCGCAACGTCCTCACATAGGTCCGAGATGCGCATCTCTGTTAAAAGATCTTTAATTGTGTCATTCAGCTTCTGTAATGGTTCTTTCACAGTGCAGCAATCCGTCAAGTCGCAAGCTCCGTGAACTGTCATACAGGATGTGATGAACAAAGGCCCCTCAATGGCTCGAATTACTTCAAAAGCCGTGATCGCATCGGCACTGCGGGCCAGCGAGTAACCTCCATTGATGCCGGAATGCGACACCAACACCCCTGTGCGCGTTAACTGCTGCAGAATCTTTGCCAACAGGGGGATAGGGATGTGGTATTCCTCGGCAATGTCCTTCGCGCTCCGAGCATGCGTATCCGGATGTTCCGCCAAATGCTTGACAGCCATCAACGCATAATCCGCTTTTTTGGTGAGACGCAACATTGCCCGTAACCTCTAACACTTCCCTTAATAGGACGCCCATTCAGCGGACGCCTCCCATCACATCTTAAGTATAGGACTAATTTAGTCCGAGTTGCAAGAAAAGGAGGTCGGGAAAATCGAGGGCTTTCGTTGGCCATATCAGGCCGGGACGTTCTGTGGATAGACTTGCACCGTCCGGGGCTGTCCGCTCCAGCGAGACACTCAATCCCCACGACGCCATTTGGCGCGGCGCTGGGCCATACTGACTAGCTCATGACGTCGCGCTGATTGAGCACCCTTGGAACGAAAAGTGCCTTGGTTTCGCGCAACGGTGGCCGGCTCGTCAAAGCAAAGGGAATCGTACGATATAGTATCGAGTGTTGCACGTGCCACGGGGCTTATTCATGTCGAACCGCCGATGCCTTCTCGCGTGGATGACTCTTCCAATCGCCGTAGCCGTCTACGCGCTCGCGGCGCAGGCGCAATCGCAGCACCAGACGTCAGAGCAGCCGTTCGATCAAGCCGCTTATTCGCATCCGCAGCGGCTCGTCGATATCGGCGGCGGTCGGCACATGAACCTGTATTGCACCGGTAAGGGACCCGCGACTGTCGTCATGGATTCGGGCGGTGGTGGATGGATGTTGTCTTGGCGCTATGTACAACCGAGAGTATCTGCCTTTGCACGCGCCTGTACCTACGACCGTGCGGGGTTGGGCTTTAGCGATGGCGGCCCGATGCCACGAACGACCCATGCGATAGTCGACGATCTCCACGCATTGCTCCACCGGGCCGGTTTGGCTCCGCCGTATGTTCTGGTTGGTCATTCGATGGGTGCCTTCGACGTGAGACTGTTCGCCGACCGGTATCCGAAGGAAGTCGCGGGCATGGTTCTCGTCGACCCGGCCGACGAGAACGCAAATGCGGTCTTCGCGCGAATCCTTCCGCGCTTAGGGACGTTCGACAAGGACACTCAACTGCCTCAACTGCGTGCGTGTGCCATCGCAGTTCGTGACGCACGGGGAGACCCGAGTGACACTCGGCTGAAGCGCTGCATTCCACCACCGAACCCTCAGTTCGGGCCAGCCTTAAACACGGCAATGCACACGATGGCGCTCCAACCCAGGCTGTGGGAGGCGATGGCATCAGAATTGGCGAGCGAAGAGCCATACGATCGCGCCGAATTAACGAACGCGCGACGCTCCTACGGCACTATGCCCTTGATCGTGCTCACCGGTGGCGCGCAATTCAAACGATACCAAAAAGTTATCGGACTTAGCGACCAGCAGGTAGTAGATGCTCAGCTTGCATGGAAACAGATGCACGAAGAGTTAGCCGCGCAATCCTCGCGTGGATTCAATCGCATGGTCCCCGGAGCCGGACACGATATACAAGTGGAGCGCCCGGGCGCCGTGTCTGCCGCAATCCAGGAAGTACTGCGAAACACTACAGGCGAGGAACCGAAACGATAAGACCACTCTTGGCAAAGGATTCCGGGGTCGACGTCGCGTACGGAGCCGCCGTGTGGGCCTTCGCATTTGCCGCGATGAGCTTTTACTGGGCGGCCGCAATGAGCTTTCATTGGAACTTCGGACTCGCCAGTGCCGCCACGATTGGCAACTCTATTGTGGCTCTTGTCCGCGCACATGACCACAGATTGCTTGTAATTCTTTGGGTCACGGGAGCTTTGAAGCTCGCCGCAGGCATGCTCGCACTTGCCTTTGTTCGACCGTGGGGCGAGCGCCTTATTCCCCATTGGGCACTACTAAGCGCTGGTTGGTGCGTGGGCGTCTTAACGATCCTTTATGGAACTGCAAACCTCGCCGAACATGCCCTCATGGTCCGTGGCATCGTTGCTACTCCGGCGGGCCTGGGTCTTGCGGCGGCGCGCTGGCATCTCTGGCTTTGGGATCCATGGTGGCTCACGGGGGGAATTCTGTTTCTGGCAACTACCCTGTTCTACGAGCGAGAGAGCACGGATCGTAGAGCCGCAAGATGAAACATGCGTGAAAAGTTCATTATAGGAATAGTCCGGGTTGCACGAGCAGCCATTTCTCAAACTAAAGTTTGATGAATGCTGCCGTGGGGAAACCTCCTGTCAATCTGTCCCTATGCCCAATAATCTACGCAGCAACATGGCCTGACCAAGGTGATAGGCGTTGTGATCAATGCAGGCGATAGCCTGGCGGAGAATCGTGCGCCCATCGCCGCCAGGAATCGGCAGGAACAGGTCTGTCCCAGGGTCCAGAATGAGTGTTTCCAATTCCCGCATATTGGACTGAAATCCTAGAAAACTTTTTCCCCATGCTTGGCCGTTCGGAGGGGCGTCTCCCTCCGGCCAGTAGCCTTCCGGCACCGGTGGTTCCACATAGCCGGGGATTCTGCAATAGTCCAGAAAATCGAGAAGGCCTAGTCGCAAATGCTCCAGAAGCCGCCATAGCGTAAACGGTCGTCCAGCAGGTTTCACCCCGCGCAGTTCGACCGGAATATCAGTAAATATCTGTTCAAAGCTACTGTGAACATGGCCATCGTGAAAGGATGCGATCAATTGTTTGCGCAGAAGAAACTGTGTGTCTTCCTGTAACACGAGCGACCCTTTTGATAGATGTTCTACAGCCATACCGCCTCTCCTGTTCCATGAAAGTAGCATAAAAATACCGTATGAAAAGAGAGCGATCGGCTTTCGATACACATCAACTTACAAAATGAAGGCGGATTTCCTTTGACAAGCCGCCCACAGAAATCGCAAACTGACGCAATCGGGAACTGCCCGAACGTCAAACAAACCCCATCATGCCCGTATGTAAACATTCCCAGGTGCGCGTGGTAGCGCGTGAAGAGGAGATCGAATACGTCGAATGCTTGCAATGCGGCGAAGTTTTCGATTCTCAGGAATTCAAGGATATTGCGATCGAAGAGCCAGCAGCGCCCGAGGCAGATTCGGATGCATAATCTTCCCCTTTAGCACTACGGAACCGGCTGGCCGTTATGCCGCCTTCTTAAAAGAGTCGTGCGTTTCTGCTGGATGGCTCAGACGCCGACCGCTAAGCCACAGATAGTGGAATCCCGATATGACCGTTAGCCAGAGCGTGGCCTCCAGCGAAGCATGCCGCAACCAGAGCAACCACTTCGGTGCGTATGTTTGCGCCAGAACAACCGAGGTAACGGCAACGATCTGCGCCAACGTGTTGGCCTTGCCAAAAATGCTAGGGCTAAAATCCCGCATGCCGACTGTGTTGTAAAGGAGCGCCGCCATGATGAGTATCCCCAGATCCCGGCTGAAGACAAATATCGTAACCCGCAGGGACACCAGCCCAACATGCATCAGTACCAGAAACAGTGTGCTCAACAGCAATTTGTCCGCAATCGGATCGAGATAAGCGCCCAACTGCGTGCGTTGACGGAATACCCGAGCCAGAAATCCATCCAGACCATCACTGACACCCGCAATCACGAGCAGAATGAGAGCGCGATGATAGCGGGCATCCAAAATGGCCAGGGCCAGAAATGGAATAATGGACAGCCGCAGCAGCGTCAATTGATTAGGCAGGGCTCTAAGCTGTTGAATCACGGAGTTCTATCTCATCCTGTACTATCGTAGCGCAGAGCTCAGGACTGTTTCTTCGTTTCAATCGAACCACCGACAACAACGCAATATTGCAACGCAGCTTGCTATGTACATTTGTGCTGCGTCTCTGTAACTATCGTCGCCGGATGATCGCAGCCATGTTTGCTCCCTGCCTTCGCTGCAATTACAATCAAGCCATCCGCTTGTAGGCGCGTAGCTCAGTTGGTTAGAGCGCTACCTTGACACGGTAGAGGTCAGGAGTTCGAGTCTCCTCGTGCCTACCATATTTTCAATGACATACGGCGGCATCTGCTCAGGCAGGACGTGTTTTGTGTCACGGTTTGTGTCATAACCCCCGATTGTTGGCTTGTTTGGTCGCTTAACGGAGAGCACATTCACCGCCTCTCGCTTCGCTTCCTGCCGCACATGACTGTAGTGCTCCAGCATCTTCCTCGACACATGCCCGGCAAGTGCCATGATTGTGCTATCGCTGGCCTGTGACTCAGTGAGAGATGATTGCTCGCTGAGCGACTCGGGGATCTTGAATCAACCGAGAATCGTTCCTGGCGATAAGGGCGTTTTTCATTACTAATCTCCATTGCCCAGCGCTTCTCTGACTGGATGAGCCAAGCAAAAGAGGGTGTGCCTCTAGGACGGCGTGGACGAGAACAGCGAAACAAGACCCTCGGGAATGGTCGGATGCGCCAGAACGGCTTCACGCAGTGCAGTGTACGGCAGGCCTCCAAGCATCGCGATCTGCACGCAGCCCATGATTTCGCCTGCGCCTACTCCAAAGGCGGCAAACCCGAGAATGCGGTTGCTGTCGCGCTCCACAAGGCATTTAAGAAAGCCGCGCGTTTCCATCAGGCTGCGCGCACGCAGAACCGCGGCCATTGGCACTTTGAACAGCAAATATCGTAGGCCCTGCTCGTTTGCCTCAGTCTCGCTCAGACCGACGCGCGCAAACTCCGGGTCCGTAAAGAGGCAAAACGGCACCTGCCTGCCGGTGGTGCGATGATCGCCGCCGAGTATGTTGTCCCTGACGACGCGGAAATCATCCTCGCTGATATGGGTGAATTGAGGACTTCCGGCCACCTCTCCAACGGCCCACACGCCTTCAGCAGTGGTTTCGAGGCGATCATTCACTTTGATGTATCCGCGTTCGGTGAGCTCGATGCCCGCGAGTTCCAAGCCGATGTTCTCTGTGTTAGGAATGCGCCCGACTGCGACGAGCAGATGGGACCCCTCGAGCGTGCGTTCGAAACCCGCCTCAAGAAAAGAAACTTGTACGGCTTCCCCGGATCTTCCTGAGACGCGCTGCACTTTCGCATTCAGCACGAGATCGATTCCCTCATCCTGAAAGAGAGTGTGCAGTCCATCAGTGACATCGCTATCCTCGCGATGCAGCAGGCGTTCATTGCGATCGACCACAGTTACTTTGCTGCCAAAGCGCCGCATCGCCTGAGCGAACTCGAGACCGACGTAGCCGCCTCCAAGCACGATCAGATGATCGGGGACGACGTCCAACTCAAGAGCCTCCACATGGGTCAGCGGTTCGGCTTCCCGCAACCCCGGCGTGTTGTCCACCAGGGCATGGGTGCCCGTCCCGATGATGACGTTCTTTCCGCGCAGCAGCCGTTTTGTTCCATCAGTGAGCGTCGCCTCCAGCGTTCGAGGCCCGACGAAGCGGCCCGATGCCATAATGAGCTCTGCGCCACTGCGATGGTAGAGATCAAGATGGGTATCGACCAGTCCCTGGACCATGCGGCGCTTGCGCTCGCGCACCGCGGGCATCTTCACGGTGAATCCACTGGTTGCGATGCCGAACTCTTCGCTGTTGCGCACGTAATGCGCAATCTGCGCAGTGTGAATGACGTTTTTGCTGGGAAGACACGCGATGTTGGGACATGCGCCGCCCACGTACTTCCGCTCAATCGCGGCGACACGTTGCCCGTGCGAGGCGAACGTCCAGGCGAGCAGTTTTGAACCGGTCCCGCTGCCAAGAATCACGAGATCGTATTCCTCAGGTTGACTTGTCGTATTCATGTACAGACTCCTCTATCTGATTCGTGATTCGGCACCGTGTTCGATGACCCGGCGGGCGCTGCCCACAAGTCAGGATCTGTTACCACGCAGGTTTAGATCCCCTTGACCTCGCCGCCGTCCATGCGTACCGAGCTCCCCGTCATCCACTTGGCCGCGGGTGAAACCATGAAGGCAAGCAACTCAGCTATCTCTTCCGGCTGACCGTAACGGCGGATGCCCGCCTCTTCGGGAAAGTTCTTGGTAGCCTCCTCAACACTCATATTGTGCGCTGGAGCCCACCTTTGAAGGAAGGAGCGCCGCCGCCCGGTCATTACGGCTCCCGGCACAATGCTGTTTACCTGTACGCCATCCGTGATGCCCTGCTCGGCAAAGGCCTTGGCCATGGCAATGATGGCGGCGTTGGTGGCTGCAACGGCGGCGAATGCCGGCTTGGGGTCGAGCGCGGCACTGCCCGACATGAAGACCACCGATCCCTGGCTCGCCTTGAGCGCATCCCAGGCACGGATCGTCAATCGGCGGGCCCCATGCAGCTTCAGCTCCATGCCCGCGTACCACTGCTCATCCGTCATCTCGAAGAGATCTATCTGCGGCACGGCTCCGGCGATGTTGAGAAGTGCGTCGAGGCGACCGTACGCATCGAGCGTCGTTTTGATCACAACCTCGGGCGATTCTATCCGGCTCAGATCAAGCGCGATGCTGCGCGGCTCTGCACCGGCACTCCGCACCTCACCCGATACTTCCACCAATGCGTCCGCGTTCCTTGCGACGAGAACGATCACGGCAAAATCTTTGGCCAGCCGGATTGCAGTGGAGCGGCCAATGCCCTGACTTGCTCCCGTGACGATTGCTACAGAATTCTTCATTCTTGTTGCTCCTGCTATGGAAAACATGAATGTTAGAGCAATGCCCTGCCGACCGGTTTGGGCAGGGGTTGATTTGCTTTTGCGCTCAGGCCAATGTCGCCTTCGCGGCTTCGAGGATGATGCCCGCTGCCCTATCCGGCGCGGTAAGGAGCGGCGTGTGATCGACCGCGAATGAGCGGATCGTGGCGTTCATACGCTCGGCCATGAATCGCTGCGTCTTCGGGTTGATCATCCTGTCTTTTTCCGCGAGCAGATACCACACCGGCTTTGTCTTCCACGCTGGAGCAGCGACCGGCTCCTGGATGCACCTGACCGAAATCGGCCGCTGGACAGCGCGGCAGAGCGCTGTTTGCTCCGGCGTTGCATCCTGCGCGAAGGCTTCGGCAAAGCTCTCGTCGGGCATCCATATGAATCCATCCGCATCTGGTACAAGCTTTGGGGCCTGCGGGTGCGGCTCATCCCGGTAAAAGACCTCAGCAACCGTCTCGCCCTCATCCGGAGCGAGGGCTGCAATATATACAAGCGCCTTTACGCGCTCGTCATGTGCAGTCCCCACCACAGTACCGGCATAGGCGTGGCCGGCCACGATCACGGGACCTTCCGTCCGGGCGATCGTCCGTTGCAGCGCTGCGGCATCGTCGCTCAGCGATGTCAGAGGTATTGGCGCGGCCACGACATCCAACTCCTCCTTCTGCAGCCTGCGAATAACCGGTTCCCAGCTTGATCCGTCGGCCCATGCGCCGTGGACCACAACAACCGTGGCGTTTTGAAATGCTGACATGATGGTTCTCCTCTCGTCTCCTCTTCTCGTCTCCCAGTTCAAACGCCGCGGCGCTGGCTCGGCCGCCAAGCTCAGCCGAAGAAGCTCACAATCTTCTTCGCGATGACGTCGCCGTGATCTTCAAGGGCGAAGTGGCCGGTGTCGAAGAGATTCAGTTCCGCCTTGGGAATGTCGCTGAGATACGCCTGCGCGCCCTCGACCGTGAAGAAGGGATCGTTCTTGCCCCACACGATCAGCGTTTTCGGCTGCCTGTTCCGGAAGAACGTATGCCACTCGTCATAGTGTGGCAGGTTGGCCTGGTAATTATGCAGCAGATTTAACTGGATGGCGTCATTGCCCGGGCGATCGAGAAAGTGCTGATCGACCGTATAGGCGTCCGGACTGACTCGGCTCACGTCCTTTACGCCATGCGTGTACTGGAAGATCGTCGTCTGGAGGGTGAGCAGCGCGCGCACCGGCGCTTCTGTCTCGGGCGTGCGGTTGGCCCAGAACGGCTTCATCGGATCGAAGGCGGCGCCGATGCCTTCGGCGTAAGCATTCCCGTTCTGCACTATGATGCCTTCGATGGCATCCTGATGTTTGAAGGCGATTCGATATCCGATCGGCGCGCCATAATCCTGCACGTAGATGCTGAACTTCTTCAATCCCAGAGTGCCGAACAAAAGCTCCTCGACATAGGCTGCGAGATTGTCGAATGTGTACTCAAAGTCACTCACACCCGGGGCATCACTGTACCCGAAGCCGATGTAATCCGGGGCGATGATGTGGAACTTTTCCGCGAGTTGGGGAATCAGGTCGCGAAACATATGCGACGAGCTCGGGAAGCCGTGCAGAAGCACGATAGTCGGAGAAGTCTTAGATCCAGCCTCTCGGTAAAACATCTTGAGACCGCGAAGGGTTGCATGTTGAAATGTTGTCATGATGATTTCCTCTCCCGGCGAGGCATGGACCCGCCTACAGAACTGAGAGTACATGACACCGATAAAAGATGCATCAAAGGTGTTAATTTTGGTTGAAAGATTTTTCGTGAGGGTTCATGCAAGCTTCTCGGGAGAGGAACGACAGATTTCTGTTTGTGGCGAACAGCCCAATTCTGGATTTCCTGAATACGAAGCCCGTCCTAGCCGAAGGGCCTACGGAACTCCTGCCGGATGTGCGCGCCCTCGAAAGGTGGCTGATCGCCTCGGGGATGGTAATTTCGGCCAAGGCAAAAGCCACCCTCCGAAGCTGGCGTAATTCAGCTGACGCAGAGGCATTCCTGGAACAGCTCATTACGTTCAGGGAAAAGCTGCGGGAGGCCGTTCTTCGGATGGAGAGTGGGTCTGTGCCGTCGGATGCGTTTCTGGCCCATGTGAACTCACGGTTGATTCAATACCCTCTTCCTGCTTTGCTTCATAAGCGAGACGGGAGGGTAACTCGGGAGACAACGTTCGAGCTCCACCGGCCAACCGACCTCTGGGCACCGATTATCGCTGCCACGGCAGATCTTCTCGCTGAGACGGAACGGTCGCGCATTCGCAAATGCGAATCGTGCGTTGTTCACTTCTTTGACGCGAGCAAGAATGGGGCACGCCGGTGGTGCAGCATGAATATCTGCGGTAATAAGTTCAAGGTCGCCGCCTATCAACGAAGAAAGCGCGCCGATCCTGCAGCGAAGAAATAGTACCGAGTTTCACATCTTCTTATTTCTTTGGCTTAGGGGCGTCAGCATTCGATCGCTCCCGATAAGTCGTCTTCTGACCAGCAATCAAAATCCTGACGAGAAGGGCGTTACCCGGTACTAACCCGGTGTTCCACAGCAGAACTCAGCATGTCTCAGTAAGTGACGTGGCGATGATGCGCTCGTTGAAATGGCAGGCTTGAACTTCCGTTCACCTGTGGGAGCAGATGGCATCCAATGTCAGGTGGGTCCGGGGCGCATTTTCGCAACAAGACCCTGCTGATAGGCTTGGGATGACTGAACATCTTCCGAAGGATGAGAGTTCCATGGATGGGTCCACGCCAGCGTCTCCGGTACGCACCGGGAAGAACCTTCCACAGGCGATGCACCCTCATGGAATCCTGGGTGCCATTTTCGGGTGGTCCATGGACGTCTTCAATCGCTCGGCGCACAAACACGCCTTGGAGAGGCTCGCGGTGCAACCATCCGACCGAATATTGGAGATCGGATTCGGCACGGGGCAACTGATCGGAATGCTCGCCAAAGCAGCGTCGTCTGGCTTTGTGGCAGGGGTAGACCCCTCCCCACTTATGCTAAGTACGGCGTGGAAACGAAACGAGCGGTGGATCCATGCAGGCAGAGTGGATCTGCGTCTTGGAACGGCATCGTCGCTGGCCTGGGCCGATGGAACATTTGACAAAGCTACGGCCTTGCACAACTTCCAATTCTGGTCTGACCCGGAACATGATTTGTCAGAAGTAGCGCGAGTTCTCCGACCGGGAGGATTGCTCCTATTAGTTCTGCGAACGCGTGACCGGAGATCCGACAAACATCCAGTCTCCAACCCGTTAAGCCGTGAGGGCAATGAGGGACAGAAAGCTCTGGCTGTTCTATCGAGATGCGGCTTTGAACAGGCAAGGCTTGAAGGAGAAGTAGGAACATCAGCCGTTTTGACAGCAATCACTCAGGTTTCTGAATATCCCTGAATTCGCAGCGTCGCGGGCATTCAAGGAAAGACATGTCCTGGCAACTCGGCTTGTGTTTAACAGCCACCGGTGCGGTGTAAGCATCAACTGATGCCAACAGGCCATAGCGCGTGTCCAGGCATTCATGTCTGCACCCGCGTCAACCGCGCGACGTCTCATGCCTTCGAGCGAGACGTACATTCACCATCCCTGACAACATCTGCTGGTCTTATGCGAACCCTTGTTGCTGGAGTCGAACTTGTCTCTACGGCAGTAGCGTGTAGAGGTATCGACACCGCGTGCATGGCAACTCTGCTGAAGGTCGGCGAATGCTTGCTTCTGATTGAACGAAGGCGAAGCGGAAAGGATTGCATCCATCGGCTCACGGGGGCGTCAACAAGCTGTTGCAGTTTAGCGGGATCATGAAAAGGATCGAGCGTAGGTATCACGCTCCGTCCCATTACTGCCTCAATCTCCCCTTACTCCAGGAACAGGTGGCGGAGGAAAAGGCGAAAACCTCAACGCTGCCAAGGTGGTGGGTGCAAAGCCAACACCATCAGAGGCACCAATTAAGCTAGCCACTCTGAGAGCAAAGGCAGAGCTTGAAAGTAATGATTTTTGCCCTTTCGATTGGCCGCAGGATCCGATAACGGCAGAGCCACTGCAACGTACTACACTGTGCCCGGAGCACGATCGATCAAGGAGAGCACCCGTTGCCGCTATCCATTATCTTTTAACCGGCGTCGTTGATTTGGTGTGGAGAGAGACCTCTTGTGCCACGACTATTTTCCTGAGCTGCTCGGATTAATGTGGTCCAAGTGGCGCCGTGTGCATCGATCTATCCGTAATGACTACCTTTGGCAAAACACGGATCGTCCCCATCATTCCGCCATCCTCATGCTCCAGTAGATGACAGTGATACACGAAGATCCCCACAGTATTCGGGTCTCTGAAATCCATCCGCAGCGTCACACTGGGGTAGCGTGCACTCTTCCCATCCCAGTAAGGCACGTTGATGGTATCGCGCAAGAAAGGCTCATCCACCGGCACACCGTCCCACTGCACCAGCAGGAAATGGATTTGATGAATATGAAACGTGTGCGCTTCTCGCGACCGATTCTCTATGACCCAATCCTCCACATCTCCCTGGTGCACGGTGATATTGGGCTGCGCCGCATACGGATTGAAGGGAGCGGGAGTCTGTCCGTCAACGGTGATCATGAAGACGGTCGGGCTATTCGGTCGATGGGGATCCTGGGGCCGTTCAGAGAAGTACAATTTTCGCGTGCGCATCGGTTTGACGTCTCCGAGCCAAACCAAGCGAGAACGCGGGAGAGGTTTGGGCGAGGGGGCGAGCCGCAATGGCGGTTCGGGTGCTCGATCCGACGCGATGATCGTTGCTAGAGGATGAGCCGGGTCATTTTCTCCCGCCGGTCCTGAATCGAAACTACGCGTGAAGAAGGTTGCCCGCGTCCCTTTCGCTATGCCGCGAAAGATAAATTCCACGCGCGCGGCCGGCGGCAGAAAAATATGGTTTGTCCAGAGGATCCGGTCCTTCTCCAATCCATTTTCGTCGATCGGAACTCCATCGAGTGAAACCACGCCGATGGGTTGGGCGACATTGCCGACCAATATCTGGAGGTCAAGATAGGTGAGTGCCGAACCATTCAAGACCCGCCATAGTTGCCGTTCCAATGGTTTGACCTGAATAATTGCCGGCGGATAGTTGGGATAGGGCACGGGAACGAAATTAATGGATAGGTCTTTGGCGGGTTTGCCGCCGCCGGTTCCGGTGTTGAGAATGTCTCCTTCGGCATCGCGAAACACAGGCGGTGTTGGCACAAGACCAGATTTTGCGGGAAGCGCATCAGGATGAAGCAACTCTTGATCTCGAATCACAAAGACTCGCTCGGGCAATCCAGCGAGTTTCCGATTGGCACGCTCGATTCCGGTGACGATCAAAGCTCCAGAGGCTCCGCCGAGCACTTGTGGATTCGTGAAACCATGCACATGCGGGTGATACCAGTACAGGCCCGGCGGCTCTTCTGCGGGAATTCGGAAGCGGTATTCGAAAGCTCTTGTTCCCGGCCCGATCAACGTATGGAGTACATCGTCCTGATGGCAAACCGGCGGAATTGTAAGGCCATGAAAATGAAGATTCGTAGCGAACGCCGACATCCTTCCGTTTCCGCAAGGAGCCGACATCGGCATCGAGGCAGTCCTGGCGGTGGAACTTGACAGCGAAAGATTGTTTGCGGCCGGTTTCGCCGCGGGTCCAAGAGCCGTCAAACGGTTCCTCAGCCTGAGGATCAGCAGGTCACCCGGACGCAGACGCAGGGTGGGCGCCTGCTTGCCATCCTTATATTGATAGCAATACTCCTGCTGCCCGTCTGCAGCGGTGAAGTTGCGATAGGTCAGCTCCAGTTTCAGGATCCCGTGGCGGCTGCTTAGGTCCTCCGGTTCAGGAACGATGCTCCCCGGAGCTGGCCGCACACAAATTTTCCGGGCGGCAGCCAACATACTCGCGGGAAGAAATGCAAACAACAACGCGAATCCCAATGCGACGGGAGCAGATGCTCGAACATTCAAGGATGACAATTTTCTCCCGGGAATAAAAGTCGCCCAAGCAAGGGAGCGTGACGAGCAGCGCACACTATGCTTTCCGAAGGAACCTAATCTAGGTTGATACTCGGAAATTATTACGGGGCGATGAAGAGGTACGCGAGACCCAGGCACTCCTGCAATGATCGTCTATTTTCCCCTGGTTTTCATTTTCGCGTAACAGAAGCAGCTTAGGATTTCTGGTTGAAGAGCGACACACGTCTCGAAAAATTTGCATTCACTCGGAGCGCCTGAGAGGCCTTGACAATGAAACGAAACTTTGTATTTCTGACATTCGCTTGTGTCAGCCTGCTTGCAATCCCCGTCAAATCCATCGCCCAGCAATACCGTCCGGGGCCCGAGCCAGGGAATTCTTCGCTGGCTACGACTACTCCCATCAAACATCTGGTGGTGATCTTCGACGAGAACATCTCGTTTGACCATTATTTCGGCGCCTATCCGAATGCGGCCAATCCGCCGGGAGAACCATCCTTCCAAGCCAGCCCGAACACGCCGACGGTCAATGGCCTCACCGCTACATTGCTCAAGGACAACCCAGACGCGGTTGCGCCCTTTCGTCTCGATCGCTCCGAGGCCGTCACCTGCGACAATGACAATCACTATACAGACGAGCAGAAGGCCTATGACGGAGGCCTGATCGATCAGGTTTCCGAACTCTTGAGCGCTACTGGCGTCAGTACCACAGGGGCCGAGTGCACTCCAAACCTTGCCATGGGCTACTACGATGGCAATACAGTGACGGCACTGTGGAATTACGCTCAGCATTACGCCATGAGCGATGATTTCTTTGGGACGAACTTCGGCACCACCGTCATGGGCCACTTAAATCTGATTTCCGGGCAAACACATGGCGCTGTTCCAGCTACTGTTTCCGGCAAGGTCGCAAATGGCAGCGTTATCGCCAACATCGACGCCACCGATGACGATTGCTCCACCGGCACCACCATCATGATGACCGGTAAAAACATCGGCGATCTGCTGAACGCCAGGGGAGTGACGTGGGGTTGGTTTTATGGGGATTGGACACCAACCGGGAACAGCGGCGGCAAGGCACAATGCACCAGTCAGTACGATGACCACTATGCACCTTTCCAGTATTACGCTTCCACAGCCAATCCCCACCATCTGCCGCCGTCTTCCGTCCGTGCGATCGGATATACAGACCAGGCGAATCATCAATACGCACTGACCGACTTCTGGAATGCGGTAGCCGCAGGAAACCTGCCCGCAGTCAGCTTTCTAAAGGCACCCGCGAACGAGACGGGCCATCCATCGACTTCCAGCCCGTTGGCTGAGCAAACATTCCTGGTTGATACGATCAATCGCCTGCAGCAGAGTACCCAGTGGAAGGATATGGCCATTCTCATCGCCTGGGATGATTCCGATGGTTGGTACGATCACGTTCTGGCACCGATTGTGAGCCGATCCAATGACCCAGGCAACGATGCGCTTCTCGGTTCCACGGGACTCTGCGGCACAGCAAAGGCGGGAGCCTACCTCGATCGTTGCGGATACGGCCCGCGGCTTCCTTTCCTCGTGATTTCACCTTTTGCGAAAGAGAATTTTGTTGCCCACTCGGTTGCCGATCAAACGTCGATCACTCGCTTCATTGAAGACAATTGGCAGCTCGGCCAAATCGGAGATCAGTCCTTTGACGCCGTCGCAGGCTCCATCGTGAATATGTTTGATTTCAGCGCCTACCCCGACGGACGCGGCTCGGACAGGACGTTGATTCTCGATCCAGATACCGGAGAGCCGCAGGATGGGCGGTGGTAGTCAGCTGTGGTTTGCTTCATGATGATCCAAGGCAGCATCAAGTTCCCCCCGGCTTTGTATTTGTCCCATCCAGCTTGAACAGTTTCAGTGTATTGAGGCGTGTTTCAAGGCTATGACATCGACGGGTTGGCTTCTGACAATTGGGCTCCTCGCCACTGCCGCAAGTTCGTGCCTTATAGCGCAAAGCGCTCACTTGGGGTTGAGCCTGCCTTCGACGGCATAGGGCGTTAATAACAGACAGGTCCAGATCCCCGTTTGAAGCGAGATTGGACTTGAGCACACGCTGAGCCGCACATGCCGCAGGCAGATACGCACCTGAACTCTTTGCGGCGTCCATGACCAGATCCATGTTTTGCTCATCGGGAGATGAGATAGATCTGTTGCTCATGCAGGGTACCAGTGAATATATGGATGTAGGGACTATGGTCCTTGAAAAGCTGGCGTAATCATCTGAAGCCTGACTCTGCTGAAAAGACTCAGCAAGGTCCTACCGGCTGAACAATCGATTCATTTAAAGAATTCCAAACCGAAGGGCGGATAGACGTCACGAAAGGTGCAAGGTTCAGGATTGCCAGCCTCCCCCCAAGGCACTGTAGAGCTGAACGAGAGCCAGCGCTTCACCCTCCTGAGCATTCACAAGGTTCAGTTGAGCCGTGAAGAGATCTGAATCTGTGGTGAGCACTTCGAGATAGCTTGTAGACCCTCCCTGGTATCGAAGGCGTGCCAGACGGGTCGCATCTTTTGCAGCTTCGACAAGCTTTTCCTGCTGCTCACGGTAAGCTCGCTGCTTGTTCAGAGCGATCAGGGCGTTGGAGACATCGCGAAATGCGCCCGCGATGGTCTTCTGATAATTCAGCACCATCTCGTCCTTGGTCTGCTCGGAAAGCTCAAGCTGGCCGCGCAGCTTGCCCCCTTCAAACAGAGGTTGTGTCAGCGTGCCGATGCCGTAGATGGTCTTTCCCGCAGTGTCGAAGATGCTCGAAAGGCTGTCGCCGCCCACTCCTCCCGAGGCGCTGATCGATAAGTTGGGAAAGAATTGTGCGCGCGCGACGCCGATTTGCGCATTTGCGGCAATCAGGGTCGCTTCCGCCTGCTCAATATCCGGCCGCCGTTCAAGAAGTTGCGAGGGTATGCCGGTGGGAAGATCCTGCGGCGGAGGCGCCAGCGCATTTGCGTCCGTATGAACGATTGGTCCGGGGTTCTCTCCAAGCAGCAGCGCGATGGCGTTCTCCTGTTGTTGAATCTGCTCTTCGAACTGGGGCACCTCGGAAGTTGCCGTGTACAGCAGTTGCTCTGCCTGGCGCACGTCGGATAGAGGTACGGAGCCTCCGCTTTCGAGCGTTTTGGTCAGAGCCAAGGAATCTCTTCGGGCCTTGATCGTTTCCCTCGTAATCTCAAGTTGGGAATCGAGAGCGCGGAGCTGTAAATACGTGGTCGCGACCTGCTCCACAAGCGTCAGACGAACCGCTCGCTGGGCCCAGACCTGCGCCAATAGCTGGGCGCGGGCCGCCTCGGTCTGCTTGCGATACAGACCCCAGAAATCAGGTGTCCACGAACCTGAAACATCGAGCGATCCTTCCACGAGCGGGTTGGCAATCTGCGTTCCAAGAGAAGAGGGCAAGGTAGCGCCGATGCCGTTTCCGCCGACGGTGAAGCTTGGGAACTCCTGTGAGCGGGTGATCCTGACCTGCGCCTGCTGCTCCAGGATACGTTGCGCTGCGATGCGGACATCATAGTTGTTGACAAGAGCCTTACGGATCAGCGCTTGGAGTTCCGGCTCGCGATAGACGGCAGCCCATTGCTCATCGCCGAGCGATTTTTTTGTGTCGCTCGCGACGGCTACATTGTCCGCTCCACGAAAGGCCGGCGGCGCCGTGTAATTCGGCCGAACGTACTTCGGGCCCACTGTGCACCCGGCCAGCAAGCTCATGGTTCCAGCGAGGAGGCTCAGTCGAACGGATTGGCGAAGACGCTTCATGCCCGGCCACCGTCCGTGCGAGCGTGCGCGACGATTGCGCCGGTTTGCTCTTCGGGTGGTGCTCCCGGACCACAAATCGAATCCATCGTCGTGCCTTTGCCGCCACGCACGAATCGGTGCGAGAGGAACTCGACCACTGCGAACGTGACAGGAATGAAAATCAATCCGAGGACGGTGGAAAGCGTCATGCCGCCGACAACAACTGTGCCCAGGATTTGTCGGGAGGCAGCACCCGATCCGGTGGCAACCCACAACGGCAGGCAACCGACAATGAATGCCAGGGCTGTCATCACGATTGGACGAAAACGCAGGCGGGCAGCGTTCAGAGCGGCATCGCAGATGCTTTGCCCCCGTTCGTAGTTCAATTTGGCGAACTCGACGATGAGAATGGCGTTCTTGGCCGATAGGCCGATGAGCATGACCAGACCGATGGTCGCAAAAATATCGTTCTCAAAATGGCGTGCATGCAAAGCAAGATATGCACCCAAAATGGCGACGGGCGTGCTAAGCAGGACGCTGAAGGGCAATGTCCAGCTCTCATACAGCGCGGCCAGGATGAGAAAGACGAAAACAAGCGAAAGCCCGAACACGGCCCACGGGGGGACGCCCTTCTCGGCCTGCTGCTCCTGGAACGACATGCCCGAGTAATCGAAGCCGGCTCCCGGCGGCATGGTCTCTTTGAAGACTTCTTCCAGCGCCTTTCGTACCTGGCCGGAACTGTATCCGGGCGCGCCCGTGATATTCAGCTGCGCGGCATTGTATTCGTTGAATCGGTAGATAAACTCCGGACCGGTGGTTCGCTTCACGGTGACCAGCGAGCTGAGCGGCACTTGGCTGCCGTTGGCGCTGCGCACGTAGAACTCGTCGATGTTCGCGATGTTGGTGCGCGACGTGCCTTCGGCCTCGACGTAGGTCTGCCATTGACGTCCGAACCGATTGAAGTAGTTCACTAGATAGCCGCCCATAAAGGTTTGCATCGTGGTGTAGACGCTGGAGAGGCTCACTTGCTGTTCGAGGGCCTTTTCTTTGTCGACATCGGCGTAGAGCTGGGGCACCGCCGGCTCATAGGACGGGATAGCGGCCGCGATCTCAGGACGTTTGGAAAGAGCGCGTAGAAAGGTGAAGACGTTCTTGGTCAGGGTTGCAGGATCATCTGAACCGGAGCGATCTTCGAGGATCATGGTGACGCCACCCGAAGTACCGATGCCCGGAATGGAGGGCGGCGGAAACGCGAAGGCGATGCCGTCCGGATCGGCGGCGAGCTGCCGTTGCAAATGGCTCTGAATATAAGCGAGCTGCTCTTCTTTGCTCTTCCGGACAGCCCATGGCTTGAGGTTTACGAAGAAGAAGCCCGAGTTGGTGCTCTGCACCTGCGTGAGGAGCGAAAAGTCGTTCACCGCGATCACGCCTTCAACACCGGGGGTCTTGAGCAGAGCGGCGGTGATCCTCTGCTCAGCGGCATCGGTGCGCTGTGCCGAGGCGCTGTCAGGAAGCTGCAAGGCAAGAAACATGTAGCCCTGATCTTCTGTGGGAATGAATCCTGTGGGGAGGCTGCTGCCCATGTACACGGCAGCCGCGCCAACCAGGATCAGGCCAAGCATGGCGAAGGCGGACTTATGAATGAGTATCCCGGAGGCGTGAACAAATCCGTCCGTAGTGCGCCGGAAGAACCTGTTGAACAATCCAAACCCTTTGCCGAGCAGACTCTGCTTGCTGCCCTCGGCCCTGGGCTTCAGAAGAAGCGCAGAGAGAGCCGGAGAGAGCGTGAGCGCATTGAAAGCTGAGATCAGCACGGAGATTGCAATCGTAACTGCGAACTGCTGGTACAAGCGTCCGGTGATGCCGGGAATTGCCGCTGTCGGAATGAAGACGGCCGCCAGAATCAATGCGATCGCGACGACAGGACCACCCACCTCCTCCATTGCCTTCTCGCTCGCCGATTTCGGATCCATGCCCTCTTCGATATGGTGCTCTACTGCCTCGACGACGATGATCGCGTCATCGACGACCAGGCCAATCGCCAGCACTAGTCCGAAGAGTGAAAGTGTGTTGATGGAGAAACCGAGCGCCGGAAAGATGATGAATGTTCCGATGAGCGAAACAGGAACAGCCAGCAGTGGAATAAGAGTGGCGCGCCAGCCCTGCAGAAAGATGAATACGACAATCACAACCAGACCAAGCGCTTCAAAGAGCGTCAGCATGATCTCGTGGATACCCGACGTGACTGCTTTGGTGGTATCGAGCGGAACGCTGTAGGTGATGCTTGGCGGGAAGGTGGCGGAAAGCTCCTTCATGCGTTGTCGCACGGCTTTTGCGGTCTCGACTGCGTTTGAGCCGGGCAATTGGTAAATCGCCATGACCCCTGCGGGTGCCTGGTTGTACCGGGCTGAGAGGCCATACGACTGGGCTCCAAGCTCGATGCGAGCCACGTCACTCAGGTGAAGGACGGACCCATCGGGATTGGCGCGCAGGATGATGTTGCCAAACTCTTCAGGCGTGACGAGGCGCCCTTGCGTGCGGACCGTGTAGGTGAACTCCTGCCCTTTCGGAATCGGCTCGCCGCCGATCTGGCCCGCCGGGTTGACATTATTCTGCGTCTGTATCGCGGAAATCACGTCCGTTGCCGTGACCCCGAGTTTGGCGAGCTTATCCGGGTCTACCCAGATGCGAAGCGCATACTGCCCCCCAAAGACCTGCACGCGCGAGACGCCGTTCACGCGTGCCAGCTGGTCTTGAAGATTGATGACGGCGTAGTTGGTAAGGAAGTTCTGGCTCAACTTGCCGCCAGGTGAATTGAGCGCGATCAGCATCAGGGGCGACGTCAGCGCCTTCTGCACTGTGAGGCCGGCTGTCGTTACTTCCGCCGGCAGTTGGGACTGGGCCTGATCGACGCGCAACTGGGCCAAAACCTGGTCGATGTTGGGATCGGTCTTGACGTCAAAATCTACAAATAGCTGCACCACGCCATTGTTGGCGCTTACAGAATCCATGTAGATCATGTTGTCCACGCCGTTCATCTGCTGCTCAATCGGAGTGGAAACCGCTTGGCTGACGGTCTTGGCGTCCGCGCCGGGATACGTTGCGGTGACGAGAATCTCCGGCGGAACGATGTTGGGAAACTGCGAAATTGGCAGCGTGAACAGCGAGACGATACCAACCACAACCGTAATGATGGCGATGACAATCGCAACGATGGGGCGACGGATGAAGAACTTCGACATTATTTAGCTTCCCGCCGGTTGATTTGGCTGAGTGGCTGCGGCTACCTGAAAGGTTGTAAGCCGTGGATTGACCAGTGCGCCGTCGCGGAGCTTCTGAAGATTGTTGGTAATCACGAGAGATCCACTGGCAAGTCCGCTTTTGACTACGCAGCTGTTGCCGTACTGTGGGCCTAGGGTCACGTTATTCGCGTGGACCGTGTTGTCCTTCCCAACGGTGTAGACCTGCTCCTGCCCCTGAAACTCAGTGATTGCCTCCTGCGGTACAAGAACCGCATTGTGCAGAACTCCTATCTCTGCTTTAACCCGGCCGAACTGGCCCGGACGAAGCACGTTGCCTGGATTCGGAAAAGCGGCAGCGATTCGAATCGCTCCGGTCTGGGTGTTCAACTGCCGATCGACGAAGACTACACGGCCCTTGTACGGAAAAATTTCGCCATCCGAAAGTGTCAGCGTGAGGGGAAGCTTCGACGCTCCATGAAGCAGGTTGCTGCCACTCCCATCCGCGCGCCTTGTCAAGGCAAGATACTCGCTGTCACTGATGGAAAAATAGACCTTGATCGGGTTGAGCTGCGAAACCGCGGTCAGCACGGACTGGGCATTCACAAGATTGCCGACTTGGGTTGTCGCCTGTCCTGCAACCCCTGTGATCAACGATCGCACCTTGGTGAAACCGAGATTGAGGTTCGCCGTTGTCACGGCAGCCTCAGCCGTCTCCACCGTTGCTTTCGCCTGGGCCTCCTGCTGGATCTCGTTGTCGAGCTGGCTTCTGGCAATCGCATGAGCCTCGGACAGAGGCGTGTCGCGCTTCACGTTGATTTCTGCGAGCGCAAGCTGCGCATGCGCCTGCCCAAGCTGGCCCTGTGCCTGTTCAAGCGCCGCCTCAAACGGGCGCGGATCGATCTCGAACAGGACCTGACCTTTTTCCACCTGCGAGCCTTCGCGATAATCCTGGCGAATCAGGTAGCCGTTCGCCTGTGGTTGTATCTGAGCATTCACATAGCCGTCGAGTGTGCCCACCCATTCGCCCGTCAGCGGCACATTACTCGGCTCCACCTTCACCACATTCACTTTCATTGCGGGGGGAGGATGGGGAGATGAAGCGCTTACACTCTTGCCGCACCCCGCAAAGAGTCCAGCGCCAACGGTCAACAACCCTACCGGGATAGCCACCATGGCTGTCTTCAGAAAAATCGTGAACGCCCTTGGCTTAAGAGACGCATTCATACTCATTCTCCAATCAAGCTTGAAACTTTCTCTCAGTTAGGTTCTCTTTTTGGGAGCGTTCGCGCCGCGAGAACACGTATGCATGTGGAAGCTTGGATGAAGCGATAGAGACGATGGATTCAGAAAGTCGGCTCCGCAATAACATCGCATTGCATCCAGCGCTTTTGCTTTCAAGTTGAAGAAACAGAAGTTCCGCTCAGCGAGGAGATGTAGAAATTTCTCGATCGAGGGCTCGCTGATTGGCGAACACTAGCAGACTTCAGGGGACTAATCGTTCGGTTAGAGATTGCGAAGGGCTGTCATAAAATTTTCGGTCTTGCGGGTCGACGAGGATATTCGAGTAAGCAGTATGCCCTTCCAAGACGAACAAGTCATTGGTCTACTTGTAAAAGAGTGCTAATCCCAAAATCAGCACCAAAAGCATTCCGATCAATGCGTTGTAGAGATTCAAGTAGCCAGATTGCAACTTGCTGACCTCGTCGGAAATCCTGCGGGTAGCCTTTACTAGCGGCGAGAAGAGGTATGGCCCAAAAATCGGCGCCACTTCCTGATTGAAGATGAGCCTCTTCACGAAATAAGGTCCGTGGTCATATTCGCGCTCCAGATTGTGGGTTGGACCATAGATAAACCCATAAAAGGTGCGCAATGCGTTGGAAAATGCCAGCGATGTGGTTGCAATCTGTCGGGCATCTTCCTGCCTTCCGCCGGACCAGACTGGGACGCGACGAACATGGAACGCTCGCCGGCTCAACAAAAAGAATGCAATAGGAATGAGTGCAAGCAGAGGACAGGCCAAGATCATCTTGGAGGGCGAGATGAACGCAAACTTGCCGCTAAGTGGCACCAGTAACCAACCATCTCGCATCTGCGCCGCTGCGTCGACGCCAAATATCCCATAAGTTCCCCGCCCCAACTCGTGTAGCCACCACGGCATGCCTACGGCCAGAGCAAGCACGCAAACACCGAGAAAAAATATGGCAGAGCTTCGGGAGCCTGGG
>DATAWK010000037.1:0-1880 GCA_036267255.1 Acidobacteriaceae bacterium | reverse complement strand
GACTATACGTTCGATCTGACGGTCGAGGACCCGCTGGGTCTGGTCCAGACCACATCGTTGCCGGTGAATATTTCGCCGTCCGACCTTCCGGCGGCTCCCCAGAACCTTGTCGCTACCCCGCAGGGAGATGACGGTATCAATTTGACGTGGGACACGGTGCTATCGGGCAACACCCAGAGCTATGCGATCTTCCGTAGCACCTCGCCCACGATTCCGAATACGCCGCTGACGACAGTGACGGCCAGCCAGAATTCGACCCAGAGCTATACCGATTCTTCTGGTTTAGCCAGCGGTGTGACGTACTATTACTGGGTGGAAGCGATCAACGGATCAGGGTATTCTTCTGCTTCAGCCATGGTGTCCAGCCAAACCAGCGTCAATACACCGACTTTGACCGTTCCGTCACCCATGACTGTGACGGGGACATCCACAGAGCTTTCGGTGACCGGGTCTGATCCCACGGGTCAGAATGAAACGATCTCTTACAACTGGTCGATCGTCAGCGCGCCACAGGGAGCAAATGTTCAACTCAATGGCGCCGCGCCTTCGGCCACGAATTCGATTACGACCATAACGAATTTGATGCAGGCGACGTTTTCCCAGGCCGGTACGTATGTTTTCCAGATCACGGCCATGGACGCGTCTGGACTAAGTGATCCTGAGGACGTTACCGTGACCGTTCAGCAAACGCCGACATCGGTGGCCGTCAACTCTGCCAACTCGGCCATCTTCAATGGACAGACGGACACGATATCGGGGAGCCTGCTCGATCAATTCGGCAACCCCATGTCTTTGGCCGGCGCTTCATGGACAGTGCAGACAACTGATGGAATTGGCGGAAGTGTGGCCGAGGATCCCACGGATGCCGGACAAGCGACCTACACGGCTCCGGCTAACGCAGATGGTTCCGATACGGTTGTCCTCTCCGTCGGCGGTCTGACCGGAAGTGCAACTGTCAACGTGATTCAGAATTCGTTGGTAACAACGGAAGCGTTAACTGCTTTGGTTGGTCTAAGCTGGAGTGCATACAATAACGCCCAATACTATGAAGTTTTCCGCGATTCGACCCCAGGTTTTGCTCCATCGATCGACAACATGGTCGGCGATAATTTGACGAGCCCGTCTTTTGCTGACGCAACGGTGTCGCCTAGCACGACCTATTATTACCAAGTATATGCTATCGACACCTCCGGCAATGCCGCATTAATAGGCGAAAGTTCGACCGTGACGCCGGCGTTTGATGGACCGATCAATCCCGGTGGTGGGCCTAACAGCACGCCTGACGGTTCGGTGGTTAATATACAAGCCATGGGTGTGAATGCTCTTGAAATATTCGTTTCTTGGACATGCGCCGCCACGAATATAGATGGCTTTCAAATTCAAATATCATCTAGCGAATCGTTGAATGACGCTGATTGGACAACTGCAGGATATACCAGTGCTGCTCCTATTCCCTACGAGGTCAGGGAAGACAATACATATAATTGCATTATACGGACAGGACCTGATGGATTATTCTTGCACCAAGGTGTTCCTTACTATATTCGTATTCGAAGCACGAACAGTTTTGGCAATAGCGGCTGGAATTACGATTTTAACGGAACCTATGTAGCGAGTGCGCAGACGCTTGTGAACGTGGATGCGGGACAAGACATGCTCATAATAGTGGGTGGCAATTTTCAGTCCTTAGACTATTTGCTAGATGGCGTTACTGTAGGTTCCAATGGGCAATTGCAAGGGACTGTCCTGACCCCCGAAAATGTCCCAGCTTGATGATATAGAATCGCGGCCCAGAAAGGGCTGCGATGAAGAAGCGATTTACCGAGGAACAGATTGTGGCCATCCTGCATGATGGTCAGGTGGGAACTAAACCGGTTGAG
>DATAWK010000036.1:0-151969 GCA_036267255.1 Acidobacteriaceae bacterium | reverse complement strand
GGAAGAGGGTGGGCGGCATACGCCGTTCTTCAATGGCTACCGGCCGCAGTTTTATTTTCGGACGACGGATGTGACGGGCGTGGCGAAGCTGCCGGAAGGCACGGAGATGGTGATGCCGGGCGACAATGTGGCGCTGGAGATTGAACTGATTACCCCGGTGGCGATGGAAAAAGGCCTGCGGTTTGCTATTCGCGAAGGCGGACGCACCGTCGGCGCCGGCGCTATTGCCGAGATTTTGAAGTAAAAAGCAGTTTATCGAACAATCGAACAATAAAAAAATACCGCAGCACGGAGAAACCGGCTGCGCTGCGGGAGAGAAATCAGATGATTGGACAGAGAATTCGTATTCGCCTGAAGGCGTATGACTACCGCGTGCTGGACACCTCGACGGGTGAGATTGTCGAGACGGCCAAGCGTACCGGGGCGCAGGTTGCCGGACCGATTCCGTTGCCGACGATCAAGAACAAGTATTGCGTGCTGCGTTCGCCCCACGTCGACAAGAAGTCGCGCGAGGCATTTGAGATTCGCACGCACAAGCGGCTGATCGACATTCTGGAGCCGACACAGCAGACGGTCGATGCGTTGATGAAGCTGGATCTTCCAGCCGGAGTCGACGTCGAGATCAAGGCCTTCGAGAAGTAGGACTGGCCGGGACTGGCCGTCCAGGCAACGGAAAAGAACCGGCAGTGCGCAGAGGAAATCCGCGCATGATGAGGAGAGGAAGATATGGCACTGACAGGAATTATCGGCAAGAAAATCGGCATGACGCAGGTCTTCGATGAAAAGGGAGATGTGCATCCGATTACGGTGCTGCAGGCGGGCCCGTGCGTGGTGACGCAGTTGAAGACGGCAGGAAAAGACGGCTACGACGCGGCGCAGATTGGCCTGGTTGAGTTCGTGAAGAGCTCCAAGGTCAACAAGGCGATGGCGGGTCACTTTGCCAAGAGCAATGTTCCTCCCGTGCGTTTTGTGCGCGAGGTGGCGATTGAGGTAACGGCTCCTGCAGGCGAGGGGGAAGCCGGCCAGACAGAGAATGGCCAGGCAGGCAATGGCCAGGCGAGCAAGGGCGTGAAGGCGGGCGACAAAGTTCTGGTGGACCTGTTCGCAGATTCAAAGTTTGTCGATGTTGTGGGGACGAGCAAGGGACGCGGCTTTGCCGGTGTGGTGCGGCGGCATGGTTTTGGCGGCGGTCCCAAGTCGCACGGACATATGTTCCAGGTGCAGGGTTCGATCGGCGCTTCTTCGTTTCCGTCGCGTGTGTTTCCGGGCCAGCGCATGCCGGGACACATGGGCGTGGATCGGGTGACGGTGCGGAATCTGCGCATTCGCGGGATTGATCTGGAAGAGAACCTGCTGATGGTCGAAGGCGCGGTCCCGGGCCCGAAGAATGGGTATGTCGTGATCAGCAAAGCGAAGCGGCCACCGCGCGAGCGTCGTGGATTTGCCGGTTCGAGCACGGTCGATCCGCTGAAGGCTTCGAAGAAGGCTTCAGCGAGCAAGAAAAAGTAAATACGGAAGCAGAGCCTTCCTGGAGCTGCATCGGGAAACGGATGCGGGGCTGGATGCAGGCAGGATGATTGAGAGTAGAGCAATGGCAAAGATTGACGTCGTCGATTTAACGGGCAAGAAGGTAGGTTCGCTGGAGCTGGCCGATGAGGTCTTCGGACCGGACCAGGTGAACGAGGCCCTGCTTTGGGAGTCGGTGAAGCACTATCGTGCCGCACTGCGCCAGGGAACGGCCGCGACCAAGAACAAGAAGCTGGTCTCCGGTTCGGGCAAGAAGCTCTGGAAACAGAAGGGAACGGGACGGGCCCGCGTGGGTTCGGTGCGTTCGCCGATCTGGAGGCATGGCGGTACGGTGCATGGACCGCAACCTCGCTCGTATGCGTATGCGTTTCCACGCAAGAAGCAGCTGGGCGCGCTGCGTGCGGCGCTGGCAGCCAAGCTGGCCGATGGCAAGCTGGTGGTGGTCGAGAGCCTGGAGCTGAAAGAGCCGAAGACCAAGCAATACCGGGCGGCGCTGAACAAGCTGGAAGCCAAGAAGACGGCGCTGCTGGTGGAGAGCGGTTCGGAGCTGAGCCGGTCGCTGCTGCTGGGAGCACGCAACCTGGCGGGCGTGGAGCTGGTGCTGGGCAATGAAGTGCATCCTTACGACCTGTTGCGCTACGAGCGCGCGATCTTTTCGCGTGCCGCGATGGAACAGCTGCAGACAACGCTGAAGAAGACAATCTCCCGGCGCAAGCTGGCAGAGAAGGTGGAGGTGGCCTGATGTCCACGGAGATCTATACCGTAATTCGCCGCCCGTTGATTACCGAAAAAGGGATGGGCGTAAAAGAGACCGAAGGCACGCTGGTGTTTGAAGTGGCCAGCGGTGCAACCAAGACCGAAGTGAAGCAGGCAGTGGAGCTGCTGTTCAAGGTGAAGGTCCATGCTGTACGGACGGCCAACTTCGTCGGCAAGGAACGCCGCCGGGGTCGCTTCACCGGATACCGTTCCGACTGGAAGAAGGCATACGTTCGCCTGAAGGCCGGCGAGAAGATGCCGGAATACATTAACAGCCTGTAGTCCCGGACCTGAAGTCCCGGGCATGGAGTTCCGGAGAGGAAGCGTTCCGGAATTGGGTTGGAAGAGATTTGAAACGGAGGGTTGGGCAGCTTTACAGCCTGACCGCAAAGAGAGTAACCGATGCCGATCAAGACATACCGTCCGACTACCCCGTCGCTGCGTTTTACCTCGACGCTGGTCAATGACGACCTGACAACCAATCGCCCGCACAAGCCGCTGACGGTCACCCGGCAGCGCACGGGCGGACGCCGCAACTCGGGCGACCTGACGATCCGCCATCACGGTGGCGGCCACAAGCGCATGCTGCGCCTGATCGATTTCAAGCGCGAGAAGTTCGGCATCCCGGGCCGCGTGGCGACCATTGAGTACGATCCGAACCGCTCTTCGCGCATTGCGCTGATTCACTACGCCGATGGCGAGAAGCGCTACATTCTGCAGCCGATTGGCCTGCAGGTGGGCCAGACGATCACGAGCGGGCCGGATGCAGACATCCTGGTCGGCAATGCATTGCCGCTGCGCAGCATTCCCGCCGGTACGACGGTGCACAATGTGGAGCTGCGACCGGGTAAGGGCGCGCAGATGGTGCGCTCGGCAGGCGCTTCGGCACAGCTGATCGCGAAAGAAGGCGACTATGCACTGTTGAAGCTGCCTTCGGGGGAAACGCGCAAGGTGCTGGTGGACTGCATGGCGACGATCGGCCAGGTAGGGAACACGGACCACGAAAATGTGGCTATCGGTAAGGCGGGACGCAATCGCTGGAAGGGCATTCGCCCGACCAACCGCGGTGTCGCCATGAACCCGGTGGATCACCCGCACGGCGGCGGCGAGGGCAAGACCTCCGGCGGACGCCACCCGGTGACGCCGTGGGGACAGCCGACGCGCGGATACAAGACACGGAACAACAAGCGGACCGATGCGATGATCGTGAATCGCCGCAGCAAGTAGGCGCCGCAGCACGTAGTGGTACAGAGGTAACGGAGGAAGCATGGCACGTTCGACAAAAAAGGGACCGTTCATCGACACGCACCTGATGGTGAAGATCGACACGATGAACAAGGCGAACGACAAGAAGGTGCTGCGCACCTGGTCGCGGCGGTCCACAATCCACCCGGACATGGTGGGACATACGATTGCTGTACACAACGGAAGAAAGTTCATTCCCGTGTACGTAACGGAAAACATGGTGGGGCACAAGCTCGGCGAGTTTGCGGCCACGCGTACGTTCAAGGGACACTCGGCCAAGGCAGAGACATCTGCCAAACCGAAGTAGATGGCTCTGAAAGGCATAGCGGACGATGCAATTTGAGACACAGGAATTTCGGGCAGAAGCGCGCTTCCAGCGAGTATCGCCGCAGAAGGCGAAGCTGGTGCTGGACCTGATCAAGGGTCGGCGCGTGGAAGATGCCCTGCACACGATGGCATTCACCAAGAAGCGGATTGCTCCGCTGGTGGAGAAGGTGCTGCGTTCGGCACTGGAGAATGCAAACTATCTGAGCCAGGAACGGGATCTCGATGTCGACATCGACAACCTGTATGTGAAGCAGGCAGTGGCTAACGATGGGCCGCGCATGAAGCGGATTCGCCCGGCGCCGATGGGCCGTGCGTTCCGGTATCAGCGGCGCATGGCGCACATTGTGGTGGCCGTGGCGGAGCGCAAGCGCGCTGCGCTGGCAACGACGGTGGGCGACGATGCGACGGTTGAGGCCAAGCGTTTGGACAAGAAAGCTTCGGCAACGAAAGCAGCGGCCAAGAAGAAGGCCGTGACGAAAACGGCAGCCAAAAAGACGGCTGCGAAAAAGGCGAAGACCAAGAAGGCCGCCAAGTAAGGCAACGGAAGGATTCACCATGGGTCAAAAAGTTCATCCGTACGGATTTCGGTTAGGCGTCAACAAGCCCTGGAAGTCGCGCTGGTTTATCGAGCGCGGATACGACCGGCTGCTGATCGAAGATGTGCACCTGAAGCGCGAGCTGAAGGAAAAGCTGAAGTCAGCGGGCGTCAGCTCGGTGGAAGTCGAGCGGCCGGGCAACAAGCTGCGCCTGATTATCCGCACGGCGCGTCCGGGCATCATCATCGGGCGCAAGGGCGCGGAGATCGAGAAGCTGAAGGCCGACATCCAGAAGCGCACCAACCGGGAAGTGTTCATCGACATTCTGGAAGTGAACAAGCCGGAGCTGGATGCGCAACTGGTGGCCGAAGGCATTGCGCTGCAACTGGAAAAGCGCGTTGGATTCCGTCGCGCCATGCGCAAGTCGGTCGATTCGGCGCTGCGTTTCGGCTGCCGCGGCATCAAGGTGCGCGTTTCGGGCCGTCTGAATGGAAACGAGATTGCGCGTTCGGAGTGGTATCTGCAGGGTCGCCTGCCGCTGCACACGCTGCGCGCGGACATCGATTACGGATTTGCCGAGGCACACACCACGTACGGCATTATCGGCGTGAAAACGTGGATCTACCGCGGCGATATCTATCAGCAGAAGAAGCGCGAGCCGCAGGTGGCGACGGGCGTATTCTAGGAAATTTTTCCGGCTGCGCATCGTTGCGATAGCCGGAGCAGCGACAACGATCGCAAGGTCCGGGGCGGTTTTGCCGGATTGAGTTGGGTGAGCGAAAGAAGAGGATTTGGCTATGTTGATGCCGAAGAAGGTGAAGTTTCGCAAGCAGCAGAAGGGACGCAACCGGGGCAAAGCCTGGCGCGGGTCCGAGCTTGCATTTGGAGATTTTGGCTTGAAGACGATGGAGCATGGCCACATTACGGATCGGCAGATTGAAGCCAGCCGTGTCGCCATGACCCGCTTCATCAAGCGCGGCGGCAAGATCTGGCTGCGCCTGTTTCCGGATAAGCCGATTACCAAGAAGCCGGCTGAAGTCCGTATGGGTTCGGGCAAAGGACCGCTGGACCATTGGGTTGCCGTGGTGAAACCGGGCAAGGTGTTGTTCGAGATGGAAGGCGTGTCGCAGGAGATGGCGCAGGAAGCCATGCGGCTGGCAGCGCATAAGCTGCCGATTCGGACCCGGTTTGTGGCACGGCCCGGCGCCCAGCACACAACGGTTGCGGCGAAGTAACGGGAAAGAAGCAGGAAGGTCAAGGGAATGGAAATCGAGAAGTTTTACAACCTGAGCGAAGTCGAGCTGGCGCTGGAAGAGCGCAAGGCCGCGGAGCAGCTGTTCCGCCTGCGCTTTCAGATGCGGATGGGACAGAACGACGGCCTGGAGAAGCTGCGTGCCTTGAAGAAGGATGTGGCGCGCATCAAGACGGTCGCCCGTCAACGCGAACTGGGGATTGTCCCGGTCCACGCCGGTACCGCAGAAGGAAACGCCGAGACGAAGAAAACGGTTCGCGCGAAGAAGGCAACCAAGGCAAAGAAGACAGCCGAATCAAAGACGGTGAAGGCCGCGGCCGAAACGGCGGCGAAGCCGGAGAAAGCTTCCAAGTCGACCAAGACCAAGACCGGCGCTGCCAAGAGCAAGGCAAAGAAGGAGACCCGCTAAGCCATGACGGAAGCGACGAACAATACGGCCAATACGGCGACAACGGCCCCGCAATCCCACCGCAACGAGAAGGTGGGCCAGGTGGTTTCGACCAAGATGCAGAAGACCATCGTGGTGGAAGTGGAAATGCGCAAGGCGCACCCCAAGTACAAGCGGGTGATGCGCACCAGCAAGAAGTTCTATGCACATGATGAGCACAACACGGCTCGCGTGGGCGACGTGGTTCGGATTCGCGAAACGCGTCCGCTGAGCCGCCTGAAGCGCTGGCAGCTGGAAGAGATTGTGCGTCGTTCCTCTCTCACGCAGCTGGAAGAACCGCAGGTCGAACTGGCGTAGCGGGACGGCACGATTTTTTGGGACAGGATTCGGACAGGATTTAGGAGACGACGATGGCCGTACAAATGAGATCGATGCTGGTGGTGGCAGATAACTCCGGCGCACGCAAGCTGCAGATGATTCTGCCCCTCGGCGGGTCGAGCGGAAAGAAGGCCGGCCTGGGCGATGTGGTGACGGCGGCGGTGAAGGAAGCTTCGCCGGATGGACAGGTAAAGAAGGGCAAGGTCGTCAAGGCGGTCATCGTGCGTACGCGCAAGGAACATCGCCGCAAGGATGGCACCTATATCCGCTTTGACCAGAATGCCGCAGTTTTGATCAATGAAGTGGGCGAGCCGGTGGGCACACGCGTTTTTGGACCGGTGG
Organism: Acidobacteriaceae bacterium; assembly: GCA_036267255.1. Classification (GTDB taxonomy): domain Bacteria; phylum Acidobacteriota; class Terriglobia; order Terriglobales; family Acidobacteriaceae; genus DATAWK01. Next base: position 145,218 of record DATAWK010000036.1, on the reverse strand, counting down.
CCCGCGAGTTGCGCGAAAAGAAATTTCTGAAGATTGTTTCGCTGGCCCCGGAAGTTCTGTAGGGATTTCGGGAAGGCCGCAAAACGAAAAGGAAGCGAGTTAAGAAATGCCGGGAATGAATATACATCGCAATGATCTGGTGGAAGTGATCGCAGGCAAGGACAAGGGCAAGCGCGGACGTGTGCTGCGCGTGATCACGGATTCGAACCGCCTGCTGGTCGAGCACGTGATGATGGTCAAGAAAACGGTGAAGCCGAATCCGCAACGCAACATCAAGGGCGGCGTGGCGGAACAGGAAAATCCGATCCAGGTATCGAATGTGATGCTGGTGTGCGATAGCTGCGGACCGACACGCGTGGGACACAAGATTGAGGATGGCCGCAAGGTTCGCGTCTGCCGCAAGTGCGAGCAGCCGATTGTCGCCAAAACGAAGTAGCGAAGGTCAACCCCTGCCACGTAACGGTATACGGGTAGAAACTGGATGACCCACTCCGGGACCGTGGATGAAGAGGAAGGAAAGAAGATGGCAGCACGATTGAGAGAGAAGTATCTGAAAGAGATCAAGCCGGCGTTGCAGAAGGAGCTGGGCATCGAGAACACGATGGCCGTGCCACGACTGGAAAAGATCGTCCTGAACATGGGACTGGGCGAAGCGACCCAGAATGTGAAGGTGATGGATCCGCTGATCAGCGACCTGGCGCAGATTGCCGGACAGAAGCCGGTGACGACCAAGGCCAAGAAGTCGATTGCGGCCTTCAAGGTGCGGGAAGGCATGCCGATTGGCGCGATGGTCACGCTGCGCGGAGACAAGATGTATGAGTTCCTGGACCGTCTGATTTCGACCGCATTGCCGCGCGTGCGCGATTTTCGCGGTGTGTCCTCGAAGAGCTTCGATGGCCGCGGTAACTACACGCTGGGCATGCGCGATCAGTTGATCTTTCCGGAGATCGACTATGCGCGGGTGGAAAAACTGAAGGGCATGAATGTCACGATTGTGACGACGGCCAAGGATGACAACCATGCACGGGCGCTGTTGAAGCACTTTGGCATGCCGTTCCGTCAGACTGCGTAAGCGGGACGGGGCAACCGGGACCGGACAATCGGGACCGGACAGAGGAAGGACAAAAGGGACAAAGAATGTCGACAACTGCAAAACGAGTGAAGGACAAGCGCAAGCCAAAATTTTCCTCGCGGAAGCATAACCGCTGCAATCTTTGCGGGCGTCCGCGTGCGTTTCTACGAAAATTTGGCATCTGCCGTCTGTGCTTCCGCAGCCTGGCGCTCAAGGGTGAGATTCCGGGCGTGGTGAAGAGCTCCTGGTAACTGTTCGCCGGAACGCGTCGAGCGCGCGATGAGGCAAACGGCAGATCAGGTGAAATTTTGGAACGGGCGGCAACAGCCGCCACAAACGGGCGAAGGCCCACAGACATTCCCGCAGGTTCTCCCGCCGAAGGTGAGCCGGAGCGAACGGGGGATGGAGGAGAAACGATGAGTTTGACCGATCCTGTAGCAGATTTTTTAACGCGTATCCGCAACGCGATCCGTGCCCGCCATGCCAAGCTGGACGTACCAGCCTCACGGCTGAAGACGGAGATTGCCCGCATTCTGAAGGAAGAGGGTTACATCAGCAACTACAAGGGCACCGAGGAGAACGGCAAGAAGCTTCTGCGGGTGTACCTGAAGTATGACGCGCAGAATGGCCCGGTGATTCGCGACCTGAGCCGCATCTCACGTCCCGGCTGCCGTGTATATATTGGCCGCGATGAGATCAAACGGGTGCAGGGCGGACTGGGCATCAGCATTCTGACCACCCCGAAGGGTGTGATGACGGGTCGTCAGGCGCGCCGCGAAGGCGTGGGCGGAGAGCTGCTCTGCGAAGTCTGGTAAGTATTCTTGAGTCAGCGAGTTATCGCACATGATTCAAGTAGTGGATGGAAGAAAAATGGGGCGGCAGCATGGCCCCGGCTGCAGTGGAACGCAACAGGCGATGGACGTGCCGGATGCGGGACTCGCAAGCCATAGAGAGAGTGGTCGATGTCACGGATTGGAAAGAAGCCGATTGCGCTGCCGAAGGGTGTCAAGTACACCGTGCAGGGCAACACTGTTTTAGTGGAAGGGCCGAAGGGCAAAGTTTCCGCGCTGTTGGCCAAGGGGATCACGCTGGAGGAGAAGGATGGGCAGTTGCATGCCGTCCGCGAGAACGATGCGCAGGCTCCGTTGCATGGTCTGACACGCTCGCTGGTGGCCAACGCCGTGACCGGCGTGACCGAGGGATGGAAGAAGGAGCTGGACGTTGTCGGCATCGGCTATCGTGCGGAGTTGAAGGGCAAGAACACGGTGGTGTTTACGCTGGGCTACTCGCATCCGATCGAGTTTGAACTGCCCGCCGGAATCCAGGTGGCCATCGATCCGAAGCAGACGCACCTGACGGTGACCGGGATCGATCGCCAGAAGGTGGGCCAGGTGAGCGCGGACATGCGTTCGCTGCGCAAGCCGGACCCGTACAAGAACAAGGGTGTTCGTTACTCAGACGAGAAGCTGAAGAAGAAGGCCGGCAAGACGGGCGCCAAGTAACGGGATGCGCCGGAAGGCACGAGGCGCGTCCTAAGAATCGACCGGCAACGGGAGCAAGGCTTGCGGATGCCGGTCCGAAAATCGAAGGAAATGGATTAACCGAACGGGGGCGCCAGGCGTCTCCGCTGTTAGGAAGGAAAGAACATGATTCCGCAAGTAGAACGCAGCAGACTCCGCAAGCGCATCCATGCGCGCATTCGCCGCAAGATGACCGGCACGGCGGAGCGGCCACGGCTGAACGTGTATCGTTCGCTGAACAATATTTTTGCGCAGGTGATCGACGATGCCTCAGGCGTGACGATCATTTCGGCGTCCAGTCTTTCGGCCAAGCTGAAGACGGGCGGCAACATTGCCGCCGCCAAGGAAGTTGGCAAGCTGGTGGCCGAGCGCGCCAAGGAAAAGGGGATTCGCTCCGTGGTCTTCGACCGTGGCGGCTATCTCTATCACGGACGCGTCAAAGCCCTGGCGGATGCAGCGCGCGAAGCGGGTCTTGAGTTCTAACGCACGATACGGAATACGGGCACAGGAATGCCTGAAAGGAATACCGACGGATGGCAATACTGAAGAAAAAGCTGGACGCTGGACAGTTCAACCTGAAGGACCAGGTGGTATCGATCAATCGCGTGACCAAGGTGGTCAAGGGCGGTAAGAATATGTCGTTTGCGGCCCTGGTGGTCATTGGCGATCCGGGCGCGGGCGTGGTGGGCTTTGGCACGGGCAAGGCGAAGGAAGTTCCGCAGGCCATTCGCAAGGGCATTGAGTCGGCAAAGAAAAATCTGGTACGGGTGAACCTGACCGAGACGACGATTCCGCACCAAGTGCTGGGACGCTTTGGCGCGGGCCACGTGCTGTTGAAGCCGGCCCCGGAAGGTACCGGCGTGATTGCCGGCGGCGCGGTACGCGCGGTTATGACCTCGGTGGGTGTGCAGAACGTGTTGACCAAGAGCCTGGGATCGGCCAACCCGCACAACGTCATCAAAGCGACATTTGACGCGCTGGTGCAGTTGCGCGATCGCCGCGAAGTTGCGGCCATGCGCGGCAAGCACGTGGAGGAGTTATAGTCATGGCAGAACACGCGGCAAAGAAACAGGCGGTTGCCAAGATGCGCATTGAGTACTATCGCTCGGCCATCTGCACGCCGGAGAAGCACAAGAAGATTGTCAGCGGATTGGGTTTAACGCGACTGCGCCAGGTGGTGGAGCGCGAGGATACCCCGTCCATACGCGGCATGGTGAAGAAGATTCCGCACCTGGTCCGGATCCTCGATTAACTCGATCAAGTGAAGCGAGCGGAAGTCAGAAAGAAACGAGAGAAACAATGAATCTGTCCAGTTTACGAGCACCCAAGAAGGCCAACACCGGGCGCAAGCGGGTGGGCCGCGGTATGGGATCGGGCATGGGAAAGACCTCCACGCTGGGTCACAAGGGCCAGAAGTCCCGTTCCGGCGCGCGCCAGATGCGCGGGTTTGAGGGCGGCCAGATGCCGCTGCACCGCCGCATGCCGAAGCGCGGCTTTACCAATATCTTCCGCACGGAATATACGGTTCTGAACCTGGCGCGCATTGCCGAAGCCGGAGAAAAAGAGCTGACCTACGAGAAGCTGGTGGAGCTGAAGCTGGTGCGTAAGAAGAACGGCCTGGTGAAGGTGCTGGGCGACGGCGATTTGACCGTTGCGGTGACCATTCATGCGCACAAGTTTTCCAAGACGGCGCAGGAAAAAATCGAAAAGGCAGGCGGGAAAGCCGTTCTGATCGCGGAGTAACGCAGGACACCCATGCTGGAAAAACTGAAAAACATCTTCCGCATTCCAGAACTGCGCAACCGGATTTTGTTCACGGCTGGCATTCTGTTCATTTACCGGCTGGGATCGCACATTCCGACTCCGGGCATCAACACAACACTGCTGGAACAGTTCTTTCAACAGCAGAGCGGCAGTGCCCTGGGACTGGTGGATATGTTCAGCGGCGGCAACTTGCGCCGTTTGACGGTTTTTGCTCTCGGCATCATGCCGTACATTACGGCGTCGATTATTTTCCAGCTGCTGGAAGTGGTCTACGAGCCGCTGGCGCGCCTGCAAAAAGAAGGCGACCTGGGACGCAAGAAGATCACACAATGGACGCGCTACCTGACGGTGGGACTGGGCGTGGTGCAGTCGCTGGCCATTGCGTTGACCCTGGTGCATAGCTCCGGCAGCGTGCCGTATGTATCGGATCCCGGTCCGGGTTTTGTGTTGATGACGGTGTTGACGCTGACCACTGGAACCACATTCATCATGTGGCTGGGAGAGCAGATCACAGACCGCGGCATCGGCGAAGGCATGAGCCTTTTGATCTTTGCCGGCATTGTGGTTGGCGTGCCGAATGGCGTGCAAGAACTGATTGGGAAGGCACAGGCCCAGACCTGGGGCGCCTTTACGATTCCGGCGCTGATCCTGTTGCTGGGCATGATGATCGTGGTTGTGGCGTTTATCGTCTTCGTGGAACGGAGCGAACGCCGCATTCCGGTGCAGTATGCCAAGCGGATTGTTGGCCGCAAGCTGATGGGCGGGCAGTCGACGCATCTTCCGCTGCGTGTCAATTCCGGCGGCGTGATGCCGGTAATTTTTGCCGCATCGATTCTTTCTGCGCCGCTGCTGTTTGCCAATGCGAGCATCTTTGGCTATTCCTTCCACGACAGCCGCTTTTTCCGGCCCATCTTCGATGCGCTGGTTTCCGGTGAGCCGTGGTGGGTGGTGCTGTATTGCGCATCCATCATCTTCTTCGCCTATTTCTATATCTCGATCATTTTCCGTCCGGATGACATTGCCGACAATATGCGCAAGTACGGCGGATTTATTCCCGGTATTCGACCGGGCAAGCGGACGGCGGATTTTGTCAACGATATCCTGACGCGCATTACGCTGATCGGCGGCATCTACCTATGTGCGGTTTCGCTGATACCGCAGATCCTGATCAGCGGTATTCACCTGAACCATCTATGGTTGATCGGCTCGTTTTTCGACAAGATGCCGACCTGGGTGACCAACGGTCTGGGCTTCAACTTTTACTTTGGCGGTACGTCGCTGCTGATCGTGGTGGGCGTGGCGATGGATACGATCAATAAAGTGGAGGCGCACCTGATCATGCGTCACTACGATGGATTCTCCAGCAAGAGCGGGCGGATACGCGGGAGACGGTCCTGGTAATGCCAGTTGCCGCACAGGGAAGAGCTTTGAAGGAACAAGAAACACCGCGTCTGGCAACCCCGGGTCCCATTTTGCTGTTGGGAGCTCCGGGCGCAGGCAAAGGAACCCAGTCCAAGATATTGATGGCGGCCTGGGATATCCCGCAAATCTCCACAGGAGACATTCTGCGGGAACTGCGGAAGGACCCCGTGAAGGGCGGCACGCCTTTAGGCCAGAAGGTGCGCGCGGTGATGGATGCGGGCAAGCTGGTCTCCGATGAACTGGTGGAGAAACTGGTGCTGGACCGGCTGGCGCAGCCGGATACGCTGCGGGGATATGTGCTGGATGGTTTTCCGCGCACGCTGGGACAGGCCACATGGCTGGATCATCAACTGGCCGAGGGGCACCTGGCGGCAGCCGAGACCGGATTGCCGGTCGTTGCTGTGATGGTGCAGGTTCGCTATACTACGTTAATGCGCCGGGCAACTGGTCGGCGCACGTGCCCAAACTGCTCCAGCATCTACAACCTATACTTTCAGCCGCCGAAGAACGACACGGTGTGCGATCTGGATGCGGTTGTTCTGGTGCAACGTCCGGACGATACGGAAGAAGTTTTCGCCGAGCGTTTTCGCACCTACGATTCGCTGACGGCTCCAGTGATTGAGCATTACCGGGCCCTGGGACGATTTGCCGAAGTGGATGGCGAGCAGACGATGGAAGCAGTAACCAGCAGCGTCATGGACGCCATTGTGCGTTTACGGAGTTAGTGCGCGATGGCGATTGTAATTCGTACGCAGCAAGAGATCGAAAAGATGCGGCGCAGTGGGATCGCGTTGCGGGCCGTGCTGGATGCGGTGCGTTCCGTGGTGGTTGCAGGCAGCACCACGATGGACCTGGAGCGGGTGGCTGAGGCCAAGATCGCGGAAACAGGCGGCATCTCAGCATTCAAGGGCTACCGCGGGTATCCGCGCACGCTGTGTACTTCGATCAACAGTGAAGTGGTGCATGGCATTCCTTCGAAGAAGCATACATTGCGCGAAGGCGATGTGGTTTCAATCGACTGCGGCGTGGTGATCGATGGGTATTACTCGGATTCGGCGATCACGGTGCCGGTGGGGAAGGTGGCCCCGGAAGTGGAAAAGTTGCTGCAGGTGACGGAGTCGTCGCTTGCCAGCGCCATTGAGACGGTTCGCCCCGGGGTGCACATGGGCGATGTTGGCGCGGCGGTGCAGGACATGGTGGAAGCGGCAGGTTTCAGCGTGGTTCGGGAGTTTGTGGGCCACGGGATCGGCACCAACATGCATGAAGATCCGCAAGTGCCCAATTATGGCCGGCGGGGAATCGGCATCAAGCTGCGTGAGGGAATGGTGCTTGCCATTGAGCCGATGGTGAATGTGGGCAAGCCGGAAGTGCGTGTGCTGGAAGATGGATGGACGGCAGTGACCGTCGATGGCAGCGTGAGCGCGCACTTTGAGCATACGGTGGCTGTGACGGCGGATGGTGCGCAGGTACTGACCGCGTGACGAAATCCCCGCAAGGGGAAACGCAAGAGTGGAAACAAGGTCTGCCGAAAGCAGGCCGGGAGCAAGACACCGATTGTCGAAGGAAGACGCAATTGAAGTGATGGCAACGGTCGTAGAGACCTTGCCGAACGCAACGTTCCGGGTAGAACTGGAAAACAAGCATCAGGTGCTGGCGCACGTCTCGGGCCGCATGCGGAAGAACTTTATCCGTATTCTGCCGGGAGACAAGGTCGCGGTGGAGCTGAGTCCCTACGACCTGAATCGCGGCCGCATCGTGTATCGCTATAAATAGCCCCGGCGTGCTGGGTAGCTGGAAGAAGGTAGAGCAATCATGAAAGTTCGAGCTTCGGTAAAGAAGATTTGTGACAAGTGCAAGATCGTGCATCGCCGCGGGGTGGTGCGCGTGATCTGCGAAAACACCAAGCACAAGCAGCGCCAGGGCTAACGCCCGGAGGTTGTGCGTGCCGGATACCGTCGGGCTAGTTAGCCGTAGAAAGGCTTGCGATGAACCTGAAGGACATCCGTTAACCGCCGCGAATTTCAAGAGGTACACTTCGCGGCTTCACCGCTTCGGGTAGCCATGCTGCCGGGAGCAAGCAAAAAAGAAGGGGAACCATGGCACGTATTGCTGGCGTCGATTTGCCGCGGAACAAGCAGGCACGAATCGCGCTCACATACATTTTCGGCATCGGTAACTCCCGCGCACAGAGAATCCTGACGGCTGCCAATGTGGAGCCGAACAAGAAGATTCAGGACCTGGGCGAGGACGAGGTCAACCGCATCCGTCAGGTGATTGAAGACGAAGGCCAGGTGGAAGGCGACCTGCGCAAAGACGTCTCGATGAACATCAAGCGACTGATTGAAATTCAGTCATACCGTGGCCTGCGCCATCGTCGCAATTTGCCGACGCGTGGACAGCGTTCGCACACCAATGCGCGCACCCGCAAGGGACCGCGTAAGGGCACGGTAACCAACAAACGGAAAGCGACGGCGAAGACCTAATGGCAAAAGCACAAGCAGGCGCTGCCGGGAAGGCCGCCAAGAACAAGAAGTTCAAGAAGCGCGAACGCAAGGTGGTTCCGTACGGACTGGTGTACATTCAGGCCACTTTCAACAACACCATCGTGACCATCACGGATGGGCAGGGCAACACGGTTTCGTGGAAGAGTTCCGGCTCGCTGGGCTTCCGCGGATCGCGTAAGGGTACCCCGTTTGCCGCGCAGCAGGCGGCTGTCAACGCGGCCAACCAGGCACGCGACCACGGCATGCGCACGGTCGATGTGCGCGTGAGCGGTCCGGGTTCCGGGCGTGAGTCGGCGATTCGTGCGCTGGCCACGGCGGGCATTGAAGTTCGCTCGATTCGGGACGTGACGCCGGTGCCGCACAACGGCTGCCGTCCGCCCAAGCGCCGTCGCGTATAGCTGGCGGTACGCGTAAGTTATCGTGTATCATAAAGATTGCGCAATTTTCCGGCTGGGCCGGTGATTGTGCGTAACCGAAAATAGCAGGAAAAACAGATTTGTGGACCGGGACGAAGGGTAGCCACCCGTAAACCGGTCGACCTCTGCATCAAGGAGAATTGTACGTGGCACGTTATACAGGACCAGTGTGCCGTCTTTGCCGTCGCGAAGGCGTTAAGTTATTTCTGAAGGGCCCCAAGTGTTTTTCCGACAAGTGCGCGATTGAGAAGCGCAACTTTGCTCCGGGCCAGCATGGCCGCGACCGCAAGGTGAAGGCCAAGATCGTGGGCTATGGCTTGCAGCTGCGCGAAAAGCAGAAGGCCAAGCGCATGTACTTCACGCTGGAAGGCCAGTTCCGCGCCTACTACGAGAAGGCCAACCGCGCTCCCGGCGTGACCGGCGAGCTGCTGTTGCAGCAACTGGAGCGTCGTCTGGACAACGTTGCCTTTCGGCTTGGGTTTGCCATCTCCCGGCGTCAGGCGCGCCAGGTGGTGCGTCACGGACATGTGGAAGTGAATGGCCGCAAGGTGAACATTCCTTCTTTCCAGGTGAGCGTGGGCGACGAGATTCGCATTCGCGAAGCCAGCAAGAAGCTGCCGATCTTTGAGACGGCAGGGGAATACAGCGGTCAGGGGCAGGCACCGACATGGATCAGCATCGACCGTGCCGGCCTGAGCGGAAAGATCCTGGCATTGCCCAAGCGCGAAGACATCCAACTGCCGATCAACGAACAACTGATCGTCGAGTTGTACAGCAAATAAGGAAGCTTTACAGCCAGTAAGAATACTTTGCCGGTATGGCAATGCCGGCAAAGCAGACACAATCCGGATGCTGCCCTTAGGACAACATCCGGAGAACACATGCCGCAGGATGCGGCATCCCAATCACCCTAAGGAGAACAGGCACGGCCGTTGCAGAATGCTTCGCGACGTTTGCCGTGCAGGAAAGCAGGCGAAACATGTTATGGCGAGGATTTCAAAAACCGAAGCGCTTATCCGTGGATGTAGAGACGCTGACAGACAAGTACGGCAAGTTCAGCGCACAGCCGTTTGAACGCGGCTTTGGCACCACCGTGGGCAATGCCCTGCGGCGCGTGTTGCTCTCTTCGATTGAAGGCGCGGCTGTCACCGCAGTCCGCATTGAAGGCGTACTGCACGAGTTTCAATCACTGCCCGGCGTTGTGGAAGACGCAACGGACCTGATCCTGAACCTGAAGCAGGTTCCCTTCAAGCTGAATGGCGAGGGACCCAAGGCGATCTATCTGCGCGCCGACCAGCCAGGAATTGTTACATCCGGCATGATTGAAGCCGACGGCGACGTCGAGATACTCGACAAGAATGTGTACATCGCCACGGTGAGCGAAGGCGGCAAGCTGGACATGGAAATGCGTCTGAAGCGTGGGCGCGGCTATGTTTCCGCCGACAAGAACTTCGACGCCGACCTGGGAATTGGATTTATTCCGGTGGACTCCGTGCACTCGCCTGTACGCAAGGTGAACTACACGGTCGATCCAGCTCGTCTGGGACAGATTACGGACTACGACAAGCTGACGCTTGAAGTGTGGACCAGCGGCAGCGTTCTGCCAGCGGATGCAGTTGGGCTGGCGGCGAAGCTGATGAAGGACCACCTGAGCATCTTCATCAACTTTGAAGAGGAAGTGGAGTCGGAAGCGGCATCGGAAGCGGGCGGCGGACTGATTCACAACGAAAATCTGAATCGTTCGGTGGAGGAGCTGGAGCTTTCGGTTCGCAGCTACAACTGCCTGAAGAACGCCAACATTCAGACGATCGGAGAACTCGTACAGAAGACCGAAGCCGAGATGCTGAAGACCAAGAATTTTGGCCGCAAGTCACTGAATGAGATCAAGGAAATTCTGGCGCAGATGGGATTATCGCTCGGCATGCGTATCGACGAGAACGGCAACCCTGTTCCGGGACCGACCAGCATTCTTCCGGCAGCCATTCTGAGCGGTGCAAACCGTTTTGATGACGATGAGGACGAGGAAGACTTTGAAGCAGACCTGGCTACGCAGCAGGATGAGCCGGAGAACTTCTAAAGGACCAGACCAGCCGGGTTGCTCGGCATGATTTACAGAGCGGCCCGGACTGGACGAACGAAGAGATTCAGATTGCAGAATTAAGATAAGAGAGATTTGTCATGCGTCATCGCAATGCAGGATACAAACTCGGACGGAACACCAGCCATCGCCGCTCCATGTTGCGCAACCTGGTGACCTCCATTCTTCTCGAGGACCGTGTCGAGACGACCATTACCAAGGCCAAAGCGGCACGCCCGACGGTAGAAAAAATGATTACCCTGGGCAAACGCGGAGATCTGCATGCCCGCAGACAGGCGCTGGCTTATTTGCAGACCAGCGAAGCGGTGACGCGGCTGTTCGATACCGTGGCTCCGCGCTACGGCGAACGCAACGGCGGATATCTGCGCATTGTTCGCACCGGGTTCCAGAAGGGCGACGGCGCGGAGAAGGCCTTCATCGAATTGCTGGGCACGGAGAAGCTGCTGGATGAAAAGCGCCAGAAGCGTGCCGAAGCTCGCGAGAAGCGCCGCAAGGAAATGAATGAAGCCATGACCGAACACACCGAAGGCCAGGAAAGCGGCGACAGCAAGTCGTAGTTGCCGGGCTGTTGGCTGGATTCATGCCGGATACAGAGAAAGGCACGGACATTGTCCGTGCCTTTCTTTTAGAAGTCATCATGTATTGGCGAACGTTCGGTTTTTATCACGCAGACGATCAGTGCACGCGAATCTCCGTTGCGCGCAACGTTTCATACGCTTCCTTCAGCCCTGGATCATTCAGTCCGGTCGACTTCAGTTTGGTTTCGATGCGGTCGCGGACAGCATTCGCATCGGGAAAATCCTGGTCAGTCCAAAACCGGTTTTCGCGTTGAAAATAGCCGGTCTCCTGGAGGAAGTCCACACCGTATCTGTAGGCATCACCCTCGGTGTCATCCAGATCGCTTACCTTAAATGAACCGTCCGACTGATATGAGTTCTTCAAGCACCAATCAAGCATGCGGAAAATCTCGGCCCGAACCTGCTGCCGGGTGGGTTCGTCGAGCGTCGGCCACGCGGATCGAAAGATTTTTACTGCGTCCCAGTTCAGATGGTTCTCGTAGTGGCCGTTGAACCGGATGCCAGCGGGAAAATTGACGTTGTCGAGCTGTAGAAGACGCCGAGCAATCTTGTCCTTGTGCTGTACCTGACCGTGAAGGTCGGAAATGACATGGAACGTCATCCCCATATCGTCCATCTTCCAGACCCTACCTTGTCGATCCACCACCCACTGGCCCCAGCACCCTGTTGCCGGGTTCTGCCAGCGCGCCACAAATTCCTTCAGGGCGTTCCTCAACTCAGGATGAAATTTATAACAGCCGGTTTGTGTGGTTCCAAATAGTAACCGAGCCATCGCTGAAAATGTTTCGTCGAGCTCCTCGCGATTGAACACGCCTGTTTTCGTGAAGTCATTGTGCAAGTCCGAATCGAGCTGCGCATCGAGTTTTTCCGGAGAGTTTACCCGATCCAGAAAAGACAGAGGATATTTCGGAGGTGCCTTGCACTGCAGGACGTCATCGACAGAGTAATAGAGTCGGAGATACCAAACGGCAAGTCCGCGCCCCCAACTTCCGTCGGAAGCTTGCTGCCCGGCAGGTGGCCACTGTTCCATCGGTTGCGAAAGACTCTGTCGTAGATCGGCGATCCTTGCCCGGGTGGTTGCAATGTCTGGCGTGAAGTTGAGCCACCAGCGAATCTCACGATAAATGTGGACCGAGTAATTCATGTCTTCGCCCGCAGCCTGGCGGCGATTGATCTCTTTCACGAGCGGCTGCAAAGTAGGATTCAACAATTTCAGCCGTCTTTCTCGTGCGACAGGAATTTCCGAGAAGTCCCAATAGAACTGGGTGGCATCCCGAAACCGATGCCATCGGGATTCTTCAGGGATCGGCTGCGGCGGAGTAAAGATGTGTGCGCGATAGATGGAAGTTGCGATCACGACACGTTCCATCCGCGCGCGGTTGATATACACGCCGAGCGCCAAAATCAAAACGACCATGAGCGGGATCTGCCAACGCTTGTGTCTGGACACGTCGGATCATGATACAAATACGATGCTTACTTTCACAAGTTGCTCGCGCGTGAAGCTGGCGTTTATTTCTGGATCAATAGCTTGAACGCGTGCGTCCACTGATTGTGCAGAAAGCCCGGGATACACCAAAGCAAGCATAGGGGTTCAATGGCGCGTGCCGCTTCGACGCCGCCCATGTCCGCCGTTTCCCAGCCAAACGCATCGAGAATTTTGCTCACGGACTTCTTTGCAATTTCATTGTTGCCGCAAATAAACATGGTTGGCTTGCCGTCTTTGAATTTCGGATTCACCATCAAAGCGGCTCCGACCGAGTTGAAGGCCTTGACGAAGTGCGCGCCGGGAAACTCGCGCTGCAACTGCTCCATGAGAGAGTCATTGGAATTGGTAAAAAACCTCAGCACGCCGTTGGCTGGCGGCGCGTCTTCGATCGGGTTGGTCGCGTCGATGACGGGCTTTCCCGTCAGGTTCTCGGCTCCAGCTAAACGAAGCGCATCCGCTGCCGCATTGCCTTTGACGACCAGAACGATCAGTTCCGCGAAGGCAGCCGCGTCTGCAAAGCTGCCCACAGAACTGCCGGGATTTTGCTTCGTCCACTCCGCCAGTTTGCCTGAGGTCCTTGTGCCTATCTTTACGGCGTGACCATGTTTCAGGAATCCGCCGGCCAATGTTTTTGCTACTTCACCAGACCCAAGAACACCGATTTTCATACGCTTCTCCTTTTACGAGAAGTTTAGCTGAAACGTCGCGCAAGCAACCTCGCGACCTACAGCGTCAGCGCGGCATCATAGGCGGAATCTTCGGATGCTTTGCGTGGACTGCGCGTGACGTACTCAACAAACGGACGCCAGCTTGCGGCCTCTGCCAGGAAGGCGTCGTGACCGTGGTGCGAGTGCAGTTCGACATAGTTGCAGGTGGCACCGGCACGCTGGCAGCGGTCGGCAAGCGCCTGAATATCGGCGGCGGGAAAAAGCCAGTCGGAAGAAATGCCGACCAGGAGCACGCGAGCCGTGATGCGGGCCAGCGCGGTGCGCTCATTCAGGTAGCCGCGTGCGAGATCGAAGGTGTCCATGGCGCGCGTGATGACCAGATAGCTGTTGGCATCAAAACGATCAATGAAGATTTTCCCCTGATAGTCGAGATATCCGGCGACATCGTAACGAGCTTCATGGGAGCGCGTGGGATCTTCATTGCCGGTGCGGTTGGGCTTATGTCCAAACCTCTCGGTGAACAACTCCGCGGATTTATATGTGCAGCTGGCGATGCCGCGTGCGAGCGCCAATCCGCGCGCCGGTTGCCGGTCTGGCGGGTAATGGCCGCCAAGCCATGCCGGATCGAGACGAATGCTCTCGCGCTGCAGGTGGTTCAAGGCAAGACCCATGGCAGAGAGCGGTGTTGCGCCGGTAGCGAAACAGTTGGCGACGCGATCGGGAAAATCGACAGCCCACTGCAAAGCCTGCATGCCGCCGATGGAGGGGCCGATGGCCGCGCGCAGGCAGGAGATGCCGAGGTGGTCCATCAACTGTACTTGGCCGCGCACAATGTCGCGAATGCTGACGACCGGGAAATCATAGCCATAGGGCTTGCCGGTTTCCGGATTGAGCGACGTGGGTCCAGTGGAACCGTAGCAGGAGCCGAGCGCGTTGATGCCGATGATGTAATGCGTGCGTGGATCGAGGGGATGATCGTTGAGGAACATCTCCTGCCACCAGTCTGCCACGCGCGCAGAACCGCTGAGCCCGTGGCAGACGAGGATGGCATTATCCCGTGCGGCATTCAGCTTGCCGTAGGTGGCGTAGCGGAGCGACACCTGCGGCAAGGTTGCACCGGACTCAAGGGAGAACGGCGCTCCATTGTTGAGTAGAAAATCTGCTTCTACATCGGGTGGAAGCACCGGTTGTATCGATTGCGTCATGATCTCCTCTATGCCAGAACCGGTTCTTTGTGCGTGGCCAACACCTTTTCGAGTGCGCTATCCAGATCGGCAAGAATGTCGTGAATGTCTTCGATGCCGACGGAGAGACGAATCAGATTGGGTGACACGCCAGTGGCTTGCTGCTCTTCGCCGCTGAGTTGTTGATGCGTGGTGGAGGCCGGATGGATGACCAGAGACTTGGCGTCGCCGATGTTGGCCAGCAGACTGAAAAGCTCAAGCGAGTCGATGAGTTGCTTGCCGGCATCGTAGCCGCCGCGAATGCCGAAGGTGACGATGGCGCTGGCACCGTTGGGCAGATACTTCTTCGCGCGTTCGTAGTACTTGCTGCTGGGCAGGCCGGGATAGTTGACCCATTCCACTCCCGGATGCTTCTCCAGATGACGCGCCACGGCGAGGGCGTTTTCCGCATGACGCGGTACGCGCAGATGAACGGTCTCAATTCCCTGCAGGACGAGGAAAGCATTGAACGGCGAGAGGCATCCGCCGGTATCGCGCAGTCCCTGCACGCGGGCTTTCAGGATGAAGGCGATGGGGCCGAAGGCTTGCGAATAGGAGAGGCCGTGATAGGAAGGGTCGGGATTGACGA
The DNA here is from genome assembly GCA_036267255.1 of Acidobacteriaceae bacterium. Lineage (GTDB taxonomy): Bacteria > Acidobacteriota > Terriglobia > Terriglobales > Acidobacteriaceae > DATAWK01. The sequence goes on along the minus strand of DATAWK010000036.1, from coordinate 129,875 downwards.
AATCGGGAAAGCGGCCTGAAGCGGCCCAGTCAAATTTTCCGGCATCGACGATGACACCGGCGATGCTGTTGCCGTGGCCACCGAGGAATTTGGTTGCGGAGTGGACCACGATGTCGGCACCCCAATCGATGGGACGACAGAGAATCGGCGACGGCACGGTGTTGTCCACGATGAGCGGCAGCTTGTGTTCATGCGCGATGGAGGCGAGCTTTTCGAGATCGACGACATCGAGCTTCGGGTTGCCAAGCGATTCGGTATAAATGGCCTTGGTGCGGTCGTTGATGGCTTTGCGGAGACCGTCGAAATCGTCGGCATCGACAAAGCGAACCTTGATGCCGAGCTTGGGCAGCGTGTAGTGAAACAGATTGTAGGTGCCACCGTAGAGCGAGGTGGTGGAGACGATTTCATCGCCGGAGTTGGCCAGCGTGAGGATGGCCAGGGTTTCGGCTGCCTGGCCCGATGCCGTTGCCAGGGCCGCGACGCCGCCTTCGAGCGCAGCGACGCGCTTTTCGAGCACATCGGTGGTGGGGTTCATGATGCGGGTGTAAATGTTGCCGAACTGCTGCAGTCCGAAGAGGGAAGCGGCGTGGTCAGCGTTGTCGAAGGTGTAGGAGGTGGTCTGGTAGATGGGAACGGCCCGCGATTTGGTGACGGGGTCGGCGGTCTGGCCGGCATGGACGGCGAGAGTAGCGGGGCGCTGCTGCGGTTTCTCCGGTTGCGACATGATGTTCTCCTGCGGCGATAAAGATTTTTTGATACAAAACACAAAACCCACGCTCTGTTGAGAGCCGTGGGTCGCTTGCTGCTTAGAAACTTTGAGGTGTTGCTATGCCGGTTCAAAGTTCAGAGCAAGCCGCCCACGGGTGCACATTGGCATCCGCATCGACATAATCATGCTCTGAATCGAGGAATTCATAACCTGAATAAACCCTATAACGGGAGCGAAACGGTGTCAAGCAGGCTGTGCGGGGAAGGTACAGAAGTTGTCGCCCGGAAGCAGGCGCGCGAAATTGCTTCCGTAAAAAGTGGCGCAACAAAAGTGGCGACAGACTCTTCCATGCCCACCCTCGAATGCTGAGATAAATATTGACACGGCCATCGATTCGATGAAGGATGGTACCGCTTCCTGTGGTGAAAAAAGGAGATTCCGTTGATCGTAAGCCTGGCGTTGGCTGCATCGATGCTTTTGGCGCAGGCTGGTGTGCAGAATGGGAATGCAGCGACGATTCCTCCAGAGGCTGGGCAGATCCTACAACTGATCAACCAGGCACGCGCTGAAGCTGGGGCAGGCCGGTTGCAATGGGACACGGCACTCGCTGAGGCTGCCCGTCAACACTGCTTGCGCATGACCACCGAAGAATCGATCGAGCTTCAAAATGCCGGTGAGCCGGCCCTTACAGATCGGGCCAGCCACGCCGGAGCGCACTTCAGCTTGATTGCGCAAAACGTGGCAACTGGTTCTGCTCCCGCTGATATCTACGGCGGGTGGATGCGCTCCCCCAGCAACCGTACCAATCTGCTGAATCCTCAGATGGATCGTATCGGTGTTGCCATTGTCGCCAGTCACGGTGTGCTTTATGCGGTCGCAGATTTTGAGCACGCCGTAGCCGTTTTGACGCAGTCCCAGGTGGAAGCTGCGATTGCCGGCCTGCTGCGTCACAGCGGGATTACTGTTCTGCGCGATATGGCCGATACGACCGCTGCCCGAGTCGTTTGCGTCACAGACAAGCCGCTGTCCATCTCTGAAGCAGGCCGGCACCCCCGTTTCGTATTGCGCTGGCAAGATTCCGACTTGACTCACTTGCCACAGGCGCTGATGGTGCGCATTCAGACGCCCTTATACAACCAGGCAGCCGTGGGTAGCTGCCCGGCACAGGACGTGAAAGGGACATTCACAACTTATCGCGTCGCGGTACTCCTCTACTGATCGATCGGTACTCCTCTGCTGATCGATCAGACCCTTTCAACGATCTCAAAGCGACACGGCTTAGCCTTGTTTCAAGGCAAGATGCGTATCTCCGCGCGGAACCGGTGATAGTCCTTGAATCGAACATCATTCACGCTGGTTATCGGAGGCGCAGACTGAGTAGAGTCGTCATTCGCGGTGGTCAGCGGAGGGCCGGCCTTACTCGTAGACCCGGAATCCAACTTATATTGGAAACTCGGTGCGGTATTGGCGATGCGCTGAATGGTAAGAGAGACACTTCTGGTTGGGCATGTATAGCGGATGCCGCCGATTTCCACGGGGCCATATTCCACCATTACGTCACCCGTGGATATCCGGCTGGTCCGACTTAGTTCAGCCGCTATTGTCAAGCGGAGAACTATGCCATTGGCCTGGTCGATGGCAATCTCTCCATGGTATGCGACGTGCGGCTGAGCGGTCCCCGGAGCGTCCGGAATGGCTACTGCATAATGCGACTTTTCGAGAGGCACTGCGTAGCGGAAAACTGCTAGTGGGGCTTCCGCGCTGCCTTCCCAGTGGCTCCAGACCGGACTGCTCTGCAGGACATCGCTGAGGATAAGTTCCATCGCTTCGCCAAATACGCCATGCGTGGCCAACGGCCTTCCAGAGGACGATACTTGCTCATCCTTATTGGTATTGGCGACTATCACTTCTTTGCCTGCGCGAAAATACACTCTGTCGGTGGAAACTCCCACCAGATGCAATTGCCGGTACTGGGAACTGTCCAGTGTCAGCGATTCGATGTTTTCAGGTTCATCGGAAAAACGGGTCGTATCACGCGTGGCAAAAAAGTTCGGCAACTCGGGAATGGTATTGGTGACGTAATTCCCGGCGCGGGTCAGCAGCGAAGCCTGGACGGCGAGGCTGGGCGCCGGAGTGGCGGAAATCTCCTCTGGCGGAAGAGGGAGAAATGCTGAGGCGTCGGCCAACGCAACCAACGCTTGCTGCGACTTGGGGCCGGGTAATTCTGCCTCCCAACGCGCGAATCTGGTCGAGCTGACGCGCTGGGTCAGCTCCAGGTTGAAAAGTTGTTTGGCTACCTTCGTATCAGACTTGCCTTGCGCGCGTATCAACAACTGATCTACTTTCTTTATTGAGACTCGCTTTGCCGAAAATGCCGACGGCACCGTGCCGGCGAGCAACAGTAGTAGAGCCAGTGATCTCATCGTGCACCTCCGTTGCCGGGGCTCGACCCAGGTTGGCGCATCAGCGGCGGAAGCTCTATGCGCAGATGGAAAGCCCAAGATTGTCGGATCAAGTATGGCATTCAATTGCTCAGCCAGTATCCCAGTGTACTTCGTACCATGCGATTCTCATCGATGAGAACCATGGCATCTGATCGCCAAGAGCATAGGGCGAAAAAAAGACCAGGTAATGCGTTCAGAGCGAGCTTGCCTTGCCTGGCTGTGCGTACACTGGCCGCATCTTCCTAAGCTTGCTAGAATCGGCGTATGAGTTGCAGGAGCAAGCGATGCGCAAGCATTGCGACGGCGATGGTGGCAGTTCTGCTGCTCTGTGCCTCGTCGTGGGCTTCGGCTGCGTGTGATGTTTCCTGCCAGCTGATGCAGACAAATGGCGATTGCCACGCGCAGACTTCGTCCTCGCATGCGTCCATGAACATGCCGGGGATGGCGATGTCCGCAGAGCGCGGTCAGGGCATGGATAGCGTGCAGGCTGCCGGAAGTGCGACCGTCCAAATTTCTGGAATGGGTGACTGCGCCCACAGGATATGTTCGCAAACAACCGTGATGTCGAATCCTGTCCACGAGGCTGATTCCAGCGGCGTTGATTTTGCGCTGTCCGTTCCTGCGCATGTGCCCAGCTTGCTGTGGGCAGCGATACCGACTGCGACTGCTGCAGCCGGTGTCCTTTATGAACCGCTTCGATTGGCAAACCATCCACGCAACCCGTCCGGGTTGGACGGTCTTTTCGTAACGCTCCGAATATAGCCAGCGTTTTCCTCTCCAGTTTGAAATGTTGCTGCATGAACCTGCCTGCGTTTGCGGCATGCTCGCGAAGCAACGCGACGACTTTCGGGACGACTCAGTCCGCCAGATTGCGATGTGCTGCATGGTGATTTGGCCAGAGGGAAATGATGATGAAGCGCTGTGCGCTGTTTGCTTTGCTATTTTTATTTGCACACCCAGGTGCGCGTGCGCAACAACCGGCGGGCGATGACCCAATGTCTGCCAACGAAACGACGCGTGGAATGAAGCAAGGAGAGATGGAGCTGATGCAGCAGATGCATCCGCAGACATTTATGCAGGAGATTCTGCATCATGCTACGTCGGGAACCAGCGCGGAGCCGAATTCGACACCGAACCCGATGCTGATGACGATGCATGGACCGTGGATGTTGATGTTTCATGCCAATGCGTTTCTCACGGAGGAACAGCAGACGAGTCCGCGCGGCGGGGACAAGCTGTTCTCGACCAACTGGTTTATGCCGATGGCGGAACGCAAGTTAGGTTCGGGGCAACTGACTTTGCGCGCGATGTTCAGCCTGGAACCGGCAACCATCACGGGACGGCGTTATCCGCTGCTGTTTCAGCAGGGAGAAACGGCGTTCGGCGTGCCGATTGCAGATGGTCAACATCCGCACGATTTTTTTATGGAGATTGCAGCGCTGTACGATTGGCAGCTGGGCAAGCGGGCGTTGCTGTCGTTCTACGTAGCTCCGGTGGGCGATCCTGCGATTGGTCCATCGGCCTATCCGCATCGCGCGTCTGCGCTTGAAAATCCAGTGGGGGCACTGGGACATCATCAGGAAGATTCGACGCACATTGCCAGCGATGTGGTGACGGTGGGCACGACGTACGGAATCGCGCGCATTGAAGCCAGCGGCTTTCATGGCCGCGAGCCGGGCGAGAACAAATGGACGATTTACCAGGGCGCGATCGATTCCTGGTCGATGCGTTTAACGATGCAGCCGGGAAAGAACTGGAGCGGGCAATATTCCTACGCGCGCATTAGCAGCCCGGAGCAGCTTTTCCCCACGGAAAATCAGGCGCGGACGACGGCTTCGATCATGTACAACCAGCCATTCAAAAATGGCAACCTGGCCAGCACGGTGCTTTGGGGAAGAACGCGATCCATTCCGGACAATGGGAAAGAAAACAGCTATCTATTGGAGTCGACTTTGCGTTTCTGCACGCGGAACTACATTTGGACGCGCATGGAAAATGCAGGACGATCGAATGAATTGCTAAATGGAGAAAACCCGTTGCCACCGGGTTTCGAGGAAGCTCCGCTGACGCATGTGCAGGCCTATACCTTCGGCTACGACCATGATTTTGATTGGATTCCGCACTGGGCGTCCGCATTGGGAGCGCAGGTGACGACGTACGGCGTGGGCAAACCGCTGCAACCCATCTACGGAACGGACCCAGTTGGCGTGAATGTTTTTGTTCGCTTGCGGCCATTTTCAAAGGGGAAACGGTAAGCAGGCTGTTCCATGGAGAGATGCTTGCAATCCAGTTATGATCCAACCGGCTTCGATCGCTTGAGGAAGGAAAGAACCAGCAAAGCGATCAAGGCAGCGACGCACAGCACCGCAAACCAATTTCCCCAGCGGGCGTAGAGGGTTGCATCGTGATGGACCGGAACCGTGGCCAGCAGCGTGGCCCACGGCGCGGAACCTGTGGTTCGCTGCGCCAGAACGCGGCCACGATCGTCGCTGACCGTCAGCAGCCCCTGCTTGGCTGTGCGCGCAATGCTGAAGCCGCTTTCCACTCCGCGCATGATGGCCATGCGATCATGCAGCCAACCGTCGGAAACAAAATCCCAGGCAGGCACCAGTTGCAGGCCCACGCCGTCGTTGCCATATTGCCGGCTGAGCTTTGGAAAATCCATATCCTTGCAGATGGCGACGCCCCAGATGCCGGAGGGTTCATGCAGCAGCGTGCGCGTCGTTCCCGGCAGCTCATCCCATTCGAATGCGGGCAACATATGGTGCTTTTCGTAGGTCGCTTCCAGCGTGCCATTTGGAGCCGTGCCATTCGGAGCATAGATGCGTGCCTGATTGAGCTTGGTATTTGCGGTCAGGCCAAGGACACCCTGCACCACAATCGCTTTGCCATCGGTTGCGGCTTCCAAAGGTGCATCCATCTCATGAATGTTCGCGAGGGGAACCATCGCTGTTTTTTCCGGATCGACAATCACCTGCGCTCCCTGCGAGACAAGGCCGCTGGCGACGCTTCCATATTTGTCGAAGAGCGCGCTCTGGCCTGCGGCCGTGCGCGGCGAGAGATTCTGCGGGATGTCGGAGGCGATGAGTCCGACGGTGACCTGCGGCGATGCCGGCATGGAGTGCAGCCGCCATGTTCCCCAGGCAACGATGACCAGCAACAGAGCACTTACCGAGGCGGCGACGCTGCGGAGCTGGCGTTTGGAGATGATGCCGGTTCCGGCACTGGACAATACGGCAACAGTTGCGCCGGCAACGGTTGCGGCAAAGAGGAATACCAGAAAACTGATACCCCAGACGCCTGTGATCGAAGCCAGTTGCAGGATAGGTAGACAATCCATCTGCGTGTAGGCGAGATTGCCCCAGGTGGAGTGTGGGGACAGCAGCGAGAGAATAAATTCATAGCTGACCCAGACGGTGGGGAAGGCAATCGTTGCGAACGCAAAAGCGCCGCGCAGGAGCAGCCTGCGCCATAACAGGACGGCACAGGCGAAGACAATGGCGGGGCCAAGAACCACTTCCAATATGACGATCCAAGGCAGTTCGACGATGCGGTAATAGCGCATCGCATTCAAAGCGCCGATGGTCCATGCGACGATGGCGATGGTGAATGCAGTGAGGCGTGTGCTGCGGGCGGCGACGACGAGCACGGGAATGGGCGCAATCCATAGCAGCCACCAGAGAGGATGCAATCCCGTTCCAAACCACAACGCAACGGCCGACAGAACTATGGCGCCGACGCGGTGCACGGCATTAACTTTGAATTCCATGTAGAAGCCTCCTGATAGAACGCTCGCAGAGCGCGCGAAAATCTTCTTCGGAAAGATGAAACCTTCCCGCGCGATAGAGCGCCACATAGCCATGAATCAACGCCCAAAGCTCCAGGGCGACTTCCCAGCAATCATCCTTCTTCAACTTTCCGGCTTGCATGGCTTCGGCAACGCCATCGGCGACCAAGTTCAATGTGGGAGAGCGGCGCGCACGGAAATCATCGGGAAACTGTCGCGCACCGGGACGCGGCCGGGAAAAGACATAATCGAAAACGCGAGGCCGTTGCAGCGCATAGTCCAGATAGCCGGCCATCAACTGCACCAGACGCGACTTTGGATGTGCTGTGCTCTGCTTCTTTCTTGTCTCGATGAGGGCACGCAGGTTTTCGAACTCGGCATCGGTGATGGCCTGCAGCATGGCATCGCGATTAGGGAAGTGGTGATAGATGGCCATCGGCGTAATGCCGACGGCCTGCGCGACACGGCGCATGGTTACAGCGTCGGGGCCTTCGCCTTCAAGAATCTCCAGCGCGACTTCGGCGATGCGTTCGGCGGTTGTACTCGTCGGTGGAGTTTCCGTTGGCATGCTATACAGCGTATACCCAAAGGTATACGCTGTATAGCGAAAAGAAAGCCTCAGGAATTTCGTGTGCCCATCAGGGGACGATGGGCAGCACAATATGCGACGGCAGTTTGGGTGAGGAGTAGATACGCTGCGTTGCCGGAGCGAAATCCGCGGCAGTTGCCTGATAAATGCTGGGAACAAATTTCTGCGGATTGCGGTCGATGATGGGGAACCAGGTGGACTGAATCTGCACCATGATCTGGTGTCCCTTGAGGAAGACATGGTCGTGATCGCGCAGCGGGATTTTCCATTCGACGGGTTTGTTCGCGGGCAGCGCCTTGGGGTGTTCGTAGCTGGTGTTGTAGCGTCCGCGGCGGACTTCCATGGCGATGGGAAGTTCATATCCATTGAGTGACTGTGCGTATTGGCCCGGTTTGGGACCGGCATCGGGGTCCCAGGCATTCTTCTGGGCATCCTGCGGATAGACATCGATCAGTTTCACGACGAAGTCGGAATCTGTGCCGGACGTGGAGGCGAAAAGATCGGCTGCCAGGGGGCCGGTGATGGTGATGTCATGATCGAGCGGCGCGCTGACGTAGGTAAGGACATCGGGACGGTCATCGACAAAACGCTGATCGGCCATTTCCCAGGTGCGCCAGTCTCCTGCAGGATAGGTGGGAGAAATGGGACGCGTGCGATAGGGAACCGGATTGGCCGGATCGGAAACATATTGGCGATAGGCCTTGGCGGTTGTGTCGCTCGCAGGCGCGTCGAAGGAGAGCGTGCCGTCCGCATGGAGAAACAAGCTGGTCGATTTGGCATCGCTGGGCGGCCAGGTGCTGTAGGTATGCCAGGTGTTGGAGCCGGTCTGGAAGGTAGTCGCCTGCCAGTCAGGTTTTGCTCCCTCGTTGTGCAGGTAGTAGCGGAAGAATGGCGCCTCAATGTTTTTGCGGAACTCAACGGCGGTGTCATGGCCGCCGAATGTAACCAGGCCGATATGATTGGCTGTCGGGAACTGCCACTGTCCGTGAAACCACGGGCCAGCAACGATGAAGTTGGTGTGGTTAGGATCATTTTGTTCGGCGTGGCGGAAGATCTGCCACGGACCCCAGGGATCTTCCTGGTCCCAGAAGCCGGCAACGTTCAGGTTGGGTACGGTGGAGGAATGCAGCTGGTTGACCCAGGCCTCTTTCTTCCAGAAGTCATCGTAGTTGGGATGCTCCATGATGGAATTCCAGAAAGGAATGGTGCCGTGCAGGTATTTTGCGTTGATATTGGTGAGCGGCCCGACGTTGCGATACCACTGATAGGTATCGTAGGTATCAAAGTCGAAGTGCGTGTTCTTGCCTTTGCTGGCCTGCTCCAACACGGAGTACTCCACGGCATAGCTTTCGCGCAGCGCACCGTAGCGATGCATGTCGTCATTCATCCACTGGTCCACGGGAGAAGCCTGCTCGCTGACGGCCTTCAGCGCCGGGTTCGGATCCAGAAGCGTCATACCGGCGGTCAATCCAACGTAAGAGACACCATAAATCCCCACGCGTCCGTTGTTGTTGGGAACATTTTTCACCAGCCAGCCAATGGTGTCATAGGCGTCGGTGGTTTCGTTGGTGGCTTTGGGATCGTTGAGATCGACTTGCGAGGAGAGCTTAAAGACGCCTTCGGACTTAAATCTTCCACGCAGGTTCTGGTAGACGAAGATATAGCCGTCCTGGGCCAGCTCCTTGATCGAGGCGGGCATTTTCTCCGGCGCCTTTGCGGGTACGCCATAGGGAGTTCTGCTTAGAAGAATCGGGAGCGGTCCTTTTTGATCGACCGGCGTCAGGATGACAGTCTGAAGGTGCACGCCATCGCGCATGGGGATCATGACCTGTTGATATGTGAAGATCGGCTGGGCAGGCGCGGCCTGCGCGGATGCAGACGATGATTGGGATGAAGATGATTGTGCGCCGGCAATACCACTCAAGGCAAATGCGACAGCGAGGCAGAGAAGCGCATGCAGGCTTCTTTTTCTGGTCATGAATTTCCTCCAGCCGCGCGACCCTGCCATCCACTTCGCCGAATGCAGCGCGCAGCGCAAGAAGCTTATTGAAAATATGCGTACCAGTGTAGCAGTAATGGTTGGTGGGCAAATATAAATCGGGCGGAGATGCAGCGGCCCGCGCATACCGCAATCTAGCGTTCCGACTTAAATGTCGGGGCGGGTGACGCTGGCCAGCTCCAACAGGCTGCCGAAGAGGGCAAAGATGATCAGATGGCAGGTGACGGCGCCGCACATATCCAGCAGCACGTCCCAGGGAGAGCCGGTGCGCTGGGGCAGGAATGCCTGATGAAATTCGTCGGCGCTGGAAAGGATGAGCGTGGACAACAGCGCGACGGCTGCAGCGCGCAGCGACGCGGTGACGGCGGAGTAAGCATGGCTGAGACGGAAGGTCATGCGCCAGGCGCGGAAGAAGACCAGGCTGACAAATCCGTAGGCGAAGAAGTGGCCCACCTTGCGCAGATCAAAGAGCAGCTTGCACCAGAAGTGGTTGCTCATGGGGCCGAAGATGCGCTCGAAGATTGGCCGCAGAAAGCTGCTGGTGTTGTCGGACGAGAAGGTATCGCTGGACGATGTGGCAATGAGCACAACGCAGATGGCTGCAGGAATCCATGCGCTGAGCAGGACACGCCGACGCTTACTCAACATGATAGTTTGGCGCCTCGCGCGTGATGATGACGTCGTGTACGTGGCTTTCCCGCAGGCCGGCATTGGAGATGCGGACGAAGCGAGATTTCTCCTGCAATTCCTTTATGGATGCGCAGCCGAGGTAACCCATGCCGGAACGCAGACCGCCTACGAGCTGATAGACCATCGACTCCAGCGGCCCGCGATAGGGCACGCGGCCTTCGATGCCTTCGGGCACAAATTTAGCCAGGCGATTGGCGCTGGTGTTTTCCCGGCTGGTCAGGTTGGAGCGGCCCTCCGGTTCTTCCATGTCGCGGGTGCTCTGAAAGTAGCGCTCGCCGGAGCCTTGCGCCATTGCGGAGAGAGAGCCCATGCCGCGATAGGTCTTGAAGGAGCGTCCCTGGTAGAGGATGGTTTCTCCGGGGCTTTCATCGACGCCCGCGAAGAGAGAGCCGATCATGATGGCGCTGGCGCCGGCGGCGATGGCCTTGGTGACGTCGCCGGAATATTTGACGCCGCCATCGGCGATGAGCGGGACATTGTGCAGCTTGGCCGCGCGGTAGGCCTCGGAGATGGCGGTGATCTGCGGCATGCCCGCGCCGGTGACCATGCGCGTGGTACAGATGGAACCGGGTCCGATGCCGACCTTGATGGCGTCGGCGCCGGCTTCGATCAGCGCCGTGGCGCCTTCATAGGTGGCGATGTTGCCTGCCATCAGGTCAATCTGCGGGAACTGCTTCTTCAAGGCGCGGATCGCTTCCAGCACGCGCGAAGAATGTCCGTGGGCGGAGTCGATGGCCAGAGCATCGACGCGGTTGCGAATCAGTTCCTGGGCGCGTTCGAGAAAATCTCCGGTGGCGCCGATGGCGGCGGCAACGCGTAGACGGCCCTGGGAATCCTTTGCGGCATTGGGATATTTCAGTTTCTTCTGGATGTCCTTGACGGTGATCAGGCCCTTGAGCTCGTACTGATCGTTGACGACCAGAAGCTTTTCGACGCGGTGACTGTGCAGAATCTGTTCGGCTTCTTCGAGTGTGGTGCCAACCGGAACCGTGATGAGATTTTGCTTGGTCATGACATCGCCGACGGGAATTTCGGTGCGGGTTTCAAAGCGCAGATCGCGATTGGTAAGGATGCCGACCAGCTTTTTATTCTTGGTGACCGGCACGCCGGAGATTTTGTAACGGCGCATGACGTCGAGCGCTTCGGAGATGGGCTGGTCCGGGGTGATGGTCACCGGGTCCACGATCATGCCGCTTTCAGAACGCTTGACCTTATCCACTTCGCCGGCCTGCTGCTCGATGGTCAAATTGCGATGGATGACGCCGATACCACCCTGCTGCGCCATGGCGATGGCCAGCCGGGATTCGGTAACGGTATCCATGGCCGCGCTGAGCAGCGGTGTATTGACGAGAATGTTCCGGGTGACATGGGTCTGGGTGTTGACCTGCGCGGGAACCACCTCGCTGAAAGACGGCACGAGCAGGACGTCGTCAAACGTCAGGGCTTCGGGTACGGGAATCTCAATCATAGGTTTGGATCACTATCAGTGTGGAGGGTGGCGCTGTTGGCGGGCAGATGTGCCCAGCAGGAACGATTCCGGGATGGCATATCTGATTGTAAGGTTCCGCCGGGCTTCCGGCAAACTATTCCGGGGAAGGCGGTGGTGCGGTGTGCCGCGAAAGCGGAGCATGGACTCGGGTCCGGTTGGCCCCCTTGAGCAGTGAAGAAGCCGGCGACTAGGCGGAAAAGGAGTAAGCCTTTTGCAGCCGCCAGATGAGATATGGCAACGCCGTGATGGTGAGCAGTATCAGGGCATGCAACAGGTGGAAGTAGATCTCCGGAGCGGAAGACCCAATTGCGAAGTCCATACGAACATGACCAAATCCGTCAGGGACCGCCGTGCGACTCGCGCGTACTTGATTCATTGCGCCCATCAAAGCGACCAGAACCAGACCGACAACCGGCCAAATCGCCTTGACCCTTTGACGGGCAGCGACGAGCGCGATTCCCCAGCCGACGAGAATCGGCGCGGCGAAATAATAGAACTTGTCAGCCTGAAAATAGATATTTTCGAACCGATAAATTGGACCATGCACTGCGCTGCCGAAAGGCGTATCGGCTCCTGGCAGAAAGATTTGCCAACCCGACCACAAAAGAAACAGGGCAACGAACCATGCCACTGCCAGAAGCAGGACCGGCGCGAGACTGAATATCGCCCACGGTGCCCGGGCGCACCAGGATTGGAACTGGCGCTGCTCGATCATCGCCTTGGCGAGATCGTCCATCTTGCCGAGCCGGACGAATGCTGCGGATTCCGCATCCGCGCGACTGCGGCCCGCACGTTCTTCTTCTGCCCGCAGATCGGCCAGATGGTCGGCAAGTTCGGTGAGATAGCGGCGCACATGCCGTGGCGCGACTCCAGCGCGCAGCAGGTGTTCACGAAGTTCATGGAATGGCTTCGACATGTTGACCTCCCGCCAGCATTTTTTGGATTGCGGACGCCAGATTGGTCCAGGTCTCCGACAGGTCAGCCAATCGATGCGATCCGATAGCCGTTACGGAGTAATAGATACGGCTGCGTCCGTTAACTGTTTTGCGCCGCGACTTTAGGGCTCCATCGCGTTCCAACCCGTGCAGCACCGGATAGACTACGCCTTCGCCAACAGCGATCACCGCGTCCGTGCGGCTACGGATTGCCTGAACGATCTCATAGCCATACATCTCCTCTTGCTGAAGCAGCCTGAGGATCAGCAACTCCGGAACTCCGTTCATGAAATTCGGATTGGTTTCGCGAGCTGTCATCGAAGATTACAATACCTAGAAGTTCAAGGCATTACAAGAGAATGACAGTTTAGGCCTGCAAATACTGGGACTTCGGCTTCTGGTGAGAAGCGGAAATTCAAAGTGATACACCACGCGGAAGGAGCCTAACAGCAACCGCAGGTTTGCCCGCGCCAGGCGGCTCGACCCTCCTGCAGCAGGAAGGGGATGGCAACCAGTGCGGCAAGGGAATCGAACCACGGGATATGAAAGACAGCGTTGATCGTGAGGCCAGCCAACGCGATGAGGGCCAGATAGGCGCACGTGGCGGATTGCACCGCGTCGGCAGCCAGGGCAGCATTGCCGATCCGGATCGCTTCGCCCCGCTTCATCGTGGCCAGGATCGGCATCACGATCAAAGCGGCGAGGGTGATGGCAATGCCCGCGCGGCTTACCTGCGGCCGCCAGTGCAGGACCAGCGAGAGGGTCGCGACGATCAGGACAACAAGGGCAAGAACAAACAGCAGAATGCCGGCAATGCGGCTGGCGGTTCGAGGCGAAATGGAGATGCGCGGTACAAACTGCAACAGCACGACGGTCGCGGACAACAGCTCTACAAAACTATCGGAGCCGAACGCAAGCATGGCCGGGCTGTGTGCCGAGGCCGCTGCATATAAGGAGACGGCGCATTCCACCAGCATCCATGCCAGCGTTATCCCCTGAAGCCACAGGACAATAGGTCGATGCGCCGGGGGCGATGCCGGAGCACCCGAGCACTGAGATCCGATCTGGACCAATTCGGACATACAGTTGACTGCATCATAGTCGTTCGCAATCACTTTGTTTGCGCCAGGCAGCGATTCGGACTGTGTGGCTGGTTTCAGGGGTGTGGGCAATTTTCGGGGAACCTTTCGGGCGTAGAATGCGTAGCCTAAGGAAACGGAGGAAGGATAGCCATGCATTGCCAGAGAATCCCCTTCAAGACAGTCGCTTTCAAGATCAGTTCCTTGCCTATCCAGCGGTGGGTTCGTCCGGCTGGAATTTCTTACGGTATGGCGTTGTTGGCCCTTTGCCTGGTGTCGTTGCCCATGGCAGCGCAGGCGAAACAATCGACAGCTGCATCGAGTACAAATATGTCCTCGGACCATGCCGGTTCGCTGATCCTGACGCGGGCCTTTGCTCCGGGCCAGATTGTCTATCTGGAGATGAATGTGGGTGAGATCGATATTGTGCGCAGCCCGAAGGAGCATCAGATCCAGCTTGTGATCGAGCCGAAATACGGCGCCGGACAGGCAGAGATGCAATCCTGGGTGGAGCAGTTCGATGTCAGCAGCACGGACGCGCATATCCGGCTGCACCTGCCCAGGCATAGCCATGGGAAATACGATTCGGACTACGACGGTGGCAAAGTGACGCTGTATCTACCGTCGCAGGAGGCACTCCATGCCAAGCTGGGCGTAGGCCAGATGACGGTGGGCGATGTTCGCGGCGATAAGGAGCTGCATGTAGGGGTTGGCGAACTGGATATTCGCGACATCAACCCTGAGGATTACGGCAATGTGGTCAGCACGACCGGCATCGGAGACGTGCAGGACGCCATCTTTCAAGGGAAGCAGTCGGGCTGGCTGGGCAATTCGGAAACGGCGCAGGGAACAGGAAAATATCGCATCGATGCCCACGTCGGCATTGGGCAGATCAACTTCAAGGACAGCCGGGTTTAGATGGAAACCACCATGCCGTGCAAACAAACCGGCAGCGCCGAGTAGTGGCCGCGCCCGCGTTCGTGTATCTATTCTTTTGCATGTTCCCAACAGGAAATTGATTCCCTTGGCGCAGATGGTCATGGTACGCTGCCCGCAGCTTTTCTGAAGCGAAGAAAACATCCTCAAGCGGAACGGAATCTTTGGTAGGTGCTGCCATGCTCCGGTATTCCAAACTCAGTTATTTTTTTGCTTTCTGTCTGCTCCCAGGTTTTTCTGGCGTGATTCACGGCCAGAACGTTGCCTGCTCCATCCAACAGGCCCCCAGCGATGCCGCGGCGAAGGCATTCGCCCAGGAGAACTACACTACTGCGCTGCAACTGTATGCGGACGCTGTGAAGAAGAACCCGCAGGACTTCGCTGCCATCGTCGGCCAGGAGCGCACCCTGTTGAAGATGAATGTTGTCGATGCCGCAGCAAAGTTGGCGGAAACCAACGCAGACGCTCATCCCAACGATGCGTTATTCGCTGCAACTCTGGGGGAAGTGCGGTTTCGCCAGGGCGACATGAAAGACGCAGCGGAGCAGTACGGCAAGGCCATGAAGCTGAACCCCTGCCTGGCGCGCCTGCACTATGACCTCTATGTGTGGTTTTGGACGCGGGCCATGTATGCCACGGGTTACGCGCAGCTCGTTCTGGCCCACCAACTGATGCCCGACGACCCGGAGATTGGCAGGGACTGGACTGGCCACTTGCCCCTGCGCAAACGGACTGCAGCGCTGGATACGGAACTGGCGAAGGGTGCCAACGGAACTGTTGCACACCACGCCGAAATGGTGAGCCTTGACGAGCGCCTGCATGCCATTCTGGCCGAAAAAAATGGCGGATGCCGGCTGGATTCCGAGGTAAAAACAACGACTCTGCCCCTGGAATATCTGCTGAGCGATAGCGATATTAACCAATTTCAAGGACTGGGTTTCGATGTTCGCTTTAACGACAAAGCCTCGGCACGTCTGGAGCTGGATACGGGCGCCAGCGGCATTCTGATTAACCGGGTGACGGCCAAGAAAGCCGGTCTGGTTCCTATTGCCACCGACAAGATCAACGGGATCGGCGATCAGGGAGCGGCGGAAGCGTATTGGGCCTATGTCGATAGCTTTCGGATTGGGGCGCTGGAGTTTCACAACTGCCTGGTCGAGGTTTCGGATAAACGTTCCGTTGTCGGTATCGATGGTTTGATTGGGGCGAACGTATTCGACGATTTCCATGTAACGCTGGACATGCCGATGCGCCTGATGACATTGACGCCGCTGCCACCGCGCCCCGGAGAGATAACGAAGGCAGCGCCGACGTTGAATGCGGCAGGAGTGAATGGCGGAAAAAGTGTCGCAGCCGGGGATTCGTCCTCTAAAAGCGCCGCGCAGCCAGTGGCGATCCGCTATCACGACCGGTATGTCGCGCCCGAGATGCAGGGTTGGATGCCGTTCTATCTGTTCGGCCACGAGATTCTGCTGGCCGGCGCCTTGAAAGATAAACAGCCGCGCCTGTTTTTGCTGGATAGCGGTTCCAACATCAGCGACTTGTCAATCCGGGCGGCGAAGAGTGTCGGCAAAATCCATTCTGATAGTCACTACATCGTGAAAGGCATCGATGGCAAGGTGAAAACTGTGTACGTGGTGGACAATGCCGATCTCGTTTTCGCCAATCTGAAAGATCCATTGCGCTTTATACCGGTCTTTGACATCGATAACATCAGCAACAATACGGGCACAGAGGTGTCGGGGATCATCGGCATGGACACACTGGCGATGCTGATTATCGATATTGATTACCGGGATGGCCTGATCCATCTGGTTTTTGACCCCAAACACGGGACGAACGTTCGGATTCGATAGGCCGGGCTGGACGGCAGCTTTCGTTTGAAATCCCCTCCGAACCGGCGTATCCTGTGAGAGCAGACGAATTTGTCCTCTGGTGCGCCCCGTGACCCGACCGGACTGGCGGGCCGGGAGCAATGAGTGGGCGAGAGCCCACTTTTTATTTGCGGCAAATTGTGTTTTGCAGGACGGCATGGCTTTCAATCTGGACCAGATACGTTCGACCGCCGCACGCGTTGCCGCCTCCCACGGCCTGGAGGTGGTGGAGCTGGAATTTCATGGCGGCGCGAAGCATCGTTTGCTGCGAGTTTTTATCGAAAAGAACGCAGAGGGCCGGGCCAGATTGGCAGCCCAGGCAGCCCAGGATGAGGTGAAACTGCCGGCCAACGTTTCACTGGACCAACTGGCCGGGGTGACGCACGAGGATTGTGAGCAGTTCAGCCAGGATTTTGGCACGGTGATTGACGTGGAAGACCTGATTCCCGGCAGTGAGTATCTGCTGGAAGTTTCGTCGCCTGGACTGGATCGCAAGCTGAACGGGATGGAAGATTATCAGCGCTTTGCCGGAGGCCTGGTGAAGCTGCAGACATTTATGCCGATCGACGGCAACCGGCATTGGCAGGGGCGCATTGTGGGCGCCAGCGATGCGGGGATTGTGCTGGACGTCAGCGAAGGCAAGAAGCGCAAGAGCAAGGCGAAACAAAGTAAGGGAAGTCAGCGTAAAGAGGAGCAGGGCGGGGCCAATTCGGAGGATGCGAAGACGAGGACGATTCCCGTCTCGAACATCGAAAAGGCCAACCTGGTTCCGGAGATTTAACGGGATTTATAAAGATGCAGGTCCCACTCCCAGGCAGTATGCAGAGTGGAAGAGCTTTTAGAAAAGAGCGTTAAGAGACGAACTATGGCAAGTGCGCTATATCAGACGATTGAAGTTTTAAGCCATGACAAGGGAATTGATCCCCAGATTGTCGTGTCTGCCGTGGAAGACGCCATTGCACTGGCCACGCGCAAGTATTACAAGACGCAGGAAAACATGCGCGCCGAGCTGGACAAAGAAACGGGCGAAATCCGCGCCTATGCGTATAAGACGGTGGTCGAGACGCCGGAACTGGTGGAAGATCCGGTCAACCAACTGACGCTGGAAGAGGCGCGCACGGTTGCGCCGGAGGTGGAAGTGGGCGCGGAGTTGCGCTACTACAAGCCGACGGACGTGCTGGGACGCATTGCCGCGCAGATGGCCAAGCAGATCATCTTTCAGAAGGTGCGCGAGGCCGAGCGCGACACCGTGTTTAACGAATACAACCACCGCATCGGCGAAGTGTTGACGGCGACGGTGAAGCGGCTGGAGCCGCAGGATGTGATCTTCGACCTGGGCAAGGCCGAGGCACGCATGCCGAAGCGCGAGCAGTCGCGGCTGGAGCAGTTCAGCGTGGGTGAGCGCATCCGCGTGGTGTTGCTGCGCGTGGATCGCGCGGCGCGAGGACCGCAGGTGATCGTTTCGCGCGCGGCCAAGGAGCTGGTGCAGAACCTGTTCCACAGCGAAGTGCCGGAGATTTACGACAACACGGTGGAGATCAAGGCCATTGCCCGCGAGGCGGGCGAGCGAACCAAGATCGCCGTGATGTCGCGCGATAAGGACGTCGATCCCGTGGGCGCGTGCGTGGGCATGAAGGGCATGCGCGTGCAGTCCATCATTCGCGAATTGCGCGGCGAGAAGATCGACATCATCGAGTTCAGCGAAGAGGTGACGACCTTCGCGGAGAAGGCGTTGCAGCCGGCCAAGGTGAGCCGCGTCAGCATCGTGGACCTGGGCGAAAAGCAGATCGAAGTGATCGTCGACGATTCGCAGTTGTCGCTGGCCATCGGCAAGAAGGGGCAGAATGTGCGCCTGGCGGCCAAGCTGCTGGGATGGAAGATCGACATCAAGAGCGAAGAGGAAAAGCGTCAGGAGGTCGAGCAGCAGATGCAGGCCATGACGCCTGCTGCAGCCACTCCGGTGGAGCAGGTTACGGAGCTGGGCGATTCGATCATCCAGAAGCTGGTAGCGGCTGGCATCACGACGGTTGAAGCGCTGGCGGACATGACGCCGGAGCAGCTGGAGGAGATTCCGGGGATCGGTGAAAAGACGCTGGAGAAGATTGGCGTGGCCGTGCGGCATTACTTCGGCCAGTATGTCGAGGGCGAAGAACGTCCGGCAGCGAAGGTTGCCGAAGAAGCACAGCCGGAAACGATCGCCGCTGAGGAAGACAACTCCGTGGCGCTGGCAGAAGCAGCGGACAAGTTTTCAGCAGAAGCGGCAGAGGAGCCTGTGACGGCGGAAGCGTCCCCGGCGGAAGTGCATGACGGGGAAGCGAACGCGGCGGAGGAGCAGCCAGCCTCGGATGAAACGGGCGAAACTGTGGAAGCCGATGACAAAAATGGCAACAAGGAATGACTTTATCGAATAGGGGAATCCGTCAGACCCAGCGAAAACCCGCAGTTGGCTGTGTTTTCGGCGGATAATAGGAAGAGAATCTTCCACCCCTTGCAGGACGAGGCAGCGATGAATCACTAAACACCTGGTGTTGAAGAAGGCGAAAGAGACGGATGAGTAAAGTTCGAATCAACGATTTGGCACGCGAACTGGAAGTAAAGAGCAGAGCGGTTCTGGACGCACTGACGGACGTCGGTGTGACCGAGAAGAAGACCCACTCCAGCTCGCTGGAAGCCGATGAAGCAGAACGGGTACGTGAATTTTTCCAGCGCGGAGGCGCAAGAAGTTCCTCTGCGGGCGCGAGGGCTGCAGCGCCCTCGGAGCCGAAGCCGAAGATTGACTTATCGCGCATCTCGAAGCCCGGCGATGTGCTGAAGGCCGTGCTGCAGCAGAAGGAAGAGGCCGCCAAGCGCTTTGTGCCGTCACCTCCGGTTGCTGTTGCGCCCAAGCCAGTCATTGCCGCACCTGTAGTGAAAGCGCCGGAGCCGACAGTCGTCAAACGGGTGGAAGCAACTCCTGCGGCCAAACCTCCCGCCGCTCCTGCGAGCGTTGAGGCCAAGCCAGCTCCGCGCAGGATTGTTCCGCAGCCACGCCAGGCGCCGCCGATTGTCGTTGCTGCGCCGCCTGCATCGCCGGCGATTGCGTCGAAGACGCCGAGCGGTCCGGTCATCGCCAAAGCACCGGTGCATGCTGCTCCGCCAACGCATGCGGCAGGAAAAGATTCTGTTGCGGCTCCAGAGACCAGGCACGCGCCGGTCGCGCCCGCCAGCACGAAAGTAGAAGCGGTTGCCGCAACGAGCGCGCCAGCAACGCAATCGGAGCCTGGGAACGATACCGCTGTCGAAGCAGCGGCAGCTCCCGTGGCAGCGGCGCCGGTCGCAGCTCCGCCACCGGTCAAACGCGTGATTATGCCGCAGACAGGGCCACGCCCGGTCTATACGGCACCGCCGCCCAGTGCTGTAACTCCGCCCCAAAATGCAGGAAATGCAGGCGGAGGATTGCAGCGCGGCCGTCCGATTTTTGAGCGTCCACGCCCGCAACAGGGTGGTTCGGGACCAGGGTCCGGGCCAGGATTTGCGCCGGGCAGCCGTCCGGGCATGGGACCGGGCGCACGGCGTCCCATGCATCCAACGCGCCAGCATCCAACCGGTACGGGTGCACCGGGTTCGCGTCCCCCGATGGGTGGACGTCCGGGCTTTGGTGCGCGCCCCGGTGTTGGTGGCGCTCCCGGTGCATTGCCGGTTCCAGGACCGGGAGATCGTCCGGCACGCAGTCCGCAGCAGCGTCGTGGAGGGCAAAAGCGGTACGAGAAATCCAAAGAAGGCCCGATGAAGGGATTTGTGCCGCCGCCACGTTTCGGCGGATCACAGATTTCTCATGAGCCGCTGCCGATCACGCGCTCCATTACCGTGACCGAAGGTACCAGCGTGAAGGACCTGGCAGAGAAGCTGGGCGTTCGCGGCAAGGATTTGATCGCGCTGTTGTTGACGCGCGGCGTCTTCGTTACCGTCAACCAATCGCTGGATGCCGGGCTGGTGAAAGAAGTGGCTGCGCAGTTTGGCGCGGACGCGGAGATCATCTCGCACGAAGACCAGATGGAGAAGGAATCCATCGAAAACCTGCTGACGCAGGAGAACCTGGGCGAACTGGAAGTGACGCGGCCGCCGGTGGTGACCGTGATGGGCCATGTCGATCATGGCAAAACGTCGTTGCTGGATGCCATCCGCGAAACCGATGTTGCCGCAGGAGAAGCAGGCGGCATTACGCAGCATATCGGCGCATACAAGGTGCGGATTGCCAAGCCGGATTCGCCGGCCTTTGGGCGCGAGATTGTCTTCCTCGACACGCCGGGTCACGAAGCGTTTACCCGCATGCGTGCGCGCGGCGCCAAGGTGACGGACATTGTGGTGGTGGTGGTTGCAGCCGATGACGGCGTGATGCCGCAGACGCTGGAAGCCATCGATCACGCCAAGGCGGCGAATGTGCCGATCATTGTGGCAGTGAACAAAATCGACAAGCCGGAAGCGCAGCCCGACCGCGTGAAGCAGCAACTGGGCGATCGCGGCCTGGTGCCGGAAGCATGGGGCGGCAGCACGGTGTTTGTGGATGTTTCGGCCAAGAAGCGGATCAACCTGGACCTGTTGCTGGAAATGATTTGCCTGGTTGCGGATATCGGCAACCTGCGCGCCACGCCGGACCGTTCAGCGGTGGGCACGGTGATCGAATCCAAGCTGGATCGCGGACGCGGCGCTGTCTCCACCGTACTGGTGCAGAACGGCACGCTCAAGCTGGGTGACAGCTTTATCGTAGGCAATACCTTCGGCAAGATCCGTGCAATGTTTGACGATCATGGCCGTGCGATTGAAGATGCCGGACCATCGACGCCGGTGGAGATTTTGGGCCTGGAAGGCATTCCCGATGCAGGCGATGTTTTCCTAGTGGTTGCCGACCGCGACAAGGCCAAGGGCATCGCGCAGTATCGCAAGATGAAGGATCGCGAAGCGCAGCTGGCCAAGTCCTCGCGCGTTTCGCTGGAAGGATTGGCGGAGCAGATCAAGCAGGCGGGCACGAAGGAGCTGCCGATCATTCTGAAGGGCGACGTGCAGGGTTCGGTGGAAGTGCTGGCCGAATCGCTGCAGGGAATGTCCACCGACAAGGTGCGCGTCAAGGTGATTCACACTGGTGTCGGCGCGATTACGGAGTCGGACATTCTGCTGGCCTCGGCATCGAACGCTATCGTGATCGGCTTCAACGTGCGCCCGGAACGCAAGGGCGCGGAACTGGCCGAACAGGAGGGCGTGGACATCCGGCTGCACTCGATCATTTACGAGTTGCAGGATGAGATGAAGCGCGCCATGCTGGGCCTGCTGGAGCCAACCGTCAAGGAAACAGCCCAGGGCCGCGCGGAGATTCTCAACGTCTTCCGCATCCCGAAGGTGGGTACGATTGCCGGTTGCACGGTTACCGAAGGCTACATCCGGCGCGATTCCGAAGTGCGCCTGATGCGCGACGGAGTGCAGGTCTACAAGGGCAAGCTGTCGTCGCTGAAGCGCTTCAAGGACGACGTGAACGAGGTGCGCAGCGGCATGGAGTGCGGCATGGCCATCAACAACTTCAACGACATCAAGGTGGGCGATGTGATCGACGCCTTCAGCTCGGAGAAGATTGCTGCGGAGCTGGGCACACTGACCGGCGCAGGCGCGAAAGCGTAATTTTCACTGGAATGCAAAACAGCAAGGGCGCGCCGCGTGCGCGCCCTTGCTGTTTGGGAAGCTCTTCATCAGTCCTGCATGTTTTCCCGAACATGCAATCATTCGCTACAATCAAACGTTCCTATGAAACTTGACGAAATTCAATCGGCACTTCGAGAGCAGCAGCTGGATGGCTGGCTGTTCTATGACCATCACCATCGCGATCCAATTGCCTATCGCATTCTCGGCCTCGGCGATTCCATGCACATCACGCGTCGCTGGTACTATCTGATTCCCGCGCACGGCGAGCCGCGCAAGCTGGTGCATCGTGTGGAAGCGGGACGGCTGGATACGCTGCCGGGCACCAAGGCCGCCTATTCGACATGGCAGGAGATGGAGACGGAGCTGGCGACGATGCTGCAAGGACAGCAGCGCATCGCGATGCAATACTCGCCGCGCAATGCCATCATGTATGTTTCGCTGGTGGATGCGGGCACGCTGGAGTTGCTGCATGGCATGGGCAAGCAGATTGTCAGCTCGGCAGATTTGGTCAGCCATTTTGAAGCGGTGTTGACGGAAGACCAGATCGCCAGTCACTATGCGGCGCAGCGCGCCATCGATGGGATTTTATCGAACGGGTTTCGCGAGATCGGCCATCGCGTGAACAATGGAGGCACGACAGAATACGCCATCATGGCCTGGCTGGAGGAGGCCATGCTGCGTGAGGAGTTGATCTGGGAGCATGGCCCGAATGTTTCCGTGAATGCGAACAGCTCCGATTCTCATTACGAGCCGACGGCGGAGCATTCGCTGCCGATTCGCAAAGGGGATTTTGTGCTGATCGATATCTGGGGGCGCAAGAACCAGCCGGACACGGTTTTTTATGACATCACGTGGACGGGTGTTGTGGGGCGCGAGCCGACCGAGCGGGAGCAGAAGGTCTTCCACACCGTGACAGCGGCGCGCGATGCGGCCATTCAAAAAGTACAGGAGGCCTTTGCGGCCAAGCGTCCCATTGCCGGATGGGAGGCCGACGATGCCGCGCGCAACGTGATTCGTGCCGCAGGATTTGAAGAATATTTCACGCATCGGACGGGTCACAACATCGCGACGGACATCCACGGCAATGGTGCGCATCTGGATAATTTTGAGACGCACGATGAGCGGCTGCTATTGCCGAATACCTGCTTCTCCGTCGAGCCGGGGATTTATCTGCCGGAGTTTGGCGTGCGCAGCGAAGTGGACATGATGACGCAACCGGGAAGCGCCAAGGTGACGGGGCGCATACAAACGGAGCTGGTTCGCATCTAGATCCGGTCTAGCCAAATTCAAAGGCTGATATATTCAGAAGAGATGGCCACCAAGACCAATGTTGCTCAAGCGGGAGCAAACTCGCAGTCCTCGCAGACGATGGCCGCGTATCTGATGTTTGCGGCGGGCTGGCTGGTTCCGGGTGCGGGACATTTGCTGCAGCGGCGCTGGATTCGCGGGATTCTTCTCTTTTTTTCCATCACCATCATGTTCGCCATGGGCCTCGGCATGCAGGGCAAGATTTACGCGCCTAACTCCGGTGAGATTCTCGACATGCTGGGCTTTCTGGGCGATCTGGGCAACGGAGCGCTCTATCTGATCTCCGCGATGGCAGGTTGGGGACAGAATGTGGTGCAGGTGGTGACGGCAGATTACGGAACGAAATTTATGGTGGTCGCCGGGTTGTTGAATTTTATTGCCGCCGTGGATGCGCATAGCATCCGGTTGGGACGCAAGCCATGAACTTTGCCCCTTCTCATTTCACTTCTGTGTTGCTGTTTGCGATGTTTGCCTCGATTGTCTTCGGCATTACGCAGCGCTCGCAGCCCCGCGCCATGATCCGCTACGGCGCTTTCTGCTTCAGCCTGTTTGTGCTGGGCACGATCGTAGCCAGCTGGCTGATGTGGCTGATTCATCACTAATCTATATTCTGATTTTGGTCTTCTGCTATTGAAAAAGCTAACGGGCGGAGTGTGATTCTACGACGCGGCTTTTGCCGTCCACAGCATGGCATCGAAGGTGTGCCGCACGTGGTAGCCGAGCTTGCGATAGAGAGCGACGGCGGAGTGGTTGGCTTCGGTGACGGTCAGCGTGACGGCCTTGCAGCCGATCTGATGCAGGCTGGCAGCGCCGGCCTCCAGCAAAGACTGTCCGATGTGCTGGCGACGCAGGTCCGGCGATACGCAGACCTGCGTAATGTGTCCGACCTCGGCGCTGACGCGGGAGGATAGCAACACTCCCTGCAGGTTGCCGCTCAGCGGCTCAAACACAACCCAGGACGCAGTTGGCTCAAAGTGGCCGCAGCCGGGAAAGCGCACGATGTTGTGCAGAAAACGATGCGCGCCCGAAATGGAGCGATACTGATCGTTGATCTCGCTGTCGATGTGTCCGGCGTAGGCTGCGGCGATGATGTGTGTCGCAGGATCGAAGTCTGTATCGCGCCAGCGGCGCATGCGCAACGCACCGTCCAGTATGGAAATCTCGCTGAACAAGGGAGGGTCCTGCGCTGGGTCCGCGTCGAGCGAGCGTTCCATGAACAGGCGAGGGAACAGCTGAAATCCAGCATTCTCAAACGGCGTGCGATGCTCGCCGTGGGGATGGAGCAGAAGCTGCGCTTCCATGCGCTCCAGTCCCGGCGTATGGCAGAGAGTTTCCAGCAGATGGTCGAGCAGGCGGGTTTCCACCTTCGCGGCGGAGATGCCGGCGGTGTTGGCTCGCGAGGCAAAGACATCGCCGATGACGGCCTTGGCCTGCTCCTGCACACAGAACGTATAGCCACAGATTTTTGACTGGTCGATGGCGACATATCCCACCAGCAGGTGAGAGTCTACGTATTGCAGCAGCAAGTCCGCGGAGCCACGGTAATCCCAACGCAACCGTTCGCGCCAGAGCGCGCTTTCTTCCTCCAGCAGCGCGCGCAGATCGTGGGCACGAAAGTGGCGCAGGTCGAGAAATTCGAGTTGGAGAGTTGAGGCCACAGCGGCGCCAGATATCCGTTCCATTTCGATGATGTGCGGCGGATACGTCCGGACTTGGCCCATCCACGCCTATTTAAGTGAGTGTATGGCATTGCGGCATTCAGGAAAAGGTTATCGCGACCCAGCGGAACCCAGATACAAACCCGTGAAGGTTGCAGTAGCAGGGAAATCGGCAGCGGTTAGCGCCCACGATTTAGTTGCCGGCGGAGACGCGATAGACCATGAGCTCCTGCGGGGCATAGCCAAAAAGCGGTTCATAGGTTCGTCCGGCAAGAATTTTCGGCAGTTCGGCAACTGCGCTGTCGCGAACGACGAGAATATGTTCCTGCGGCGGAATGCCGTCGATGTCGTAGTCCTTGATGCGACGGTCGCGATAGAAACCAAGCCCATAGCGCATATCGCGCCGCACCTGATAGGTGCAGACCATGGGCGGGACGTCCTGTATCTTCGTAATCTCGGTTGCCAGTGTGCGTGCGGAATACATCTGGTCGAGCAAAGGGCCGTTGCGCGTGCCCAGCAGGAAGACAAGCATCAATACAACCGGAACCATGGTTGCGATACGAAGCCGCTCGGTACCGAAGCGCACGACAATGACAAGAATGGCGATGGCAGCGGCCGCTCCAACCAGACAGGCAGAGACGATGACCGGTGTGGGTGGAATATGGTGCGGCATGACCAGAATGTGCGGCAGCATGAGTCCAGCGGATACGAGAAGCCCGACCATCAAAGCATGGGCCGTCAGCAGCCAGGGGTGCAGTCCGCGCGTGCGGACGCGGTTGAGGTAATCGCCGGTAAGAATGGTAATGGGTGGAATCGAAGGCAGAATGTAGCCGGGTAGTTTGGACTGCGAAAAGGTGAAGAAAATAATCGGGAAAAAGGCCCAGAGGACGAGAAATTCCGGGAAGGCATCGCCGGCGCGCGGATTGCCGACATAGCGGTCCGGTGCGCGTCGCACCTTCCATTCGTCGATGGAGCTGCTGATGGCGTCGCCTAATGCATTCATGGCGACCACGGTCCACGGCAGCAGGGCAATCAGCATGACGGCCAGGTAATACCAGATGGGCTGATTGTGACGGAAGCGATCGGTGGCAAAGCGTTCCAGATTATGTTCCAGGAAGAAGACGCGCAGGAACTCCGGGTTGCGATGCTGCACAGCGATGAACCAGGGCAGCACCATCGCGAAATAGAGAACAATTCCGGGCAGCCAGATGGTGCGGCGCAGCAGGGACCACTCCCGACGCAGAGCGGTAAAGACAAAAATGATACACAGAGCCATGCCGGGCGCCACGGGACCCTTGGCCAGGGTGGCAGCACCGACGAAAAAATACAGGTCAAACAGCCAGAATTTACTGTCTGTTTCATACCATGCATACCAGCCCAGCATGCCGATGCAGAATGGCGCTGCCAGTTGCATGTCCGTCGACGCGCCGCGTGCGAAACCGACCATGCCGACGCAGGAGATGGTGATCAATGCGGCGTCCAGCTGCGCCCCAGGGCGGAAACGGCGCATGTGAAGATAGATCAGCATGATCAGCGCGAAGGCGAAGCTGGCCGAGGGTAGACGCGCCGACCAGTCGTGCACGCCAAATTCCTTGAAGGCAAACATGGCACGCCAGTAATAGAGCGCTGGTTTTTCCAGCCAGGGCTTGCCGTACAGGATGGGGGTAATGTAGTCGTGCCGGGCCAGCATCTCGCGTGCTATCTGTGCGTAGCGAGGCTCATCGGCGCCGACCAGGCCAAGAACGGCCCCTCCGAAGATGGGAACCAGGCCATAAAAGATCAAAAAAACCGTAAAAGCCAGCAGGACGGCCACTTCTGCCGCCATCGCCGGGCTGGCGTTTTGCCAGAAAGTGCCCCCGGGCAGGTATCGCCTCCAATTTTCGTTTCGACGGGATGTCACGCTTGGCCTGGATCGTCTCTTTGCTTTGCAAGCTGCAATTCAGCCCATTCCAGATACAGAATAGCCGACCTCTAAGCTTAACAAGAGACAGCAGTTTTGCGTAACAAGGGAGCGTGCGTTGCGTGGATTTGGCACATTCCGCTAGGCAATGACGGTGACGGCTACAGGCCGCAGGCGCAGGCGTAACTCTTTCAAAATGCAATCAATGGCTGCAAACAGGGGGCCGTCGAGTGTGCATCCGCTGGCATTTTTATGGCCGCCTCCGCCAAACCCTTCGGCGACTTTGGCTACATTGACCCTGCCTTTGCTGCGCAGGCTGAGGCCCAGCCGATGATCGGGCATCTCGCGCAGGAAGACGGCAACCTCCACGCCAGAGATACCAATGGCGTAATTGACGATGCCTTCGCAGTCTTCCTCTGCAGCGCCCGTGCGCAGAATGTCGCTATGAGTGACCCAGAGCCACGCGATGTGCCCTTCGCGCTGCAGGTTCGCGAGCGCGGCCCCCAACAGGCGCATTTTGGAGGTGGGATTGCTGAAATAGACATCCTGGGCAATCCGCGATGGGCTGGCTCCGTGCCGGACAAGGTCCTGAGCCAGCTCGAAAGTATGGGCACTGGTGCCCTCATAACAAAACGAACCGGTATCGGTCAGCACTGCGGTGTACAGACAAGTGGCCATGTCCGGTGGAATGGTCAGGTTGGCAGAAAGAGCCAAACGGTACACGATTTCGGCGACCGCGTTTGCCCGGGTATCAATCCAGTTGACATCGGCAAACTCGCGGCCGCTGGCGTGATGATCCAGATTGATAAGGAACTGACCTTGCAACCCCTTCAAACGCGAACGTTCGATTCCATCGCATTCGAGCAGAATTACAGCGTCGTAGCGTTGCTCGACGGATGGGGTCCAGCGGATGCGGTCTGCGCCGGGCAGGGTGCGATAGATCAGAGGCACGCAGTCGGAGAGCACCATGTCCACCTGCTTGCCCATCTGCTCCAGCATCATGCCGCAGGCCAGCACGGAGCCCACCGCATCCCCGTCGGGACGAGCATGGGCTGTCACCAGGAATGACTGCCGCTGCCGGATGGCATCCAGCACCTGCTCGGCGGGCGAGTCATGTTTGGCGGACGGCTCGTGCTTGGCGGACGGCTCAAGGCGCCGCTCAAGATGGCTTCCTCCATCTTCGATGCGAGCGTCGCTCATGCGTGCATCGCTGATTCGTCCGTCGCTGAGTCGCGCGTGCATGCCTAGTCTTTTGCATCCTTGCTGGCGGAAGCGGACTGCTCTGCGGGACTCGCCGGAATATTTTTGCCGCTGCGCTTTGACCGACCCATCAGATCGTCAATGCGGGATTTCAGGTTCTGCGAACGGTCGATCTGAAAGCTCAAGTCGGGCACATGGCGCTTGCCCATACGCTCCAGCAATTCGTGCCGGATATATCCGCGTGCCGCATCCAGGCCGGCCAGTGTCTCGCGCTCTTCTTCCGGGCCGCCGTCGATGGCTACAAACACGCGCGCTGATTTGCCGCCGGGAGCCAGTACGACTTCGCTGACGTAGGCAAAGCTGATGCGGGGATCGCTCAGCTCGCCTTGAATCATGGTGCCGATCTCTTCCCGCAGCGTTTCCGCCACGCGGTCCCGGTGATGTTTTCTAGCGCGTAATTCTGGCATGGCAAATTAACCCAATCAAACATGTGAGAATACCAAACTTGGGCGGTGACGGAGTAATTTCGATTTGTATTTTTTATAGGCCATACGGTGCAGTTCGCCGTGGAGCGCTATTCCTCAGGGAAGAATTCGACAAAAGCATCGCTGACAGAGGCTCCGTGATTTTCCGCCACACGCAGGCAGGTCTCTTCGACTAGTTGCATTTGTCCGCGCAGATAGTCGCGGGAGGCCGAGATGGCGACCACGCCCAGCGTAGCCGACTGCCAGGTGACGATCTCATCCAGCTCTGCAACGGAGACGTTGAAGCTGTGGCGCAAGGTGTCTTTCAGGCTGCGCACACACTGACGCCGGTCTTTGAGAGAGTGCGCATGGTCCAGCCGCAGCGTGATGTTGAGGACGGCGATGGGCATGACGATGGCGAAGTTGCAGGAGCCATCCTTACTGTATCGAACCTGAGAGGAAATGGGCCGGCGTAGAAAATGCGGTGCGCGGGAACGGCGCGTTATAGAATTCTCGCAACTTCTATTTATAGGCCACTCCCGGCGTTTTCCGGAGATATCCATGCGCGCGCGCATCCTGATGATTGGGCTGACTGCCTGTCTTGCAGCCGTCGCGGCTTGCGCCAAAGGCCAATCGGCGGGGCAGCAGGTGTCGCGTGTAACGGCAGGCGGTCCCGGTGCGATCGTCCAACTGGCGCACTCCACGTACGCACTGACGGAATGGAAATTTCAGCCGGGGGACGATCTGGCCTATGCCCGGCCGGATTATGACGACGCAGGGTGGAAAGCGATCAACCTCGAAGGGCACCGGAACATGCACGATCCTTATTTCAGTGCGGATTCGTACGTTCCCGGATGGACGGCCCTGGGATTTCCGAACCTGACGGGATACGCCTGGTACCGGACCAGCGTGAAGATTGCGGGAAACAACACCGACCTGTGGCTGGAGATGCCGCCGAACTTCGACGATGCGTATCAACTGTACGTCAACGGAAAACTGATAGGAGGGTTTGGAAAATTTACGCCGAAACATGTAAGGCGGTTTTATTCGCGCGCGACACGATTCCATCTGCCAATGGCGGACGCCAATGGAGAGATGGTTCTGGCACTACGCTTCTATATGAGTGTGGACACTCCGCAGTGGTCCTTTCGCGCGGGCGGACTGCACTCCGCTCCTGTTATTGGAATGGAACGGACGATTGCGTTGCTGCAGCTGCGGAACAACAACGTCAACCTGCATACCTTTCTTTCGTTTCTGCTGTTGGGGCTGGTGTTGTTGATTGCCGGAATTGTTTCGTTATGGCTATATCTAATGGACCGCTCGGAGCGGGCCTATCTGTGGCTGACGGCGGCCTTTTTGATGGGCGCCATGCTGTCGATCGTTCAGTTTCTTGGTAGCAGCACCTATTTATTTCCCATAACACCTCTATTGTTATTCGAAGATGTCTTCGGGTTCGCCCTGTTGCCTCTGTTCTGGCTGCTGTTCTGGGTGCACTGGTTTCGGCTGCGTGCTCAGCGGCTGGTGACCCGTGTTGCGTGGTCGCTGGCATTGGTGGAACTGTGCGTCTTCGCATGTCTGCGCCAGCCGGTGCTGGGAACCGTGGTGCCGCCGGAGTGGGCGCATGGCATCTGGTTGTGCAGCGTGATTTTGCGCATTGCTTTCGCGCTGCTCCTGGTTGGCGTCACCGTAGGGGGCATTCGTCAGGATCGTGCCGAGGGATGGATTGCATTGCCGGCGATCATACTGTTCGGCATCACGCTGTTCGCTATGGACATGGAAGTGCTGGGCATTCCGGTTGAGTATTTTCCTCTCGGCATCCACGTAGGAATTCTTGCAATCGCTTATTTTGTGCTGGCGCTGGTGGTACTGGGTCTGGTGATGCGCCGCTTTCTGCGATCGCAGGTGCATCAGCAGGAACTGGTGCACGAGATGGAGCAGGCGCAGGCGGTGCAATCGCTGCTGGTGCCGGAGCAGATTCCGCAGACGCCCGGCTACCGCGTGGAGGGAACGTATCTTCCCGCCAGCCAGGTAGGTGGAGATTTCTATCAGGTGCTTCCGGTGAGCGCCGATGGAGTGATCGTCGTGCTGGGCGATGTGAGCGGCAAAGGCCTGCAGGCGGCGATGGTGGTCTCGATGGCCGTGGGCGCGGTGCGGGCCATTGTCAAGGAGACGATCGAACCGGCAGAGATCCTGGAGCGCCTGAACCGCGAGCTGACTGGAAATTTGAAGAGCGGCTTTGTTACCTGTGTCTGTGCGCGTGTGGATACCGACGGAACCGTGACCGTGTCGAACGCCGGGCATTTACCGCCGTGGGTGAACGGGAATGAAATGACGATGGAAGGCGCACTGCCGCTGGGCATGCTGGCAGGCGCGAAATATGACGCAGAGAGATTTCATCTGAACGATGGCGATACGTTGACGATGATGTCCGATGGCATTGTCGAGGCGCGCCGGGAGAAGGATGGCCAGCTCTATGGGTTCGACCGGCTGGCAGCGCTGCTGGCGCGGCAGCCCTCAGCACGGGAGATCGCCCACGAAGCGCAATGCTTCGGCCAGGAAGACGACATCAGCGTGTTATCGATCACGCGGATGGTTGTGGCTTCGGCGGTCGCCGTTTCGATATAGGGTTGAGACGAAGGCGGCATCTTTGCGTGACGATAGCACCGGGCGCTTCCCTTGAAATATGCATCCAATGCGAGAAACGGCTTGAAAAGGGAGCGAATGTGAGACGTGCAAAGAGAAGCGGTATCGAGAGACGCCATGCCAGGGGAAGCGCAGGAACTGCGACATTCAGGATCGCTGCGATGGGCGCTGTGGCTGGAGCTTTGCTGATTGCTCTTGTGGGCTGCAATTCGAAGACGGCGGCCACAAAGGAAAACTTTATCCAGACGCTCGATACCTACTTCCAGACGCATCCCGATTGCCTGTTTGAAGATGCGCCGCATTTTCCCTATGCGACGGGCAGCCCGGTAAAAATCCGCCAGATGGATGCGCTGGTAAGCGCGAAACAGATGGTGCGCGTGGAGGATTTGACCATTCATGTCAACCGCTACACTCTGACGCCGGCGGGCGCGCGGTTCGCGCCGAAGTTTTGTTATGGCTATCGCGGCCACATTGAAATTGACAGCTTTACGCCGCCGGTGAAGGCTCATGGTTTTCCTGAAACTCAGGTGACGTATCACTACTCCCTGCAGGATGTTCCAGTCTGGGCGACGGTTCCGGAGGTGCAACGCGCCTTTCCGGCCATGGCAAAAGCAATCCACGGTTCATCTTCCGGCACGATAACCCTGGCACAAACGATGGTCGACTGGCAGGTACCGGAGTAGGTATTCTCCTGGTGGGAACCGGGTTCGTTTTTGACGAGACATTTTTATTCCCAAAGAACACAGAATCAACTAACTTGATGGAACGGATGGAAATCCGTAGAAGACCTCGCTGAAATTTTTGATCAGATTTTCTGCTCTTGGCTGGTGATTCTCGCACGATTCACTCTGGCCACGGCACCCAAATACTGTGCAATCCAACCCCCTGGGAGTCGCCAGTGAACGCATTGTTCATTCTGCCATCGAAGGCATCGTTTGTTTTGTCCCGTTTTTGCCGCAAGTTCTCTAAAACTTCGTTCTTCATGATCGCTCTGATGTTCCTGCTGCCGTCCCTGGCGTATGCGACGACATACACCGTGACGGACCTGACGGACAATGCCAGCGACACCGGATCGCTGCGCTATGCGGTGAACACAGCGGGAAACGGTGACACGATCCAGTTTTCCAATGTGATCGGGACGATCACCCTGACCAACGGCACACTGACGATCGGCAATGGAGTGACGATCACCGGGCCGGGGGCGAACGTGCTGACCATCTCCGGCAACCATGCTGCGACGATGTTCCTGGTGAACAGCGGTTCTACGGTCAGCATCTCCGGGCTGACCATCGCGAACGGAAAGGGCACCGCAAATAGTGGGACGGATGGTGGCGCAATTTACAGCCTGGGCACATTGACGGTGACAAATTGCGTCTTCTCCGATAACACCACCAGCGAATACGGCGGCGCCATTTTCAACGAAGGTACGCTTGTAGTCAACGACAGCACCTTCACCGGCAACTCAAGTTTTGGCGGGGCAGCGATTGATAACTATGAAACGGCGACGGTGAACAACAGCACCTTTATCGGTAATACGGTCACCGGTCCTGGTGGCGGCATTGAAACCCTGGGCCCATTGACGGTGAACAACAGTACCTTCACGGGCAATAGCGCGAGTGAAGGCGGCGGGATCAGCAACAATGTTGGCACGGTGACGTTGAGCAACAGCATTGTTGCGGGCAACACGCCATCCGGAGATGATTGTGACAGTTGCGGTACGCAAAGCGCGAACAACCTGATTGACGGCACGCCTGACCTTGGCCCGCTGCAATACAACGGTGGCACGACCGAGACCATGATGCCGCTGCCCGGCAGCCCGGCGATTGAAGCAGGATTGAACAGCACGCTGGCTACCGACCAGCGTGGCTTTACGCGCTCGACCAGTGGGGCCAGCGATCTGGGCGCGGTGCAGACCAACTATCTGACGGTTACGAATCTGAACGACAGTGGTAGCGGCTCGCTGCGCAATGCCATGACCACGGCCAACAGCGACGGATCGGGAGACATTGATTTTCAGTCCGGACTCACCGGGACCATTACGCTGGCCAGCGCATTGCCGGACATCACCGGCAATCTGAACATCGCCGGTCCCGGCGCGAACCAAATCACCGTCTCCGGCAATAACGCCGTAGATGGATTCACCATGGATTCCGGAGCGAATGTTGCAATGACCGGGCTGACCGTCGCCAACAGCAGCGGCTCGAAAGCCGGCATCACCAACAGCGGTACGCTCACGATCAGCAATTGTGCCGTTTCCAATAACTACTCCATCCAGAGCGGCGGCGGCATACAAAACCTCGGCACATTGACGGTATTCGGCAGCACGTTGAATGGAAACAGCGCAAACTTGCACGCCGGTGGAATATACAGCAATGGAAATGTGCTGATCGTCACCAACAGCACTTTCTTCGGCAACAGCGCGGGGGGTGGAGCTGCCGGGGGCGGCATCATGGCCGAGAACGGCGTGACCGCCGTGATCGACAGCACTTTTTACGGCAACACGGATAGCGTCGGCGGCGGTGGAATTTTCAACAATCTCATTACTCCGTTGACGGTAACCAACAGCATCGTAGCCGGCAATACCCCTGGAGATTGCGACAACTGCACCCCGGTAGGCCCCATACTGACCGGCGGAGCGGCAGCTCTGGCTCCGCTGGCCTACAACGGCACAGGCGCAACCGTCCAGACCATGCTGCCCCTGCCGGGCAGCCCAGCCATTCAGGCCGGTGACGCAACCCTGCTGCCCGTGGGCCTCACCGCCGACGAACGCGGATTTCCGCGCACCACCGGCGGCAAGCTCGATCTGGGCGCAGCGCAGACGAATTACACCGCGGTCCAGTTTGTGCAGCAGCCAACCAATGCATTGGTCAACGCAAACATTACCCCCGCCGTCACCGCAGAGGTGCTGGAAACGAATACCAATCTTTCTGCTCCCAACAATACGGATGCGGTCAGCGGCGTTCCTATTACGCTGACCTTCAACGGCGCGGGCACGCCGGGCGGAACGTTGACACAAACGGCAGTGGGCGGCGTGGCCAGCTTCGGCAATCTGAAGGTGAATGCCGCTGGAGCAGGCGATACGCTGGCGACATCTGTGACGGTAACGCCGACGGGAGTGACTCCGGCACAAACGCTGACGGCAACGAGTACGGCCTTTGATATTGCGCTGCTATCGCAGACGATTACCTTTACCCCGCCACCGGCGAGCGTGACGTATGGCGCAGCGCCGATTGTTCTGTCGGCGACATCTACTTCAGGTCTGCCGGTTACCTTCCAGGTGGATTCCGGCCCCGGCACAATCAGCGGCAATACGTTGATTCTTACTGGAGCGGGAACCGTTGCGGTGGAGGCGGATGCGGTGGGCAGCAATAGCTATCAATCGGCTACTCCTGTCGTAGTGCATATCACGGTGTTGCAGGCTCCACTGACGGTGACAGCTGCCAATGCCACGCGCGTTTACGGCACGGCGAACCCGGTATTTACCGGGACCGTAACGGGTGCGGTGCATGGCGATACATTCACGGAGAGCTTTACGACAACGGCGACGCAGAGCTCCAGCGCGGGCAGCTATCCGATCATTCCGGCAGTGACGGGAACGAACCTGGCTTCCTACAACGTAACGGTGGTGGACGGAACCCTGACCATCACACCTCCGGCAAGTGCGGGGAGCTTTACGGTAAGTGCCAATCCATCTTCTTTGGTGCTGGAACAAGGACAGACTGGCACGGCTGCCTTTACAGTGACACCGCAAGGGAACTACAGCGGCGCGGTCCGCCTGAGCTGCAGCGGCTTGCCCACCAATGCTACGTGCGCATTTACACCATCGACGGTGACGCTGACCGGCAACGGGCAGGCAATGACATCGCAGTTCAGCATCATCACGCACCAGACCAGCCATATCGCTACCGGCGGCGTGGTAACGGAGGCCATCTTCTGGTTACCGGGAATGTTGCTGGGCGGTTTTCTGGGCCTGGAGCGGAAGAAATTGCGGGGTAAGATGCGACATACGCTGCTGCTGTTGCTGATGGTGACGGGACTGCTGGGCATGATGAGTGGGCTGACGGGATGCGCTGGTCTGGCTTCCCCCAGTGTTCCGGTGGGTACGTATACCGTGACGATTACAGGGACATCCGGCTCCATGACACAGGCCACCAAGTTCCACTTGACGGTCACGTACTAGCTGCGGGGATCGCGCTGGATACAACACCGAGGGATATCGGGGTTTTGATTCCTGCAACGAGTCAGGAACTTTCCAGGATCAGACCTGCAACACGTCATCCTCGCGTGCGACCATCTCGTACAGCACAGGATTGACGAAGAAGCCGAGGAAGAGCCGCGAGATAAGGCCGGCGACGATGACAATCGCAAACGGCTTTTGCGTATCGGAACCGATCCCGGTGGAAAGCGCTGCAGGCAGAAGTCCAAGACAAGCGACCAGAGCCGTCATCATGATAGGCCGCAGCCTCAAAAGAGAAGCCTCGCGGGTCGCCGTACGGATGTCTTTATTTTCGAGACGCAGCTTGTTGATGTAGGAGACAAGAATGACAGCGGTCTCGACCGACACGCCCATCAGTGCAAGCAAGCCGAGCGCCGATGAGACGCTGAACGGCGTGTGCGTTAGCTTCAGAGCGATGAGGGCGCCTACAGGTTCGGTCAACAGAACACCGAGAGCAATGGTCACCGGGAATTTGAAATTGCCATAGAGCGCAAACAAAATCATGAAAATGATAATCACGGCAAGTGGCCCGATAAATTCCATCTGGTGTTTCGCCTGAAGGAATTCGCCATACTCGCCGCCCCAGCTAAGCCTATATCCGGGAGGCAGAGATTTTGCAATATCTGCGATGGATCGCTGACCGGCGAGCACGGCGCTCTGCAGGTCGCGCCCCTCAATGCTGTACTGCACGCCGATATATCGGGAATTGCTTTCGCGATAAATGAACGATGCGCCAGCAGCCTCGTGGATATTCGACAGTTGGCTGAGAGGAATCTGCTGACCTGTCGGCGTTCCGACGAGCAGGTTGCCAATCTGTTGCGCATTTTCGCGGAACTCTGGCTTCATGCGCACCACGAGATCGAATAATTTCTCGCCTTGAATGACCTGCGTCGCCGCCTGACCACCGACGGCAGCTTGCACGACTGCTTCCACGTCCGCAACGTTGATGCCGTAGCGGGCAATCTTATCGCGATCCACGTCGATCAACAGGCTGGGCTGGCCCAGCTCACGCACAACCGTCAGCTCCGTGAACCCCGGCACGTGCGCGAGACGCCGCTTGATCTCCAGTGCCTTGCTCTGCAAAACGTTCAGATCGGGGCCGTAAATCTTTACGGCGAGCGCGCTCTTCAGTCCCGTCAGCGCTTCATCCACTGCGTCTTCCGCGGGCTGCGTGTAATTGAAGATGACTCCGGGAAATGCTTTCAGCTGGTTCTGAATGTCCGCGGTCAGTTCGGCCTTGTTGTGGATGGAACCGGTCTTCCATGTGGCATCGTTGTAAGGCTTCAGACCAACGTAGAATTCGTCGTTGAAGAACCCGGTGGGGTCCGTGCCATCGTCCGGGCGACCCAGCTCGGAGCCGACATCGGTGACCATGGGATACTTCATCAGGATGTTGCGAACCTGCGGCGAGAACTTGCTCGCTTCCTCAAACGAGACCGTGTATGGCATGGTTGCGCGCACCCAGAGCGCACCTTCGTCGAGATGCGGCATGAACTCGCCACCGATGAAAGGAACCAGCAGCATTGTGGCGGCAAAAATCAGGGTGGCCACAAGCATGGTGATCTTTGGGTGGTCCAGACACCAGTCGAGCTCTCCCGCATATTTTTCGCGCACCCATTCGAAGGGCTTGTTCACGCGCTCGCGCACGCCATTTTTGAACCAGTAGGCGCACATCACCGGAACAAATGTCAGCGTTAAGATCAGTGCTCCAACCAATGCGATTGACACTGTGTCCGCCATAGGCCTGAATAATTTTCCCGACGGACCACCGAGCGCGTAGATCGGCAGATACCCGGCAATGATGACCGCAACAGAATAGAAAATGGGGCGATCGACGTCCTTTGCCGCCGACAAGATCACTTCCTGCAGGTCGTAGCTCTGGCCCTCGCGCGCACCCAATTCGCGGAAGACGTTCTCCACCATCACCAGAGTTCCGTCAATGAGAATTCCAAAATCAATGGCGCCGATTGAAAGCAGGTTGGCAGCGACGCCTTGCGCGTGCAGAAAAATAAACGAAAAGAGCAAAGCCAGAGGAATGGTGAGCGCGACGATCACGGCGGCGCGAATGCTCACCAGGAAGAACATCAAAACGACGAGGACAAGGGCCATGCCCAGCAATAGGTTGTGTTCGACTGTCCTGATAGTCAGTTGAACAAGATCGCTGCGGTCGTAGTAGGGCCGGACACGGATGTCGGGCGGCAGAATATGTTCATTCAGTTGCCTGGTTTTTGCCTCGACGCCTTTCAGTACGTTCTGCGTTTGCTCTCCGCGCAGCATCATAATGACGCCTTCAACAGCGTCATCTGTTTTGTTGAAGCCAAATTCTCCCAGGCGTGGGGCATGTCCGATGACAACGTCGCCGATGTCGCGGATACGCACCGGCACGCCATTTTGCGTGCCTACCACAACGTCGCCAATGTCCGTCATATCGCGGATCAGTCCGAGGCCGCGAACATAGTAGATTTGTCCGCCTTGCGAATAGAATCCGCCTCCGGCATTGGAATTGTTGACGGCGAGCTGCTGCAGCACGGTCGGCACCGTGATGTGGTACGCATACAGTCGTGCCGGGTCCAGAAGCACTTGATACTGCATCACGGTGCCGCCGAAACCGGAATCGTCGGCAACTCCGCGCACCTGTTTATATTCGCGCTCGATGACCCAGTCTTCGTAGACTTTCAACTCCTGCGGCGTGCGGTCCGGGCTTTCCAGAACGTAGCGATAGACCAGACCGGATGGGCTGGCGAGCGGCGCGAGCGTGGGTGTTACGCCGGTTGGGTATGCCACTTCGCTCAAGCGCTGGAAAACCACCTGACGCGCAAAATAATCGTCGGTGCCTTCATCGAATGTCAGGATGACATCGGAAAGTCCGTACAAAGAAATCGAACGCATGATCGACATCTTGGGGACGCCGTTCATTTCTACTTCTGTCGGAACGGTGACCAGGCGTTCGACTTCTTCAGCAGCGTGTCCGGGCCACTGGGTAATGATTTCCACCATCGGAGGAGAAAGATCGGGATAGGCATCCACGGGCATGTGGTGGAACGAGATCGAGCCACCCACAACGATGAATGCCACCAGCAGAAGGATCAGGAATCGTTGCCGCAGCGCAAACTGGACGACGTGATGAATCATTTAAGCCGCCTCCTCAGTGTTGCAGCGAATTGGCAAACTGAAGGAACAGGCTGCCATCGCCCACAACCCTTTCTCCCGCGGTAATGCCCTTGAGAATTTGCGTTTGCCCATTCTGACTTTCGCCCACGTCCACGTCGCGTCGGCCAAATTGATTCGAGCTCATCGCCATATACACGAATGGCTGGTTATTGTCGTCGCGCAATATCGAGGCATTTGGCACGGCGATAACGTTTGAGAGCGAGCCTGCGGTCACGGTGACCGTGCAGTACATATCTTTTTTCAATTTCTCGCCGGGATTGTCCACAACGATGCGTGCCTGCAACGTTCTGGTGTTCGGGTCGAGCGCCGGAGCGATATAAGAAATTCTTCCGTGGAAGCGATCGGAATATGCGTCCGTTTGTACCACGACGTCATCGCCGCTGTGCACGTAGGCAAGGTCCGCCTGATAGACGTTGGCCAGAACCCACACTGTGCTTAGGTCGGAAATGGTAAAGGCCTGCGTCTGGCCAGCCTGCACGACCTGACCGGGTGAGACGAGCCGCTCAACAACTTCTCCGCTGAGAGGAGCAAGCACCGGAATCTGCGCCGAGGCCGTCGCCTGGGCCAGACTGGCAGGATTCTTGATGCCGAGAATTCTCATTCCCTCATCCGCTGCGTTCAGGTCTGCCTGGGCCTGGTTGCGGTCCGATTCCGCTTGTTCAAGGTCCCGCGTGGCGATGGCATGGTGCTGATATAGATCCTTTGCGCGGATGTAATTTTTATCCGCCAGGCGATAAGAATCAGCTGCCTTCAAGTAGGAATCCAGCAACTGCGAATAGTCGGGACTGCTGACGTCCAGCATGGGCTGGCCTGCGGTAACATGCTGGCCCGGCACTACCAGAATCCGGGTGACGGGTCCGCCAACCTGCGTGATGACCGGCGTGGTTTTGAAAGCGTTGTACGCCACGGCACCCGTAAGCCGAAGCGTGCGCGTCAATTTCGTCGGTTCAACC
This sequence comes from Acidobacteriaceae bacterium, assembly GCA_036267255.1. Taxonomy (GTDB): domain Bacteria; phylum Acidobacteriota; class Terriglobia; order Terriglobales; family Acidobacteriaceae; genus DATAWK01. Next base: position 90,161 of record DATAWK010000036.1, on the reverse strand, counting down.
GTGACGATTTGCACGTGCGACAGCTGGTCTTGCGGAATGATGAAAAGCTGCGGCGTCGCAGACTTCGAGGCGCTTGCAGAAAAAGACGTCATCTGGTTTTCCCGGTCGTGGTCCTTCGAGCTGCAGGCTGTGAGCGCAAATACAAAAGCCAGCGCCACGAAACTTGTGATCCTGCAGTGGCGGCGTGGAATCAATGGAATTGTCATGGCAAGCTCCTGGTTCCTACAGCTTCACGAAGCTGTTCGAGCGCAAGCAGGTAAGAAGCCAGCGCCTGGCGGTAGCTGAGTTGGATGGCCCGATAGCTGCGCTCCGCATCGAGAAAATCCAGCAGGCTGGCCGCCCCGTGCCTGTAGGCATATTCGCTGATGTCGCGAGACTGCTGCGCCTCGTCAAGATAGCCCGAGCGGTAGAGGCTGACGACCTGGTCATTGCTGCGCAAATTTTCGAAGGCATCTCTTACATCCGTCAGCACCTGCCCATTCGCGAATTGCGCTTGCTGCTGCGCCTGTGTAATGGCGAAGCCGGCGCGTGCAATTTCTCCCTGGTTGCGATCGAAAATGGGCAGCTGGATTTGCCCGAACAGGGAAATGTTGTTCGTATAGCTGATGTGTGTGTAGCTGGCTTGTCCCGTGATATCTCTTTTGCCGATCGCCTTTTGCAATTGGAATTGGCTGTTCGCCGCGGCGACTCCTTGTTCGGCTGCCCGCAGGTCCGGCCTGGTCAGCAAGGCTTTTGCCTGAAAGTCTTCCAGGTTTCCCTGGACAGGCACGTACTGGAACGAACCGGCCACGTCGTAGTCTGCGGGCACCGATTCATATCCCAGCAGTTGCCGCAAATCTGACAATCCTTGAACCCGGGCAAGCTGTGCTGCCGACACGTCGGTCTGGAACTGCAGCATCTGCAGCTTGATCTTCAGCAGGTCATCTTCGCCGATGTCGCCGGCTTTGTAGCGTGCTTCGCCAATGTCTACGGTGTTCTGAAAGCTCTTCTGATCCTGCATCGCCAGCGCAAGGGTCGATTCCGCCAGCTCCACGTTGATGAATTGCGTAGCAACACCGAAGGTAAGGCTGCGCTCATTGTCGGCGACCAGCGACCGCGTTACTGCCGTCACGTCTCTGGCCGCCTGCAGACGGTGTTGCCGTTTCTTGCCCCGCTCAAACAGATAGCTCAGGCCAAGGTCGAACTGTGCCGTGTTGTCGATGTAATCGGCGCTGAACTGACTGGGCTGGAAGATCGGCAAAAACTGCGCGTCACCCATGACCACTGGGTTGGGACGTAGATTGGCGGTCTTTTCTTCTGCCTGGCTCTGCTGGATGGTGGTGCGGGCAGCCAGCAGGGTGTGATTGTGCTGCATCGCCATCTGAATGGCGTCGTCGAGCGAAAGAATCACCGTGGCATGTTGGTTCTGGGCGAGCGCCTGTGCGTGCTGAGCGGACGGCAACGGGCGCTGTGCAGGAGAGGATTGCGCCCCTGCAGTCCCGGGAAACAACACTGCAACAAACAAAATTAGAAAACACAAACGTTGGAAACGCATGGGCAGTCAGCCTTCTATAAGGAGGGCGTACACAGATGGGCATGCCGAAGCATGCACGGAAGACATGGATTTGCTATGCGGGAGGCGCGCGCGGGGGAATGTGCCGGATGTCCGAACTCGAAGTGAAGCTGGTGTACTGAGGTTCCGGTCGAGTGCCGATAAGAACGAGCGTGTTGACACAAATGCCCGCACGTGGCGGTTCGATCGCCTGATGGCTCAGTTGGCAGATCGGGCATGTATCGGCAGAAGAGGAATTGGCATGATGATGCCAGACCCCTCCAAGCGTTGTTCCTATCAATAACGCCAAAAGCGCTATGGGGAACACGAGACGCCAGATTCGTTTTTGATCCGATCCCTTTTGGGGATACTGCAAAGGTCCTGCGTTCACGCAGCTTAAGTCTAGTCCAAAAGTTCTATTTTTGAATAGCTGCATCTCGGCATTGCAATCCAGGGCGGTTTCTGCAAACGGAGATTAGGACACATCCCCGGCCATTCGGAATGCTGGATTTTGATGGTGAGCAAGGGATGGGTGTCGGGTTTCACAGGCATTCACGGAGATGTACCATCGCACGGTCGCACGATGAAATCGCGAAGTTCGACGTACGGCCAGCCAGTTCTGGGTCGGCGACACCGGGCAAATTTTGATGAAGATTTGTATTTTCAGCGGCTCCGCACAATGCAGGCGAAGCCGCTGAAGGTGAGACTAACTGCAGCCGCTGGTGCTGCCGCATTCCACGCATTTGTAACAGCTACCGTTACGAACCATAATGGCTCCGCAGGTGTGGCAGCTGGGTGCGTCGCCCATGTCGACATAGGCACGCATGGCGTCGGCAGCATGGTACAGGCCGCGATCTTCCAGATGCACGCCGCTTGTGCCTGCGTCTGCCTCCGCAACGCTGGCGCGAATCTCCGGTGCAATTCCGGCGAGCGGTGCAGAGGTTGCGCCCATGCCGCGGGATGGCATTTGCGGTGTTGCAGCCGCTTCAGTTGCCGGGGTTGGTGCAGCGGGTTGTCCCACTCCGGCCAGTCCGGCAAACAACGGCAATTGATGACCGGACAGGAAGCGCAGCTGCAGCCAGCGGAAGATGTAATCCATGATGGACTTGGCAAAGCCGATCTGCTCATTGCCGGTCCATCCGGAGGGTTCAAAGCGTGTATGCGCAAACTTCTCGCAGAGCACTTTGAGCGGCACGCCGTGTTGCAGCGAAAGGGAAATCGCCGTCGCGAAAGCGTCCATCAAGCCGCTGACCGTGGAGCCTTCCTTGGCCATGCGGATAAAAATCTCCCCGGGCTGGCCGTTGGGATAAAGCCCAACGGTGATGTAACCCTCATGCCCGGCGATGGAGAACTTGTGCGTCAGCGAGGCACGCTCCTCGGCCAGGCGATGGCGCACGGTGCGCGGCGGTGCGCTGGGATCCTGCTGCGTCTGGAACGTTGCCGAAGCCATCTGCAGTGCGGTGCGCGCCGCTGTTTCGACCGATACTGCCGGAACCGAAACGGTGGCTGCCGAGCTGGCTGCGAGTTGCGTCAACATCGATTCAAAGGCCGCCGTATCGAGCGGTGTGCGTGCCAGTGCAGCCAGTGTCTGCGCGGCCACAGCATCCAGCGCCGTGTTGTTGCGCGAACTCTTCTGGTCCTTCGCGTCCTTGCCGTCGCCCACATTCAGCGGCTGCACGCCCTTCGACCCATCGCGGTACACAGCCACGGCCTTCAGGCCCTGCCGCCAGGATTCCATGTAGGCTTCGGCGATGTCGTCCACCGTGGCATCGTTGGGCAGGTTGACGGTCTTTGAGATCGCACCCGACAGGAACGGCTGCGTGGCAGCCATCATGCGCACATGGCCCATGTAATGGATGGTGCGCGTGCCCTTGGCGGGTTTAAAGCTGCAATCGAAGACGGCCAGATGCTCCGGCTTGATGCCCGGCGCGCCTTCGATGGTGCCGGTCGCGTCAATGTAGCTGACGATGGCATCGACCTGATCGTTGTTGTAGCCGAGCTTGAAGAGGGCCGCAGGCACGGTGTTGTTCACGATCTTGATCATGCCGCCGCCGACCAGCTTCTTGTACTTTACGAGCGCAAGATCCGGCTCTACGCCTGTGGTGTCGCAATCCATCATGAAGCCGATGGTTCCGGTAGGCGCCAGCACGGTGACCTGTGAGTTGCGATAGCCGAATTTTTCGCCGTGCGCGAGCGCCTTGTCCCAGCAGTCGCGGCTGGCGTCGATCAGTGCGTCGAGCTGCGGCACGCTGAACGGCTCCTCGCTGGTGCGGGAGCTGCCGATCTTGTTCACCTCGGCGCGATGCATGCGGATAACGTCCAGAAATGGCTCGCGGTTAACGTAGAAGCCGGGGCACGCTCCGCCTTCGCGGGTTACGGATTGCGTGAGCGGCGTGGCCGACGGCAGCGCCGCACACTGCTCTGCCACGCGTGCGGATTGCAGATACGCTTCGCCGCACATGATGGATGTCAGGCAGGCAGCAAAGTCGCGACCGGCGTCGGAATCATACGGCAGACCGAAGGCCATCAGAAGGGCACCCAGATTGGCATAGCCCAAACCGAGCGGGCGATAATCGTGCGAATTTTTCCCAATCGCTTCGGTCGGATACCCGGAGTTGTCGATCAGGATATCCATCGCCGTAATCATCACATCCACGGCATGCCGATAGGCGACCACGTCAAATGTGCCTGCCTGGGTTACAAATTTCATCAGATTGAAGCTGGCCAGGTTGCAGGCCGAATCATCCAGAAACATGTACTCCGAGCAGGGGTTCGACGCATTGATGCGGCCGGTGTTCTTGGACGTATGCCACTTGTTGATGGTGGTGTCGTATTGCATGCCGGGGTCGCCGCACTGCCATGTTGCCTCGGCAATTTTGTGCATCAGGTCCCGCGCCTTATAGGTATAGAAGGGCGTGCCATCTTTTACTTTGCGCGTGGTGAATTCGCCATCGCGCTCCACGGCGCGCATGAACTCATCGGTCACGCGCACGGAGTTATTGGCGTTCTGGAAGAAGATCGACGTGAAGGCCTCCGAGTCCGGGCCCGATCCGTCATAGCCAGCCTGCATCAATGTCCATGCCTTGGCTTCTTCCTTGGATTTGCACTCAATAAAGTCGACGATGTCCGGATGGTCCACGTTCAGGATGACCATCTTGGCCGCGCGCCGGGTTTTGCCGCCGGACTTGATGACGCCGGCGAAGGCATCGAAGCCGCGCATGAAGCTGAGCGGGCCGCTGGCCACGCCGCCGCCGGAGAGATTCTCCGTCGATCCGCGAATGGCGGACAGGTTGCTGCCTGTGCCGGAGCCCCATTTGAACAGCATGCCTTCGGTCTTGGCCAGGGTCAGGATGGAATCCAGCGAGTCCTGCACAGAGTTGATGAAGCAGGCCGAGCACTGCGGACTGCGATAGCCTGTGACAGAAAATTCCACGGCGCAGGTGTGCGGATTCCAGTGCCAGTTCTGGGCGTCGGAATTCGGCTCCAGCCGGTCGCAGCCGACGTTGAACCAGACCGGGGAGTTGAAGGCGACCTTCTGATTTACCAACAGGTGCGCCAACTCATCATGGAAGATGGCCGCGTCTTCGGCGGACGCGAAATAGCCGCCCAGCATGCCCCAGTCGCGGATGGTCTCGGCCACGCGCGCAATCAACTGGCGTACGCCTGTTTCGCGTTCCGGCGTGTTCATTTGTCCATGCAGATACTTGCTGGCGACGATATTGGTCGCGGTCATGGACCAGTCGGCGGGAACCTCGACGTCTTTCTGCTCAAAAATGCTGTTGCCTTTGGAATCGGTAATGCTGGCGGTGCGGCGCTCCCAGGTAACTTCGTCATAAGGCGAGACACTGGACTTGCTGAAAAAGCGCGAGAAGGCGAGACCGGCGGCCTTCTTTGCCGGGGTGACGGTGGCGCTGGTTCCAGCGCCGTTCGATGCAGTGCCGTTGGCTGCGGCAGATTTTTTCTGGGTGGTTTCGGCCATCGGGGGGTCTCCTGGGAATTAGATGTCTGGCCTTGCTTACGCGCCGCCGTTCCGGCGGAGATTTGCGGTGCAAGAACCGGTATGTCCGATACAAAATACCGCTCGGCCCGTAAATAGCTGTCAAAAAACAAGTTGCTTCCACCGGATATTTCAGGGGGTGGAAGTTTGTTAATGCCAGAAAAATATTGGCCTGCAGAGGGAAACTTACCGCTGTCTGTTGGGCGTGTCAAGTATTAACCACAACATCTTGTATTTATAGTGTAAACCCTCCCGTTCCGGGCCGATTTACAGGGAAACGCCTGTGGAAGTCTCCGGGAGGCGGCTTGGCGAGCGGATTTCTGTACAAAGTTTTCGTGACAGCACCTGGATTTCTTTGACTGAAACTTGACCCTACGCGCACGATGCGGCGACGGCAAGGCGCAAGAGTGGTGCAAGTTTCGTGGACGGATGTGGAGAGTGTGGATAAGCAGGTCGCAAAGAAAGATTCCTGCGGCAGCCCGCAGGGCCAACGTTACTATGGTGTGCAAGAGAAGATTTCACAGAATCAGGAGTGTAAGCATGGCGCGTAACGGCGTTCTTTCCGGTGTTTCCCGCAGGTCGTTTCTGCAACTATCCACCGCGGCATCGATTGCCGCCGCCTTTGGCGTATCGACGGAAGCGGCCCTGGCGCGCGATGACATGGACACGGAACCGGCTCACGGCGCTGTCATGATCAACGCCAATGAAAACCCGCGGGGGCCATCGCTGAAGGCGCGTCAGGCGGCTATGAACGTGGTGCCCCTGGGCGGCCGTTACGCGTTGTGGAATGCGGATGAAGTGGAGAAGATTCTGGCCACGCAGCAGGGAGTTCCACCGGAGTATGTGAAGTTCTTTCCCGGCTCCAGCCTGCCGCTGCACTATGCCGTTCTGGCTTATACGTCGCCTACACGAAGTTATGTCACCGCCGATCCTGGATATGAGGCCGGTATGTATGCGAGCAAATCGTCCGGGGCGCGCATTGTCAAAGTTCCCCTGACCAAAACCTATGCGCACGATGTGAAAGCCATGCTGGCGGCCGCACCGGATGCAGGCCTCTTCTATGTCTGCTCGCCAAATAATCCAACCGGCACGATGACCAGCCATGCCGACATCGAATACCTGGTCGCGAACAAGCCCAGAGGCTCTGTCGTGATGGTGGACGAGGCGTACATCCATTTTTCCGACGGGACGACGGTGCTCGATCTGGTGAAGGCGAGCCGGGAGATCATCGTGCTGCGCACATTCTCGAAGGCCTATGGGATGGCCGGCCTGCGTTGCGGATGTATCGTGGCGCGTCCCGACATTATGACTCGCGTGCTGGCCTTCAGCGGATGGGATGCGATGCCGGTGACCGCATGCGCCGCGGCCAAGGCCAGCTTGCTGGACCCGGACCTGGTGCCGCAGCGCAAGCTCGCCAACGCGCAGGTGCGCTCTTCTGTTTTTGCGTGGCTCGATCGGAATGGTTACTCGTACATTTCGTCGGAGAGCAACTGCTTCATGCTGAATACCAAGCGCCCGGGCAAAGAGGTTCAGACAGCGATGGCCGCGCAAAATGTTTACATCGGTCGCATCTGGCCGGTCATGCCGACGTATGTACGCATCACGGTTGGAACGCAGGAAGAAATGAGCCGATTTCAGACGGCTTTCGATAAGGTGATGAAAAACTCGGTCGCGATGGCCGTGCCTGCAATACCGGGCACCGAAGCCAATCGCTTTGCGCGCAGAGGCATCGACGGCTTGATGGTTCCAAAAGAATATATGCAGGATGTTTGATCGAGGTGAGGACGCGCTGGGCCTAGCCGGAAGCAGGACGACAATTCCTGAACCGTAGCATTGTGCTTCTCAGCCAGGCGCGGAATGCTACCGGGGACGCAAAGTATTTTGGTTCCATAGACAAAGGGCCCATTTCTTCAATTGGAAGATTATGCATCCCGGTGGGCTGTCGCAGCTAATCCGGGCCGCACATTGCGAAGAGAATTCGGTACGAAGGCAGCATTTCCGGTAACGTCGGCATCTATAGATAGCAGAGACGCCGGCTGTGGGCCTGGCAACAGGCCTGGGGGCAGCTTGCATCTCCTGCGTAATTGCCGCCAGGCAGCGCAGCGTTGTTCCGTCGGCGGAGGCGCAGGTTTTCGCGATTTCCTCTGCTTGTCATCGGTGAAGCGGAATCGCAGCCAACCGATGAACTCCGCTGACACTTTCCTCTCACATGGCAGAAGGCACGCACCAGATGCTTGGTCTTGCGTGGAAGCATTGGATCTAGTCGGACAACTTCAAAACCGCCAGCGTCATGTCATCGTGTTGTGCAGCGCCCTGGGTAAAGGCATCGGCGGCATTGAAGATGTGTTCCAGAATGAGGCTGGCGGAGAGAGGCAGGCAGGCACAGGCAGCTTCGATCATGCGCTCCTCGCCCCACTCTTCGTCTTCCTTATTCATCGCTTCGCTGATGCCGTCGGTGTAGGCCAACAGCACATCGCCGGGATGCAGCCGGAGAGAGCCGCAGATATAGCTGGTTTCCGGCAGCATGCCAACCACCGGGCCTCCATCTGCCAGGCGTAGCACTTCACAATTCTCCCGGCATGGCGCTGTCGTTGTACCGTTGTCGGCACTGGGAATAGGGCGCACAACAATCGGTTCATTGTGTCCGGCGTTGACATAGGTCAGAATGCGGGATTCCGGATCATATTCGCCAAAGAAGAAAGTCGCATAGCGATTGGAGGCGGAAGAGTCGTAGACCAGGCGGTTGATGTTTCGCATGACAATCGCCAGATCGGAGGAGCCATACAGCGTGATGCCACGCAGCGAGGCGCGCAAAGAAGCCATCAGCAGTGCCGCAGAGATGCCTTTGCCGGAGACATCGCCGACGGCAACACCGATACGGCCGGAGTCGAGCACCAGAAAGTCGTAGTAGTCGCCGCCCACGCCCTGAGCCGGACGACAGAACCCGGCGCACACGGCCCCGGAAATTTCCGGAAGCGACTGCGGGAACAGCCGCTCCTGCACCTCGCGCGCAATCTCGATTTCGCGATTCATGCGTTCGCGCCGCGCCGCCTCGCTGGCCAGAGTGTTCATCAACTGCGCATTTTCGATGGCCAGCCCGGCCTGCATGGCCACCGTTTGCAGCAATTGCAGATCGGTGTTGGAGTAAGGTTCTTCACTCCGTTTCGGTCCCAGCGCCATAATGCCGACCAGTTCCTTGCGGCCATGCAACGGAAGCAACAGCTCTGCGGAAAGCTGGCGCAGGGTTCGTCGTTCGGCCTCATTGGCCAGCAGCAGCCAGCCGTCCTGCTCGTCTTCATAAAGCGTGGCGGGAACATTGCTGCGGTGCAGATGGCGAATGGTGCTGGAGTTGTCCTGCAGAATGACGGGATGATCCGTTGTATCCAGCCCAATGGCCTGCTGCAGGCGGAAGGTGTTACCGGCGCGCAGCAATACGCCGATGCGATCGATGTGCAGCGTCTCTCCGATGCTGTGGGTAATGGTGTCGAGCAGCGGTTTGGTTTCCGTAAATCCTCGCGCCTGCTCGGCGAGCTGACTCAGAATTTGCTCCGCAGAATACGCTTCGCGGAAGAATTTTTTGTCCAGCCAGTTGGAGACGGATCCAGCCACGCGAAAGCGCAAAGCCAGAAACATCAATCCGAGCACAAGGATGAGCAGGATGTCCACCTGCGTCACGTGGGGTTTATGCATCAGGCGCGCAATGCGAAACGTAACGATGGCCACCAGCAGGAATTGCAATACCCACAAGGTGCCGCGCGCGAAGGCATATTTTGTTCCCTGGCGCACCAGGATGCTCAGGTCCATGGCCCGCTGCACGACCACTACATACGCCAGCGTGACCGGGAACAGCAGCGGAATAGCAAGGATGATGAAAACCAGCCAGAGGGGCAAAACCTGCTCGATCATTCCTCCATGAATGAGAGAAAGGACGAAGAGAAGCAGCAGGCCGCCCAGTCCAATGGCAGAACCAGTCCGGAGCACACGCAGACGCCGCCGGGTGTCGGCGGTTTCGGCTGTATGCAGGTTGGAGATAATTCCCGTAAAGAAAACCGGAATGCAGGCGCCCATCAGGATCGATTCCGTCAGGTGGACGGCATCCGTCAAGCTGGAAAGGAAGTGCAATCCCTGGAAGCCAAAATTCCGATGGTAGATATGGATGAGGTCAAGAACAAGAAGAATGGCCAGAGGCACCAGGATGATCCACTTGAGCCACGGCGCCCGGCGATCGGTTAAGGTACGCTCCGGGAAGTACAGGCCGAACAGCATGATGCAGGCAAACGCGATCGGGGCCAGGAATGCGCGGCCAAACATTGCAATGGCTTCCACCCAGACAAGATGGGTCGGCTGCGAACCAAACGGCTCAAAGAGCACGGTGAAAAAAGCAAAAATGCCCAGAAGGAACCAGGCGTTTCTGTCGTTGGGCTTGGCCAGGACGGCCCAGAATCCGAGCACGAGACAAAGAAGCGGAAAGACGACGCGCAGGAAGCCGACGGATGTCCATACAGCTGCGTTGGGGGATCGGTTTTGCAATGCCACCAGCGGAATGGAAACATTGGCGAAGGTGTTGTTCTGGTGCTGAATGCGCAAATGAAGCGGAGAACCGGGTGCAGTCGCCGCCAGCACGTTCTGCATCTGCTGAAGGCTGGTGTAATCCTGCCCATCCAGGGAAAGAATGCGATCCCCCGGGTGGACACCGGCTATCGCGGCTTCCGGCTCCGCATACTTGACGACCTGTCCGGAGTCATCCATCTGAAAGGGCGTGCGCGACCACCCGCGACCATGCTGCATGTAGTCGAAAAAGTTAAAAGTGTTGTGCACAAAGATCGTCAGCAGGACAAACGCAACAATCATCAGCGCTACGTAGGGGAGTGCCGCGGATTTTTCTTTCCTGCTTCGTACGTTCTTTGGCATTGGAGCACTATACGCGCGGCGGTTCGGACAAGTTCCCGAAGGAGCGCATTACCGGATGCGCTCACTTTACCGGAGCCGGGCACGCCTTTACAATCAAACAAGGTTGCCGACGTAGCTCAGTTGGTAGAGCAGCTGATTCGTAATCAGCAGGTCATCGGTTCAAGTCCGATCGTCGGCTCCATGTTTATCGTCATCTTCGCAACATCTTTTCTGGACATTTACCGTGCTGTAACGATAAGTATGGTGCATGCAATATCAGAAATCCTATCGTCCTTCGTTCACACTGGCCGGCATTGCGCGGCGCACATCCAACGCACATCCAGAGCAGATTGGCGCCTTCTGGGGACGTTTTCGCGTGGAAAAAATTGCACAGCAACTGCCGCAACGCGTCAGTGATGCCGTTTACTCGCTCTACAGCGAATATGACAGCGATCATACGGGGGAATACACCATGCTGCTGGGGTATGAGGTTCCAGCCGATGCGGAGGTGCCGGAAGGCATGCACAAGGTTACGATTCCTGCGGCCGCCTACGCTGTAGTGGATGCCCGCGGTCCGCAGCCGGAGACGTTGATGGCCGCGTGGCAGCAGGTGTGGTCGTCTTGCATGCCGCGTAACTACGGCTGCGATTTCGACATTTACTGGGGGCCGGAGACGGTAGAGATTTATGTTTCCATCGATTGAAACTGCCGATGGAATCGGCGACTTTGTTTCGGGTTTTACCGGGTTTTTTATGGTTTGGGACGGGTTTTCCTCAGAAAACTCATTATTTAACTTGTGATGGCCGCAAAAAATCCGCATAATGAGCGGCAGTAGACGGTGCTCTGCGCACAGAACTGTGACCCGATATAGCCGTCAAGACGTTCTCCGAATCCTGCACATCACCGCTCGTCAGTTGAGCGGATGGGAGAGATCCGGACTAGTTGACCATCTGGAAGCCTACAGTTTCCGGCACCTTTCCCATTTGCGTACGCTGCGCGACCTTTCTTCCCGGCATATTCGTGCGTCCAGCATTCATGAGTCTGTGGCAGCCATGCGGCGTGTCTCCGGAATGGCCGAACCCTTGCTGGAGTCGGCTGCCGATTCCACGGGATCGCGGGTGGTCTTTCGCCACGCCGGCATGGTGGTCGATCCTATCTCGTGCCAGTTGATGTTCGACTTTGACAGCCAGGCGCAGCGTCCGCTGCGGAGTGTGGCGCGCATGGGGGTGAGCCAACGCAGCCGCGATGCTTATGTTACCGAACTCTTTGTCGAGGCCGTTCGCCGTGAGGACGAACGCACTGCCCACAAGCAGGTGATGGAAATTTATCGACGCATTCTGGAAGTGCAGCCGGATCACGCGCCTGCGTGCATCAACCTGGGCACCATTTATTACAATCTGCGTCAGTACACACGCGCTGAAGAGATGTATCGCAGGGCTACGGAATCCGATCCAAAGTATGCGCTGGCCTTTTTTGATTTAGGGAATGTGCTGGATGAACTGCAGCGTCTGCCCGACGCGATCGATGCCTACAAGACGGCGATCCGCCTGGTTCCGGACTATGCCGATGCCCATTACAACCTGGCGCTTGCCTATGAGCGGCAAGCGGAGCCGCGCAGGGCGTTGTCCCACTGGGTTCGTTATACGCAGCTGGACCCTGTCGGTCCGTGGGCCAACCACGCCCGTTTGCAGGCACAGAAGGCGCTCGAGGCCGAACACCTGCAGATTATCTATCGCAGGCGATAGATACCTCCCGCGATACTCCACCCTTCCCGCCGCTGCTAAAATCAAAATCGAACATGCTATCGACGACAGAGCTTTCTCCAGAGATTCTCGCCAAGTATGAGCCGGTGATCGGCCTTGAGGTTCACGTCCAGTTGCAGACCGTGACGAAGGCCTTCTGCGGTTGCTCTGCGCAATTCGGTGCTGCGCCCAACACGCATATCTGCCCGGTATGTCTGGGATTGCCCGGCGCGTTGCCGGTGTTGAATCGCCGCGCCGTGGAGTTTGCCACGCTGGCCGCCATGGCCATAAATTGCGAAGTGCGCGAGACCTCCATTTTTGCGCGCAAGAATTATTTTTATCCCGATCTGCCCAAGGGCTATCAGATTTCGCAGTTCGACAAGCCGCTGGCTGAGCATGGCTGGATCGATGTTCCGACGCCGAACGGCACCAAGCGCATCGGCATCACGCGGCTGCATCTGGAGGAAGACGCAGGCAAGAGCATGCACGACGGCTTTGCCGACTCGCGGGAGCGGACCTATCTTGATCTGAACCGCTGCGGCACGCCGCTCAGTGAAATCGTCAGCGAGCCGGACATTCGCACGCCCGATGAGGCCTACGAATATCTGACGCGGCTGAAGGAAATCCTGCTCTACACCGGCGTGAGCGATTGCAACATGGAAGAGGGTTCGCTGCGCTGCGACGCCAACGTCAGCGTAAGGCTGAAGGGTGCGGAGAAGTTCGGCACCAAGGCCGAGGTGAAGAACGTCAACAGCTTCCGCTTTATTCGAGCCGCGCTGGAGTATGAGATTGTGCGCCAGATTGAAGTGATCGAAGGTGGCGGCCGCGTGGTGCAGGAGACGCGCCTCTGGAATTCGAGCGAAGGCCGGACCTACTCCATGCGTTCCAAGGAGCAGGCGCACGACTATCGCTATTTCCCAGAGCCGGACCTGCCGCCGCTGATTGTTTCTGCAGCATGGCAGAAAGAAATTCGCGCCAACATGCCGGAACTGCCGGAAGCGCGGCGCAAGCGCATGGTTGCCGAGTATGACATCACCGAGCAGGATGCGCATGTGCTGACCAGTTCGCGGGAATTGGCCGACCAGTTTGAAGCCGCGGCCAAAGTGGCAAAGAGTCCAAAGCGCGTGGCAAACCTGGTGCAGGGAGAAATCGCCGGGCGTCTGAAGGCGGCAGGTTTGGAACTGGCCCAGTCGCCCATCTCCATGCGCGGCATCGCGCAGGCCGCCGACCTGACCGAGAGCGGCGCGCTATCCAGCAAGATGCTGAAGCAGCTTTTTGATCGCTGCTTCGAGTTGAACGAAGATTTCCCGGTTGTTTATGAGCGGGAGAAGCCGCAGCAGATCAGCGATTCCGCTGCGCTGGAAAAAATGATTGACGAAATCATCGCCGCCAATCCCAAGCAGGTGGAGCAATATCGCGGCGGCAAAAAAACCGTGGCCGCATTTTTCGTCGGCCAGGTGATGCGGCTCTCGAAAGGGCAGGCGAACCCTGCGCTGTTGAACGAACTGGTCACAAAGAAGCTGGACCAGTAGCCGTTCAGGCAGGTTGGATGCGCCGTGCTGTAGGACGCTCTAGCGAATTGCTTTGCTGAACAGAATGTCCTGAGGCCAGGGGACAGGGTAGCCACCCTGACGCACCAGAGTTCCAATATGCGCCCAGTGACGGATGGCGTGCACAAAAATGTGCAGGCAGAGTTTGCGGCGGCTGATGGAGGCCGTAAGGCCGGTGCGACTGGCGAACTCCTGGGCTTCATTCAAGGCGGCGTCGTTCGTGGTTTCGAGAAACTGCCGTATCTTCGCGGCGGCGTCTACCTCCAGAGCAAAGGCGCCAGCAATGTCTTTCACGGGCGTCTGCGTTTCCAGGTCGGTGACAGGTTCGCCCAGCAATCGCTCCGCATGCCGATAGGCGGCGGCATAGATGTGCCACACCAGTGCGCCGATATTGGCGCTTCTGGCGATGTCGCAGGGTACGGCTGCCGCGCCCGGATTTGCCTGAAAAAATTCCTGCCAGCGCGTTGCGGTTTCTTCAAAATCTGAAAGTAAATCTTCCAAGGTAACAGCGGTGTGTGCCATTGCTCGTCTAACCTTTCTTTTTGAGTGCGCGATGTGCGATGTCTCGGCGGTAATACATGCCATCGAAGTGAATTTTTCCCAGTGCAGCATAGGCGCTGTCACAGGCCTGACGGAGCGTATCGGCCAGCGCGGTTACAGCAAGTACGCGGCCGCCAGCCGTCACAAGGTGATTGTCCAGCAACGCCGTACCGGAGTGGAATATCTCCACTCCATCGAGCGCCGCCGCTTCTTCCAGCCCGGTAATTTTTTTGCCGCTTGCATAGTTTCCCGGATAGCCCTCCGACGCCGCCACGACGCAGACGGAGGGCTGTTTGTGCCAAGCCAGCTTCATCTGATCCAGCTTGCCGTCGATCGCCGCTTCGAGCGCTTCGACCAGATCGGTTTTCAGCCGCGGCAACACGGCCTGCGTCTCCGGGTCGCCGAAGCGCGCATTGAACTCCAGCACCATGGGGCCGCGTGCGGTCATCATCATGCCGCAATACAAAATGCCAGTGAACGGCGCGCCTTCTGCCGCCATGTCGTCGATCACCGGCTGGGCCACGTGCGCGATCAACCAGTCGCGCATGTTGGCGTCGATCAACCCATCTGTGGAGTAAGCTCCCATGCCGCCGGTATTCAGGCCGGTGTCGCCTTCGCCAATGCGTTTGTGGTCCTGCGCGGCAACCAGCGGCAGCGTATGCACACCATCGGCAAGCACCAGGAACGACATCTCATCGCCTTCCAGAAATTCTTCCAGCACCACGCGCGTTTCCGAGCTGCCCAGCAGTTTGCCGCTGAACATGTGGCTGGCGGTCTCGTACGCCTCCTCCTTACTGTTGCAGATGATGACGCCTTTGCCGGCGGCCAGTCCATCGGCCTTGACGACGATAGGTGTCTGAAAATGCGCGAGCGCCTCGTGCAGTTCTGTCACTGCATGGCAGACAGCATAATGTGCTGTCGGAATGTGATGGCGCTGCATGAATTCCTTGGCGAAGGCTTTGCTGCTTTCCAGCATCGCAGCGCGTTTCGTGGGGCCTAACACGCGCATCTTGCGGCGTTGCAGCTCATCCACCAGTCCCAGGCTCAGCGGCAGCTCCGGTCCAACCACAGTCAGGCCAGGCTGCTCATCCACAACCACGCGCAGCAGATCGGCGAGGTCCTTCTGGTTGACGGGAACACAGCGTGCCAGGGCAGCCATGCCGCCATTGCCGGGCGCACAAACAACCTCGGTGACGCTTGGAGATTTGCGGATGGATCGGGCGAGGGCATGCTCACGGCCACCACCGCCAATAATGAGAACTTTCATGTTGAGGCGTACTCCGAAAAATAGAACGACTAAACATCAGGCTAGGAAACGGCAGCAGGGAAGTCAAACTGAACAGCCGAAATGCTCCCGTGCGTCAGGAACGATTCTCAAACAAGAAGCAGCCACGCTACACCTTATACTGGGATTTCGGTTCGTGCGTACTACCCATCCTATGGCGACCACTCCTCCAAATCCGAGGGTCTCAAATCAGCCTCCGCGCTTCCGCTGGTTGCCGGAACTGCGCAGCGGCCAGTTATGGAGCTACTTCGGACCGGCCTTTGTCGCCAGCATCGCGTATATTGACCCGGGAAATTTTGTTGCGAACATCCAGGGAGGCTCGGAGTTCGGTTATCAATTGTTGTGGGTGCTGTTGTGGTCGAACCTGATGGCCATTCTCATCCAGTATCTTTCCGCCAAGCTGGGCATCGCCACCGGACGCACGCTGCCGCAGAGTTGCCGCGATCAATTTTCCCGCAGCACTACCATCTGGCTTTGGATCGCTGCGGAAGTTTCCGCCGTGGCCACCGATATGACGGAGTTTCTTGGGGCCGCACTGGGTTTTTACCTGCTCTTTGGCCAGCGCTGGATGGATGCCGGATGGTCCAAGACCAGTGTTCTGCTGGCGGCCGCCGTGATCGCCGCGATTTGCGTCTTCGCCATTCTCGCGTTGGAGCTCTACGGTTTCCGCATGCTGGAAATCGCTATCATGGGCTTCGTTTTCGTCATTGGCATCTGCTACGCGTTCGAAGTTTTCCTGTTGCATATCAATTGGAAGGCAGCGGCGTTCTACACGCTGGTTCCCACGGTGAACCACAACAGTATTTATGTCGCCGTCGCCATCCTGGGAGCGACTGTGATGCCTCACGTCGTCTATCTCCACTCCGGGCTGGTGCAGCCGCGTGTGCGGGAAAGTATCGTGCGGGAGGAGCAGGAGGCACAGGCCGATCCCAGTCACAATCCGCACCATCACCGCATTCGCCTGCTGCAGTTTGAGCTGGTCGATGTTTTTGCCGCCATGAACGGAGCGTGGCTCATCAACTCCGCCATGCTGATTGTTGCCGCTGCCGCGTTCGCAAAACTGGGCCATCCGGTAGAGAGCGTGGAAGAGGCGCATCACACTTTGGGACCGCTGCTCGGTTCGTTTTCCGCGATGGTTTTCGCTGTGGCGCT
Organism: Acidobacteriaceae bacterium; assembly: GCA_036267255.1. Lineage (GTDB taxonomy): Bacteria > Acidobacteriota > Terriglobia > Terriglobales > Acidobacteriaceae > DATAWK01. The sequence goes on along the minus strand of DATAWK010000036.1, from coordinate 73,474 downwards.
GCTTTGTTCTGGGTTGTCGTCGTCTACGGTTGGCACCATGGCCGGGCAGATGATTCTTGAAGGCTTTCTGAACATCAAGTTCAGCGTCTTTCTGCGCCGCCTTATCACGCTGGTGCCAGCGCTGGTGGTGATTGCCGTCGGTCTCAGCCCGCTGAAGATCATCCTTTTCTCGCAGGTGCTGCTCAGCTTTACACTGCCCTTCGCGCTCATCCCGCTGCTGATTCTTACGGGCCGCAGCCAGTTGATGCGGCAATTTGTGAATCGCCGCTTGACGGCCTGGCTCGGCTGGCTTACCGTTGCCGTGATTCTCGCGCTCAACGCATTGTTGATTGTGCAAATGTTGTAACTCCGGTGCAGTCGCAGAGAGCCTTGTTGTTGCCATGTTTTACAGGGCAACAACAAGGAAGGCCTATAAAGAAAAAAGAAAGGGGAACACCACATGAACACCATCAAAGTTAAAGGCGATACAACGATCTATTTCAAGGATTGGGGTACAGGGCAACCCATTGTGTTTTCCCATGGCTGGCCGCTGACGGCAGACGCCTGGGACGCGCAAATGCTCTTTTTTGGACAGAAGGGCTATCGCGTTATTGCGCATGACCGGCGCGGCAACGGACGTTCCAGCCAGCCGTGGGATGGCAATGATATGGACACGTATGCCGACGACCTGGCGGAACTGTTTGAGACGCTCGATCTTATGAATGCCGTGATGGTCGGGCACTCTACTGGTGGCGGCGAGGTTGCCCGTTATCTGGGCCGGCATGGTTCCAAGCGCGTCGCCAAGGCCGTGCTGATCGGCGCGGTACCGCCGCTGATGTTAAAGACGGACAAGAATCCCGGCGGTCTGCCGCTCTCTGTTTTTGATGGGATACGCGCTGGCCTGGTCGCGGACCGTTCGCAGTTCTACAAGGACCTCTCGCTACCCTTTTACGGTTACAACCGGCCCAACGCCAGGATTTCCGAGGGGGTACGAGACAATTTCTGGCTTCAGGGCATGCTGGGATCGCACAAGAGCGAATACGACACCGTCAAGGCATTTTCTGAGACCGACTTCACCGAAGATCTCAAGAAGATCGACATTCCCACGCTGATTCTTCACGGCGATGATGACCAGATCGTTCCCATCGGCGCCTCCGGTCTCATGTCCGCGAAGATCGTCAAGAACGCCACGCTCAAGGTCTATCCGGGCTTTCCTCACGGAATGTGCCAAATCCATGCGGACCAGATCAATGCCGACCTGCTCGCCTTCATTCAGGCCTGATTGCCCCTTCGCGGGCGGCCCGCTGAGACTGGTCGCCCCGCTGAGCCTGATTGCCCCGCAGGATTTATACAGCAACACCTACATGTTCACCTGCACCACACGATTGCGTCCATCCGCTTTTGCCTGATACAGCGCGCTATCGCAGCGACGCAGTAAATCATCGATCCTTTTCGCTCCAAATATCTGGCAATTCAAGTTTCAGTGCTTCGGTGTGATGCGATAGAGTTCCACACCGCTTGTTGGATCGAATGCCACTGGAGTGAGAGCATAGTGGTCAAATTCATGAGCAGAGATTAAATCCATCGAGCTTTTAGACCCATGCTTGTTCGATGCCAAAACCGAATCTATTACTGTTCGGGACAATCCGCTTGCCATCATCAGCGAGTAGTGGCGCTGCAAAGCGATATCAAAGAAATGTCCGTGAGCCAGTGCCTGAGCAGCCTCAGGATCGAGGACCAGGCCCAGACCGGAGAGAGCCGGCATTGCAGTGGCGTACGCCAGTACGCCATCGTCCATATCAATAAAGCGATCAGAACCTTCATGCTGCACCATCGCGCGCAGAGTTTCTCTATGATCGAGAATGCTCAGCGCCTCCCGCCCGGTGCCACTAGCAATTATGTGATTTACATAGATATTGAAACAGATGCCGACGAAGATAGTCCCGACAACAGCAGCAATCCAGGGGTTTGGACCCACATCTTTCGCGTCGACAGGTTGTACTGAGTGTGCAGTGCGGTCTAGCCAGAGAGCAATCACGAGGTTGGCTACGAAGATGGAAGCTCCGAAATACCAGGACCCCTGTTCGTAGAGCCCTACATTTACGAAGTTATAGAGACTCTTCAACAAAACGCCGAGACACAGCGCCCCGATGAGATCGAATCGGCGCCATCCACGGCGAAAGAGGAAAACACTACAAATGATTGCCGGAACAATCATTTGAAACACCCTCATGAATGTTTCAGGAAACCAGTTCATTGCAGGAGAAACGTTCCATTGAACGGGAAGGATCATCTGTAGGACAAAGAGCACATTCAACCCAATGGACAAGGCCGCTTTGCTGGCGCCGCTGGTCGGCATAAACACACCGACGGAGATACGGTTGTAGACGAGATACGCCGCGATCATCGTTAGCGGCAAGGCGGCAGCAAGGATCGTTCGGCGCATCGGACGTCCGTGGCGGGATGTCCAGACCAGAAACAGTATGGGCAACAAAAAGAACACATCATCAAGACGGCAGAGCACAGTCAATCCGAAGAAGAACATGGAGAGCTGTAGGCGAAAGTTAGAGCTGCCGTCTGTTGTGAAGGTAAGCAACGTCAAGCCCAGACAAATGAGCTCGACGGAGGTCTCCATGCCGTTGAGATAGGACCAATTGGACAGGTATGCGGGTGCGATTAACGCAACGGCGAACCACAGGAACCCGGGGCAGACTGCTGGAAAGGCGAGCCATTGTCTGCGCAGATGGCGTGTACAAAAGACAGCCAGCAAAGCAAACCCAACGCTGAGGAGAAGTGCGTTTCCGATGAACAGTCGATGCAGTGTGACATCGGGGTCGGCTGGCTTGAGAACGTTCCAGCGCATGGCGGTGTAGAGCAGGAATTGCCAGACGGGATGAAATCCATTTGTGGGGTATGTTCCATCGAAGGAATAGAAGGTGGTATGGAGCGAGTTTCGTGCAACGGTCAGGTAGTAAAAGGCGTCAGCCGAATCGACGGCCACAGGAGCGAGTCGCGGAAATCGCCTGAGAAACAGGAGCAGCGGCAGGATCGTAGAGGCGAAAACTGCAGCCGAGACACCCATTGTCCAGCGGCTCCGGTTCTTGGTTCCATTGGGAACGCGATCGGATGCCACTTCTATCCCCGGTATGATCATGATTATTCTTTCACGACCGAATTCGCTGACATGAAGAACCTTATCGTTAAGTGTCTCGCTTTGGGAACTCTTCTGTGTCTGTGCGAAAAGAACGGTCCCTGCAACGTCACTTTATTTGCCTGACACGACGGTATGGTCATAGTTGCAGCCATCCTGCCTCCCGGAACGCACTGATTTGTGCAGCGCTCCTATACGCTTTTCTGCACCACCCGATTGCGTCCATCCGCTTTTGCCTGATACAGCGCGCTATCGCAGCGACGCAGTAAATCGTCGATCGTGTCTCCGTCGCCAAGATAGGTCGCCACGCCCTGGCTGATGGTGATGGTGGCTCCATCCCCAGCTGCTTTCACCGCAGGTTTCACGATCTGGAGCGATGCGACGCTGCCGCGCAATCGCTGCGCTACACGCAATGCTGCCACAGAAGTTGCTCCGGGTAGCAGGACAACGAACTCCTCACCACCCCACCTGCCGAGGACATCGATGTTGCGCACGCCGTGGCGAAGCTTTTCCACCACGCTACACAACGCGGCGTCTCCGGCATGGTGGCCGTAGCTGTCATTGATCTGCTTGAAGTTGTCCAGGTCAATCAGGATGAGAGAGAAAGGTTTCTTGGTTCGCGTGCTGATCAACAGTTCGCGATCGCACCAGGTGAGGAAAGAGCGGCGATTGCACAGACCGGTCAACGAATCTGTGTTTGCCAGTGCCTCCAGCTTCAGACGGATCTCTGCACTGGCCATCCAGAACATGCCGAAGCCAAGGCCAAGCCCGACGCTGAGAAAGACGATCGCGGCAAGCGCCTCAAACGGATTGGGCGCCAGAGGATCCTGCGGTGTTCCCAGGCTGAGGACCGCGACACTACGGAACACATTGAAGCATGCAAAGCCGACCAGCAACAGGGTGCTGAACCATATGTGCGGCAGTACCTTTGCTTTGGCGCTCTTCCTCAACTGCGCGGCGCTCTGCAATGCCTGGATCGCGAGCAGGCATCCCAGGGTCACGACGCAAAGTCCCCGGGCCTGGTTGAAGGATCGAAAGACCGGATAGGCAATGGCCTGGACAACGAGCAGAGTGATTCCCAGCCTAGGCAGGCGTACCTTGTTCTCGGTCAGCTCCAGAATGCAGAGATGCAAAAAGACATACGCCAGAAGAATCAACGTGTCGGCAATGAGCACGGAGACCCCGGATGTAGCGCTGATGTTGAAGACGAGAATGCCGGCGCCAACGCCACCGGCTGCGAAAGCGCCTCCCAGCCACCCCAGTCCTTTAAAAAATGGATTGCTGAGACGCACAATCAAAAGCCCGATGCATCCGCAGCAGAGCAGAATCGAACCGACGATCAGGATAATCCGAGTTTCCATGGAAGCCCACAAGTGTACTGAGAACCGGCGCTTGGGGAGGGAGCCGTAACGCTTACGACATCATAAAAATACGCAGTGATTCAAGTTTATATCGATGCTCGGGTCAAACAGCACGCAATATGTCAGCAGTTATGGCGCCAGATTTTCTGAGCAATGGGTTGAAGATAAGTGTTACCTGCCGATTTCCTTCAGCATTTTTTCTCTTAGAAAGATGTTCACTTTCGTCTGATAGCCGTTGCCCTTCGCCTTCAGCCAGGCCAGCACATCCGCATCCAGGCGGATGGATACAGGGTGTTTCACAGGGCGATACCACTTACCCTGCACTGCGTTCTTCCAGGCTCCGGGCGGAAGCTCTGGAATGTCCGAAGTATCGATTTTGCCTTCGGGCATTGTCGCCAGTGCCTGAATCTCCCGCTTCTGGCGGGCGGTCAGCGGTTGCCCAGACTTCAATTCGTAGACGACTGGTTTAGATTTTGTTCGCCGCTTCATATTCCATTCGCTCCTGTCGAGTGACCTTGCGTGCTGAAATGATGCGAAGGACCTCTTCTTCCTCGTCCACCACAGCGTAGGCGATCAGAAGGAGCAGAACGCCGTCTACCATGCCGATCGTCTGCCAACGCTTTTCGCCTTCGACTATTCGGTCATGGCGGGTAATGTGCCAGGGATCGAGGAAGACCCGCGCCGCCGTATCGAACCCAATGCCATGCTTCTGCCGGTTGCTGCGATCCTTCGGCGCATCCCAGGTAAATCGCATCTGTATATACAATATTGCATATACAGGGTTATATCAATGCCAGAGGCGTCGATTTTTTATGGTGTGCGGTGTAGCGTTACGCCGTACAATTATGTCAACTATGGTTCGGAGTTTCCGGCATAAGGGCATCGAGAAATTCTTTCGCACAGGATCGAAGGCAGGTATTCAGCCGATGCACGCCGCGAAGCTCAGCGAACAGCTTGCTGTCTTAAACGTCGCTGCCAAGCCGGAGCAAATGAACATTCCCGGATGGCAATGGCATCCATTGACTGCCGGTCTCAGGGGACATTGGGCCGTCAGTGTCAATGGAAATTGGCGGCTCATATTTACGTTTGAGGGCGAAGATGCTGTCCTCGTCGACTATCAGGATTATCACTGAAGAAAGGAAGTTTCTGTCATGCGCATGCACAATCCAGCTCACCCCGGAAAGATTCTTGCCAACTACCTTGGTGGCCGGTCTGTGACCGAGGTGGCGCGCCACCTCGGAGTGACTCGGCCAACACTTTCACGGGTCTTGAACGGCAGGGCTGGAATCTCCGCTGACATGGCTCTGCGCATCTCGGAGGCATTCAACACGGATGCGGACTTCTGGCTCCGCCTGCAGATGCAGCGCGATCTTTGGGAAGCTTCGCAAAAGAAACGCACCAAGGTAAAGCCGCTGGCGCGGAACGCAGCAGCATAGAAGCCAACTGTCTTGCCATGAACGCCCCGTACAATTTGCAGCGGTTTGTGGATGCACAGAATCCCGTCCTGGAGCAGGTATACGCGGAACTGCGTCACGGCAGAAAAACAAGCCATTGGATGTGGTTCATCTTCCCGCAAATCAGGGGTCTTGGTCTCAGCGAAACAGCGCGATATTTCGACCTGTCTTCCCGCGAGGAGGCAAAAGCGTATTTAGAGCATTCACTACTCGGCCCCAGATTGCGGGAGTGTACCCGGCTGGTCACGTTGATTGAAGGAAAATCGATCGATCAGATTTTCGGCTATCCCGACCATCTCAAGTTCCAATCCTCCATGACCCTGTTCGCCTATGCAACCGCGGAAAACGAAGCCTTTCTCGATGCGTTAAAAAAGTATTTCGACGGCGAGTTCGATCGGCAAACTCTGGATCGTCTTTAGCTGGTGCGGGTGCCACAGATGCGCCGCATTGGGTGCTGTTCTTCTTATTTTGAGCGTAAGCTGGCAGGCAAGAGGGATCGATATGTATATGGTTGCGCGATTGGTGCTGATCGCGATTGTGGTTGGGATCGCGTATCTGCTAACAGCGGGTCGATTCGCAAAGACTTTTCCTCGAATCGGCAGCTTCTGGCCGAGCTGGCTGCGTCAGCTTGTCCTGGGAAAAGACGAAACTGCGCCGCCCCACAATCCGCATTCCAATTGATCCGCCGGCAAAGATCATAAAAATGCCGATGTGCGCCATTGCTTACTTTTCTTTCCTCCCCTTCTAGCGCTACCATAGAAGCAGACAGCACGCATGCTGTCGGATCGCTATGCTCTTCCTGCCCAAGGTTATCGTTCTCAAGCGTTGGCGCCACGGCAAGCCCGATCGCGGCGAAAACCTCCTCTATCGCTCATAACTATCCCACCCGGTTTTAGAATTGCCTACGGGGAATTTTTACGGGACGCTCGTGAACCAATCGGGCAGCGACTTTCTGCCTGCCCGCTAACGATGATGAGGAGCCTACGTTATGAACAGCTTTGACAGCCGCGCACAATTGAAGAGCGGCAACCGCACCTATGAAATCTTTCGTCTCGATGCACTGGCAAAAAAAGGAATCAAGCTGGAGCGCCTGCCGTACTCGCTGCGCATCCTGCTGGAGAACCTGCTGCGCTATGAAGACGGCAAAAGCGTGACGGCCGCCGACATCGAATTTCTCGCCAAGTGGGATGCGAAGGCTGAACCCTCCCGCGAGATTGCCTACATGCCTGCGCGTGTGCTGATGCAGGATTTTACCGGCGTGCCCGCCATTGTCGATCTGGCCGCGATGCGCGATGCCATGCGCACCCTGGGCGGCAATCCGGAAAAGATCAACCCGCTGCAGCCTGCTGAGCTGGTGATTGACCACTCCGTGCAGGTGGATGAATACGGCACGGCCAACGCATACGACGTGAACACGGTGATGGAATTTCAGCGCAACCGCGAGCGCTATGCGTTTCTGAAGTGGGGTCAGTCGGCCTTCGACAATTTTTCTGCCGTGCCGCCGGGCATGGGCATCTGCCACCAGGTGAATCTGGAATATCTGGCGCGCGTGGTTTTTACGACGCAGCCGGATGCCAAGGGCGTCGTGCGCGCCTATCCCGACACGCTGGTCGGTACCGATTCGCACACCACGATGATCAACGGATTGGGCGTGCTGGGTTGGGGTGTCGGCGGCATTGAGGCCGAGGCGGCCATGCTGGGCCAGCCCGTCTCCATGCTGGTGCCGCAGGTGGTTGGCTTCAAACTGACGGGCAAACTGCGCGAGGGCGCGACCGCAACGGACCTGGTGCTGACCGTGACGGAGATGCTGCGCAAGCATGGCGTGGTGGGCAAGTTTGTCGAGTTTTACGGAGCAGGTCTCAGCGCATTGCCGCTGGCCGACCGCGCCACCATTGGCAACATGGCGCCGGAGTATGGCGCGACCTGCGGCATTTTCCCCGTCGATGCGGAGACGCTGCGCTATCTGCGCCTGACCGGTCGCAGCGAGGAGCAGATCGCTCTGGTCGAGGCGTACTACAAGGAGCAGGGTCTCTTCCACACATCGAATGCGCCGGAGGCAGAATACTCCGCAACTCTGTCGCTCGATCTGGCGACCGTAGAGCCGAGCGTTGCCGGGCCGAAGCGTCCGCAGGATCGCGTGCGTCTGAGCGAGACTCCCGCCAGCTTTCACAAACATCTGCCCGGTCTTCTGGGGCCGAACGCCAACAAGGGCGCGGTCCGTCAGGTGGAGCGCTGGAATGACGAGGGCGGTCATCCTGCTATGAATGGAAATGGCAACGGCCATGGTATGGGTGCGCCGGAGCCGGGCATGGCAGACACCATTCAGCACCGCTTTGGCGTCGCCGTCGACAAATATCTCGACCATGGGTCTGTCGTGATCGCGGCGATTACCAGCTGCACCAACACCTCCAATCCGTCGGTGATGCTGGCGGCGGGATTGCTGGCGAAGAAGGCAGTGGAAAAGGGATTGGCCATCCCGCCGTGGGTGAAGACGTCGCTGGCGCCGGGTTCGCGCGTCGTCGCCGACTATTACGAGAAGGCCGGACTGACGCCCTATCTCGATAAACTACGCTTCAACATCGTTGGCTACGGCTGCACCACGTGCATTGGCAACTCGGGCCCATTGCCTGCGGATGTCTCGAAGACTATCGAAGATCACGGGCTGGTTGCCGTCTCGGTGCTCAGCGGCAATCGCAACTTTGAGGGCCGCATCAACTCCGACGTGCGCGCGAATTATCTGATGTCGCCGCCGCTGGTGGTGGCCTATGCGCTGGCCGGACGCATCGATCACGACTTCGACAAAGACCCGCTCGGCAAGGATAAGCAGGGCCAGCCGGTCTATCTGCGCGACATCTGGCCATCGCAGGAAGATGTGCAGACAACTCTTGCAAAATCAATCAATTCTGGGATGTTTCTCAAGGAATACTCCACCATTGCGGACGGCGATACGAACTGGCAAAACCTCAAATTTTCCACAGGCGATACCTACCAGTGGGAGCCCGATTCGACCTACATTCGTAAGGCGCCCTACTTCGATGGCATGGCTGCAAAGCCTGCGGCGGTGGAAAAGATTCATGGAGCGCGCGTGCTGGCCGTGCTGGGCGACAGCGTGACGACAGATCACATTTCTCCGGCGGGTTCCATCAAACACAACGGCCCGGCAGGGAAATATCTGACGGATCACGGGGTGAAACCTGCGGACTTTAACAGCTACGGTTCGCGGCGCGGCAACCATGAAGTCATGGTGCGCGGTACGTTTGCCAATGTGCGGCTGCGCAACAAACTGGCTCCGGGAACGGAAGGTGGCGTGACGCGGCTGCTGCCCGAAAGCCAGCCGATGAGCATCTACGATGCGTCGGTGGTTTATGCGGAACGCAAAACGCCGCTGGTCATTTTGGCGGGTAAGGAGTACGGTTCCGGCTCCTCGCGCGACTGGGCGGCCAAGGGACCGAAGCTGCTGGGTGTGAGCGCGGTGATTGCCGAAAGCTTCGAGCGCATCCATCGCTCGAATCTTGTCGGCATGGGCATTTTGCCGCTGCAGTTTGAGGCGGGACAGAATGCCGAATCGCTGGGTCTGACGGGGGAGGAGGTCTTCGAGGTCTCCGGACTGCGCGCGATGCTGGATGCAAGGTTCGCCAACGGCAAGAAGATCACCGTGAAAGCAGTGGGAGCCGATGGCAAGAAGAAAGAGTTTCAAGCCGTCGTTCGCATCGACACGCCGCAGGAGATTCTCTACTACCAGCATGGCGGCATCCTGCAATACGTGCTGCGGCAACTGGCGGGAAAAGCATAGCCTCGCTGGTGACAAAATAAAAAGGCCCGAAGCGACTTGGTTCTCGCTCCGGGCCTTTTTGTATCTTCGTAAAAAATCTTTCTCTATATACCGACGCCGTACTCTGCGTTGCCATTGGTCTGCTCATCGCCTGCGTGCGAGTAGAAATCATACGGCGTGCGACGGCGAAAGTTATAGCGCGCACGCAACTGACGACCGATAAAGTAACCCAGAGTCACCATTCCGGCGGCAAAGGAAACCCACCCAAGGGTACGCGTCCACGTGCTGGAATCGTCGCATGCGACCAACGCTTGTGCGTGAATTTCCGCAGGCGGTTGCATGGGCACTTCCGCAGCTGCTTGCGTAGGCACTTCCACCGGAGCGATTTCCACCGGTACGTTTTTGCTCAGTTCCTCGCTATTGCTCATACATTCAAGTATACCGAGACGTTTCATGCGCTCATCTTACCGCAGACCGGGAATCTTTGCGCCAGAGGAAAATAAAAATCCGTGCAGAGAGAAATGCCGTCAGATTTCGACATTTCTACAGATCGGCAGGTGTGCACGGTTCTGCATACTGCTCCACGCGACGCAACAGCTCCAGCTTCCGCCCCGGAAGCAGAAAACTGGCCTCGATGGAGTTGCCGGCCAATTCGCGCAGGTGTTCCAGTGTCATGCCAAAGTGCTGGTGGGCCAGCAGGTATTCGTCATACAGATTGCTGCCAAACATGGCCGGATCGTCTGAATTCAGCGTGACCATCATGCCATAGTCAAAGTAGCTGCGGACAGGATGATCGTCGATCGTAGCGCAGCAGCCGGTACGGACATTGCTGGTAATGCAAATTTCCAGCGGAATCTGTTTTTGCGCCAGAATATCCATCAGTTCGGGGTCGTGCTGGGCGCTCAGGGCGTGACCCAGGCGCTCGGCGCCAATGTTGATGGCCGACCAGATGCTCTCCGCGCCGACGCTTTCTCCGGCATGGGCCGTGAGCCGCAGGCCGTTGGCGCGCGCCTCACGATAGAGCTGACGAAAGGGCTCGGCCCCGGTACGCCGCTCATCGCCGCCAATGCCAATGCCAACGATGGAAGGATGCAGGTCGTCCATCTCCGCAGCCTTGCGGAAGACGCGCGCCGCTTCCTCCGGGCCAAAGTGCCGCACCGCATCGAAGATCCAGAGCAGGGAGATGCCGAACTCGCGCTCGCCCCGCTCTCGTCCCCGCTCCATGCCGGCGAACAGCGGCTCAAAGTCCAGCTTGCGCCAGTAATATACCACCCCCACGGAGACGTACACCTCGGCATGGACGACGCCTTGCTGATGCAGTGCACGCAGCATCGCGTAGGTGACCAGCTCGTAATCTTCCGGCGTTTGCAGGCGCTCGGTCACGGCCTTGAAGGCCATCAGAAATCCCGTAAAGTCGGTGTATTGATAGAGGGTTCGCGCCGTTTCCAGGGTCAGCGGTCTGGCATCGTGACGCTGGCTCAGGGCTACCAGGGTTTCGGGCTCGATGGTTCCTTCCAGGTGCAGATGCAGCTCTGCCTTGGGCAAGTTGCGAATCCATGTTGCGACATCGACCTGTTTCTTTGCTGGCATGCGCCAACCTTAGCGGGAATTTGGGGAAAATTCGCTGCGATGACGGCTGTAGAAGTAATAAATTACCAGACCGATCGCCAGCCAGAGGAAGAATCGAATCCAGGTGAGCACCGGCAGGCCCATCATCAGCAGGATGCAGAAGAAGATGCTCAACGCCGGGATCACCGGGCCTCCGGGGCAACGGAATCCACGTTTTCGCTCAGGTTCTTTATAACGCAGGACAACCACGCCGATCGAGACCAGCACAAACGCAAAGAGCGTGCCGATGTTCGACAGGTCGGCGAAGGTGCCAATATCCAGCAATCCTGCGGGCACGCCAACAACGATGCCCGCGACCCATGTGGCAAAGGCCGGCGTACGGAACCGGGGATGGACACGGCTGAACACCGATGGCAACAGGCGGTCGCGCGACATGGCAAACCAGACGCGGGCCTGTCCGATCTGGAAGACCAGGATCGAGGAGATCATGCCCAGCAGCGCGCCAAACAGCACAATCAGATGGGTCCAGTGCACCAGCGGGCTGCCCGTCTGCGCATACAGCCGGTGCAGTGAGTTGACCACAGGTGCGGCATCATCGCGCAACAGCGGCCAGTGCACAACTCCTGTGAGCACCACCGCCACGCCGATGTACAAAATGGTGCAGACAATCAGCGTGGCGATAATGCCGATGGGCACATCGCGTTGCGGGTTCTTGCATTCTTCCGCGGCGGTTGAAATGGAATCGAATCCAATATAGGTAAAGAAAATGATGGAGCCGCCGGTCAGCACACCGGACCAGCCATTGGGATAAAAGGGATGCCAGTGCGAGGGATGGATGAATTGAGAACCGACAATGATGAACACGATGATGGCCGCAATCTTCAGCAGCACCATAATGTTGTTTGTCTCCGCCGATTCGCGAATGCCGCGTACCAGGACGACCGTGAGCAGAATGACGATGATGCAGGCAGGAAAGTTGAAGCCGAAGTGCCAGCCCGGCGCATACAGCATGTGGCCCTGCAGATCCTGCAGACCGCCCGGTAGATAGGCGGGAGAAATCCATCGCAGTGCAGGATGGATACCGAACCAATCCATCAGATCGACCACGTGTGCGGCAAAGCCCACGCTGACGGCCATGTTCGAGAAGGCGTATTCCAGAATCAGGTCCCAGCCGATGATCCACGCAATCAACTCGCCCATCGTCGCATAGGTGTAGGTATATGCGCTGCCGGCAATTGGAATCATCGAGGCCAGCTCTGCGTAACAGAGGCCGGTAAAGGCGCACACGATGGCCACCAGCACCAGCGAGACCGCCAGCGCGGGACCAGCTCCCGGACGGCCCAGCATCGCCGTGTGATGGATCAGATAATCCAGTACCGGTGTGTTCAGGATGGAGGAAGTGTCAAATTTTTGCCCGGCGATGGCGGTGCCAATGATGGTGAAGATGCCGGACCCAATGACTGCGCCAATACCCAGAGCCGTCAGCGAGACCGGCCCGAGTGTTTTCTTAAGCGCGTGCTCAGGACGTTCTGAGTCGCTGATCAGCTTATCGATCGATTTTGTGGCGAAAATCTGCTTTGGCAGAACGCTGGCTCCTGGAAATCCAATTCCCTTGAAGTCCAATTCGCTTGAAGTTCAATTTACTGTGCAATTCGCTCGAAAGATGTGGTTCGTGGCGGCGCTATGCTGCCGAAGCGCCAGTGCGACACCTCGGCAGCCAGTCCTTAGCGTTTACCCAGGGTCTTGCTTGCCTTCTTGATCTTCTGCTTGTTGGAACCGCGTGGCACCGTACGTTTTGCCTTCGGGGCAGCTTTTTTACGAGCCGCGCGTTTTACTTTCTTGCGTTCTGTTTTGTCTTCAATCTTCTTTGTATTTGCCATAACCCTTCCAGATTCTTAGTCCATGCCGAAGCGCAAACAGCTTTTACACGCGCTCCAGCTGCGCGAATTTCTCGACCAGCTTTTTTATGCCGAACCTCTGAAATTGTACCGTAATCTTTGCATCTTCTCCGTCTCCTTCGCGATGGAAGACGGTTCCTTCGCCATATTTCGGATGACGAACCCGCTGGCCGTTGCGGAATCCCGTGCTGCCCGTAGCGGCAGGGACCGGCAGCTTGGGTCGCGGTAACTTCTGTCCGCGCGCACCAAAAAACTGCGCAATGTTGTCAATGGAGTTCGCCTGCGGACCGGCGAATTTGCGTGTTGGATTGCGGGAGGCGGCAGACGAGCTTGCGCTCTGGTCTTCATCCTCATAATTCCAGTGCTGCGCAGTGTTCGCCAATGCATCCGCACCGTCGCCGGCGCCAAAATTGCCGCGCTGGTTGCGTCCGTAACGAGCCTGGCTGGCGTAGGCGCCTCCGCTGATCCCGGAGACGCTCGTCGTCAGGTCCTCGAGCAAATGCTGCGGAACCTCTGCCAGAAAGCGCGACGGCGTTGAGTGTTCCGGGGTTTCATTGCCGTAGCGGCGGCGGAACCGGGCGCGCGTCAGCAACAGGGCATTCATGGCGCGCGTCATGCCGACGTAACACAGGCGACGTTCTTCTTCCAGACCATTGGCATCATTGAACGTGCGCGAGTGCGGGAACAGTCCCTCTTCCATCCCAGCCAGAAAGACCAGTGGAAACTCCAGCCCCTTGGCCGCATGCAGTGTCATCAGCGTAACGCGCGCATTCGGATTGTACTGATCGGTATCGCTGACCAGCGCCGCGTGGTCCAGAAATTCCGTCAGCGTTTCGCCGCGTTCCTGCGCGTCCTGCGCGGCATTCACCAGTTCGCGCAGATTCTCCATGCGGGACGTGGCCTCGGGTGTCGCCTCTTCTTCCAGCGCGCGTATATAGCCGCTGCGGTCGATCAAAAACTTGATCAGCTCCGGCAGTGTCGCCGCATCTCCCGGTTGGCGGAAGGCCGGTTTCTCCGCAGGCATCGCTGCATCCTCTGAAGCATTCCCCCCCGCCCGTCGCATTGCCGCCTGCTTCACGGCGAATGGAGAAACCTCCGCGGGATGGAAAGCGGTCGCTTGCGTTCCGGCATCCTCGGACACGGTTGCCGCGAATGCGTCGGGATGGAAATCCGTGCTGCCGAAATCAAAGCTGGTGTCGAAGCTGGTATCGGCATTTGTATCCGGATTGGCGGCTGCGTCCAACACGGCATTTGAAATATCTTCGGGTGCCGTTTCTGCGGCAATATCGGCGGTCAGCTTCTCTGCAAAGTCAGGGCCCAGCAGCGCCCGTGCATCTTCGATCATGCGCCGGAAACCGTCGAGCGCCATCAAAGTACGCGTCGGTATCAGCCGCTCGCGAATCGCGTGTCCAATGGCATCCCAGGTGCTCGTTCCTGTTTCCAGAGCCAATCGTTCCAGCGTCTCCACCGTCGTTTTGCCGATGCCACGCGTCGGAGTATTGATGACCCGCTGCAGCGCAATCGAATCATTCGGATTCTGCACCAGCTTCAAATAGCTCAGCAGGTCTTTGATCTCGGCGCGGTCGTAAAACGAAAATCCACCTACCATGGAATATGCAATGCCGTACCGTCGAAGAGCCTCTTCCACCAGTCGCGATTGCGAATTCGTGCGATACAGAACGGCGATGCGCGGCAGCTCCTCCTCGTCACCTGTCTGGCGAATGTACTTCTGGATGTAGTCGGCGATAAACAGTGCCTCGCCTTCGCCGTCGAGCGCTTCATAATAGCCGACCTGTGCGCCACCGGGCCGTGTGGTCCACAGCGCTTTGCCTTTGCGTTGCAGATTGTTCGAAACAACGCCGGCAGCTGCTTCCAGAATCACCTGCGTGGAGCGATAGTTCTGCTCCAGTCGAATGATGTTGGCTGTGGGAAA
Source organism: Acidobacteriaceae bacterium (assembly GCA_036267255.1). Taxonomy (GTDB): domain Bacteria; phylum Acidobacteriota; class Terriglobia; order Terriglobales; family Acidobacteriaceae; genus DATAWK01. The sequence continues at coordinate 58,357 of DATAWK010000036.1, read as the reverse complement.
ATCCTTCTCGAATTCCAGAATGTTGCGGATGTCCGCACCGCGCCACGAGTAGATACTCTGGTCCTCATCGCCGACTACGCAGACATTTTTTTCTTCTCCGGCCAGCAGCTTCATCAACTCATACTGCGGACGGTTCGTGTCCTGGTATTCATCGATCAGAAGGTAGCGATAGCGGCGATTGTAGTTTTTGCGCACTTCGGCGCTGGAACTGAGCAGGCGCACGCTTTCCAGCAGCAGATCGTCGAAGTCCAGTGCATTCGCGCGTTCCAGTTCCTTGGAATATTGCTCGTAGATGTGCGCGATGCGTTCGGTCTTCGGGTCCGCCGATTGCAGATAAATCTCCTGCGGGTCCAGCATGTGGTTTTTTGCCCAGGAGATGCGCGACAGCACCGTGCGCGGCGTCAATTGCTTGTCGTCCAATCCCATTCGGCGCATCGCCTGTTTCACCACCGACTGCTGATCGTTCTCGTCGTAGATAACGAAATCGCGCGTGCGTCCGCGTCCGTTGACGCGCAGCGCTTCAATATCGCGCCGCAGCATGCGAACACAGAAGGAGTGAAAGGTGGCCAGCAAGGGCCGTGCCAGGCTGCCGTGCTCCAGCAGGCGCTCCACGCGCTCGGCCATCTCTTTCGAGGCCTTGTTGGTAAACGTGACGGCAAGAATGGAATCCGGCGCGACGCCGCGCTCCTGAATCAGATAGGCAATGCGATACGTGATGACACGCGTTTTGCCGGAGCCCGCGCCGGCAAGGATCAGCAGCGGCCCATCGACGGTTTCGACGGCGGCACGCTGCTGCGGATTCAGTTTGTCAAGCGCGAGGGACACGTACGAGGGAACTCCTTACCGGCATGCGTTGGTTGGCGATGCAGATCAATCTCCAGTGTACCGCTCCGCCAACGCGGTATTCTCAGGTTGGTATGCAGTCCGGAAAAAACATTTGTGTCTATTGCGGATCGAGCGAGGGCAATCGCCCGGAGTATCGTGCCGCAGCAGTGGAATTGGGCCATGCGATGGCGCAGGTAGGCGTGGGACTGGTCTATGGCGGTGCACGCGTTGGACTAATGGGCGCCATTGCCGATGCCGTGTTGGCAGCCGGTGGTCATGCAGTTGGCATCATTCCGAAACATTTGATGGGCAGGGAAGTTGCCCATCGCGGCCTGACGGAATTGCACGTTGTTGAAACCATGCACGAGCGCAAGCATCAAATGGCGGCGCTGGCCGATGCGTTTATCGCGCTGCCCGGTGGCTACGGTACGCTCGATGAACTATGCGAGGTGCTGGGATGGGCACAGCTTGGTCTGCACGCCAAGCCAATTGTGCTGCTGAACCCTGCGGGCTATTACGACCCGCTGCTGGCAATGCTGGACCGGGCTGTAAAAGATGGATTTCTAAAACCGCAGAACCGTCAGCATGCCATACAGGCGAAAACTATCGATGCAACGATGCAGGCGATTCAATCCGCGTGGGGCGAAGTATCGCCGCACTGAAGTGCGCGGAATTCGCGATCAGGATCGACAGTAACAGATCGACATCCATCGTCTGACATCGTGGATAGCGTCTTTCGATTCAGCTTTTGCTCGGGACACACTCGTCGCACTGGCAGACGCGGCGCAGATAATCCCAGGAAAAAATGCCGCTGTGGTGGCCGTCATTCCAGTCAAAGCTGATGGCATACCGGCCTACTGGATTTATCTTGTCCGGCTGCACAGGAGCTTTGTACATGGGCAGCAGATTTGCCGGCTTCGGCCTGGGCTGTCCCGGCTGGCGATCTTCATTCTCCCGTTCTTCGTTGCAGGTGGCGCAAGGGCAGGCATCGCGCAGCCACGCAAAACTCCATTGGCTGTGATGGCCGTCCTTCCAGTCGATCTCGACGCCTGTGCCTTCGGTCTTATGGACACGCACATGGAGCGGCACGGTTGCCTCACGCGGCAACTCTTTGGAATTCGCATTTTCCTTGCGGGCCGTCTCTTCGCTTACGAAACGGATTCCTTCGTGGCTCATACTTCGTTTCTACACCTTTTACTGTTTTCTTCCTATGCCCCAACATTGCCATGCGTAACGGCAACATCAATAAATCTTCCAGAAGAAATAGGTTGTGACCGTACAGCCCATCAGGATGATAAATATGCGCAACCTTTTTGGCTGCCTCTTGCGTGCTGTATGCGCACTTAGATAGCCGCCGATGCTGGCTGCGAGCATCATGGTCAGGCCGTAGCGCCACAGCACCGCGCCAAAAATCACAAACGTGATGGCGGCAACACTGTTCGACACACTGGTAATCACCGACTTCAGCGCGTTGATCTCATGCACGCTTTCCACCCCGGCAAAGCTCAACGTGCCCATGATTAACAGTCCAGCGCCTGCTCCAAAGTAGCCGATATAAAGGCAGACCAAAAACACACCAAACGGCAGAAGGATGCGCGCCATCGGTCGCAGGCCATGGGGTTGTGGATGGACCTGCGCTGTTTGAAGAAATCTTTTTTGCAGTGGCGGCCCAACGGAAAACAACACTGTGGCCAGCAGCAGCAGCCACGGCACAAGTCGAAGGAATTGCCCTTGCGGCGTCGCAATCAGCAGCCGCGCACCGATCAGGCCACCGGCAAAAGCGGCCAGCAGTAACGGCAGCAGCATGGAATGGTGATGACGCAGCTCCCTGCGGTACGCTGCGGCAGAGGTGAATTGCCCCGGCAGCAACGCGACCGTGTTCGTGGCGTTGGCCTGCACGGGCAGTACGCCAACATGCAGCAACGCTGGAAACGACAGCAGAGAGCCTCCGCCGGCGATCGCATTGATCGCGCCCGCTACAAACGCTGCTGCGGTCAGCCAAAGGGAACGCACAACCGAAAAATGCATTATTTCGATTGTAGCGGGCGAGTCATCGACAGCTCGCATGCTTGCAGAAACATCGCAGCTTTACGGGGGATATTACCGAGCGGCAGAGCTTGCATCGCCGTGATTGGCATACGGCAACTCCGGTATGGCGGACAACAGCGCCTGTGTGTACGGCGATGTCGGATGTTCGCAGATTCTCTGCCAGCCGCCGTGCTCTACCACGCGCCCGCGTTGCAGCACGACAATCTGGTCTGCCAGATAACGCACCAGCGGCATGGAGTGCGTGATGAAGAGATACGTCAGATGAAACTCCCGCTGCAACTGCTGCAGCAGCGTGATGATCTGTGCCGCCACACTGACGTCGAGGGCTGAGACCGGTTCATCCAGCACGACAAGCTCCGGGTGCAGAATCAGCGCGCGTGCAATGTTGATGCGCTGGCGTTGACCGCCGGAAAATTCATGCGGATAGCGCACGAGTGCCGACGAGTCCATGCCGACGGCGTGCAACATGGCGCGAATGCGTTCTTTGCGAGCCGCAGTCGAGCGCAGCGTGCTTTCCTCTGCGCTATGAATGATCAACGGTTCTCCAATAATCTGTTCCACGCGCATGCGCGGATTCAACGCAGCATAGGGGTCCTGGAAAACGATCTGCATGCGTCGCCGCAGTTGGCGCATCTTCCGATCCGTGGCAGCCAGCAGGTCGGTGCCATCGAAGCGAATGGTCCCGGAGTCCGGTTCTATCAACCGCAACAGCAGCCGTGCGATGGTGCTTTTTCCGGAACCGGATTCTCCGATCAGGCCGAGCGTTTCTCCACGCTCAATGTGGAAGGAAACGTGATCGACAACCACGCTGCGCTGACGTTTCCCGGTGACGTCGTAACTCTTTGTCAGGCCTTCGATTTCAATCAGCGGCATGCCCGCATCGTACCATCCATGCCGATCCGGCTTACAGCTTCGGATGCAGTTTCTGAAAGCCCGTCGCTTCCTGATAGGCGCGCGCGAATGCGGCCAGCTTTGCGTCCTGGTACACGTTGCCGATAAACGTAATGCTGACGGGGGTGCCCGGGCCACCGATGTTGTCTTCATCGCCGGTGTCGACTGCGGGCGGCGCGGGCGCATCCTTGCCGCGAATACCATTCGGCACAATGATGGCGGGATTTCCGGTCAGATTGGTTGTCACCAGTTGTTCATTGTCTGTCGCTGTCACGATCACATCCACAGCCTCAAATAGCTGCGCCATAGATTGAATCGCCAACGAGCGCACACGGTTGGCCTGAATATATTCCACCGCCGGATAAAAACGCGCAATGCGAAAAAGATTTGGCCAGTCTTCCGGTCCCTGCTGTGTCAGCAGCTTGTCACGTCCGGTGAGCGTGAGGTCATCGAAGGCAGCAGCAGCCTCCGCCGTCAACAGGTTCGAAACTGCGCCGTAGGGCAATTGCGGCAGCGCTACGGCAATCAGGTTCACTCCCATGCTGCGCAGCTTGTCCAGCGCGGCATTGTCATAACGGCGATCATAAAGAGTGCGCGCACGCGATGCCTGCTGATCGAAAATATGTTGTTCATATTTAGTGCGCTGTTCGTCATTGAGTCCCGAAGGAATGGTTGGATCGACCATCGGAGGCAGATCGAACGATGTCTTCAAATAGCCGACACGCAAACTGCGCCAATCGAAATTTGCATTCCAGTTGAAAGCGGCATCCCGCGTGGCCAGGTCTTTTCCATCTGGTCCATAAATCGCACCCAGCACAATCGCACAATCTTCTACCGCGCGGCAGATGGGACCCAGCTTGTCCATGGTCCACGACAGCGCCATCGCTCCCGTGCGTGGTATCAGCCCGAAGCTGGGCCGCAGGCCGGTGTCGCCGCAGCGTGTCGATGGCGAAGAGATGGAACCGAGTGTCTCCGAGCCAATGGCAAAGGCCACGCAACCGGCCGCCGTGGCGGAAGCTGAACCAGCCGACGATCCGCTCGATCCCTGCGCCGGATTCCACGGATTGCGCGTGCGGCCGCCGAACCATTTATCGCCGCTGGCCAGTGCGCCCAGCGTCGTTTTCGCCACCAGCACGGCACCTGCGGCATCCAGTCGCTGCACCACTGTGGCATCTTCCGGAAAATTTTGATGTTCAAAACCGCCAGCGCCCCACGTTGTGGGATAGCCCTTCACAGCCAGCAAATCCTTGGCTCCCCAGGGCAGACCGTGCAGCGGCCCACGGTAGCGGCCAGCGGCAATCTCCGCATCGGCTTCCTTTGCCTTGGCCAGCGCGCGCGCTTCCGTTAACGTGATGACGAAATGTAACTTCGAGTCGTAGCGCTTCAGCCGTTCCAGGTACATCTCCGTCAACGCAAGAGAAGAAATTTTTTTGGTGCGCACATATTCCGCCAGCACAGGAATCGTAGCGAAGGCCAGATCTTCCAGGTTCCGCGGTGCTTTGGTGGCAATCACAGGAGGTGCGCTCAGAATGGCAGGCTCCCGTTGTGTGTGGACAACTGCGCCCGGCGGCAAAGGATCAAAAACATAGGCCGGTGGTACATGGTTGGCCAAATGCAGTCGGCGAATCGCCGTGTATCCGGTGCGCTGGTGGTTCAGACCTTCCAGCATCATCGTGATCTGGGCGGGAGCAATCGGCACATCGGCCAGTGCCGCGGCTTGCTCGATCATCTCCGGGGTAATGGCTGGCAGTGCATTGCCATCTGCCTGGTCCTGCGCCTGTGCAGCCAGGGTGTACAACACGCCGGGTAAAAGAGTGGAAGCGAAACCAAGACGGGAGCAGACGGAAAAAAAGCGGCGCCGATTCAGGATCATATTGTTGGAACGTAAAACAGTTCGTAGGGGGGTATGATCGCGATGCTACCACAGCAGGTTCGGCAGTGAGTCAGCGCCTTCAACGATCCGTCGAAGCCGTATGTCCGCAGGAAAACTTCCGCAAAAATAAAACGGCGGATGAGGTTCAGCCCATCCGCCGAATTCAGCCCATCGGCCGAAATAGAAAGCTACGCAGAAATTACTCTCTGGCCGCTTTTTTATAACCGGCTTTCGTTGCGTCGGCCTCTGTCATCCACTTGCCCTGCTTTGTATTTCCGTAATATTTCCCACTGGTATGGTAGATGCCGCTCGACGTATTCACCCAGACCATTCCAGGTGCAGGCGGTTTTTGCGCGGTGGTGGAAGCCGCCTCGGCAGGCCTGCTTTTTGCCGTCTCAGCGCGGGAACTTGTTGGCTTACTTGTCGACGCTGACTCGGTCGCTGCCGACGGTTTCGCTACTGGCGTGCTTGTAGTAGAAGGACTGCTGGTAGTGCTGGCGGCAGTTTCTTTTGCAGCTTTCTTTGAAGACCGTTTTGTGGTCTTTGCGGCTGTCGTAGTATCGGCAGCGGCCTTTTCTGTTTTTGCCTTACTCTTCTTTGCCGTGGATTCGGTCTTGGCTTCGGAAGAGGCCTTTTCGGTCTTGGCCTTCTTTGTGGTGGAGGCTGTCGTGCTATCGGCGTCGGCTTTTGCTTTTTTTGACTTCTTCTTGGTTTTGGTTGTGGTGGCTGTTGTGGAGCTCTGATCTGCCTGGCTGCTTGCAGATGCGACGATTGGGGCTGCCATCACCAGTGCGGCTAAGATGGCGATAGCCATAAACCTGGATTTGAGTAATTTCATATCGATTCTCCTTACAACCGTATGCCAGCTTTTCTACAACCGTCGGACTGCGACGTTTACTGGCGCGTAGACTAGCATCCCAGCAATAGGCCCTACAACAGTTATTTAGCATGCCGGGAACCGGCGCCATATCCGGTGGCGGATAGAAGCGATACCGCAATACGAAGGAGGACAATATCGCCTTGGTTCATAAGGTTCTGTGGCTGGCTTCGTCGATGTTCGTATCCGTCACGCCTCGACTTAGATCGACATGAACATCTTTGACGTTATGCAAATCAAACACTGGACTGCCCGGTAGCTGTTGGGTGCGAATGCGAAGAAAGTCGGCTCCTTGTACGTCGTCGAGCACAAATGCAGGGCGATGGTCGGGCTGCATCGCTGCAATTTCAATGTGACTCATGTCGAGGTTGCGTATGTGTCGCAGGTAGAATCCCTGCGCCGGGATGGGGCCAAACATCTTTGGGTCCGGGTAGCCGCTTTCCAGTTCCGGCGGCTGGATGGCCGCTTGTTCGACAGTTCCTCCGCCCTGGTGCTGAATGTAGATGTTACTCATCTGAACGTCTTCAATGCAGTGTCCGGGAATGCCGCTGAGAATCGAGCCGAATTTGGAATATGCATTGGAGCAGACAATATTATTCAGAATGATTCGTCGTAGCTGCCCAACCGGCACTCCTTTTGGCCCACGCATTCTGCTGCCGAGCCGAAAAAATATGGGTGCGCTCGAAATGTCTCGCATGGTGATGTTGGTAATGCTGACATCTTCCAGCAAGGCGCCATCCTCTGTTTCCAGAGCCAGGCCCTGACAGCCTTCAAAGACGCAATTGGAGATCGTGATGTTCTTGAAGCCGCCATTCGACTCGGTTCCCAGCTTGATGCGCCCGGTGCGGTAAGCGTGATCGTCCGGACCGAATTTCTTAAAGCTTCCATCCAGCAAAGTTCCCAACTGGTAGGTCCCAGTTACAAAGCAATTGGTTATGGTGACCATCTCGGTTGCGCGAGCATAGCCCAGTGCATACGAACTTTTCGGACAAATGCCATCGTCCCAGGGCGAGTTCACCGTGCAATTGGAAACGCGTACGTTGCGGCAACAGTCAATGTCCATGCCGTCGCGATCGGTGTCGATGATCAGGTTGTCGATGGTCAGGTTATCCACGCCCGTGGCGAGGATGCCAAAGTGGCCGCCTTTCAAAATCGAAAAGTCGCGCAGCAAAACATTGCGGCAGTTCTTGAGCGCGATGGACTTGTTGCCGACGCCGGGGCCTTCCGCTTTTGGCCCGGGCCCCCAGCCTTTGCTGAGTCCGCGCCCCCAGATCAGTCCCGATCCTTGAATCGATACGTTGGTCAGACCCTCGCCCCAGAGAAGGCTGTTATGCCAGTGGTTGTGCCCATAGTCCTGATAGCTTTCCCACGGCGCATTGGATTCGGCAAGATCATATCGATCGCCGATGCTGCTACTGCCTTCCTCCGGTGAGTCCGCCGCGAGGATGGTCGCTCCCTGATCCAGATAGAGCGTGACGTGGCTTTTGAGATGAATGGAGTAGCAAAGATAGTTTCCAGCTGGAAAATATACGGTTCCACCTCCAGCGGTTGCTGCGGTCTCGATGGCTTTGTTCACCGATGCGGTGTCCAGCGTTGCGCCATCGCCGGTTGCCCCGTACGATCGGACATTGAAACTGCCCGCCATTGCGGTAGCGACCCCATGTTGCGGTGATGTTCCTACCGCAGATCCTGCAATGCCAAATCCAGCAAGTTTCAGAAATTCTCTTCGTGCAACATCTTCCATCCGCATGGAATATTCTCCAGAGTCTTTAGCGTTTCTGCAGGCAATATGAATACAGCTTCGCAGGTTGGCAAACGCAGCCATCATAAATGATTTCGGGTGCACGCAAGGTTGCGGTTTTTCCGTGCAGCCGTTTCGGTCGGGTCGGCTCGCCTCAAGCCATCCGTATCTCCGGAAGCCAGAAAATTTCTTCTGATATTCTTATCAACCAGAATCAAATCTTCCCGGCAACAACAGCCAGCGAATATCCGAAAACTTAACAACATCTTTTGGGGGTCGATTGGAATGAGGCACGACGTCTATCGTTTGCGCGTAAAAGCGCTGCTTTTCCTCTGTGGAATCGTTGCCTGTTCCTTACTGTTGAGCGGATCTCCGGCGCATGCGCAAAATGCCTGGGCGCGCGATGCAAAACAGCCCGTGGATGCGACGTACACGGCGCACATCGCGAAATATACGACCGAGCCTTACTTTAATTCTCCATTGACGGACTATCTGCCGGCATCGAATACCGTGCCTACTCCGGCCAAGGTGCTGGGAGATGTCTCCGGCGCACCCGATATGCTGCCCTATGCCGAGGACGTCTACAAATATTTCCGCATGCTGGCCGCTGCCAGCCCACGTGTCAAAGTATTTACGATTGGCCATACCGAAGAAGGTCGAGAGATGATTGCCGTTGCCATCGCCGACGAATCTCTTCTGGCCAACCTGAAAGCGAACGATGCGCGCCTGGCCCAGCTGGCCGATCCGCGGACGATTGGCATGAACGATGCGACTGCGGACAAGCTGGTTGCTGAGTCGACGCCGGTCTATTACATCACCGGAACCATCCACTCAACGGAGACAGGAGCACCGACCGCCCTGATGGAACTGGCGTATCGATTAGCCGTCGATGATGCTCCGTATATTCAAAACATTCGTTCCCACGTCATTACGCTTATCACGCCGGTTGTGGAAGTCGATGGCCGCGACCGCATGGTCGATATCTATAAATGGCACCTGGCGCATCCCGGAGAAAACTGGCCGCAATTGATGTATTGGGGACACTATGTTGCCCACGACAACAATCGCGACGCCATGGCCTTGACGCTCGACCTGAGCCGCAATGTTTTGAATACCTATCTAGGCTGGCATGCGCAGGTATTGCACGATCTGCATGAGTCCGTGCCATTCCTCTACGACAATACGGTGGGAGATGGACCCTACAACGCATGGGTTGACCCCATGCTAAGCACGGAATGGGCCATGCTGGGCTGGAACAACGTCGGACAGATGACGAAATTCGGCATGCCCGGTGTTTTTACGCATGGGGAATTTGATACCTGGAGCCCGGGATATCTGATGTTTATGGCTACGATGCATAACGGCATCAGCCGGCTCTATGAAACCTTTGGCAACGATGGGGCCGATACAGAGGAGCGTATTCTGGATCCCGACGACTATGCGCGCACCTGGTACAGGCCCAATCCGCCACTGCCGAAGGTGTTATGGTCACAGCGCGATAACAATAACTACGAAGAAACGGCGCTTCTATCGACATTGAGTTACTTTGCCCAGAACAATAAGTTGTTTTTGCATAACTACTATCTGAAAAGTAAGCGGTCGATTGAAAAACCTGAGAATGCAGGCCCCGCGGCCTATGTGCTGCCGGCAAATGCACTCGAAGCCGATCGGCAGGCGCGGCTCTTACACATTCTCGAACTGCAGCATGTGGAGATCAGCAAGACGACAGCTCCGTTGACCGTGACGGTAGCAGTTGCGAAGGCAACATCCCGGAAAGATGCCGGCGCCCAAGGCAAGGATGATAAGGATGCATCCCCAACGGATGCATCTCAGACCACGTCTCGCACCTTTCCCACCGGGAGCTATGTCATTCGTATGGATCAGCCGTATTCCCGGATCGCTGACACCTTGCTCGACCGGCAGTATTGGTCTCCGGACGATCCACAGAAACATCCGTACGATGACACTGCCTGGACCTTCGGAGACTTGTTCAACGTCAAAGTTGTGCGCGTGACAGACCCAAGCATTCTCAAAGCCGACATGCAGCGGCTCGACCAGCCGATCGCCGATGCAGGCACGGTGGAAGGTTCCGGCCCTGTGTATGTCATCGACAATTCGGGGCAGTCCTCTCTCATCACTTTGCGTTTTGCACTGAAGGATGCGGACATGTCCGCTGCCGATGCTGCGTTCACTGCGGATGGAAAGAGCTTCCATGCGGGATCGTTCTTACTGCAGAAAGTAAGTGCGGAACAATTGCAGCAAGCGCTCAAGAATTTGAACCTGCAGGCTTATAGCCTGGCAGCGATGCCGCAGGTGCATGTGCACGCCATGAGAACTCCGCGGATCGCGGTGATGCACACCTGGCTGGACACGCAGACCGGGGGCTGGTGGCGCGAGGCACTCGACAATCTGCAGGTGCCGTATGCCTATATCAACACGCAAACTGTGGCGAAGGAAGAGGACCTGCGCAGCAAGTATGACGTCATCCTGTTTGCTCCTATCGATGGCCCCGTCAGCGCGCGGCGGATCGTCAACGGACTGCCGATGTGGGGAAATCCGCTGCCATGGCAAACGACGGCATTGACGCCGAACATAGGAAAGATTGACTCCACGCCCGATACGCGACCCGGGTTGGGATTTTCCGGAGTCGAACACCTGAAACAATTTGTGCAGAATGGCGGATTGTTGATCACATCGGAAGACACCGCAGCGTTCGCAATTCAGGAAGGCCTGGCTCCCGGAGTTTCTGTCACAAAAAAAGGAGATGTGAAGGTAGTCGGAAGCGTTTTGAAAACCATCGTCATGCAACCGAACGATCCTGTCGCCTATGGTTACGCCGATACGTTGCCCGTTTATAGCGCGGATGGAATGTCCTTTCAGGTCAGCAATCTTGTATCAGGGGGCCAGGATCTGGTGACGGCGGAGAGTTATCAGCGTCCCACGGGCCGCGGTGGACCTGACGATGAGGACATTCCCGAGGGACGCGCCTTCGCGAAGCCGCCGCCGCTTCCAACCGTGAGGCCCTGGCAACCTGTTCCATTGAATGAGGAGCAGATGCGAAATAATCCGGATGTCATTCCGCAGGCAGAGCGGCCGCAAGTGATTCTGCGGTACGCGGACAAAGACAATCTGTTGATCTCCGGATTATTGGCGCATGGCAAAGATCTTGCCGAGCATGCGACGGTGGTGGATGCCCATCTCGGAACTGGAAACGTATTGCTGTTCGCCAACAATCCCGTCTATCGTGGAGAGACGATCGGGAGCTATCCTCTTGTATTCAATGCCATTCTGAACTGGAACAACCTGGCTCCGATGCCCGCAACAGACGCAGGCAATTTGCATCCATAGATGTACCGATAGATGATGGATCTATGGATGCCCGAAGGTCCGTCGCACAAAGGCTGGAGTTGAGCTCCGGCCCTTTCTGCGGCTGGGGGCCATGCCAATCTGCATATTTCTCTTTGCTCAGGTTACGATTCGCTCTATTTCTGTGGAGAAAGCCAGTGAAGCCTGCCCCAGTGCCTACCTGAATACATTAAAAAGGTTCAATTGCGTGTAATGTATATACAGGCATATAACTATACAGGCATTGCCGCTGGCTTTGCACGACAGCTTGCATTACTTTATCGATTACCGTGAATTCCCCATATGGAACCATTGCTACTCCCTTGAACTGGTCGATGGATTGTAAGTATTAAAGATTTTATGCATCAATTTTAGCTTTGCCCATCCAACAGGAATGTAGAGAGAAACCTTGCGCACCGTCATTACAGCCGCCCGCATTCTCACCCCTGGCAGGAGCGTCCATCGTCCTGTTGTCGTTATCGAAGACGGTCACATTGCCAGCATTCAACCCGCAGACCATGCAGCTATCCCCGCAGCAACGCAGCATCTAAAGTATGACGATGCCACGCTGACACCTGCATTTTTTGATGTCCATATGCACGGCGGCGGCGGCAGCGATGTCATGGAAGGCTCGACGCATGCGATGGATACCATCGGCATGTTTCTGGCCTCGCATGGAGTCGGCTCCTATTTCGCAACCACCGTCACAGCGCCGGAAGAAAAGATTCTGCGTGCCCTGGATGGATTGGCCAGGCAATTGGAACGCACCGATCACCCCGGAGCCAAACCGCGCGGCATTCATCTGGAAGGCCCGTTTCTTTCCTGCGAAAAACGCGGCGTACACCCGCCGGAGTATTTGCTGACGCCCTCGATTGAGCTATTCGATCGCTTCTATCAGGCCGCTGGCGGCCACATCTCCCTGATGACCATCGCACCGGAACTGCCCAACGCCATTGAGCTGATCCAGTATGCGACGCAAAAGGGAGTGCGCATCAGCCTGGGACACAGTGACGCTGGAACGAAAGCCGCTTTTGCCGGCATTGCTGCCGGTGCAAGCAGTGCTACGCATACGTTCAATGCGATGCGTGCGTTGGATCATCGCGATGCAGGTCTGCTCGGTGTTGTGCTGGATCACCAGGATTTGTATGCGGAGATTATCTGCGATGCCATCCACGTCGATCCCATCGTAGTGCGTCTCTTCTTCAAGGCAAAAGGACCGCTTCGCAGCATTCTGGTTACGGATGCGATGAGCGCTACGGGCATGCCGGACGGCACGTATCGGCTCGGCTACATGGATGTCACGGTTGCCAACGGAATGTGCTTGTCCAACGGCAGGCTGGCGGGCAGTGTGCTCACGCTGGACAAAGCACTGCAGAATTTCATGACCTTTACCGAATGTGATTTGCAGACGGGTCTGCGGTGCACAACCGTGAATCCTGCCACCATGGCCGGGCTTCAAAAACAACTTGGCAGTCTGGAACCGGGCATGCCGGCGGACATCACCGTTCTTTCTGCCAGCGGCGCCGTACAGGCCACACTGCTGAGTGGGGCTTTGGTCGAGCAGGAAATTTTAAATAAAGCTCGCTGACGGGTGCGGGCTGCTGGCCGCGTATAGCGAGAGTTCCTTGCTATTGCGAGCTCGCCAGAGCGCTCCCATCGCAGAGTCTACTGGCTCGGAGCGCACTTCGATATTTCTCAGCGAACGTTGTACGGTTGCCACCAAGGCATGGCGTACCTGGGGAATCTTTCCCAGCACGCTGCCGGTAAAAGCCAATCGCACCCGTGCCTCTGGAGTTGGAGCGGAATCCTGCACTTTCTTGAGCGCCAGAGTTACAAATCGTCCCAGATCTCTGCCTGCATCCTCCAGCACTGCGCACGCCATCGCATCGCCCTCGTTCGCGCACTCCACAACCACCGGCGCCAGTTGAGAAAAATCTGGCCCCGGCACTTGGTTTGCCACAGCAACCATCTCCGGGATGGTCGTGATCTGCCATTGTTTCAAAACAGCGGCCTGCAGCAGCGTCACGTCTCCGCGATCGAATGCGTGCAGCACTGCGCGAACCGCCTGGAGGCCAATCCAATGGCCAGAGCCTTCATCCGATACCGCCGGGCCCCATCCGCCAATATGAAATACGCTGCCGTCCATCTTTCGGCCAATAACATTCGATCCTGTTCCTGCCATGACCAGCACGCCAGGCTCACCGGAAAATGCGCCATCGAGCGCGATCTCTTCATCGCCGCAAATCAAAATCTTTCCGCTGATCTTTCTCTGCAGCTCGCTGCGGGTCCATTGCTCCACACGCGCAACCGTAATGCCTGCAAGCCCAATGCAAGTGCATGCCACCGAGTCCATGCCCACACCGGATTGCGATGTCAGTTCTTTCAGCAGCAATGTAAGGTTGGTCTCCGCTTCCTGCTCAGAGACGCGCATTATTTTGATGGAGCCAGCCGTTGTCCTGGCCAGCACGGTCGTCTCATCTGCAAGAACGCAGGTTGTTTTGGTTCCGCCAGCATCAATTCCGAGATAGTAGCTCATAAAAATTCAGCGATCGAACAGCATTCACACACAAAACGCATGGCGTTGCCAACGATCTTTTGGATACTCCGTACAACATTCTTCTGCAGGGAAACTGTCTACCTGACTATACTGCATGTGTAACACTCTGCCTGCGTGAATGCGTGCTGTGTTTGGTTGGATCGCAAGGGAATGCATCTGCCTTATGCGCATCTTCACGAATCGCACCAATATCGATCGCACTTGTACTGATCTTATCTGTCGAGGTGTTCTGGATGTTCTGTTCTGCGTGTCGGCGTTGCTCCATCCTGTTGAGTGCGCTTCTGTTCCTTTCCTGCATTTTCGTTTTTTCGGCTCCAGCACAAACCGCTGCCTCTTCCACCGCAGCAACAACAAGCAACCTGCCGTTGCTGCCCATGCCGCGGGAAGTGAAGGTCACAGGCGCCTTTCCATTGCAGGCAAGCGTTGCCATCAAGTCGTCCAGCGATGCCGAGGATAAATTTGCAGCGCAGAATATTGCCGATGCATTCCAGAAACGCGGGATCGACTGCCATGTAAATGGAAAAGGGAAAGTGACGATCGAACTGCTTCGTCTCGACGCGAAAAAAGCCTCGTCCATTCTTGCGAAGCAGCAGCTTGTCTTTACGCCCGCCATGCATGACGAAGGATATATTCTCGCCACGGATGGAAACACGCTCTACGACATTGCCGCTACACCTGCAGGAATTTTTTACGGAGCGCAGACCATCAAGCAATTGCTCACAGGGCAGGGAAGCGCGCTTTCCTTGCAGAAGGTGACCATTCGCGATTGGCCCGCAATGAAATATCGCGGCCTGGACGATGATCTCTCGCGCGGTCCCGTGCCAACGCTGGAGTATCAGAAGAAGCAGATTCGAACGCTGGCATCCTACAAGATCAATCTCTACTCACCGTACTTCGAGAACACGCTGCGTTATGCTGACGACCCGCTGGCTGCGCCTCCCGGGGGAGCCATGACGCGTGCCGATGTCGAGGCGCTGGTCCAGTACGCGCAGCAATATCACATCACCATCATTCCGGAGCAGGAAGCCTTCGGGCATCTGCATCACACCTTGATCTATGAGAAATATGCCAATCTGGCGGAAACGCCGCACGGTGCAGTGCTGGCTCCCGGACAGCCCGGCTCGCTGCAACTGATCGACCAGTGGTTCACCCAGATTGCGCAGATGTTCCCCGGCCCTTTCATCCACATCGGCGCCGATGAGACCTCCGATCTCGGTCGCGGACAGACGAAAGCCGCAGTCCAGCAGCAGGGACTCGGCAAAGTCTACATCGACTTTCTCCGCCAGATTTACACAACGCTGCAGCCCCTGCACAAGCGCGTGCTCTTCTGGGGCGACATTGCCATGAATTCTCCGGATCTGGTGAAGACACTGCCCAAAGACATGATTGCGGTGGCATGGGAATATTCACCCCACCCCGAAGGCTTCGATCGCTGGATCAAACCGTTCACGGATGCAGGCATGGAGACGTGGGTTGCGCCCGGCATCAATAACTGGAGCCGCGTGTATCCGAACAGCAATGCAGGCCTGCTGAATATCCAGGGCTTTGTAGCGGACGGACAACGGCTGGGCTCCGTCGGCGAACTCAACACGGTATGGAATGACGATGGAGAAGGCCTGTTCGCGCAGGATTGGTACGGCGTTCTGTTTGGAGCTGCCGCAGGCTGGCAGTCCGGCAAAAGCAGCATTCCTCAATTTCAGCAAAGCTACGGCCAGGTATTTCATAACGACACCACCGGAGATGTAAATCAGGCGCAGTTGGATTTGATGGAGGCACATCAAACATTGGATAAAGCTGGCCTAGACGATGCCAGCGACAATCTTTTCTGGATGGATCCATGGAGTAAGGAAGGGCAGCAGGTCTCCGCCAAGATCCTTCCCGTGGCGCACGATCTGCGCATACAGGCTGAGGATGCCATCATTCGGATCGAGCATGCGAAAGCGCAAAAAAACATTAAGAATGTCGAAGCGCTGGACGCGATGGAGCTCGGAGCGCGCCGCATCGACTTTATCGGGCAAAAATTTCAGCAGGCGCAGGAAATGCTCGAAGAGTACAACGGCATCAGTCAATCGCACTCCGGCATTTACGGGATCTATTCCCAGTGCAATGACCTGCGCGATGGATATGGTTTGATTCGCGATCAATACAAGGCCGCGTGGCTCAAGGAAAATCGTCCCTATTGGCTCGACAATGTGATGATCCAATACGACATGAGCATGCAGCTTTGGATTCAGCGCCGCCAGATGTTCCGCGTAGCAGCCGAACAGTACCACCAGACCCATGTCTTTCCGACAGCACAGGAGCTTGGTCTGCCAACGTTGCCGGCAGCGGCCACGCCAACTCCATAGCGAACCATGAGAGAACGGCAGTCGTATGGCGCTCTTTGGCCTGCATGGATAAATATCTGATCCGGATGCATGCGAATTTCTATTTGCATGCATCCTACTAAGCAGGTCACGAAAGCTCCTTGCCCAACGATAGCAAGACGAACGATATGCCAGATACGATGCCACACCGCTCTCACGTCAAGCGGATTGTGCTGTGGGTTTTGGGCGTAGCAGTCGTGCTGTTCGGGATCAGTGCAATTACCGTCTGGATACTCGCTGCCAAATATGCCGAACCATTTTTACGTGCGCAGATTACCAAGTCGCTCTCGCGGCAATTTGAAAGCAACGTAACGCTCGGTTCCTTCGATGTTTCGGTCCAGCATGGTTTCGATATTACCGGGAAGGATTTGCGCATCCAACCCATAGCATTGCCGGAATATCCTCCTGTCATTGCGCTGCAAAGTTTTCGTTGTCACGTGGCGTGGCACGATGTGATTCGTCTTACGCCGCATATTGGCGTGGTTCATGTGCAGGGTTTGGAAATCAACTTCCCGCCCAAAGATGTGCGCAACCAGTTGCCGCATAAAAAAGGCCGCTTCCACAACACGCGATTCTATATCGATCGCATTGAGTGCGATGATGCCAACCTGCACCTGCTGACCAATAAGCCGGGTAAGGTGCCGCTTGTTTTTCAGATTCACAGCCTGGTGTTGACAGGTGTGGCGCCGGATCGTCCCATGCATTACAGCGCACAGCTTGTGAATCCCAAACCCATTGGCGATATCGACTCAACCGGCACGGTAGGGCCATGGAACGCCGTGTATCCCCGCGCGTTGCCTGTAGCGGGCCACTATTCTTTTCAGAATGCAGACCTTGGCATGTTCAAAGGAATCGCGGGTATTCTCTCGTCGGTTGGAGAATTCAAAGGCACGCTGGACAATATTGAATGCGATGGAATCACGGACACGCCGGATTTCCGCCTCACCGGCAGCAATCACCCGGTCGACCTCAAGACGCAGTTTCACGCCATCGTCGATGGCACCTCGGGCGACACATATCTTCAGCCAGTCCACGCGCAGTTTCTGCACTCCTCGTTTGTCGCCTATGGAGAAGTCGTTCGTGTTCCAGCGGTGCAAGGACATCGCGTCCTGCTGAACGTGCAGATGGACCAGGGAAAGCTGGAGGACTTGCTGCAGCTTGCCGTAAAAACCGAACCGCCCCTGGTTACAGGAGACGTGCACCTTACAACGAAATTCGATCTGGAACCCGGCAAGGAAAATGTCCTCAACAGAATTACGCTGCAGGGTAATTTCCAAACCACAAAGGTGCATTTCAACAATCCTCAGACGCAGGAGAAGATCGACGATCTCAGCCTGCGCGCGCAGGGAAGAGCAAAAGAAGCGAAGCTGCCGAACAATCCCGACGTAAGTTCCCAGCTGGGTGGTAGTTTCACGCTTAAGAAAAGTATGCTGACGCTGCAACCCCTCCAGTATCAGGCTCCGGGATTGCAGGTGAATCTGAACGGAACGTATTCGCTGGATGGACGACAGCTTGATCTGCAAGGCCACGCGCTGCTGCAGGCGAAAGTATCGCAGACCATGACCGGCATGAAATCCCTCCTGCTAAAGCCGCTGGATCCGCTCTTCCACAAAAATGGCGCGGGCACAGACGTTCCCATCAAAATTACCGGCACACAATCCAGTCCAAAATTTGGACTGAACCTGAAAAAGTAGACCAGCGTTCCGCGCAACTCTGTCGTGAGCGCCGTGTTCTCTTGTGCATGCGTCGCTTGTTTGCAGACGAGACAAAAAACAACGAGGGCTCCATCATGCAAAAGAAATTGCTGGCATTGGCTGCTGTACCTTTTTTTGCGCTCGCGATCAGCGGTTGCGCGCATCCGCAGCCGTATTACCCACCACCACCACCGGCACAAATCGCTCAGCAAGGATTTCATGACGGAGTGGACGCAGCGCGGCGGGATCTCGCCAATGGATTAGCGCCGGATATCAGCCGGCATCGTCGCTTCCGCACGCCGCCTGTTCCTCCGGGACAGCCAGTTCATGACTATCGGGACGGTTTCCGTCGCGGATACAACCAGACCTTCCGCAACGCTACAGCTCGCTGATTTCTACGCAGCAAAAAAACCGCTCCGCGAAAATTCTCGCGGAGCGGTTTGAGTTATTGCGTACTACGATTGTTTAGTACATGCCTTCCATGCCGTGGCCGCCGCCTGCCGGAGCTGCTTCCTTCTTCTCCGGAATCTCGGAAACCATGGCTTCGGTCGTCAGCATCAGGCCGGCGATCGAAGCTGCATTCTGTAGCGCGGTGCGCGTTACCTTGGTTGGATCGATGACACCGGCTTTCACCAGGTCTTCGAAGTGGTTGCTTGCGGCGTTGTAGCCGAAGTGGGGATCCTTGTTCTCAAGAATCTTGCCCACAACCACAGCACCTTCTTCACCGGCATTGCCGACGATCTGGCGCAGCGGCTCTTCGATGGCGCGGCGAACGATCTGGGCGCCGATCTTCTCGTCGCCTTCGAGGGTCTTGATCAGATCCTCAACTTCCTTCGCACTGCGTACCAGAGCTACACCACCACCCGGGACGATGCCTTCTTCGACAGCGGCACGGGTTGCGTGCATTGCATCTTCCACGCGCGCCTTCTTTTCCTTCATCTCGGTTTCGGTTGCTGCACCCACCTTGATGACGGCAACGCCGCCCACCAGCTTGGCCAACCGCTCCTGCAACTTCTCGCGGTCATAGTCGGACGTGGTCTTTTCAATCTGATTGCGGATTTCCTTGACGCGGCCCTGAATGTCCTCTGCCTTGCCCGCACCGTCGACGATGGTCGTGTTGTCCTTGTCGATGGTGATGCGCTTGGCGCGGCCCAGGTCTTCCAGCTTCACGCTCTCCAGCTTGATGCCGAGTTCTTCGGTGATGGCGCGTCCGCCGGTCAGCTTGGCAATGTCTTCCAGCATGGCCTTGCGGCGATCGCCAAAGCCCGGAGCCTTGACAGCAGCCACGTTCAGCGTGCCACGCAGTTTGTTGACCACCAGCGTTGCCAGTGCTTCCCCATCGACATCTTCTGCGATGATGACCAGCGGCTTGGCATTGCGGGCAACCTGTTCCAGCAAGGGAAGCAGATCTTTCATGGAGCTGATCTTCTTCTCGTGGATCAGAATGTAGGCATCTTCGAGTGCAACTTCCATGCGGTCCGGATCGGTAACGAAATACGGGCTCAGGTAGCCGCGATCGAACTGCATACCGTCGACGGTTTCCAGGTGGGTCTGCATCGTCTTCGATTCTTCGACGGTGATGACGCCATCCTTGCCGACCTTCTCCATCGCCTGCGCGATGATCTGGCCGATTTCATGATCGCCATTGGCGGAGATGGTTCCCACCTGGGCAATCATGTCGCCGGAGACGGGCTTGGAAAACTTGCCCAGTGCGCCGGTGTGCTCAAACGCACCTTCCTTGTCGCGCTTGCCGACAATCTTCTCCACAGCCTTGTCGATGCCGCGCTTCAGCGCCATCGGGTTGGCGCCGGCAGCTACGGTCTTGACGCCTTCGCGATAGATCGCCTGTGCCAGCACGGTTGCGGTCGTCGTGCCGTCACCAGCCACGTCGGAGGTCTTCGATGCAACCTCGCGCACCATCTGTGCGCCCATGTTTTCGAGCGCGTTGCCGAGCTCGATCTCTTTGGCCACCGTCACACCGTCCTTGGTGATCGTCGGGGAACCAAACTTCTTTTCGATGACAACGTTGCGGCCCTTCGGCCCAAGCGTCACCTTCACGGCATCCGCCAGCGTATTTACGCCGCGCAGAATAGCCTGACGCGAATCTTCTCCATGCAGAATCTGCTTAGCCATTTCGTATATCTCCTCAAACTCAAAACGTGATGAAATCTGTTGCCGGACCTTTGGCGCAGTAAAAAAGCGAACAGCGTAATAGCGGTTCGCTTACTTCTTGGCCAGAATGCCCAGGACTTCTTCTTCGCGCATGATGAGAAATTCCTCACCATCGATCTTGATCTCGTTGCCGGAATACTTGCCGAACAGGATACGGTCGCCCGCCTTCACATCCAGCGGAAACACCTTGCCCTCATCGTTCGACTTGCCCTTGCCGACGGCGATCACTTCGCCTTCCTGCGGCTTTTCTTTTGCGGAGTCCGGGATGATGATGCCGCCCCGTACGGTCTCGCCCTCTTCCACGCGCCGAACCAAAAGACGGTCATGCAGCGGTGTTAGAGAGGTGGTTACACTTGTTTTCGTAGATGCCATAGCGTTACTTCTCCTTGATTGCACAGATTGCAGACAGATGCCTGCGAACTTTCATTTGGATAGAAACAAAATGCTTTGGGTAAGAGCAGGAAAGACGGTGTTAGCACTCCTGCCATCCGAGTGCTAGAGTACGCATTCGGGAAGACCATTGTCAAGTGGTTTCAGTAAAATATTAGTGAATTGCACTCATATTACCTTCAATCTACCTATCTCTGCCGGGCATTGCGCCACACACTTTTTTTGGCCCATATAAATCAACGATTTCCACGGATTCCGTAGGCACATCTCGGCTTTGCGCGGTGGGTTGAATTTGCGAAGTTTTCCCTAAGCATAGTTCCACGGGGCTTCATGGGACGACTTTTGGTGTATGAAGCCAACGGTCGCAGCCCATGTGCAATTGTTTACTCCCAGACCCATGGTTCCAGTCTGTAAGTTCGCTACCAAGGCTCACTTTTTCGCTGTCATCGTTTCCTGCATGCGCGGAGCGAGCAGTGGTATGCCAGTGCTCTGTTGTCCCATCCGCAGGAGGGCAAAGCTTGTGGGGATCAGCAGGAGATAGCAGGCGGCGGATAAGAGCATGGTCACATTGATGCCTAAAGCCATGCTGAACATGACGGCAAGCACAGATGCGAGAACACTCGTTGCGCCGTTGATGCCCCAGAACCAGGGTGTAGGTTGCCGGTCCACTACTTCAACCAGACGCAATCCTGTTGGAAAGGCGAAGCCGAGGAAAAATCCTAATGGCATGATGACCGCCAGGGAGATTCCTATGCGCACCAGACGTTGCTGCCCGGTGGTGGACTGGAGGAGTGCGGGCAAAACCTGCTCCATTCCCACCAGGTAGACGACGATGATACTGCCCCATAGCAGCAGCTTGAAGCGTGCGTTTAACTTGAGGCGGTCGGAGGTCAAACTGCCCAGGCCGGAAGCCAGAATGAGGCTGAAGAGGCACACACTCAGCGAGTAAATCGGGTGGCCCAAATACACACTGAAGCGCTGGAGGAGCGCGATTTCGGCCAGCATGAAGCCCATGCCGATCAGCGAGAAATACAAGCTGCCAACTGTGACCAGCGACATCGCAGACTCCTGAGCCGCGCCCCTGAGAGGCACAAGTATCGTGAGGATCACCGCGATGATCGAGAGAAAGAGAATGAGGACGAGCACGCCGGACGCGATCAAGTTGCCTTGGATCACGCCGACCTTAAGAGTCCCATGGAGCATGCGAAGTGCAGCGCTTGGGATGTTGCGGAAACGTAGTTGGTTGAAGAAAAATGGCCGATTGTCGGTCGGCACGCTGAGGTCGAGGTAGGTCCCCTCCAGCACTCGATTCAATGTAGCGCGATCCGGGCTATCAACAATGGCGCGCAGAAGCGGAGATTGGGGAGGTTGATCGGGGGCCAGGAGTACGTTGAAGTCGAGGTCTCGTACCGTGGCGTGCAGGATGCTCAACTGTTGTGGCGTGAAGGGCTTCTTTGACAGTACAAGGGTCGCGATATATCCCGTATTTGCGACGAACAACTGGGAACGGACATCTTTGGCGCCGGAATCCAGAAGGACGGCTGTAGCCAGACCGATCATGCGTCCTGTTTCGTTGACATCGCCCGGGCTGTACCAGCGGCTCACCGTGAAGATTCCATCGTCATTGAGAGAGTGGAGGAATGCCTTCCAGCCCTCAAGCGTGTAGAGCCCGTTTTCGCTGAGGCTGAACGCGCCCGCACCCGTTGCCGCCCAGGTATCGATCATGCTCATCTGCACGAGGTCGAATTTTTCGTGCGTACTGGCAAACCAGCTGCGAGCATCATCGACGTGTAGCTTCAGATTTGGCAGAGCGCTTATGTCGCTGAAGTTCTTGTAGTAGGGGTTTCTGGTGAGCAGGTTAATAAAGATAGGATTCAGTTCAACACCCGTGATGTCAGGCACGCCAAAATAGTGAGCGGTCAAAAGGTCGCGGCCTCCGCCGACACCGACGACTGCCGCTTTGTGGATGTCGGGAAGACGATATGCCAATCCCACCAGGTCGTATTGAAGATAGGAAATGGATTGGGGGGTACCGTCATAGTGCGGCATCTCCGTGCCGGCGGCGCCGTCAATATTCAATTGCGCCTGCATCGCGCGCAGCTCAGGAGGCATTTTGGGAGAGCCGCCCCACAGATCGGGGAAGCGCAACTGCGGCCGCTCAGCCATGATGCGGGAGTAAGAGTTCCATTTTTCGTATACTTTGAGGCCGGAGAATTCGAATCGGTTTTTGACCAAAATCGGGCGAACACCGACCGGCGCCAGGGAATTGAGAATAGCGAAAACAATTAGAGCGGCGGTGACCGGTGCCGGGCGACGCCACCAGGGAGCCGATTGCAACCGCTGCTGATCTTCGGCATTGGCACTGGAGGTGAAGGCGAATGCGGATAGACCGCATACGACACCGGAGACAATCACAGCCGTCGGGCCATCCAGGACATTGAGGACGAGGATGACTCCCATGCATCCCAATGCAGCGCCAATCAAATCCATCCCATAGACCTGGCCAGGGGGGAAGGGGCTGCGGGTAAGCGCCAGGCTGACGACTACGCCAGAGAAGAAATAGGGCGCAGCCATGGCGACCAGCAAGATGCTCCACGAAATGATCGTGGTGAGCGAAAGCGAAATTGTGGTGATGAGGCAAAACTGCACCATGATCGACGCAGGCATGGCGACTGCGGTGGCGAGCGTGAAATTCGTGAGGGTCACGGGCAGAGGGACTGACTCAATGCGCTCGCGGTGCAGATAGACCCAAACGGCTCCAACAGTCATGCCCAGCATGGCTACGCTGATCGCAAAGAAAGCCATGTAATACCACGCGATCACCGATAGGATCCGCGTTTGCACAATCTGAAACGTTAGTAAGGAAAATGTTAGGAGAAATACGCCTACAAGAAACGGAGCTTTGCGCAAGGTGAGGGGAGAAGTCAAAAGTACCTCCGGGGAGATTCTTTTCAATGTGCGGCTTCTGCGCAGAGTATAGCAGTGGAACAAGTAGGTTGAGGGATCGCATTTGTCTAGCGGGTTGCGAAGCATCCAGATAAACAGATGCCAAGATGTGCAGCCTATGCTTCCAATTACATCCGCATGATGACTCGGACGCGGACGACAGCAACCTGAATCATGGGGATGCGGAATACCAGGAATATCTCAAAGAACTTTACACAGTCGATCCAGGCCTGCCGCATCCAAGGCGCGGTAATAGCGCCTTTCTTTCATCGAGTTCGATAAGGAAATATCCTCTCAAGTGCAGCATGATTATGTCCTGTGCCATGCGGAAGACTGTCAGGCAAATACCACCCATAACGTCCTTTATGAGTGAGGATCGTTCTTCGTGCTGATAGCGCCCAAATTCCGCCAACGGAGTACAATTTTGTTATGCATCGCAAGCAATCAAGGGTTGTCGTCGCGGTTTTAGGAATCTTCTTCCTGGTCTTGTTGCAGGCGGTTCCGGCTGCTTATGGTCAGCGGAAACGCAAGTACAAGGAGCCACCTGTAACCTCCCACATTGAGGTGATGGTGGTGCGGGCCTCGAACGGCAAGCCGGTTCACAACGCCGCGGTCGTTTTCCACCCCACCAAGGACGACAAAAACGAAGGCAACATGGAACTCAAGACCAACGAGCAGGGCAAGACCGCGCTCGATATGATCCCCGTTGGCTCTACCGTGCTGCTGCAGGTGATTGCGAATGGCTATCGTACCTTCGGCCAGGAATACACCATTAACGCGGATAAGAAGACCATCCTGGTCAAACTGGAGCTGCCGAAAAACCAGTACTCCACCTACAAGGATGGAACGGGTCCCGGCACGGCTCAAACCAACGCACCCCAGTCCCAGATGGGCACGGCTGCTCCCACCGACAGCCCCTTGCTCACGCCGCCGCCCAAGAAAAGTCACTGGCCTAACTAGCGCATCGCTCTAAATACCTTGCAGGCAGTCGAGCGTTTCTTCTTCGGCTGCCTGTTGCTGCGTTTGCTACACTGCAGCCTTACCGGGTCTTTCTGACTGGGAGGCAAGAATGGGTAGCGGGAGCAAACTGTCCAGGCGAGCGCAGTTGCGTATGTATGGGCTACGTCTTCTGTCTGCATTTTTTCTTCTTCCACTGCTAGCGGCAGTTTCCCCTGCTCAGTCGCCAACCCAGCCTGTCGGCTATCCGGTCCAACTTAACGGGCAGACAATGTTTCATGTGCGCTGGGGTGTGGCCAGCTACACCGCGCAGGAACGTGCAGCTACCATTACCAGACGCCTGCTAAAGGTGGCGCAAGACCCGACCATCGCGATCAACGTCGAGAGCGCCCCGCAACCGGGGTCCATTGTGCTATCGACCGGAGATGTCGCTCTCGCCGGGGTCTACCCCGGCGACGCGCAGGCCGAGAACACTACGCAGGATGTGCTGGCCGCGCGCTGGGCAGCAGCCATGCAACAAGGCCTCATCCAGTATCGGCATCAGTACAGCTGGCGGCACATTCTGTTACGTACAGCGGTAACCCTCGTCATCGTTGTGGTGTGCGTTTGGTTGTTGCTTCTGGTACGGCGTTCGACGTACAAACTGGCAAATCTTGTCAGCCGATGGCTCGGTCGGCGTCTTCAGGCCAGCAATGAAAAACTACGGTCCATCATTACGCCGTCGCACATCAACGGATATGTTCTCCGCATTTTTCTATTGATCCGCATCCTGCTCTGGATTGTCGTTCTTTATATTGCGGTGCAACTGACGCTGGCGATCTTTCCAGCCACGCGTGGGCTCTCGCAACAGTGGTTGGCTGCAGTTCAGCGTCCCATTCAGAACTTTGGCGCAACGCTCTGGAACAGTGTGCCCTCGCTGACTTTTGTCATCCTGCTTGCCTATGCAACATGGCTGGTGGTGAAGTTCGTCCGATTCTTCTTTTCCCGTGTGGGTAGCGGGTCCATCATTCTGGATGGTTTCGATCCTGCCTGGGCGCCTACCACGCGGCGGCTGGTCACCTTTGGTCTGATTGTGCTGGCTGTCCTGGTGGCCTATCCGTATATTCCCGGCTCCCGTTCCGAAGCATTCAAAGGCATCTCGATCTTTCTCGGCGTTCTGTTTTCCCTGGGTTCCACCGGCCTGGTCGCCAATGTTCTCTCCGGCATCATGCTTACCTATATGGGTGCTTTTCGCGTCGGCGATCTGGTGCAAATTGGAGAAACACGCGGATGGATCGTGAGCACCACGCTGCTGACGACGCGCGTCCGGACGCGCAAAAACGAATTGGTGTCGATTCCGAATTCCATCATTCTCGCCGACAAAGTGGTCAACCTCACGGCTCAGGTAGCCGAAGGATTGCTCATTACCTCCACCGTCGGCATCGGTTATGAAACTCCCTGGAGGCAGGTCGAAGGCATGCTGCTGCTGGCTGCCTCTCGTACTGCGGATGCCAGCAAGGAGCCCGCGCCATTCGTTCTGGTGCGGTCGCTCAACACCTTCGACGTCACCTACGACGTCTACATACACCTGGCGCCGGGGGCGAGTGTCTTTCAGGCATCGAACGATCTGAACCGGAACGTTCTCGACGCCTTCAATGAATTTGGCGTGCAGATCATGACGCCTGCCTATGTCGCCGATCCCGCAACAGATAAGATTGTGCCGCGCGACAAGTGGTACACATCTCCGGCAAGCAGCGGCGATGCAGCCGCCCGCGCACAGCTCGATCGTCAGCAGAAATCCGGATCGTAACGTCTCCGAACATCTTCGCCCAGCTTGCTCTGTCTCTTCGGCAAGCTCGTACAATCACATCATGCAGCCGTTGAAGGGGAAAGTCGTTTTGGTAACCGGCGCGGCCAAGCGCATCGGTCGAGTGATCGCACGTACGGTTGCCGAAGCGGGTGCGGATGTTGCCATCACGTATCGTGAATCCGACCGCGCCGCTCAGAAGACCCTGCACGAGATCGCCGTGCATGGACAGGAATCCATGTCGCTGCGTTGCGATGTGCGCGACCCGCTCTCCGTGCGCGAAGCTGTCGCCGCTGTCGTCGAGGAATTTGGCCGGCTCGATGTACTCATCAACAACGCCGGCATCTTTGAGACGGCGCCGCTCGAAGCCATCCCGGTCGAACGATGGGACGCCATGTTCGAGACCAACACCCGCGGCCCATTTCTCATGTCGCAGGCCGCCCATCCGCACCTGAAAGCCGCGCATGGCCGCATTCTCAACATTGGTTCGCTCGGTGGCATGCATCCGTGGCCTACGCACGCACACTACAGCACATCGAAGGCCGCACTGCATATGCTGACGCAGACCATGTCCAAGGCATTTGCGCCAGAGATCAGCGTCAATTGTGTTGCGCCTGGTATGATCACCAACGGCGAAGTCCATCCGGACTACGAACACTTCGCTCGCAAAACTCCCATGGGGCGCAATGGCACGCCCGAGGATGTTGCCGCAGCAGTCATGTTCTTTATCACCGGTCCGCATTTCATTACCGGTCAGATCCTCGGCGTGGACGGCGGGCTGGGACTCTAAGCTTTTTCTTCCCGGGAAAACAGCCGCGCAAACAAGCCGCGCTTGGGTGCGTGCTCTTCAAAAATCCCAACGGGCTCCGGCTGCTCGGGCATCGGCTCGCCGTAAAACGCGGCCCGTGGATTGGTGACGCACAACCGCTCGGCACACTCTTCCCCGTGGGCACGTTTCACCCAGTCGTAGGCCTCATGCAGGTGCGGAGGACGCGTAGTTGTATTGTGCGCATCGGTCGCCAGAAAATGCACCCAGCGATCCCGGATTAACTGCTCTCCAATTCGCTGCGCGGTCCTGCCGAAGGTACCCGTCAGGGAGCCAGCCGTCACCTGCACCAGGCAGCCCAGGCGAATCCACTCCACCATCCGGTACGGTTGTGCAGCCAGTGTCTGGTTGCGCTCCGGATGCGTCAGGATGGGTATGATTCCGGCAATCAGCATCTCGTAAAACGTCTGCGAGATATTCACCGGAATGCCGAAATCGGGAAACTCGACCAGCAGATAATTTTTCTGGTGGATGGTGTAGCGATTGCGATGCTGCATCGCATCTTCGATATTGTCGAAGCTCAAATGAAAATCGCAGCCGGTGGCGAATGTAATCTGGCTCCCACTGCGTTCCTTGATCTGCGCCAGCCGCGCAACATTCTCTTCTGGCCGATAGGAGTAGAAGCTATTGGCGTGCGGTGTACATACGATGTGCGTGATGCCATCGGCCTGCGCCATCTCAACCATGGCCAGCGATGTCTCGATGTTTTTTGCTCCATCGTCAAGGCCGAAGATCAGGTGGTGATGGATGTCGATCATAAATCCAAACCAAAGTACCGGATCAATCCAAATCGAAAAAAATCAATATCGCGCTGGCTGTCGCGAATTATTTTGCGGTCAGCGTGGCAACCATGGAATCGAAAATTCTCAAACCATCCGCAGAGCCCAGCAACGCTTCGCTGGAACGGTCCGGATGCGGCATCATGCCCAGCACGTTCCGACCTTCACTCAACACGCCGGCAATGTTGCCCAGCGATCCATTGGGATTGGCCTCCGGCGTCACTGCGCCCTCCGGTGTGGCGTAGCGAAACGCAATGCGGTGCGCCCGATCCAGTTGCGCCAGCGTTGCCTCGTCACAGAAGTAGTTGCCTTCCATGTGGCCAATGGGAATCTGCAGCACTTGCCCTTCGCGCAGACCGTGGGTAAACGGGGAATCGGTCGTTTCCGTCCGCAGAAAAACCTGTTTGCAGATGTACTTCAATCCTGCATTGCGCATCAACGCGCCGGGCAACAGCCCGCTTTCGCATAGAATCTGGAAACCATTGCAGATGCCCAGTACCAGGCCGCCGGACGCGGCAAATTTTTTCACCGATTGCATAATGGGCGCGAAATGCGCAATTGCGCCGGTGCGCAGGTAATCGCCGTAAGCAAAACCGCCCGGCACCAGGATGGCGTCGCAGTTCTCTAGGTCCGACGATTCATGCCAGAGAAATGTGACTGGCTGGTGGGCGATCGCAGCAATCACGTTGTAGGTATCGTGGTCGCAGTTGGAACCGGGGAAGACGAGCACGCCAAATTTCATTTGCTGTCAGTGTAACAATCTTTTACCTTGTGGCCAGTATCGAAACCGCGAGTCAGCATCGAAAAAAGAAGGGAAAATGCCCCAGAGGAACCTACCTCAGATTCGACAAGCCGCTGGCAAGGCAGGCATGGCGCTGGTGCATTGGTGGCGCGCCATTTCCATTGATGCATTCCTGGTCGGCATTCTTTGGCTGGTCGGCTTATGGCTGCTGCATGTGCCCTGGGCTCCGCTCTGGGCATTGATCGGCGCGCTGGCGCAATTCATTCCAAATATTGGCGGCATGCTGGCGCTGATCGGCCCTGCGCTTAGCCTGCTCTTTACTGGACGCAGTTGGGAACAGTTCGGCTTTCTGCTGGGCCTGTACGCGATCATCGTTTTGATCGACCAACTGGCGTTGCAGCCCTGGCTGATGAAGAAGACCACCCGGGTTCCCATCTGGGCCTCGATCTTTGGGCCCATCCTGCTGGGTATTCTCATTCCGTTCTGGGGGGTTCTGCTGGCGCCTCCGTTGCTGGCTATCGTCTTCGCCTTTCGGAAGCCCAAACAGGCTGCCAGTAATGGCTCTTCAGGCCAAATTTAGGTCAATTCCAATTCCCATTCCTGTCCTATCAGATCGTGCCCAAAGCTGTGGTGCGGTTCTTCTTTCACCAGGCGAAAGCCGGCTCGTTTGTAGATGTGATGCGCAGAGGTAAGAATGCTCTGGGTCCACAGAACCACTTTCCGATACCCTGCCGTGCGCGCGAAACGGACACACTCAGTCACCAAGGCATCTCCCAGCCCCATGCCTCGAGCACTTGGTTCGACAAACAGCAGGCGAAGCTTCGCTGTGTGCGGTTGATCGGGATGCTTGACCAGAAAAATGTGTCCCACACTCTGGCCATCGACCTCGGCAATCCAACAGCGTTCCCGGCTCGGATCGAAGTTCGTGACAAACTCATCGACGATGCGCGCAACCAGGGCTTCAAATGTCTCGTCCCATCCGTACTGCTCGGCATAGCCGACGCCTTCTCGGTAGACGACCCAGCCCATGTCGCCAACGCGGTGCGGGCGCAGGATGTACGGCAGCCGGTTCTGATCTGTTTTCATCACAATTCCCTCGATGGTTTGCATGCAGCGGATGAGTTCCATACGAGCAGAGTGCGGCAACCCTTGAAGAATCGTGCGGGCCTGTTCCTCAGAAAGCGCATTGAGTTTTTTAAATGCCGATCGCCCCTGCGGCGCAAGCGTGAGCTCGGCATAGCGACCATCCTGCTCGGAGGTTTTCCGCTTCAACAGGCCATCGCGTTCAAATTTTCCCAACAGGCGGCTCAGGTATCCGGGGTCCATCCCAAGCCCTTCTGCAATCTCTTTTGCCTTCGGCGTCGCACGCGTGGCGATCTCATAGAGAACACGCGCTTCCACCAGGCTGAAATCACTGTTCAGCAGCCCCTCATTCAACGTTCCGATGAAGCGGGTGTACATCCGGTTGAAGCGGCGAAAAATGGCGATGTCATTCGTCAAAGCGGCCGGAGAAATGGGTTCCGGTTTCATTGGAACATCGTCAACCATATTAATTGTGTTTGTCAACTAATTTAATTCTTTCCGCCGGACGCTCGCGTATGGCTTTTTTGAAAGTCTGCCTTGCTCCAGGCCAGGCTCTGCTGCCCACACGGCCTCGTTCCGGTAACTTCTCTTGTTTCAATCCATCGGATAGGTCTGTGCCAGTCTCTGTCGGCGCGTGCTAAAATTCGGGTTTGGGCGGAGCTACGGAATACCGTTTGCTGCGGTCTCCTCTCCGGATTTTCAATCACTTCCGAGGTCTTCTCATGTCCGGCCACTCCAAATGGGCCACCATCAAGCACAAAAAGGGCGCGCTGGACGCCAAGCGCGGCAAGGCATTCACCCGTCTCATCAAGGAAATCACCATGTCGGCCCGCGCCGGCGGCGGCGATCCCGACGGCAATCCGCGCCTGCGCACGGCTATTGCCGCAGCCAAGGCGGAGAACATGCCGGCAGACAACATCAAGCGCGCCGTGCAGCGCGGCACTGGTGAGTTGGAAGGCGCCAACTACGAAGAGATCACCTTTGAAGGCTACGGCCCCGGAGGTGTGGCTCTCATCGTCGAGGTCACGACCGACAACCGCAACCGCACCGTCAGCGAAATTCGTCATGCCTTCGCGAAGAACGGCGGCAATCTCGGGGAGTCGAATTCTGTCTCCTGGATGTTTTCCAAGAAGGGTCTCATCGCCGTTCCCAAATCCGCTGCCGATGAAGACAAGCTGATGGGCATTGTGCTCGAAGCCGGTGGCGACGACATCCGCGACGAAGGCGATACGTGGGAAGTTATCACCGAGCCGTCCGCGTTTGAGGCGGTCTCTTCCGCCGTGAAGGGCGCAGGCGTAGAGACCTCGATGGCGGAGATCACCATGCTCGCCACAACCTACACCCGGCTGGAAGGTTCCGCCGTCGGGCAGATGGTGCGTCTTCTGGAAGCGCTGGAAGATCAGGACGACGTGCAGAACGTGTATTCCAATTTTGATGTGGATGCCAAGCAACTCGAAGAGGTCGCAGGCTAGGACGGAAGAAATTTTTCTTTGAGAAGAACCGCCGGCCAGCGGCCTTTCCTGTGTAAGACCTGTGGTTGGCGGTGCGAATTTTTCGTGCCAGATTTTCCAGGATTTTCGTTCGCAAATGGGGTCGGTTTGAAGAAGATAGCTAGTGTGTGTGGAGTCTTATCGATGACTCTGCTTTCATATTCTGTGTTGCTTGCGCAGACCCAGATGTCATCGACATCGCAATCTACGTCCTCATCCCCAGCCGCGTCTTCATCGAGATTCGCACCTGCCGATTACGTTTCCAACGTCATGCACCCGGACCCGTGGGATCGCGGTGTTTTTGTCGATGGCGGCTTCGGCACCAACGACCAGACCGACATCCACTTTCTCAATGCCGGAGTGGGCGTGGGCAAAGTCCTTACCGGCGCTGTAGGACCGGGGTATGCGCGCGGGCAATTTGAATATGCCGTGGAAGTAATGCCGTACTGGCAGGCGCTTACGCCTGTAACGGGTGTCGCCGTCACGGAGGGCAATCCGCCACAGACGTCGGCCCATCGAACAGGTGGCACCTACACCGGCGTCAGCATCGTGCCCATCATTTTGCGCTGGAATTTCGTCCACTGGCATCGCGTGATGCCGTGGATGCAGGGAGCGGGCGGTCTGATCTGGACCGATCATAAATTCCCCAAACCGAATACCAGTGTCTGGAACTTTTCCCCGCAGTTCGGCGTCGGCATACATTATTTTGTGAAACCCAAACAGTCGATCAACTTTGCTGCCAACGCGGAGCACATCTCCAGCGCCAGCCTGGGAGATCAAAACCCTGGCGTCAATGCCAGCGTGCAATTTCAGATTGGTTATACGTGGTGGCAATGAGTACTCTCAGCGCGGATTACAGTATCAAGGGCCCGCGGAACATGGCCGGGCCGATTGTCGAATGCGTTCCCAATTTTTCTGAAGGCACCCACCCGGAAACGGTGCGCAAAATCGTTCTTGCCATGCAGGTGGAAGGCGTATCGCTGCTCGACTGGTCGCTTGATCCGGACCACAATCGCTCCGTTGTCACCATTGCCGGCGCGCCCCAGGCCATTGTCGAAGCTGCCGTGCGCGGTGTCGGACGGGCTGTCGAGTTGATTGACCTGACCGCGCAGCAGGGTGTCCATCCCCGCATCGGCGCTGCCGATGTCGTTCCGCTGGTGCCGATCCAGGGCATATCGTTGCAGGAGGTTGCGATGCTGGCGCATCGCGTGGGCCAGGAAATCTGGAAGCGTTTCCATGTGCCGGTTTATTTCTATGAGGCGGCAGCCACGCGGCCCGATCGCGCCCTGCTTGAGAACGTCCGCCGCGGCCAGTTTGAAGGCCTGCGCAAGGAAGCGATCGACAATGCGGCACGCCGTCCCGACGTGGGAGGGCCATCGCTCCATCCCACCGCCGGCGCGTGTGCTGTTGGAGCCAGGCAGCTTTTAATCGCCTGCAACGTCTATCTAAATACACCCAATGTAGGGGTCGCCCGCACGGTTGCCCGGGAAGTCCGCGCCTCCGGAGGCGGTCTTTCCGGTGTCAAAGCCATTGGCGTGCCGGTGCGTGGTCGTGCTCAGGTTTCGATGAACATTACCAACTTTCGCGCTACGCCCGTCAGTGTGGCCTATGCTGCGGTCAAAAAGGCTGCACAGCACGCTGGGGTTGAGCCGGAACGGATTGAGTTGATTGGCCTTGTGCCGGAAGCGGCGCTGGAGCCGGGCAGTGAGTGGATGCAACTGGCTACGAGCTTTCATCCGGCAGAACGAACGCTGGAGCGTAAACTGGAAGTACCGCTGCTTTGGCCATAAGCGCCCGCTGTTCGATAGAGGCATGCAGCAACATTTCATGGCAAAGAAAGTTCTTGCCGCGATACATCCAACGCATAGCAGCACAGCGTTCCTTGGTTAGAAGAAATAGCAAGTTAGACGCCGGTCACGAGCGTCGGAACGCAACGCACCGCCACTGCGCGGGTTAGAAACAGAAGGAGATTTATACATGAAGTTTTTCCATGGCATCGTCCGCACCGTGTGCGTGGCCGCAGTTGCAGGGTTCCTGCCGCTGGCGGCCGTGGCCTCGCCCCTGGCCACAGAGTCCCAGGCTGCGGTTCCTTACAATGTCCAGCAGTTGATCGTCGTCGACTATCAGGAGATGGAGAATTCCAACATCGCCATGCAGCTGCGCAACAAGGTTCTGCCGCCGGAACTGAAGCGGCTGCAGGATGCGCTGCAGAACTCCGGCATGGATGTCGGCCAGAGCATCGATCAACTCGCCTTCGCATCCTTTATGGCCCCGAACAGCAATATCACCCAGATTGTTGGCATTGGTAGCGGGCAATTTCCCACCACCGACATTCTTGCCAATTTCAAGAAGAAAAAGGTGAAAGGCATTCAGGTCCGTAATGTCACCGTGTATCCCATGGGCGGCACCGGGCTGGATGTTGCCTTTCTGGATCAGACCACCATGCTCTTTGGCTCCCTGCAATCGGTCAAAGCATCCCTCGATGCGCGCGATGGCATCGTACCCAGCTTTCTGTCCAACACCGACATGCAGAATCTGATTCCTCCGGTGCAGACCGTGGCTGTCTGGAGCATTATGAATGCGAAGGGCACGCAGACCATGATGCACAACGTGATGGGCGAGGCGTCTTCCGTGGCGGATTACGACACGGTCAAGAAGCAGCTGCTTGGCTCGCGTTACAGCATGGACTTTGAACATGGCGTCCAATTCAACCTGGAGGTAATGACGCCGGACACCATTTCGGCTGCCACCATGTCGTCGCTGCTCAGCGCGGCAGCTCTCTATAAAAAGATGGGCGCCACGCAGTCGGAGAAAACGGCGATCGACGACACCAACATCACCTCCAGCGGCGGCATCCTGCAGGTACTGTTCTCCGCTTCCGATAACGACTTTGCCACCCTGCTCAACTCCAACCTGTTCCAGTCGGTAATCCACTAGAACAGAAGCAGCGCAGCACATAACAAAAAAGGGACGACCCATTTGGTCGTCCCTTTTTTGAGTCGTCCTTTTTGTGGTGCCGTCCCTTTTTGCCTGTCCCTGTTTATTCCTTCGGTGCCGTTACTTCCGGTTTCAACTGCATCTGCCACACGTTCTGCTTGTCGTTCCCGATGCGAATCTGCAGTGTCCCCTCCTGGCCTTCCGCGATATACGGACCCTTCACCGTATGGCTGTGTTCCGCGCTGTCTACATAGATCAGTTGCAGATCCCCCGTTCCTTCGATCTTGAAGTGATATGCAAACTGTCCGCCCGGCGGCAGGCTGGAAATGCCAAAGCTGGCGCTGGGATAATCCACCTCAATATTGCGCACCGTCGTGGTGCTTTGGTTGATTACGGTGGTCTGGACAAGGTGATCGCGGCAGCCGCTGGCCGACAGGACCAGCAGAGTCAGGCAGGCCAACGCAGCCAGGTTCAAAGTCGAAGAAAGCCGTTCATGCATATCTTCAGTGTAGATGCTGCCGCAAATCTTGTTGCAGATCGCAGTGTTTCCCTC
The DNA here is from genome assembly GCA_036267255.1 of Acidobacteriaceae bacterium. Lineage (GTDB taxonomy): Bacteria > Acidobacteriota > Terriglobia > Terriglobales > Acidobacteriaceae > DATAWK01. The sequence goes on along the minus strand of DATAWK010000036.1, from coordinate 23,478 downwards.
ACGGAAATTTTCTTGCAGGCTCTATAATTCGGGGGACAGATTCGGCATATGCTTTGAGATCCTGTAACCGATGCATTTGCATTCCCTCGTGAGGCCCGCATGTTTCGTTCGTTTCGATTGCTTCTTCTCTTCAGCTTTCCCTTGGTAATTTTTGGCCAGACCGCAGCTCCTTCCACATCCGCAACGCCTGTCGCACCACTGACCGGCTACACTGCGCAAGCCTCCGCTGCCGAGCTGCAGTGGGAGCAGAAATTTCAGGCCATCCCCTCGCCGGAAAATCTACGGGCAGACATGCAGCACCTGGCCGCGCGTCCGCACCACGTCGGCTCGCCGTATGACAAGGCCAACGCCGAATGGCTGCTGGCCCAGTTTCGCAACTGGGGATGGGATGCGCACATCGAGACCTTCTACGTGCTCTTTCCCACTCCCAAAGAACGTTTGCTGGAGCTGATTGCTCCCACCAAATTTACGGCCACGCTGCGCGAGCCTCCGATTCCCGGCGACCCAACTTCCTATCAGCAGTCCGAGCAGCTGCCAACCTATAACGCCTACTCGCCGGATGGCGATGTAACCGCGCCACTGGTCTATGTCAACTACGGCAACAACGCGGACTACGTGGTTCTCGACCGCATGGGCATCTCCGTCAAAGGCGCCATTGTCATCGCGCGCTACGGTGGCGAGTGGCGCGGCATCAAGGCCAAGGTGGCTGCCGAACACGGCGCCATCGGCTGCATTATTTATTCCGATCCGCGCGATGATGGCTACTCCGCCGATGATGTCTATCCCAAAGGCTCTGGCCGTCCGCGAGAGGGTGTGCAGCGCGGCGCAGTGACGGACGATTACTACGAAGGCGATCCGCTCACTCCCGGCTACGGCGCCACCAAGGATGCCAAACGCATTCCGCTGAAAGATGCGAAGACCATCGCCAAGATACCGACTCTGCCCATTTCCTACGGAGACGCGGAACCTTTACTGGCGGCGATTGGCGGACAGGTTGCGCCGAGAGCATGGCGTGGTGGATTGCCGATCACGTATCACATTGGCCCCGGTCCGGCGAAGGTGCATCTCAAGCTTGCTTTCAATTGGGACATCAAACCGATCAACGACGTGATCGCTAAAATTCCCGGCGCTACGGAGCCGGATGAGTGGGTGATTCGCGGCAACCATCACGATGCCTGGGTGAACGGCGCGGAAGATCCCATCTCCGGCATGGACGCGGAGCTTGAGGAAGCGCGTTCCTTTGGCATGTTGCTCAAGCAGGGCTGGCGTCCGCGCCGCACCATCATCTACTGCGCGTGGGATGGAGAAGAACCCGGATTGCTTGGTTCCACCGAGTGGGTGGAGACACATATGGCGGAGCTGCAGAAGCATGCCGTCATGTATGTGAACTCCGACAATACCGATCGCGGCTTTCTCAGGATGGACGGATCGCAGTCGCTGGAGCAGTTTATCAACGGCGTTGCACGTGACATTCCCGACCCCGAAAAGAACATGTCCATTCTGGAGCGGGCCAGACTGCGGGACATTTGGCGCGCCAAAAGTGAGGAGCAGCGCAACGACATCCGGCAACGGAAAGATCTGCGCCTCACAGCAATGGGCTCCGGCTCCGACTTTGCGTCATTCATTCACCACGTAGGCATTCCGTCTCTCGATCTGAGCTTCGGCGGGGAAGAACGCGGGGGCAGTGCCTACCACTCCATCTATGACGACTACACCTACTACGTGGAGAACTCTGATGGAAAATTTGTCTATGGCCGCGCGCTGGCGCAATTGGCCGGGTCCGCTGTGATGCGCATGGCGGACGCCGAACTCATACCGTACACCTTTACGGATTACGCCGACACGATTCACCTGTATATCGGTCAGTTGCAGAAACAAATGCAGGATACGCGCGCGCAAATCCAGGAGCAGAAACTACAGGTCAAGGAAGGCGTCTACAACGCTGTTTCCAATCCGGACTTTCCAGCGCTGGTGCCGCCCAGGCCGGAAGCGATGCCGCCCTATCTCAACTTTACCCCGATGCAGAATGCGGCAGCACTGTTTACCCAGGACGCCGAGCAATATCAGAATGCGCTGCTCGACGCAGAACAGAACGGTGGCGCTGATCTGACCGGCAACGGTGTCGACGCTGTGAACCAGACACTCATAGAAGTGGAGCGCGCCTTTCTGAGTGAAAAGGGCCTGCCCGGCCGGCCATGGTTCAAACATCAGATCTTCGCTCCCGGCATGTATACGGGGTATGGCGCAAAGACGCTGCCCGGTGTGCGCGAGGCCATGGAGCAGCATAATTGGTCGCTGGCGGATTCCGAGTCCGTTGTTATTGGAGACGCGATTGATGCTGCCAGTCAGAAGGTCGCCAAAGCCGCCGAGCAGCTCAACCAACTCGACACATCAAAAGGGAAGTAGCGGCAATGATGGAGTTCGCACATCGGGCGCGCCTTTGCGTCCGATATGCGTGAGTTGTTCCGAACTACGATTCCTTTTCTTTCTTTTTTGGCAGCAGCTTTACCGGCTCCGGCAACCGCTGAAGGGCAAGATCACCCGCATCGTCTATGCAGTATCAACGGGCAAGTCGGCTCTGGAAGTATCAGATTAAGGAGACCGTCCTTTGAAACGAATATATCGCTCCATGAGTGCATTGCTGCTGGCGGCGCTGGCTCCGGCATTCCATCTCGCTGCCCAGGCTACCCATTCCAGCGTCAAACTCACCGAGTCAATGGAAGGAGGGCTTCATGGATATATCTCGATGAAGGTGTCTGCCCCTGCGGGGAACTTCAATGCTGGAGTTAGCTTCTACACCGCTATCTGGCCTCTGCTTGCGAAACCCCTCAAGTCCTTCCAGATCGGTTTGCCCGGTACATGGGTTATTCCGGACAACCGTGGTTACCAGCAGCCGTTGTGCCCGCATGGCACGTTGGCACGCGACAACTGGCCTCAGCGCGGTCCTTCGTATCGCGACGTCTTCCAGACGATCGAGGGCAGCGGTGGCTCCTGGACCAGCACGAAGTTCCCCTCGACCACACCGAAATACAGGATGAATGGCACCCCCGATTGTTACAACGACGAGATATCGTCGCCGGGGTGGGGATTTTACAGTGGCACGGCCCTCAGTCCAGAAAAGATGGGACTGGCCCAGATCACCAATCACCTGGTGATTCCCCCGGATGGCCTGACCTTTCAGCGAGGCATGCACGGCGAGCTGTTCGGTTCGGCGTGGATGGCGCTGCCGCTGATGGATGCCAAAGCCGCGTACCATCGCCAGCCGACAGGCGACCAGAGCTGGACGCTGTTCCTGAACGCGCAGAACTTTAAGGGGCCGGTTGCCTACTGGATTCCGGATACATGGAGTGCTATCTCCAATGGCTATCCTCCTGCTGCGGGGCGCACTCTGGACATACGGCCCGGACTTATGGACGGTGGCGCGATGGAGGTCAACACAGTGCCGTACTTCAGCAATAAGGATGACCACGGCGTTCTGTATTCGCGCATTCCCAGACTGCTATTTCCTGTCGATGCGTCCAACACGACCGTCTTCATGCAGGACGTGAGAATGTACTCGCGCGATGCGCTCTATAACTCCGTGAAGGCGTGGTCCGGTTCGAGCAGCGTCGTCGCAGGCACCTTCGATCCGCGGGGCACGATGACGCCTTCCTGTAAGAACGAGCCGCTCAAGTTCGATCAGCAGACGGTCCCCATGACCGGCTTCGACGCGTTCGTCGAGACGACGATGGTGGGACGAAGCGGCTCATGTTCGTTTGGCCTTAAGTGGAAGAGATCGGCTGTTGGCTTCCCGCAATATTTCAAGCAGGATGGCGGAAAGTTGGTCGCCGTACCCGCTTCGCAAGTGCCTCCGGAGACCGGACTTGCAAATCAGACCTTCGCGCCGGCAGCGGTTGGCGAGCCCTACACGTCGCCCGAAGGACCGGGCACTGTCTGGAGCAATCCGGGACCCAGGAGCGGGCCGTTCACCATCCTGCTCACTGATGGCAGCCGGGTCACCTATTCCTGGTACCGATTCGTCGATCAGCCTGCGTTGCAGCACTTGCATCTAAGCGAGGCCGACAAGGCGCGGTTACAGGCAATCGTCGAACGGATCCAGGCCAACTGGCCGATTACGCGGAACTACATCGCGCCTCCCAGCAGCGGAACACTGGCGACGCTGGATCCGGCTCTGATCGTCACGCCGCCGCGTGGGATGGAGGTCGGCTATGTGCCCATCGTGATCCGGCAGGAACTCGCGCCCGCACCGAACCGCTGAAAGGCGATCACGCAGCGCAGGTCCGGATGCGCTGGCGTCTGGAATCACGATTCCGATCAAACGGGGTGGATCGACAGCAAGATTCCGTGACGTTCCGCTACTCTTTCCCCTTCTTTTTCGGCAGCAGCTTCACCAGTTCCGGCAGACGCTGAAAGGCAATCACACAGCGCAGCCACAGCTTGCTGTCAAAGCCCGGCGAGCCGCCCAGAATGCTACCCGGCGGAATGTCGCCATGCACGCCCGACTGCGCCAGCAACACCACGCCATCGCCCACGTTGCAATGCCCGGCCACGCCTGCCTGTCCGGCGGCAATCACGTTGCGGCCCAGATGACTCGACCCAGCCAACCCCACCTGCGCGCACAGCAGCGTGTTTTCTCCCACACTCGAACCATGCCCCACCTGCGCCAGGTTGTCGATCTTCACCCCGCGGCCAATGCGCGTCTCGCCCACACTGGCGCGGTCCACGCAGGCATTCGACTGCACTTCCACGGCATCTTCCAGAATCGTTGGCCCCGATTGCGGAATCTTGTGCCAGCGTCCTGCGTCATCCTTGGCAAAGCCGAAACCGTCGCAGCCAACCACGGCGCCGTTCTGTAACACCACATCGTCGCCCAGGCGGCAGCCCTCGCGAATCACGGCATGCGCATGGGCCAGCAGGCGATTGCCGATCTGCACATTTTGATACACCACCACGTGCGGCAGCAGCACGCACTGGTCTCCGACGATCACGTTCGCGTCGATCACCACATACGCGCCAACGTGGCAATCGCGGCCCAGTTTGGCCGTCGCATGGATCACCGCTGTGGGATGAATTCCCGGCGCATAGACCGGCGGCGGATGCAGAATTTCAATGGCGCGCGCAAAGGCGAGATAGGGATTCTTGAGGCGCAGCGTTGCGGCTGCGATGGCAGGGAAGTCCTCCGTCACCAGCACGGCAGAGGCCTGTGTGGTCCTGGCCAGCGGAGCGTACTTGGGATTAGCGACGAACGTCACCTGCCCCGCCGCTGCATTTTCTATCCCGGCAACGCCGGTGATCTCTGTTTCCCCGCTGCCGCTGCTGCACTCCAACCGTGCGCCCAATTGACGAGCCAGTTCTGCCAGTTTCATGCAGCGATTGTAGCGAAGCGATGGGATCGAGGGACAGCAGGCTTCCCCACGTTCTGGAAAGATCGTCGCCGCGCGGGAGAATCCTAGCTGGCGAACAAGTGTTCTTGCCCGGCATCGTCCAGTTTCCGGCGTGTCCCGCTGCCGATGACCGACACGACCTGCAGCGCTTCCAGCGCCGTGCGTGGCACAAACACCCGTTGCGTGTTACTGCGTGTATCCGGGGGCGTTAACTGAATGCCGTCCGGGTCCAGCAGCGTCAGGTCATTGCTGGCGATGCCTTCCAGTTGGTCGCCATCGCGAAAGTGCAGACGAATCCAGATGCCCGCCGACCGTGGCCGGGCAGAAAAAGTGCGGCGCACCAGCCTTTCCGGATTGGCCGGATCTGTGGTCAGAAAGTCACGAACAAAACAGACCATCTTGATCTCCCGGAGCGCGATACCGGAGACTTTTCCGGTCAGGTCCAGCAGCTCCAGGCGACCCTCGCGGACAAAGTCCTGCGGCTCCACATAGCCGGACTGCCAGTCGCGGCTGAACTTGCGAACGATTACCTTTTTTCTACTCGACATGAAGGCCAAGGCTCTTGCGAAGGAGGTCTAAATCTGGATTGTCGCATGAAGCAGTGAAGAGGCAGCGTAAATTGTGCATTCTTATGGAATTTGTTGTGTGAACATGCTATGATAAAGCCGTTGTAATGCGATCAACAGACGCATATCTATATGAAAAGAATGGTGTTAGCGGGTTAGATCTCCCACTGCTCACCCGTTCCCGTACAGGGCATGCCCGACTACACTCACCTGCTCGAAACCAAACTTACTACCGATCAGAAGCAAGCGCTGAATTTAGTTACGGATATCGCGCGTGCGCACAAAATGACTGTCTATTTGACAGGTGGTGCGATCCGCGACATTGTCAGCGGATCATCGGTGCGCGACCTTGATGTTTCTGTTCAAGGAAATGCTCTTAAACTATTAAAAGATTTAGAGAAAGCCGGCTTTGAACTGACCGGCGAGTATGAGCCTTCGCAGACCCTTTTCCTGCGTTACCACCAGCGTGCCCGTATCGAGGTATCCAGCACGCGCACGGAGCATTTTTCCAAGCCGGGCAAGCCGGAGTATAAACCCGCGGGCATTCTGGACGATCTGCGCCGCCGCGACTTTACGGCCAACGCCATGGCGCTCTCGCTGAACGAGGGTTCCTATGGTCTGATGCTGGACCCGCTCAACGGCACCGCCGACATCCAATCGCAGCAGCTTCGCCTCGTCGACAATTATGGATTTCTCAATGACCCCATCCGCATGGTACGTGCCATCCGCTTCCTGGCCCGCACCGGCTGGGTCATGGAGGAACGCACCAGGACACGGTATGACAATGCCAAGGCAGAGGATGTCATCAGCCACACCACGGCCCACCAGCGCGGATATGAGCTGGAAGAGATTGCCTATGAAGAAGATGCTCTTGTCATTCTGAAGGCACTGGAAGCCGAAGGCTGGATGAAGCACCTTTTCCCCGCCTGGACGCACCACAGTGCCGACCCAGCCGGTCTGCAGAAGCTCCATGAAAAGCAGGTGCAGCTGCTGATGGCAGGTCTGCATCCGGAGGTCGCCGCGGCTGCCTTTACACAGTTGACGGCCAAAATGTCCCCGGCCAATTTCAGCGCCCTCAAGCGGCTGTTCTCGCGGAAAGGCATGGTGCACGATATTGCCGCGCTGGACCACGATGCCAAGGAATTTTCCAAGCACCTGCTGTCCAAAGAGGCTGCCAAGCCGTCGCAGGCCTGGAAGCTCTTCCATAGCGCCAAGCCGGAAGGTATTCTCTGGCTCTTTTTCACCGGAAAAGGCGCACCGATCCAGTCTCGCTTCGAGAGCTTCTTTACCAAATGGACGGAAGCCCGCCAGAAAATTCCCTATGCCATCCTGCAGGAGATGCGCATCAAGCCGGACCTGGAAAACTACGCCGAAGTACAGGACAAGATGACCTTCGCCTTCATGGATGGCGAATTGCCTTCGGAAGAAGCCATCCGCAAATTCCTGGAGCCATTCTCTCCGCCAGCACCGCCGCCGCCGGTGATCATTCGCCGTCCGCGCGCCGTTAAGCGTGTCGTGGCGCCTAAGGTTAAGAAGAAGTCCGCCAAGGTTCTCAAGGCGGAAGCAGCGGCCGCTGCCGCAGCTGCCTTGGGCACCGTCGCAGCCGAAGCCGCAGCCACTCCGGCAGTAGCAGACGCCAAAACAAAAGCTGCGCCAGCCAAAAAGGCCGAAACCAAACCGGACGCGAAAGCCGCCGTTGCAGCCAGGACGATCAAGGGCGCATCGGCAAAACCAGCGGCAAAGGTACCAGCCAAACCCGCTGCCAAGTCCGTAGTCAAGCCTGCTGCCAAATCGGCGTCGAAGCCAGCCGCAAAACCAGCCGCCAAAACAGCGCCAAAGAAAGCGGCCCCGAAGAAACCCGCGCCGAAAGCAGCCAAACCTGCGGCTGCAAAATCAACAAAGAAGCCGGCTGCAAAATCAACCGCCAAATCAGCGCCGGCGAAAAAGAAGCCTGCTGGCAAAAAAGTTGTGGCCAAAAACGCGGTGCCGAAGAAGAAGTTATCCAGGAAGTCCTCATCGCAGCCTAAAGGCAAGCCTAAGTTGAAATCTCGGTAGCTGTTGGCAGGTTCACCTCAGGCTCTTAGCACACTTGCATCAGGAGTTTCTGGATGAATCAAGAGCCTGCGATGCCTGTGCCAGCAGAAAAGTCTGACGATCAACCTGTCTCTAGTCGTTTTCATGCGATTATTCCCAGCCTGATAGGCGCTTGCATTTTGCTCCTCGTGGTTGGAGCGCAATGTCGTCTTGTAGTTCATCAAAACGAGGGACACTTCGTTTATCCGCTGGATGATACGTATATCCATCTTTCCATTGCCAGAAATTTGGTTCAGCATCATGTTTGGGGTGTCACTCCCTATCAGTTTTCCAGTGCTTCCTCCTCTCCTGGATGGACGCTGCTGCTGGCCTGTGCCATGCGTATATGCGGCGTGCATCTGCTTCTGCCGTTATTTCTCAACCTGATCTTTGCTGTTTTGTTTTTGGTGCTGGCTGACAGGATCATCTGTCGATGGTTTGCAGCAACGCCAATATGGTATCGGCTGCTGCTACAGGTTGGCATGATTTTCTGCGTGTCCCTGCCGAATCTTGTTTTGATAGGCATGGAGCATACAGCCCAGACTTTTTTTGTAACGGCAATGGCTGCACTCAGTGCCGAAGTACTCAGCACAGCGAAAGACAGGCCCCTCTCCACATCCGTAATGATCGGCTGGCTTGCCGCTGCTTTTTTCGCTTGTGCGCTGCGATACGAGACAGTGTTCGTGGTCCTTCCAGTCCTGCTTGGGTTGTTGTGGCGCCGACGTCTTCGAGCAGCAGCGCTCTTTGCTATTTTCTCGGGTCTTCCACCATTGCTTTTCGCTCTGTTTTCTATGCTGCATTCGCCTTTCTGGTTACCCTATTCTGTCTTGGCAAAAGCAGCCATCAATTATGGGGTCGATGGCGGGTCTTTGCTGCATCTTTGGTATTCCCTGACTGGCCCAACTTTGCGCCCAATCCTGATTTTGAGTGCAGCTATTTTTCTTGCTCGTTTTAGCGCACACGGTCTATGGGAGAAGACGCAAACCTTCCTTGCCTTGTTTTTGTTCGTATGTATTGAGCAAATGGCTTTGGCCCCCTCGGGTTGGCTGATGCGTTACGAGAGCTATCTATTCGGTTTCGGCCTGCTCTCGTGTGGTTTGGCCGGAGCGGATTTCGTATCGCACGTACGGAAACATCATTTGCTGACGCAGCAGCGGACACTGGCGTACAGTGCAGTCGGCCTGCTTGCGGCTGGCGCAGTTCTGCCATCCTTTGCTTACCGTGCATATCACGGACTTAAGGAACCCGTCCAGGCGACTCATGACCGCTATTTGGAACACATTCAGATGGCCAGATTTATTTCAGATTATTACGACCACGACGTTATCGTCGTAAACGATATTGGCGCTATCAGCTACTATTCCCATGCAAAGATATTGGATCTGGTGGGATTGGGAAGTGAAGAACCGCTCCTGGCAATGCATGGGCACGGCAAATTTATGTCCAGTAAAGAATTGGATCAATGGGCCCAATCCCAAGGCGCCCGTGTCGCTATCCTGCAAACAGATTGGGATGTTGTCCAACGTGTGCTGCCAGGCAACTGGATATTCATTGGAGCCTGGCATTTGCCGAGGAATGTGGCATTTAACAGCCGTACAGTTGGCTTTTATGCAATTGACCCTCAGTATGCCAATACACTGCGTGAAAATTTTAATGCGTTTCCCTTGTCCCCGGAAGTTGTGCGAATTAGGCCAAAGACTCCTTAGCAAAGTGAGTTTCGCCCATGTTTTCCTCAGCCACGCCTGGCTTCCATCCGCAACGCTCCAGCCATCAAAGAATAGAATCAAGCCAGACGCATGGCTGAATTCACCCATCTCCATCTGCACACGGACTATTCGCTGCTCGACGGGGCGTGTGACATCGAAAAGCTGGTCGCCCACGTAAAGGGCATGGGCCAGAAGGCCGTCGCCATGACGGACCACGGCAATATCTATGGCGCCGTGCATCTTTTTGACGCCGCCAAAAAGCACGACATCAAGCCCATCCTTGGCTGTGAGCTCTACGTCTGCAAAAAAGAGGACCATCGCGCCGATCCGCAGGGCGACGAGTACAACCACCTGCTTGTGATCGCGGAAAACGAAGAGGGTTATCGTAACCTGGTTCGCATCACGTCCGAGGCCTCACTGCACGGCTTCTATCGCAAGCCGCGCATCAGTAAACGCTTTTTAGCCGAGCACGCCAAGGGGCTGATCGGCTTCTCCGGTTGTCTGGCCGGGGAGCTGTGCCAGTATCTGATGCAGGACAACTATGATTCCGCTCGCGCGACCGCCAAGCAGTATGAAGACATCTTCGGTCGCGGAAATTTCTTTCTGGAGATTCAGGATCAAGGTCTGGAGCAGGAAAAAAAGATCCACGCGGATCTCTTCCGCCTTGAAAAAGACCTCGGCATTCCGCTTGTCGCCACCAACGACAGCCACTACATCAATCATGACGACCACCACGCGCACGATGTCCTCCTCTGCGTGCAGACCGGGGCGTCCGTCCACGATGCCAAACGTTTTCGCTTTGACGGCGATCAGTTCTACGTGAAAACTGCTGAGGAGATGGAGCAGGTCTTCTCGCATAATCCTGAAGTCGTTGCGCGCACCATGCAGTTCGTTGAGCGCTGCAACATGAAGATCAACAAGGTCGCCAATTCTTTTCCGCAGTTCGATGTGCCCCCCGGCTTCACCATCGACAGCTATTTTGAAAAGGTCAGTCGCGAGGGGTTTCGCCACCGTCTGGAAACGTCGGTGCAACATCTCCGCAATGCCGGCCATTTGCGCCACACGACGGAAGAATACGAACAGCGATTGCAGCGCGAGATCGATTGCATCCAGCAGATGAAATTTTCCGGATACTTCTTGATCGTGTGGGATTTCATCCGCTACGCGAAGGAGCAGGATATTCCCGTGGGACCGGGCCGTGGTTCGGCAACCGGTTCGCTCGTCTCGTACGCCATGGGCATCACGGACATCGATCCGTTGCAGGCAAGCCTGCTGTTTGAGCGCTTTCTGAATCCCGAACGCGTGTCGATGCCGGATATCGATATCGACTTCTGCATGAACCGCCGCGGAGAGGTCATCGACTACGTGACGCGCAAGTATGGCCGCGAGCAGGTTGCGCAGATCATCACCTTCAATACCATGGCGGCCAAGGCAGCCGTCAAGGATGTGGGCCGCGCCTTAGACATGCCCTATGGCGAAGTCGACAAAATCGCGAAACTTATTCCGCCGACCATCGGCATCACGCTCGATAAAGCGATTGCCGAATCGCAGCCGTTGCAGCAACTCTACGAAGCGGATCCGCAAATTCGCGAACTGCTCGATACTGCGCGTCGCCTGGAAGGTTTGGCGCGCGGCGCAGGCGTCCATGCTGCCGGAGTCGTCATTGCGCCAGAGCCGCTGACCAATCTTGTCCCGCTCAGCCGCAGCAAGAACGAGGAAATTGTCACCGCCTATGACATGAAAGCCATCGAGAAGATTGGGCTGCTCAAGATGGATTTTCTTGGTCTGACGGCGCTGACAGTGATTCACGAGGCGCTTCGGCTCATAGGCGTCAATCGCGGAGTCAAGGTCGATATGGATACGATTCCGCTCGAGGACAAGCAAACCTATGCGCAGGTGTTTCATCGCGCGCTGACCTCCGGCGTGTTTCAGTTTGAATCCGACGGTATGCGCGATGTTCTGCGCCGCTATAAGCCGGAGACAGTCGCGGATCTTACGGCGTTGAATGCGCTCTATCGCCCTGGGCCTATGGCGATGATCGACGACTTTGTCGAACGCAAGTGGGGTCGCAAGGAAGTGCAGTATGAGCTGCCGGAACTCGAAACGCTTCTGAAGGAGACCCTTGGCGTCATCGTGTATCAGGAACAGGTGATGCAGATTGCCAATGTGCTGGCAGGCTATTCGCTTGGAGAAGCCGATCTTCTGCGCCGCGCCATGGGTAAAAAAGACCCTGTCGAGATGGCCAAGCAGCGCGATCGTTTTGTGCAGGGAGCGCTAGAACGAAAATTTCCGCAGAAAACGATCGCTCACATCTTCGATCAGATGGAACGCTTCGCCGGCTACGGATTCAATAAGTCCCACTCGGCAGCTTACGCCCTGCTGGCGTATCACACGGCCTATCTGAAGACGCACTATCCGATGGAATTTATGTCCGCGCTGCTGACTTCTGAAGTCAGTAAGCCGGAGAATGTGGTCAAGTACATCAAGGAGTGTCGCGAGATGGGCATCGCCGTCGAGCCGCCCGATGTGCTGACCAGCGATGCCGACTTTACTCCGAATGGAAATGGCATCCGCTTCGGTCTGGCTGCAATTAAGAACGTTGGCCGCAACGCGATTGAATCCATCCTCGCGGCCCGCAAAAAAGCGCAGCAGGAAAATCTTCCCTTCACGTCGCTCTTTGATTTCTGCGAGCGCATCGACCTGCGTCTGCTGAACAAGCGCGTGCTGGAATCTCTCATCAAGTCCGGCGCCTTCGATTGTTTCGGTCAGCGTGCCGCTCTCGCCGCTGCTGTGGATAAGGCAATGGAGCGCGCACAGAAATCGCAGCGCGATCACGCCGCCGGACAGCATGGGCTCTTCGGCCTCTTCAACGATGGCCCCGTCGCTGCCGCCAATAGTCATGACGCATTGCCGCAGGTTCCCGAATGGGAAGAATCGATGCGTCTGCAGAATGAAAAAGAAGTTCTCGGCTTTTATGTCTCCGGCCATCCGATGGATAAATATGCGGAGAAGCTGCGCAACCTTCCCGGCGTGATTGATACGCAGCGCGCGCTGGAAATGACGCCCGCTCCCAACACGGGTCGGCGCGATGCACAGACAGAAAATGAAATCTCCGTAGCCGGAATTCTGACCGGTGTGCGTGTGGCTAAATCGCGCAGAGGCGACCTCTACGCGCAGGGCACGCTGGAAGATCTCTCGGGGAAAATCGACATCATGTGCTTTCCGGAGGCATACAAAAAGCTCGCGGAAAAATTAAAGATGGAAGTTCCGGTCATCGCACGCGGCATCCTGCGCGGCGAAGAGGATGCCGCACCCAAGCTCGCCGTCAACAGCATCAGTGCATTGGAAGACGTCAAGGTCAAGCTGCCCGGCAGCCTGCGCATTCGTGTCGCCATGGATCGCGCTACGGAACTCACCCTTGCGCAACTGCACGCACTCATTGTTGCTACGCCCGGTCCCGGCAAGCTGCTGCTCGATCTTGAACAGAAGGACGATTTTCTCGTTGTCCTGGAACCGGCAGGCTTTACCGTCGCCGCCGACAAAGCCTTTGTCGAACGCGTCGAAGAGTTAATGGGCCAGGGCGCCGTCCGCGTGATTGAATAGCTGCTCACGCCTGCTTTCCTGCGCGTGCCGTGCGTGTCCAATGCCAGATAGAAATGCCGCTGGCCACGAAGCAGACAATAATAAACACCGACATGCTCCACAGAAATGGCTCCGACTGGCCAATGCGCAGGAACTGACGCCCGAATTTGATTGCCAGCAATCCAAGCACAATAAATCGAACGCTGCGCGCGAAGAAGTCGATGATCGCCAATCGCACGAACGAATATCCCAGCGCACCGGATGCGGCAATGACCATGGTGAAGGGAAACGGCGGCGGTGCAACACAGGCCAGCGCAATTAAAAACCCAGCGCGCTTGTCCATGTGCCGCTTCAACATGTCAAATTGTTTTTGCCCGGCGAGTTTCGCAATGCCTTTTTCGCCGAACCGGCGAGCCACCACTGCCAGCAATAGAACGCCAATCGTGGAGCCGATCGCAGCCGACACTACATAGAACGGCAGCCCGTCGTGATGATGTGCCACCAGACCGACCACCAGAAGATCGTTTCCGAAGGGCAGCACCAGGAACGAGGAGTCCAGCACTCCCATCACCAGCGGTCCGAAATATCCAAGATGGAAAAGAAAATGTAAAAAAGCCCGAAAAAAATGGGACATCAGGTCGCTCAACTCTCCGCTGAATTCAACCAAACAACGCCTGCTGCCGACAGGGCACTCGCGCGAAGCGTCGAAGAACCCCTCTGCGCTCGCTTCTGATGGTAATTGCTCCGGTGCATTTTCTAAGGGAAGGCTGCAAGTTTTTACAATCAGGGTGAAGAAGACAACGCTATGCAGACTACCGGTTCCTCATCCCCAGTTGTTTTGCATCGCTCGCACCCATAGAATCAAAGTTTCAGGACTTGTGATGGAAATTTCTGCAGCAAAAGCAAACGAGGCGTCAGCAGAGCTCAATAGCGCTGCCTGGCAGAAGACGGAGCTGGCGCGGCATCCGCAGCGTCCTTATCCTATGGACTTTATCGCCAACCTGTTCACCGACCTCAGTGAGATTCACGGCGACCGCGCCTTTGGCGACGATCACGCGATGACCTGTCAAATGGCCCGCTTCCACGACGAAGAGGTTCTGGTGATCGCCAATCTGAAGGGGCGCACCACCAAGGAAAAGGTCCATCGCAACTTTGGCATGCCCAATCCGGAAGGCTATCGCAAGGCTCTCCGCGCCATGAAGATTGCCGAGAAATTTAGCCGTCCTGTCTTCACCTTCATCGATCTCACCGGCGCCAACGCCGGTTTGGGCGCCGAGGAACGCGGTCAGGCCGAAGCCATCGCCCGCAACCTGCGTGAAATGGCCCGCCTGCGTGTGCCCACCATCGCGACCATCACCGGGGAAGGCGGTTCCGGCGGCGCTTTGGCCATTGCCGTTGCCGATCGCGTCTTGATGCTGGAGAACGCCGCCTATTCGGTCATTTCGCCGGAAGCCTGCGCCTCTATCATGTGGCGCGATGCCAGCAAGCGCGCACTCGCAGCGGAGGCGCTGCGCACCTCACCCAAAGATGTGCTGAGCCTTGGTTGCGTCGATGCCGTCGTGCCGGAACCAACCGGAGGCGCGCACGAAAATCCGGCAGCGGCAGCGGAACTGCTCGATGAAGTGCTGCAGCGGAATTTGATCGACCTCAAGCGGCTGCCCATCGACGAACTGGTGGCGCAGCGGCAAAAAAAATTCCGCAACATGGCGCAGTTCTATACCTCGTAAACAAGCAGCAAACAGGCGGCAAAACATACACATGATGTTGAGGCATACCGGCACGCACGCGACGGCAGAAACGATCTGCAGGAATATTTTCGAGGTGTGCGTATGAGCCTGCTTCGCGGTCCGGGTCGCCTTCAGGCATTTTTGCGCTTCCTTCTCGCTGTCGTTTACTTCGTCATTGCACGATTCCTCGCGAACAAGGCGGCGCAGGGTTTCGGCTTTGGAGAAGCGCTGCCGCTGCTGCGCAATTTCTTTCTGCTCTTTCTGGAAATCATCGGCTTCGGCTACATGGCGCTGGCCTTCGATCACATGCGCCAGCCGCTACGCTCCATGGGTCTGATCCGGCGTCCGGGCTGGATGCGGGAGTTTGCCCTCGGTGCGGCTATCGGTTGGGGCATGATGGTGGTCGTGGTGTTGTGCATGGCGCTGGCGGGCGCTTTGTATATCAGCTTCTGGGGCGCGTCGCATGCCTTTGTGCTGCTGGTCATCCAGCTATGCGCTCTCGCCATCGGCACGCTGGCATTGGAGGTCGCCTTCCGCGGCTATCCCTTCCAAAGACTCATCGAAGCCTTTGGCCCCTTCGCTGCGACCGTCATGGCCTGCATCTTTTTCGGCCTGCTGCGCATGGAATCTCCCGAGGCGGGCACCGCCGGCATCTGGGTCAGCGGCATCGCCGCCGTGCTTTTGTCGATTGCGTATCTTCGCACCCGCGCGCTGTGGCTGCCCTGGGGATTGCATTTCGCCTGGCTGGCCAGCATGGGCGTTCTCTTTGGTCTGCCCATCGCAGGCGACACACAGGCTGCGACCGTCGTGCAAACCTCCACCTACGGTCCATTCTGGATGACCGGCGGAGATTATGGACCGGAAGCGGGCTGGCTTGCTGCCTTTGTCCTGATTGCCGGTTTGTTTGTGCTGGTTCGAGTCACGCGCGACCTGTCCTGGAAATATAACCAGCCGGAGCTGAAGCCCGCAGGCATCCCGATGGATGTGCCGCACCCCGCGCCCGTGTCTCCGGCCATCAAAGTGGAGCAGCCGTCGCAGCCGCAATTTGTCCAGATCGTGCCTATGACCGCAACGCCCATGACTGCAACGCCCGCGTCTGCATCAACTGCATCGACCGCAACTTCCACTCCGGAACCGCCAGACTCGGCAGACTAGCCCAGGTTGGCCAGATAGACGTCGGAGATGACGGAATATAGGAATAGAGGGACTGAAGGAACATCGCCGACCGGTGAGTTGACAAGGACCACCAGTTCCATGTCCTCGGGCAAGTAAAATGCCACGGCTTGCTCGGTCTGGCCGTTGATCGTCCAGGAGCCGTTTTTGGAGTAGTAGCTGCCTCCAGCAGAGGTTGGATATGTCCAGTCGATCCCAAAACCGTTGTCGAGCATGGTCTGGGCCTGCTGGGTACTGAGGATGCTACCACCGCGCCGGAAGGTTCCCATGACATTAAGAAATTGGTTGGCGGACATGTGCCAGCCTCCCGCACCGGTGAGGTAGGTAAGATCGCCATCGTTGTAGCCGACTTCTGTCGAGCTGGTCGGGAAATCGTAGGCCAAGGCATCGCCAGGCTGGTGGACCATGTGTCCGCTGGAAGAGCTGGGGGAAAAGACATTGGCGGCAACGTACTGTTGAAAATCGGCGGTGGTGTAATAATCCCAGAAAACATCTTCTAGAATGCCGCCCGTCATAAACAGGAACGAAGGATCATAATCCACGCTGACATTGCCGTTGAGCACGGACAGCAAGATACGGCAGAGAGAGAAGTTCATATTCGCGTAAGCATACTGGCCGTAGGCGGCGGAGGTAACCCCGGCGGCAATCGCAGCTTTCATGGATTCATAGTCAGTCGCTCCGCTGGTTAGGCCGGAGGTGTGTGTGAGCAAATTTGCGAAGGTTATTTCTGAAATATTGGCACCCTGAGTCCAATACGCGGGCAGGTACGGGTTAATCGGATTGTTGGGGGACACGCCCACGGCATTCAGGACCCTCGTGATGGACATCGCGGTAATCATTTTGCTCAGGCTGCCGACATGCATCGGGGTGTCAAAAGTCCAGGGCGTGTTCGGACCGGCGCCCACGGCCTGCTGCGCGAAGTTATAGTTTTGTTCCACCACGACCGCTCCGTGCTGACGCAACTGCATGCAGTAACCGACGCAGGCGTCTCCTAGAGCATCGAGAACGCCGTATTGGAAATTCGTAGGGTTCAAGTGCGTCAGGATTCTGGGCCGCGGTTGTGGGGGCCTGGCCGCCGGTGCACCTGGTGATTGCGGGCCGCGATCGCCCATTGCGCCCTGCTGATACTTCGGAAGCATGACATGGGCGCGTAGCAAGGCCTCGTCAATGGTTCCGCGGAATGTGGAAAGTTGCGATGCTGATTTCAAGGTCATCCTCCTGTAGGAAACTATCGTTGCAGCCGTGGTAAGAGGCCCGTGCGCGGGAAACTCCGTCCATACTTGTTGTGGCACGCGCAAAAGGTCGCAAATTTCTATTTACGTCGCAAGGCCACATCGAATAAGTAGTGTCGAGAGAAGGGCAAACGTTTCACGCGCCAGCAAGGATTTGTGGGCAAGCGAAGAGAGCAAATCTCGTCGGCTCAGGGGACAAGCGCAAAATCCGGGTCTTTCGGCTCATGAAAATCGCTGTCGAAAAATCGAAAAACTTCGAAATTCATTTGCACTTACCGGCCAATCGCGGGATGATTTCCATAGCAATGCAGGTGAGCCATGCCGAGCTTGGCGGCAGTTCGAGTGGGCCCCAGGAAAACCCAGCTTGATTTCTGTTCCTGTCTGGTTTCGTTCTGTTTCGCGCTCTGTTGTTTTGCGTTCTGTGTTTCCAGCCTGGCGGGCGCGCAGGTACTCACGGTCGGCACCAATGAAGTTCCGCACGTCGCTGCCCCTCCGTTTCACGCCACGCATATCGCTCTTTCCAAAAAGCCCATGCGACACGATAACGAGGATGTTGTTCTGCGGACGCTGCTGTCGCAGGTCGTATTTGCGGTGCGTCCCATTCCGATGGGGCATCGCGGCCTGGAACTGCATGCCAACGGCAAGCTGTCGCCATCGGGCAATGCCTATCAAAAAAGCCTCTACGACTCCGGTGTGGCGGCCATGCCCGGGGATCGCATCGTCATTACCGAAGTGAAGATCTCACAAGACAGCATCAGCATGATGTTGAATGGTGGCCCGGATTACAAGCACCGTTTTCTGCGCCATGTGCAGGTAGGGCTCGGCGGAGGGATGAACCCCGTCACACCGAACAGCCCGTCCGAACCTTCCGGCGCACACGTCACCTTGATCTTCAATAAATTTGTGCCCGTGTTGACGCAGGACCAGCTGACAGCCTTGCTGACGCCATTGTTTGATTTCCACTCCCAATCTCCGGCCAAGACCTTCGTAGAAACGCTGCCGCCGCGGCTTCAGGATGCCATTCTCCACCACGAAGTTTTGCTGGGAATGAGCCCCAAGCTGGTCAGCATGTCCAAAGGGCGTCCGGACCAGCGGCTGCAGGAGGACAATCCCAACGGCCTTCCCTTTGAGGAATGGATCTATGGCCAGGCGCCAGAGCCGGTCGAGTTTGTTCGTTTTGATAACGGGCGCGTCGTGCGTCTGGAGATTGCCGATGTTGGCAAGCCGCCCATCATTCAGTCGCTGAACCCGACGGACGCCGCCAACCCTGACGCTCCGCCACAGCGTACCGTCGAGCTTGGAGATGTGAATCCAAAGGAGCAGAACGCAACGGTGGCTCCGCCCACCTTGCGTAACCCCGGCGAGCAGCCGGCAGCAAATTCGCCGAAAAAGGTGAAACTGCCCGATGACGACTCCGACGACGAAACCTATGACCGTCCGGATTATCGTGTCGGTGCGCCCAAGAAACCCAGCACGCCTGCCACCCCCAGCAGCACCACGAATCCCGGCAGCACCGCGAACCCTTCACCCACCACGAATCCTTCACCGAATGCGAATCCTGCCCAAAGCTCCAACACCACCGATGGAAGTTCTGCGAGTACCGCAAATCCCCAGCCACCGGCGCCGTCGCATATCTTCTGAATCCTGCCGCGCCCACAACTGAGTGTTGTTGCGGGCTAGGGCAAAAGCACAGAAAGTCTAAGGTGGAACATCGCTCTTGGCGCAACCGTTCTATCAAAGAACGGCTGCACATAACTGCAGCTCACCCCATCACAGTATCTGTGCTTTTGCTTTAAGGGTTATAGCGGGCCAGCCAATCGGCAACTTCGTGCATCACGTTCAGCCTCTGCTGCCACAGAATGGGAAAATGCGGTGACCCCGGATAGGTAACCATGCGTACCGTCTTTCCTCGCGCAGCGAGAATCTCAAAATACTCGCGACCCTGGTAGGTGGGCACGCGCTCGTCCGCCGCGCCGTGCAGAATAAGCAGTGGCGTGGTGACTTTTGAGGCGTAATCCACCGCGGAGAAGCGCCGGAAAGCTTCGGGATTATCCTCCGGCCAGCGCGCGTCGTAGTCGAATTGTGCGATGTCGCTGGTCCACATAAAGCTGCCCCAATCCGTGATGCCGGCGCCTTCAACCGCCGCGCGATAGCGATTGGTTTGCGTCACCGTCCAGCTGGTCATAAAGCCTCCGGCGCTCCATCCAAAGATCGCCAGCCGGTGGGGATCGGCCCAGCCCTGCGCGATGGCGTAGTCCGTAGCGCTGTCCACGTCACGATAGGCGCGGTCGCCAAAATGCTGGTAAATGGCTTCCAGAAAATCCGTTCCAAAACCCGTCGATCCGCGATACTCCGGTTGCAGCACCACGTAGCCCAACCCGGCGATGGTGCGCGAGAAGGGATCCAGGGCGAGCATATCGTTGGCCTCCGGCCCGCCGTGCGGCAGCACCAGGAAGGGATATTTTTTCCCTGCAACATAGCCTGCCGGAAAGGTCGCAATGCCCTCCAGCGCGATGCCTTCTTTGCTGGTCCAATGAACCACGCGCACCGGTCCCATGTCGATGGCGCTGAGTTCTTTGTCTCCTTCATCAGTAATCTTCTTCAAATTCTCCCGGGTGACTGCCTGTAACTTGCCAGCGACGTCGGCAGCCACGCTGGCTGCCACGTTGACCGCAACGTTGGTCGCGTGCTGCGGATCGCCGACGTTGAAAGCGAGATCGTCCTCGGCGTTCGTGAACCGGGAGAATACCGGTACTCCTTCCACGCTGCCCGTCGGCCACGTATACGCGGTCGTCAGTGCGCCATGGGAAAACTCATCCACTTCGCCGCGTACCCCGTGGTTCACCATAACCCACACCTTGCCATGCGGATCGCCTGCCAACGCCATCGACGAGCCATGCAGAGCAGGCGTGCGATCGACCGGCGCACCGCCGGCAACAGCGACGGTCCAGACATGGTCGGGAGTCAGAACATGCGTGGTGGTGCTGAGAAATGCGATCTGCTCGCCATCGCCGGTCCACGCGATGTTCGCCGCCGCATTCGCAATCTCGGCAACTCGATGCGAATTCTGCTCGCTGCATGTATCAAGAAACGACCGCACCGAATGAAAGCCGATCTTGGGCGTGCCGGAAAGCACAGCAAGCGATGCGCCGTCCGGAGACCATGCCACTTCGGAAACCTGCGTTAACCCCTCGCACCAATGTTGTCCACCCGTCCCATCGGCATGAACGACATATACGCCCGTCTGGCCGGGCTCAAGGACCGTCCGCACCTCCGCAAGCGGGTCCGGCGGACGCGGATCGAAGAGAATCGCGTAGCGCGAACCATCCGGGGACGGCACGGCAGACCGGATGCCGCGCGGCAGCATCACCACGGTGGAAGGCGTCGCTTCCGGCGTGACGCCCTGCAAGGAAAACACCGCGAACTGCGGCAGCTTTCCCACGTGGTACGAGCCGTAGAGCGCGTTCCCCTCGCGGGTGAAACCCATCGGTCTGAAATCTTTGGGCAGGTCGAGCTTGTGTTTTCCTGTCCCATCCCGGTTCACCATCCACCACTCGGTGTGGGTCGGTCCTTCGTCGCCTCCGAAGCTGACCTGATACAGCACCGCGCCTGTATTCGGAGCGACCGCAGCGGCATGGGCGCTATGCAGCGAAGCCCAATCCTTTGCCGTGAACGCTGGCCTGGCTTCCGTAACTGTCTGGGCGCCCGCCAACGTGGACACTCCCAGCAACACAAGAGCAAAACCTATTTGTCGCATCATGGTTTCCTTCTCGGTTTCCTTCTCACAATTTTTGAGGCGCTTTCCAGACTACAACGCTTTTTCAAATGTGAATACTGGCGGCAATCGGCATGGCGGCGGCTATACCGGCGGCCATACCGGAGGATTGACGGCGCACGGCAAGTTTGCGAGACTCACCCGTATGCGATACAGCGGGAAGGTGGAATATGCGCAGGCGCGAAAAATGCGCGAGCGGAACACGCGGCTCTATCGGCTGGCGCACTGGCCGATATGGATATGGGTATTTTTTCTGGCGCTGGGGCCGCTGACGTTCACGCTGTTTGCCCATGGCTTTGGGCGCGGCAACCTGGCGTGGCTGCTGCTGGTGCTGGCCGGAACCGGCATTGCTGGTCTGCGCGGCCAGATGCCGGGTGTGGAACCGCGTCCGTACATTCTGCGTTTTGATGAAGACAAGCCGAACCCGCTCTACCGGAAGGTGTGCTATACCTTCGCCTGGAATGCGGTGCTCAGCTTTGCCCTGCTGAACCTGGCCGGGCTGCTCATCGCGGTGGTGACGGGCACGTGGTACATGAAGCAGATTTATCATTATGCCTACCTGCCCGTGTGCGCAACCATTCTGCTGCTGGGCGCAGCGGGCATGCTGCCGCGCGTGAGACGCTCCACCAAAGGCGAAGGCACGGAGCGGCGCTATTTCTACGGTTCGGTTTGGGCCGTGACCGTGGCACAGGCGCTGCTGCTGGCGCTGTGGAAAGTTTTGCCGCACACCCGCACGGCGAGCCTGGCGAAGCTGGTTGTTTTTGTAGGGGCGCTGCTGCTGATGGGGCTGGCGGCCTATCGCGGAATCCTGCCTCGAACCCGACCCATTCTGCCCGGAGAGTCGATGATCGCGGACTGAAGCGCGGCCCTTCCTCTGCTCGGAAATTTTCGTGTAAACTAGCTTTGAAAAGGACTTCGCGGTTGCCCCGGCCCGGTTTCGGGCCAGTACCCACATGGATTCGCGATTTGGCTGCATGCCCTCGGCGTGCGGTTCTGTTTGCGGCTGCGGAGACTGTTGAAGACTCAGGAGATTGCTCATCATGGCAAAGATTGCCAAAACTGCAGATCGCGCCAAAGTAATGGACACCACCAAGAGCACCGATTGTCCCAAGTGCTCCAAGCCCACGCGCATCGTCAAGCGCGTCAAAGACCGCGAGCGCGGAACCCCGGGCGGCATGTACATTTCCTGCTCGGCCTGCGAATTTTTCGAGAAGCTGTAGCGAAGGTCTGTTCTCAGTCCAGGCGCGCTTCGGCGTTCCTTCTAGGAAGCATCCGGCAGCATGGCAATCAGCTCTTGCTGTCCATGCAGAAGGTAATACGCAATAAAAGTCAGAGGAGCCGTCGCGGAAGCATTGTCGAAGCGGGCAATCACCTTTCCGGCTGGCTCATGGAAGGCAGATCCCGCGGGTAGGTGTTGCGGCGGCTCTCCTTCCACTTCCAGAATGGCGCTTCCTTCCGCAATGTAGCCGAAAACCGGACACGGATGCAGATGACGTCCCGTACGCTGGTCCGGCTGGAATCGAATCTCGCGTACGTCGACCGATGTGACGGCATGGTTCTCTAAAACAGCCTTCAGCAATTCTTTGCGATAGATAGTTGGTTCGCTCATAGAAAAAAGATGCTGTCCCACGACAGAAGTCGCTGGAACGGCATTTATTTTTTGCCATCGTCTTGGTTCATGCTGGCTTCTTGCTTGGCCGGGAAGAAGCGATGGTACGATTTCCCCAGACTCCGCTTTTTGCCCAGCGGCTGAACCGCTTATGCACGCTCTTGTAATTTCCATAACGCTCCGGATCGCAATGCCCACAGAACTCCGTTGACGAAATTACGGTTGTCAACCGCTGTTCGACCACGCTCTCGGCTCAGCCTGGAAGCAAATCCTTGATCCGATCCCACTGCGCATCGCTCAATTCGTACCGCTTGACTCCCATCCTTCTACTGCAACAAATTTAGACCAGTCGTGGAAGTCTATATGGCGATACCGCCAAGGGCTGTCGGAACCTCATGCATTTAAGCGAAAACGATCTCCAACTATTCCACGCGCAATGCACGCACAGGATCTGTAGATGCAGCACGGTATGCGGGCAATGTGCTGGCCGCACACGCGCCAAGTAACAGAGCAACGATCGCAGTGGTAAGCGATGCCGGATCAAACGTGCCGACATGATAGAGCATAGTTGAGAATAAGCGGCTGACAAGCAGCGCAGCAGGCAAACCGATCGCTGCGCCGATCGCCACTTGTATAAAAGCTCCCCGCAGC
>DATAWK010000035.1:0-1654 GCA_036267255.1 Acidobacteriaceae bacterium | reverse complement strand
TCACCCGCTCCATTGACAATCAATGACTTACAAAGCCGTGCAGTAAAAGTGCAGTAGAATCAAACTGGAAGAACCAATCGCAAGAAGAGCGAAGATCAGGAAAGAGGAAGAGCTTTCAATGGGAAGCGCCTAAGAAAATCCCAGCCGAAGAAATGGGAATTACAAACCGCCAGCTTTCATCCGCCACCCTAACGAAGCGCGGCCTGGCAGCCATCCAATCACCACGTAAGCCCAACGGCCTTTCTCATTGCATCTTCGAATGCCTGATCGTCGAGGCTTTTTCGCAAGCCCAGAATCTTCTCAGCGTCCTGGCCGACCGGTACACGAAGCGGTGTCGCGGGGTCTTCGATGGCGCTGGCGATGGCTAATGCGACAACTTCGGGTCCCTGTGGACCAGATGGCCCCGTCATTCTGTTATGGGCTCCCGTCCATTGTTCCCAAAGTCCGGCGTAGTCGGCTGGTCCTTCATGGCGCTCGGCCGCTTTCGTGCCAGGTGCGGTGTTTCCGGGCTCGATTATTACGCAGCGTATTCCAAAGTGGCGGACTTCCACGTGCAGTGACTCCGTAAAGGCTTCGAGCGCGAACTTGGAGGCGTTGTATGCTGCTTCGAGGGGCGCGGAGACTCGGCCGCCCACACTCGACACATTCACGATGACGCCGGAACCCCGCTGTCGCCAGCCGGGCAAGACCGACTGGATTAAGCGCAACGCGCCGAGCGTGTTTGTCTCGAATATCTGCCGGATGCGATCGAGTGGATAGCTTTCCACCGGCCCTTGTCCAAAGATGCCGGCGTTGTTGACGATTGCATCGAGCGGACCAACCTCTTTAAGACACCGCGCCACGGAGTCATCGCTGGTGACATCGAGCGCATGCGCCTGGATGCCTTCCAATCTACTCAACGCGGATATGTCGGTCGCGACGACTGAATGCCCTCGGCTGGCCAGCGCCTGCGCCGTTGCCATTCCTATGCCGCCTGCCGCGCCTGTAATCAAAATCCTTTGGGCCTTTGACATTCGGGGGGTGCTTTTTACGTTGGCCTATGCTGGCCGGAAAAAGGAGGAGTGCGCAAGGAATTTCCTGTGAGTGCGGGGTCATG
The DNA here is from genome assembly GCA_036267255.1 of Acidobacteriaceae bacterium. GTDB lineage: Bacteria > Acidobacteriota > Terriglobia > Terriglobales > Acidobacteriaceae > DATAWK01. Next base: position 558 of record DATAWK010000035.1, on the reverse strand, counting down.
CATCGACTGTCACGTGAGCCAGTCGCGTGGCCGACGACCGCAAGCGTCAACCCAGCGCTGGCATCCTCGACAGCCAGTCGGTCAAGGCCAGCGAGTGCAGCAGCACGCGCGGCTACGACGCGGGCAAAAAGATCAACGGTATCAAACGCCATGTGCTGGTCGATACGATGGGCCTGCTCTTGATGGTCATGGTGCTGCCAGCCAATGTGCAGGACCGCGACGGAGCACGCTTGCTGCTCAAAAAAGCGATGGTTGTTTATGGACGAATCCGGCGCATCTGGGCCGACGGAGGTTATGCCGGAGCATTGGTCCACTGGACCAAACGCGCCTTCGACTGTGTCCTGGAAATTGTCAAGCGTTCGGACACGGCCGCCAAGTTTATCGTACTGCCCCGCCGCTGGGTCGTCGAACGCACCTTTGGCTGGCTCGGCCGCTATCGCCGTCTCAACCGCAGCTACGAGCGGCGCACAGAAGTCGCCCAGGCGATGGTCTATTTGGCCATGTGCCGCCTCATGCTCTCGCGATGGGTCAAACATTAGTTTTTAAACAGGCTCTTAG
>DATAWK010000034.1:0-2606 GCA_036267255.1 Acidobacteriaceae bacterium | reverse complement strand
GGTTTTTTTTTTCACCACCAGGTGGCCATGTGCCACCTTTTTTGGTCCAAGACTTGTCCGATTTGTCCCACCACCGCTACCCACGGACTCACAAAACGCCGCTGCAAGTCACCGCGGTTCTTTTCTGGCTCCAGCTCAGTCAGATTTCAGCCCGCTGCAGGAGTTCTCGCAATCAACAAACATGATCAACAAACATCTCCATGTCACGACACCCTTTTTAACCCGATACCTTCCCCTGGCCTCTGACATTCCCACCCCCTCCGCCTCTGTCTTTTCATTCATCTTGAACCCTGGCCGATGCAAATGAGGATGCACCATTTTTGATGTCACAGGCGAGTTGTTATCTTTTTTTCAATCTCTGTATCCATCACACACTCATTGAGCACAGGCTCCAACGCGCGGCTTGTGAATCCATCCCTCTCGGACACCATCGCAGCCCGAGAAACAATGCGATCCCTTCCAGCAGCCTTTCCTCAACCACGGACTTATCGAAAACGGCGAAACCACGCGCATACGTCCTCTCACCGTGTCACCGCCACACTGACACTGCAACTTGCGCCAACTCCTCAGGTTCCTCACCCCCTTCTCACCTTCTCCCTCGGATCTGCCGGACAAGAGCAAGCACAAATCCAGCACATGTTCAGATAGGGCGTGACGGGCAAGACATACACAGAAATTCCATCAAGTCGTCGTCGATGCCGCTGTTGGCCTTCGGAAACTCGGCCACACAGTCAAAATATACACGTCACATCATGACCCTGCCCACTGCTTTGACAAGACGCGAAATGGTGGGTGACTTGGCCACTTCCGTCATTTACATCTAACATATCGCCTGCTTCAAACCGATGCATCTACTTATGACGTGTTCGTGGACCAACGGTCGACATGTATCCTGGCGCTTCGTTTTCTTGCACGCAAGCGCGTCGTCTTTTATTGCCATTTCACAGATTAGCTTCTCGCGAATGGTGAAGATGAAAAAGCGTGGCAGTGTACTCAAGCGAGCGTGCGGCCTGCTGATAGATATGGCCTCGTTGTACGTGTATTCCATAATATGCATTTTGTGTGCTATATACTGTCGTCAGAGATCGGCTGACGTTTCGTTCCCTTAACCACTTTGAGAAAAAGAAGAACACTGGACTCGCAATTCACGCCTTCGCACTTTCAAAACAAGAACTCAAAATTTGGACTCAAAGTCAATACCAACGCCCGTTCAACCGACAACAGTATGGAGTACCCCCACAAGGACGCGGTCACTTTGCCACAGGCCCCTAGGCCAAACTGGGATCACATTTTCACCCAGATGGAGGTGTGTACTGCACTTCAATCAACTCGCGAACTGACACTTTTCGTTATGCCAGAGCGTAATGGCTTCTTTCCTCGGACCTCGTGGTGCTTTTCACTCCACCAGGCCAACCACACCATAGTCGCCCCTCTCGCTGACGGGGTTGCCGGAGCACTTTCCTGCTCTCACTCAACACCCCCACAGTGGCTAATGCGTGCGTGCCTGAAAGATACGGGGAAGAGACATGGGGAGGAGACTCTGGGAAGGGCGATAGGTCCTCTATGCGCCGCAGCAGGTTTTGGCCTTCGGCCCCTTGAAACTTGCGCTCGGATGCATTGTCATGGCATTGAGTAATGCGCAGGCAGCGCGGCCAAGGTGGGAGGGAGCGTGACGACTGTCGAGCGTCAAGTGCTCTTGTTGACAGAGCAACGCAAGCCGACAAGGCCCTGTAGACTGTAACAGGCTCTTCTGTGGTGTTGTAGTACAGTAGCAGACTCGTAGTAGATCAATACAGATCCCATTGTGTGGTTAACCCGCCACCCTTCACTGCGGGAACCCGCCATATCCCCCAAACCCCGTGTGAAAACCCCTGCCCGTGAGAGCGGGAAACCCACGACCCGCTGCAAGGGTGCGGGTATTCGGCGGGGCGGGTGCGGGTTTCAAATTCTGACCCGCGGGTAGCCCGTGATGAACCCTAGGAGTAGCACGTGAGTGGCAGCGCACTGCTTGGACGTCGTGTTTGCTATTGTGAGGACTCGGGAGGGACCGCGTAGGAGGGAAAGGGAATGGGGTTACGCGTCCATTGGGAGGGGACCTGCGCCGTGACTGAATAATAACTGGTCGACGTGGTCGTGCTCCCTGCCCGCAGTGCAAGTTGTAGCGGTGTCGAGCCATCGCTGTCCGGTCGATTCACGTCCGCACCGTGTTTGAGCAATAACCGGAAAATATTGTTATTACCTCTTTTAGACACCCGACGCAGCAGTGTCCGGCCATCACTACCCGGGAAATTTGCGCCTGCATCACGACGGAGTAGTAAGTACGGGGAAGCGTGGTGGTTGTTACTCTTCTTCCATGCTAGATGTAGAGGAGTCCTGCCACGATTATCTTGGCGATTCGGTGCTGCGCCATGATCGAGTAATAACCGGACGATATTGTCGTGACCCTCCTGCGATGCGGCGTGTAGTGGAGTCCAGCCGTCCCTGTCAGGGTGATCTGAAAGTGCGCCGTAGTTAAGTAACAGTCGAACGAGCTGGTCATGACCCCCCTGGGATGCAGTATGTAGCGCAGTCCAGCCATCACTGTCCGACTGATTCGCGTCCACGCC
>DATAWK010000033.1:0-71348 GCA_036267255.1 Acidobacteriaceae bacterium | reverse complement strand
GACAGCACCTTCGTGATCGCCGCCGTCAACGTCGTCTTGCCGTGATCAATGTGCCCGATCGTTCCCACATTTACGTGCGGCTTGCTCCGGTCAAACTTTTCCTTCGCCATGTTCTTCCCTCTCGCTCCGTTGTTAGGTCTTGCTTTTCGGCAACCTACAACGGCTGCCGCATAAACTCAATTCGCGCTGCCTACTTGCTCTGCCCGCGACCGATGATCTCGTCGCTCACCGCACGCGGCGCTTCTTCATACCGCGAAAAATGCATCGTATAGGTCGCGCGTCCCTGCGTGGACGAACGCATGTTCGTCGCGTAGTTGAACATTTCCTTCAAGGGAACATTCGCCTTGATCACCTGCGAACCGCCCGAGTGCTCCACGCCTTCAATCCTGCCGCGACGCGAATTCAAATCGCCGATGATGGTGCCCATAAATTCCTCCGGCACAACCACCGTTACCGACATCACCGGCTCCAGCAGCACCGGGCTCGCCTTGCGCGCCGCTTCCTTGATGGCCATCGAACCGGCAATCTTGAACGCCATTTCGTTCGAATCCACATCGTGATAGCTGCCGTCGTAGAGCGAGACCTTCACATCGACCATCGGGAAACCGGCCAGGATGCCGCCTTCGAGCGCCTCGCGGATTCCCATGTCGATCGGCTTGATGTATTCCTTGGGAATCGTGCCGCCCTTGATGTCGTTCGAGAACTCGTAGCCCAGTCCCGGGTTCGGCTCGATCTTGATCTTGCAATGTCCGTAGTTGCCCGAACCGCCGGTCTGGCGAATGTACTTGCCTTCGGCATCGCTGGGCTTGCGGATCGTCTCGCGATACGCTACCTGCGGCGTGCCTACATTGGCTTCCACCTTGTACTCGCGCTTCATGCGGTCGACCAGGATCTCCAGATGCAGTTCGCCCATGCCGCTGATGATGGTTTGGCCCGACTCCGGATCGGTGCGCACCTTGAACGTAGGATCTTCCTGCGCCAGCTTGGCCAGCGCCATGCCCATCTTTTCCTGATCGGTCTTGGTCTTCGGCTCTACCGCCACCGAAATCACCGGGTCCGGGAAGGTAATCGACTCCAGCACGATCGGGTGCTTCTCCGTGCAGATCGTATCGCCGGTAATCAGCGTCCGCAGGCCCACGCACGCGCAGATGTCGCCCGCATAAATCTCGCTGATCTCTTCGCGCTTGTTGGCGTGCATCTTCAGCAGGCGGCCAATGCGCTCCGTCTTGCCGGTGCGCGGGTTCAGCACCGTGTCGCCGGTCTTCAGCACGCCCGAATACAGGCGAATGAAGATCAGCTGGCCGACAAACGGGTCGGTCATGATCTTGAATCCCAGAGCCGCAAACGGAGCTGCGTCATCCGGCTTGCACAGGATTTTTTCTTCCATGTTGTCCGGGTTGGAGCCTTGCATGGGAGGAATATCGAGCGGGCTGGGCAGATAATCCACCACCGCATCCAGCAGCGTCTGCACGCCTTTGTTCTTGAAAGCCGTTCCGCACAGCACCGGGAACAGCTGCATGGCAATCGTCGCCCGTCGCAGGCCCGCGCGCAGCTCTTCGGCCGTCGGCGTCTCGCCTTCCAGAAACTGGTGCAGCATCGCGTCGTCGGTCTCGGCAATCGACTCTACCAGCTGCATGCGGAAGGCCTCGGCCTTCTTCAGCATGTCGGCGGGAATCTCTTCAATCTCGTACTTCGCGCCCATCGTCTCGTCGTGCCACAGAATGGCGCGCATCTCGATCAGGTCGATCACGCCGCGGAATTTTGCTTCCTGCCCAATGGGAATCTGGATCGCCACCGGACGCGCTCCCAGGCGCTTGCGGATGGTCTCAATGGCGTGCTCGAAGTCCGCGCCCGCCTTGTCCATTTTGTTGATGAAGCACACGCGCGGCACACTGTACTTGTCCGCCTGCCGCCACACCGTCTCCGATTGCGGCTCCACGCCGTGCACCGCGTCGAACACCGCCACCGCGCCGTCCAGCACGCGCAGGCTGCGTTCCACTTCCGCCGTAAAATCCACGTGGCCCGGCGTATCAATAATGTTGATGCGGATATCGCGCCAGGAGCAGGTCGTCGCCGCCGACGTAATCGTAATGCCGCGCTCCTGCTCCTGCTCCATCCAGTCCATCGTGGCCGTGCCTTCGTGCACTTCGCCAATGCGATGCGTGATGCCCGTGTAAAAAAGGATGCGCTCGGTCGTCGTCGTCTTGCCGGCGTCGATGTGCGCCATGATTCCGATGTTGCGGCAGCGATTTAAAGGTACGAGGCGAGGCACAGTCTTTTCTCACTTTGCAGGCAATTGCCTGCGGTTAAACATCCATTTCCGTATCGAAGCAGCCGGGCTACAAAATCCGGCCCAAATTGCCAGCGCTCCAACTACCAGCGCCCAAACTACCAGCGCCCAAATTACCAGCGATAGTGCGCGAACGCCTTGTTGGCCTCCGCCATGCGATGCACATCTTCCTTCTTCTTCATCGCCGCGCCACGGCCATTGGCCGCATCCAGCAGCTCGTTCGACAGCTTTTCGATCATGCCCTTTTCGCCGCGCGCACGCCCATACGTCACCAGCCAGCGAATTGCCAGCGAGGTGCGCCGCTCCGGGTTCACTTCAATCGGAACCTGGTAGTTGGCGCCGCCCACACGGCGGGTCTTCACTTCCAGCAGCGGCTTGCAGTTCTCCACTGCCTTCTTGAACAGCTTCAGCGCTTCGTCTCCGCCACGCTTCTCCAGGTTTTCCATGGAGGTGTAGAAGATGCTCTGCGCCGTCGACTTCTTGCCGCCCCACATCATGGAGTTGACAAATTTGGTGACCAGCGTCGAGCCGTACACCGGGTCGGGAGCTACCTCCCGCTTCGCGATATGACCTTTTCTCGGCATGATTCAGATTCCTTAAAGTTCAACCTGCAAATCGTTCGTTCTCGTTCCATCGCGCTATCTATATAGATAGCGACACAATTACTTCGCCGCCGCAGCCTTCGGACGCTTGGCGCCATACTTCGACCGGCTCTGCTTCCGGTTGGCCACGCCCACCGAATCCAGCGACCCGCGCACCACGTGATAGCGCACGCCCGGCAGGTCCTTCACACGGCCCCCGCGGATCAGCACAATCGAGTGCTCCTGCAGGTTGTGGCCAATGCCGGGGATATAGGTCGTAACTTCAATTCCATTGGTCAGGCGAACGCGCGCTACCTTGCGCAATGCCGAGTTCGGCTTCTTCGGCGTTTGCGTGTACACGCGGGTGCAGACACCGCGCCGCTGCGGACTGCCCTGCAGCGCCGGACTGGCTGTCTTGTAGCGGGGGGCCGTGCGGCCCTTCCGTACGAGCTGACTAAACGTAGGCACAGAAACTCTCCCTAAGCCATTGCACTTCTACCGCTGCACTCTGGCTGCTGCATATTCATGTCGAGACTGTCCGGGATACACGTCGCGCATACGTTCAAACGCGCACGCGCGCATCCCAACATCCCCGGAAAAAACGTACGTTTCGTGGCAAGAACCCGCGACGGTGACCGGAGGACGTGATACTTTCCCAGTTCCGTTTCGCTGTTCTGGTCCGCATAGCCTGCCAAGTGGCAGGGTGTCGCGGATTCCCAAGACGAGAAACACCTTTGTTCCCGCTGCTCGTACTGCTCAACTCAAAATCTCACCCGAGCGCGGGACAGGCATTCTCAGGGCAACTCCCATAGAGGCAAATCGCCATACGTGCCAAACTTGTTAAGCATATCAAGGGTTATCGGAGGAGTCAACTGAAAGGCAGAATTGGTGGTGCGGCAATTTGCATCCACAGAGGTTTGATCGGAAATCGCGTTTGCCCAATGATTTAATACATACCTAGTCGCTTAAGCAAAGATCGTGATTTCGCCGTTGCCACCCGTCGCATAGTCGAGCAAGCCATCGGAGAAAAGATGGATGGCTCCTCCCCACCTGAAGATCTAAACAGATCTAAACGCCCCGAAGAACCCGGCGGCCCTGGCAATTCGGTAAATTTTGCGGGGCCAAAGGCAAAAGCGGCCAAACGTGCGCCCAAAGATCGTTCCCATATTGCTCGAAGACGAGATGGAATCAAAAGGGTGAATAGATGTCATGCCCTTTGGGAAATGGCTCGTGGCCCAATCAAACGTAGTCCGGGGCGCGATGCATCTGGAGCGTACAACTCAACAAATTCGTCTGGAAAAAGGTTGAGGAGTTTTGCTAAATCCTCCACGTCGAAATCGAGTTGCTTGATGTGCGTGTTAATAAGCTCAGGCAACAGCGTCGGCTTCTCGACCTGAATATCGAGTTCTGATGGTTCTCTCGTGTTGTAGTGCAGCTTCCCAAAGTTAATGCGCATGTATCTGTATTGAGTAGCGGTTATGGTTCCCAACTGTTTTGCTCTTTCGAGGAGCGCCCCCATAGACACCTTCCAGATGCTCTTAAGCAGTGCAAGATTCGCCAAACGGACATTGCGAAGATGATGCTTGATCTCAGACTGTGGAAGTAACAACTCTGAAGCAAAACGGTTGGCCTCTTCCTCCATGGAATCGGACGGAAACTTATGCATAATCAGATGTCCCAATTCATGAGCCAGCGTCCACCGATAGCGATCTCCACCCACTGATTCATCCGCATTCATCAACACTATCGGAGGATGACCGGGAACCCATTCACTAACAGCATCGGTGCGTGAACTCCCAAACTTGTGGGTCGCAACAATAATTCCTGCATCTTCAATCGCTGAGGTGAGATTGTTGATCGGCCCCATCGGAAGATGCAAGAGTGCCCGAACCTGCCGAGCGATATTCTCTGGCGTCCCGTACTCGTCCACTGACATCCTGATAAGTTCTGTCTCGGAGGCAATTGAAGTCGCCAAGAGAAGCCTTCCGATACGCATCCGAGTGAGGTTAAGAACAGAATGGATACGACGCAGAGTCTTCGCAGGCATGTCCGCACGCTTACGATGAAAAAACACTGAGGCGTTGAATCCGAAAATTCTATCCTCCTGATAGAAGAGGTCAGTCGGATATAACAGCGTTTCCGCCATGAATGCGATCTGCTGTTCTGTAGGTTGGGCGATGCCCCCCTCAAACCTTGAAATGATCGTTTGCGGCAGCTTCGCCAATTTTGCGAGATCGGCTTGAGAGAGTTCGCGTGATTCCCGAGCCAAGGTAAGCATTCCCGAATTGAAGTGCGGCATGTATTACTCGTTTTCCTGAACCAGAAGCTCTTTTTGCTCTGGTCCGCGCTTGATTCTGACGCGAACTTTCTGCCCTTCCTGCGCGGCCACGGTCGGCATCGCGAGGATTCGAGCCTTCGACACGACTGGCAATATTTCGATGTAAAACTGAACCCTCCCGGCGGAGTTGAATCGTTGAATTACAACAGACAGCAGCCTCTGGCATGTGTCGTCGATTTCAAATCCGACCACCAACAAGACCTTCTGTGGCATCCAAGGGAAACTCCCCTGCATCATTTCGATGGCCGTATCGGTTGGATAGTTTGACGGTAATCCATCCGGCCCGAGCTGCTTGTACCAGAGAACACACCCTTTCAGAAAATGGTAGGTGGTTCCATTCGTTGACATGAATCTGGAATCTCGAACTCCTTCGAACTTTCTACGCGCCTCATCTATCACATAGCTGTTTAGTACACAGGCGACAGCCCGTGGATGAAACGGCAACCTCAACTCTGGCGATATCTTGTTGTACTTTGCCACAGCAGCTTCCGGTATTTCCCACAGAAGATGCTTGTTGTTCCGCAATTTAGAAATCACCCAATCTTGTGACCCTACGGTTGCCATCAATAACTCCTTTTATATGTTCAGATAATCTCATATTCGCGCATTTTATGCAAAGATTATTCATATTTAATTCATACAGGTGCCTAGGTGCGCGCAGCGCACCTAGGACTTTTCGCCTCGTTCTCCAACGAAATTCAACCCGTGTCATCCCGACCGGAGTGAAGCGCAGCGAATGCCTCTGCGCATCCGTTTTTACTTCTTCCGCGTAGCCGCCGGCGATCTGTTCCTTCGGCATCATACGAACTGTCTGGCCTGCCTCTTTGCCGATAGCGCTGCGGCGTGGGCCAGATTCCTCGAATAGTTCCCATCCAAAATCTAGCCGGGTGTCCCCCGCGCGCAGCTCCTCAAAATAAATAACAGACAACCCGGGATCGTGTATTGGCCCGCATAGCGTGAGGAACCCTCCGAATCACGGAAGCCCATCCCTAAAGCCCGTCGCGTAACCGACAGCAACTCATGTAAAGTACGTGGAAAGCTCCTCCGTCAGTCTCCAGTTCCAAGGGGGTATCGCAGCGTGAAACGATTGAAAAACCTTCTTCCACTCTTCGCGGCGCTTTGTGCTGTCTTCTGTCTTTCCGTCGCGGCTGTCGCACAAACCATACCGAGCGGCCCCGCGATCGACACCGAAGTCGGCAGGATCATGACCAACACCCACGCCAAAGGCATGGCCGTTGCCGTCATCGATCACGGCAAGGTCGGCTATGTCCACGCCTACGGCATCCGGAACGCCAAGGGAGATCCGCTGACCACAGACACCGTCATGTATGGCGCATCGCTCACCAAAACGGTCTTCGCCTATACGGTGATGCAACTGGTCGATCAGGGCAAGCTCAAACTCGACACTCCCATCAAGGACGATCTCGACAAGCCGCTGCCCAGCTATGGTCCCGATCCGGTCTTTCCGAATAAGTATGGACCCTACAAGGATCTCGCCGACGATCCGCGCTGGGAACGGATCACGCCGCGTATGTGCCTCACGCATTCGACAGGTTTCAGTAACTTCTGGTTTTTCGAACCCGATCAGAAGCTGCACATCCATTTCGAACCCGGCACGCGCTTCAGCTATTCCGGCGAAGGCTTCATCCTGCTGCAATTCGTCATCGAACACGGGCGCAAGGCGCAAGGCCTGGGGCTGGATGTCGGCGATCTCACCCGGGCCAACTTCGACCGTTTAGGCATGACCCGCACAACCCTGGTTTGGCCTTACGGTCAGAACACCAACGTCGCCGATGGATGGAACGATCAAGGCAAATCAGAGCCGCATGACAAGCGCAGCAAAGTGCGTGCTGCCGGTTCCATGAATACAACCATCTCCGACTTTTCAAAATTTACCGCTGCCCTGGTGACCGGCAATGGCCTCAGCCCGGCCTCACGCGCCGAGATGACGAAGCCACAACTGCATATCACCACCGCCCACCAGTTCCCGGTTTTGCAACCCGACCTACCGGTAAGCGAGCAACGCAAAGATCTAAACGCGGGCCTGGGTGTTGTCGTCTTCGACGGCCCGCAGGGTCACGGCTTCTATAAAGGCGGTCACGACGGCCACACCGCCAACACCATGGTCTGCATCGAGTCCAGTCAGCGCTGTGTTCTGATCCTCTCCAACGATGTTCGCTCCGAAGCAGGCTTCGCTGAACTGGTCAGGTTCATTCTCGGCAACACCGGCGTGCCTTACGACTGGGAGTACGGAGACTATGCCGGAAAGTCGTGAGTGCCCGCTCCGCTGTTGCCGGAATTCGGCGGGTGCCCCGCGTCCGGATTCTCAGAGGCGCACCCGTTTTTACTTCTTCCGTGCAGCCGCGGCGATCCGCTCCTCCAGCACCACACGAACCGTTTGGCCTGCCTCTTTGCCGATGGCGCTGCGCACCTCTGCCTTGATCGGCAACATATGCACACCGCCGCCCATCGCCATAAATGAGCTTTCAAACGGCACGCCATCCACCGTGCCTCGAACCTTCACCGCACCCCCGGTACCGAAAAACTTTACCGACTCCGGCCAGACCACGTACGTCCAGCCGCCTCTGTTGGGACTGCGTTGCAGCTTGGCGCTGAAAGTTTGATGCACCATATGCGCCGCTCCTTTCCTACCCTGCGAATCCTGCCTGCGAACAGGATGGCAGCATTCCAGTTTCCCGGCAACACGCGAGCCTCCATTGGCGCCCGCAAAGCCTTTCTTCCCCGGCTCAAATGTAATTTATAAGTTACAATCAAACAGTGATCGAGATTCGGCGCTATGTCACCCAAACAGGAAAAGACGTTTTCGGGGAATGGCTGGCAAGCTTGAAAGATGTTCGGGCGCGGGCAAAGATTGTCATTCGCATCGATCGGATGGCAGCTGGAAACTTCGGCGACTGCAAACCTCTTCGCCACGGCTTGCATGAGCTGCGGATCGACTGGGGGCCGGGATACCGGCTCTATTACGCCATGTTGGGCCGAACGTGCGTTTTATTACTTTGTGGCGGCGACAAACGCAAACAATCCGCCGACATCGCACGGGCGCTGGATTGTCTCAAAGACCATCAGGAAAGGACGGGCACGCCATGAAAAAAACCGCCAGCATCTCCCACGACAAAGCCTTGATCCGGGAGCTTCGCGACAATCCGGATTTTGCCGCGGAATATCTCCGCTCCGCGTTGGAGGACGAGGACGATCCCCGCGTGCTCCTCATCGCCCTGCGGCGCATCGCCGAATCCAAAGGCGGCATCGCCAAGGTGGCCAAAGCAGCGGGGATCGAACGCGAAAGCCTGTACCGTGCTCTCTCGGCGAAGGGAAATCCTCGCCTGTCCACACTGGTTGCCGTAACCCGGGCGATCGGTTTAAAGCTGACAGTCGAAGCTGCGTGAAGGCGGAATATTAGGTTTCTTGAAAGCCCCTGCGCCTGCTTTCGTGTAGCTTTTCTTCCCCGGAAAAAATCAATTAGCGCATCTCAAGTCCGCGCCGATAGCGAACTTCGTCGACCGTGATGCCCCATACCGTGTCCCTCCGGCGCAGGCCATCCGGTGCCCACTTATCCATTTGATAAAAGCGCTCCGCGCGAACGTTGCCCGCCAGCACCCACAGCATCGCATGTCGAAATCTGAGCCCCAAAAGGTGGGCGCGCGCCGCCGCCACAAGGGCGACACCCATCCCCCGGCCCCACTGCGCTGGGTCCACATAGAGGGCACACAGCTCGGCATGGTCCGCCAGATCCGTATCGCGCGATGGCGCCGTGGTGGCAAACCCGCAGATCGCTCCTTCGTCCATCGCCACAATCGTTCGCGGCTTGAACGGGTCAAGATTGGCGAAATCGTACTTCTGCGCTCGATCTTCGGGGCGAAGCTGATCCAGGTACGCATCGGGAAGCAGCGTCCGGTAGGCCGCTTGCCATGACCGGACGTGCACGCGAGCCACAGCAAGGGCATCCTCGGGTTCCGCTGGTCGCAGGAGCATGTCCCAGTATGCCCCATGCCCACGTTCGTGCAGCTCACCTGGGTCTTTTCGCCTCGTTCTCAAACGGAATCAAACCCGTGTCGTCCCGATCCGAAGCATCGTGGAGAAACTCATTCAGTTCACCGGCTCGCTGCTCCGCGGCAGGCGCGCCTCTCCTGAAAAATCTTGCTCTCTCCACAACCGCTGCCTCATTTATCACCAGAAATCATCCTGCCCTTCGCCGTCATCAGATTGTGGCTCTCCGCAATCTTCTCGATCCTCTGCTGGTCTTGCGCAATCGTGTCGCTACCCTGTTGGGCCAGCCGTTGTAAATTTGGATTTTTGGTCTGCCCGGCTTCCGTTTGAAACGTCTCAGCATCGTCCTTATGGGCTTTCACCATCGCAACGATATACGCATCATCGAACTGCGTTCCAGACATTCCCTGCAACTGGACGATCAGCCTCTTGTCTTTTTTCGAGATGCCCGACGGCAGCTTCAGATGCATGTGCTGCGCCGCCCATTCCATCTGACCGTTCAACTGCGTGCGGTCGTCCACCATTTTCTGTCCGAACTGTTTCACGTCGTCGCTCGAACCCTTCTGCGCCGCCAGTTTGCCCAGTTGCACCTCAGCCATTCCACTCCGGTACACGTTGGATACAAAATCTCTGTCCGGAACCCCGTTACTGATGGCCTGGTTGAGTTGGTCCGCCGGGGAGTACGGACTATACTGCGGCGCCATCATGCCGGCTGCACCGGCAATCGCACCGGAAAGAAAAATGCTCCCCGCAACAAAGAGCCACCAGGAACCGCTTGTCTTCAAAATTTTTGCCACCATCGCGGAATTTCCTTCTTGGGGAAACCTCGCCGTTCGGATTTCCGTGTCAGCTTCGGAACCTTGGGACTCTCTGTCTCTCGACCAGTTTATAGGAACCCAGAGGTGCCCCACGCCCATGCCTGCCGCCCATTTCTCTCCTGCCGCGCAACCATTCCGCGTTGTCCATCATCGAAAAGACCAGTATGAGGAGCTGCGTCCTTGTTGAACCTATCCAAACAAGCAAAGAAGTGTCCCCGTTGCGACATTTATCTCGATTTAGCCCATCGAAAACCATGGGAACGCGCCTTGACTCCCTTGGGTTTCTTCCCTTACTGGTGCTCCAACTGCCGGGGGCGTTTTCTTCGTTTCTCTATTTCCCCGCGGCATAGCCATTCCCATCGTGCTTTGCACGGGTAACGGCAGAAGCGGCAACGTTCGCCTCGGTTTCATTCTTCCGCCGTGTCTCGCCTCGCGCAGGAAAGCTCCGGCGCAGCGCCATCCTCGCAACTTTCAACTCTGTTCCGGGGTTCTATTCAGCAGAGCCCCGGAAATGATCTGTGGGCCTTTTTCTTGTACGCTGTGCGGTTGGCATGGCATTCCTGTATCTCCAATTTTGGGGATCAATTTCAGGGATCGCGCATCCAAACCTTGGCAGAAGAAACACCAGCAGTCCTATATGGATGTACACGGAGTGGAACGCAATGTTCTCAAATAGCAACGCACAACCCGGCTTCTTACAAAACGCGCTCAGAAAAATTTCTTTTAGCGGATTTTCCGTGCTGTTGTTGGGGATGTCTCTCGCGGTGCAGGCTCACGCACAGCAATCCCAGCAGCAATACACACCACCCCCGCCTCCGCCGCCCGCAAACCAGAACGCGCCGCAGGAACAACCCGCGCCGCCTCCCGAGCAGCAGCCGCAGGAGCAGGCGCCCCCGGCGCCGCTCGCACCCCAGCAGCTCGACACTCTGGTCAGCAGAATCGCGCTCTATCCCGACCCGCTGCTGGCGCAAATTCTGACCGCCGCAACCTTTTCGCCGGACATTCCCGCCGCCGCAAATTGGGCCAATGAACACGCCACGATAAGCAGCGACGCCCTGGCAGCCGCGATCCAACAGGACAATCTGCCTTGGGATCCCAGCGTGCTGGCTCTGCTTCCATTTCCTTCCGTGCTGCAAATGATGGCGCAGGACCCGCAGTGGACCGACGACCTGGGCGATGCCGTCCTCGTGCAGCGGCCCGATGTGATGGATGCCGTGCAGCGGATGCGCCAGCAGGCATACAACTACGGTTATCTGCAGCCCAGCGCGTATGACAATGTCGTCAACACCGACGGCTATATCGAAGTGCTTCCGGTAAATCCGGCGTACCTCTATGTTCCGATCTACAGCCCGGGAATCGTCTTCTTCGCTCCTCGGCCCGGATTCGCCATCGGCTTCGGCATCCGCTTTGCCCCCAGCATCTTCATCGGGCCCGCCTTCTTTTCCTTTGGATGGGCGCATCCCGGATTTGCCTGGCGCACACACGGCATCGTGATTGGCGGTGCACCGTGGGGACGCACCTGGTCAAACCGCGCCTATTACCGGCATTCCTATGCCAATGCCTATCATCCACGGCCCGGACCGCGCATCGAAAATCATGCCAACGTGCGCTATGCGAATCATGGCCATGCGGAAGCATCCCACGGCGGAGGATCTCACGGTGGAGGAGCTCATCGGCACTAACGACTTAAGAATAAATTTCTCGCATCACCTTCGCTTCCACTCCGGCGAGCAAGCCTGCCGGGGTGGAAGCTTTCCTTTTGGCCAAATCATCCCCATCCACAATGCCGCCCGGCTATACTTCTGCCCAAAGGACGGATTGTCCCAAACTCGCGTCTGGCCTTGCGCGCTCCGTGCCGATAGCGCCGACGATAGTGCCGATAAGGATAAGAAGGTGCGCTTCGAATGAAACTGCTCGTTGCAATGTTCCTTTGCGGATTCGCCGCCGCGCTCTCTGCGCAAATTGCCGGCCCCTCACCGGCTCCATCGCAAACCTTCACCAGTCCCGACGGCATCTTCCAATTCCACTATCCCGGCCTGCTGGTTCGCTGCACGCGACACACGCAAGCAGACGGAGTTTCTGAAGATTGGTTTCCACAGGATTCCTGCACTGCCTACAGTCCGGTCTGCGATGACTCCTCAAGCCCGGACATCCACACCCTCGCATGCCTTGCCTACCCGAAGGCCCGATTCCCGGACTATCCGGCATTCAATGCCGCAGCGTTTTCTGTCGCACAGGTCCAACAGGCTCTTACAGAGAAGGAATGTCTCGCCGGCTCAAAAAACTGGGGTCTCGATCCGCACAATACCGGAAAGACCATCACCATCCATCATGTCCAGTTTCAGATGTTCGAGAACTCCGACGCCGGAATGAGTCACTATCTCGACGAACACGCGTATCGCACCTTTCACCGCAATACGTGTTATCAGTTGAGCATCCGCGAGGCATCCACCAATCCCGGAGTTTTCGATCCGCCAATCAAGGAATTTACGCAGCAGGATCAAGACGAAGTCCATAACCAACTGCAACAAGCTCTCGACTCCTTCCGCTTTTTGCAGTAAGTCATTTTTCTGCTGTCTGCAAATTACTCCAGCAATTTCTCTTCCTCGCGCATCGCCCAGTAAATTCCGGCAACCACCTGGGCCACGCCCAACGCACGCGTCAGTTGCGGATGCTTCCCCAGCCCACGCATCAAGGTACGCCAGGGCTTCGGCCCAATCGTCCACGCCCTTACATCGCGATGCGGATTCACTATCGCCATCAATCCATCCCCAATCAAAGCCATGGCGGTAAAATGCGCCCATCTCCGTGCATCCATCGCTCACCCTCCCTCTCGCGTTTTTTGTTCCTGTCTATAGCCAGATTCCTATTTCCGCTCTGCGGTTGGTTCCTGCGAATTTATTTCCACTCCGTCGCCCGGCATCGGCTGTCGCGCGATCTTCCGCCTCTGGCCCGCTTTCTCTTTTTCGTACCCACCTTCCACCGTTTTTTTTCGTCTAACCAATAGATAGATGAAAGGAGCAGGTTTTGCATTCGGCCGTAAAGCAGTGTCCCCGCTGCAACCTCGATCTCTATCAGGCGCATAGAAAATTCTGGGAGCGTGTCTTCAGCCCCTTCGGCCTGTTTCCTTATTGGTGCGCCAGTTGCCGCAAGCGATTTCTGCGATTCTGAACACCCGGCGAAAACGCAACCCCCTATCCAGAGCCACAACTCTGCGGTACAGTCACCTGACAGGCACTTCCCGGGGGCGGAATGAAGCACACCAACAGATCATCGTACGTCTTTGTGTCCTTCGCATGTGTTGCCGCGTTCGCGCTTCTGCTCCTCTCCGGCTGTCGGCAGGCCGGTGCTCCCACAACCCAGCCTTCTTCGGCCCAGCCCGCCACCGAGTCCGGCGCGCTCGCCGCCGCAGCCGCCGCGCGTGCCGCCAGCCCCATCGCACCCGGAAATTTCGACTACTACCTGCTCACGCTCTCCTGGGCGCCGGAGTATTGCCACGGCCATCGCAACAGCCCGGAGTGCAATGGGGACCATCCCGGCTTCGTCGTCCACGGCCTCTGGCCGCAATTCCAGAATGGCCGCTGGCCCTCGCAATGTTCCAGCATGCCCGGACTCGCCGATCCTTCCGCCATGCTCGACCTCATGCCCGACCCGCGTCTCATTGCGCATGAATGGTCCACGCACGGCACCTGCACCGGCCTCACCGCCCGCCAGTATTTCAGCGTCATCCGCCAGGCCTACAACAGCATCAAAATTCCGCCATCCCTGGTCCACCCCAGCCGCACCACGCAACAAAGCGCAACCGCGATCAAGCAGCTCTTCATCGACGCCAACCCTGAACTCTCCGCCGGCAGTATCGCCGTCAGTTGCCACAACCGCTATCTGGCTGGCGTCGAATTCTGTCTCAGCAAATCGCTGCAACCCATCGCCTGCCAGGCCGTACGCGATTGCGATCAATCCTCCATCCGCATTCCCGCGGCGCAATAAACTCCACCGCGCGTTTTTGCATCTCATCGTCGATAGCCAAGCAGTCTTCTTCCCTTACCATTCAGGAGCACGTATGAGCGTAATGATGCAGGCGTTTTACTGGGACTGCCCCGATAAAGAAAAGCAGGATCACAACTGGTGGAATTTTGTCGCCGAGCGCGTTCCCGATCTCGCCAAAGCAGGCTTTGACGCTCTCTGGCTTCCGCCCATCTCCAAGGCCGCCAACAATCGTTCCATGGGCTACGATCCGTACGATTACTTCGATCTCGGCGACTTCGACCAGAAGGGCGGCGCCAAAACCTGGTACGGCAATCGCGCGGAGCTCGAAGCGCTCATCAAAAAATCCCACGATCATCACGTCGGCTGCTATGCCGATATGGTCATCAACCACAACTCCGGCGCCGACGAGGAAGAAACCAATCCGCTCGACGGCCAGAAGCGCTGGACCAAATTCAATCCCAAAAGCGGCCGCTTTCCGCGCGACTGGAACTGCTTCCATCCCAGCCGCTATGAAGTCGTGCTCGAAGGCGAACTCTACGCCGGCTTCCCGCATCTCTGCCATCGCAATCCGCTCGTCTACACATCCATCATGGAATACGCGCAGATGATCATCGAGGAGCTTGGCTTCGACGGCTTCCGTTTCGACTTCGTCAAAGGCTACGGCGCGTGGATCGTCGGCACCATCGCCAAATATCGCTACGTCAAAGATGGCAAGGAGTTCAGCCCCTTCGTCGTCGGCGAATATTGGGAAGACGGCGAAAGCATCGAGCAGTGGCTTACCAAGGTCAACAATTTTTCCGATAATCAGGTCGCAGCCTTCGACTTCCCGCTGCGTTACAAATTAAAGGATGTCTGCGACACGCTCCACTACGACCTGCGCAATCTCACTGACGATGGCGCCGTCGTCACCAACCGCCCGCTGCACGCCGTCACCTTTGTCGACAACCACGACATGGGCGACAACGTCATCGTGAACGACAAGATGCTCGCCTACTCTTACATCCTCGTCCACGAAGGCTACCCCAGCATCTTCTGGTACGACTATTACAACAACGGCCTCGCCCGCGCCGGCACGCCCAACGGCATCGACGCTCTCATCTCCGCACATCACCGCCACGCCGGGGGCGACTCGCAAATCCTCCACGCCGATCCCGATCTCTACATCATGCAGCGCGTCGGCCATACCGATGACAACGTACAGCAATCGGGCCTCATCTATGTGCTCAACAATCTCGGCGACCAATGGAGCGGCACCTCCGTCAAGACGCAATGGAAAAATCAGAAATTCGTTCCCGTCGCCTGGGATGGCCACGACACCGCCGCCCCCAACGAACGCACCACCGACGCCGACGGCAACAGTGAGTTTCCCGCCCCGCCGCGCGGCTTCGCCGTCTACGCCCCCGCATAAACACATCTCTTCCACCCCACCGAAATGCGGGTGACCCCCAGTGAACAGCTACAGTGGATGGATAGATTCTGCAGCGAAGAAAGGCTGTTCGTCATTCTTCGCTGCGCTCAGAATGACTCCGCCGATGGGTTAGTGATTTCTTCATTGCTAAAGCAGGGCATCGCTGGTATTCGTGGAGTGCCTGTAAAAAGCCTGCCTATGCGACGCCTTGGGTTCTCTCTTTTGCTTCTGCCGTTTTTCGCTCTGCACGCCACGGCCCAGAAGACAACCGCTGTTGCTCCCATTTCCTCGGCCACGGCGCCAACCACCCAGATCACTCTGGGCAACTCCACGGTCGTCCTCGGTGGCCTGTGGAAGTTTCACACCGGCGACAACATGGCGTGGGCGCAGCCGGGCTTCGACGACTCCGCCTGGGTCACGATGGACCTGACGCCGCTGAAGGGATCGCATGACCCGTTTTACGGCAGCCAGGGCTACCTTCCGGGCTGGACGGCACGGGGCTACAAGGGCTATTACGGCTATGCCTGGTACCGGCTGCGCGTCCATGTGCAGGATGGGCAGACGGCGCTCGCGCTTCAGATGCCGATCGATTTCGACGACGCCTACCAGGTATACGTGAATGGTCAGTTCATTGGACAGACCGGCCGCTTCACCGCACGCGGCGTCACTGCCTACTTTTCCACGCCGGCGGCGTTTCCTTTGCCCGCAAATTTCCGCGGCGGACCGGTCACGATCGCCATCCGCGTGTGGATGAAGTCATATCTCACGGCTCCGGATGCCGGCGGGCTGCATGGACCGCCTGTACTGGGCCATGCCTCGGCCATTGCCGGGCTGCTGCAGTTGAACTGGGATGCGATCGATCACACGGTGTACGGCAGTTTTGTCGACATCGCGATTTTACTGCTCGCCCTGGGGGTGGCCTTCGGTCTCTTCTGGCTCGATCGCACGGAGCCGGCCTTTCTCTGGCTCGGCCTCACCTGCGCGGCCCTGCTGGCGTTCGAGTTCTCGATCGTGGCCGGGTACTACACCACATGGATCGGTGATGTTCCCGAATTTCTGCTTGAGGATGCTTTCCTGACCCCCGCAATTATCGGACTGTGGGTGCTGTTCTGGGCCTACTGGTTCCGCATGGACCGCATGGGCCGCCTGCACCGGGCGGTATGGGGTCTCGTGGCGCTGCTGGCCGTCGGCATGGCCATGATGCGGGGGCCGTTCTATGGCGATGTGGTTCCCGTACACGCCATCGTCTGGCTGTCGCCGCTGACACTGGCGCTGAAGCTGCTGCTGGGGGCTCTGCTGGTCTGGGTAACAACGCGCGGCATTCGAAAAAACCAGTTGGAGGGATTGCTGGCATTGCCCGCGGTGGTGCTGGTCGTCCTCTCCATCTACGAAGAAGAATTGCTGCTATTGCACGTGCCCATTTTCTATTTCCCATTCAGATTCGGGGTCGAACTCGATCAGATCGCCACCATCCTTTCTCTGGCCATTATCACGGTGCTGATGCTGCGGCGGTTTCTGCACGGCCAGCGCGAACGGGAGCAGTTCAGGCTGGAGATGGAGCAGGCGCGGCAGGTGCAGCAGATGCTGATTCCAGAGGCGCTGCCCGTCGTCCCCGGCTTCACCCTCGAAAGCGAGTATCGCCCCGCGCAGCAGGTGGGTGGGGATTTCTTCCAGATCATCGCAGGCAAAGACAACAGCATCCTGATCGTCGTCGGCGATGTCAGCGGCAAAGGCCTCAAGGCCGCCATGCTCGTCTCGTTGATCGTCGGTGCCATTCGCATGGTCACCGAGACCACGCAGGAACCAATCACGATTCTGCAGTCTCTCAATCGCCGTCTCTGCGGACGCATGCAGGGCCACTTCGCCACCTGCGTCGTCGCGCGCATCGCACCAAACGGCGAAACCGTCATCGCCAACGCCGGACATCTGCCGCCATATTTAAATGGCGCAGAAGTCGCCATCGCAGGCAGTCTGCCGCTCGGCATGATCGAAACCGCCGACTTCGAGCAGACACGCCTCACCCTCCAGCCAGGCGACCGGCTCACCCTCCTCACCGACGGCGTCGTCGAAGCGCAGAACGAGCAGAAGCAGCTCTTCGGCTTCGACCGCACCCAGCAGATCAGCCGTCAACCCGCCGCCGCCATCGCCGTAACCGCCCAGCAATTCGGGCAGGAAGACGACATCACCGTCATCGGCATCACCCGCGCCGCCGTATAAGAGATCCGCGCTGCTCTCCCCTCAGCCTGACCTCTAAAAATTCGCTGGACAACCCATATACGGAAGCGTAGATTCAGCCGCGTCCAAGAACGAAGGACGAAATTCCGCACAGTCACGATGCCGCCGCTCGCATCCAGCGAAGTTTCTCTCCCCTTGCCCGACACTCCTGGCCAAAAACTCATTTCAAGCCTTAGGAGGCTAAGTACCCATGAAAAAGCAAATCGGGTTCGCAGTCCTGTCGTGTCTTCTCTTCGCCGGATTCTCGGCCACAAACGTATCGGCTCAGGATCAATCCGCCGCCGTCACACCGCCACCATCGGTACTGGTCATCATGCGCGAGTTTCTCAAGCCGGGCCAGCAGGGCAGCCCGCATCAGAAAACCGAGAGCGCCTTTGTCCAGGCCTTCACCGCCGCCAACTGGCCCGAACACTATCTGGCAATGGACTCTCTTTCCGGCCAGCCACGAGCACTGTTCTTTGTCGGCTATGATTCCTTCGCGGCGTGGGAGAAAGACGCCCAGGCGACCCAGAACAACGCCACCCTCGCAGCCGCCCTCGACAGCGCGCAGACCGCCGATGGCAAACTGCTCACCTCGGATGAATCGAGCACCTTCGTCTATCGCGAAGACATGAGCGTGAATGCGCCCGTCGATATCCCGCACATGCGCTATATGGAAATCACAAGGATTAAGATTCGCCCCGGCCACGGACAGGAATGGGATGCGTTGTCCAGATTGCACAACAGCATCTATGGAAAACTACCCAACGCACACTGGGCCGCGTATCAGGACGAATATGGCGCGAACGCTGGCAGCGTATACATCTTCATCTCTCCCCTCAAGTCCCTTGCCGAAATCGACGGGTTCCGGGCAGCCGCAAAGCAGCTCCGGTCCAAGATAAGCGCCGACGACATGAAGAAGATGGCCGATCTTGAAGCGTCCTGCTTCGAGTCGATCCAGACGAACCTGTTTATGTTCAACCCCAAGATGAGCTATGTACCCGAAGGTTGGGCAAAAGCCGATCCGGATTTCTGGGGCCAGAAGTAACCAGCGCCAAAAGAAAACAGTATGGCTACCCCGGGTACGCTACGCGCACCCGGGGTATTTTGTTTCACTCCATCTGCGTGCTCCATCTGCGTGCTCCACGCAGGCCTTCTTTTAGCTTGTGTGGAATCAAGCAAAAGGCCCTCAGCCTTTCCAGGCTGAGGGCCTCGACATGCCACTGCGGCATGTCGCAGTCGGGGGTGGGCTCCCGTTTATGCCGTGCGATGCTTTTCCTTCTCGTGCTCGCGATGTTCTTCCTTCATCACGTCGATCTTTTCATTCACACGATTCTTCACATTCTCCACCTTGTCGGAGATGTTCTCGCGCACATTGCGCGCATGATCTTCAGAATGCTTCTGGTTGTCCTTGGCTATATCGGTCGCCGCATCCTTGGCATTGCCCCAGGTTTCCTTGGCAGCGCCTTTCACCTGGTCAGCGATCCCTTGATTCGCCAGCTTTTGGTTGTTCACCGCTTCGCCAACGCCCTGCTTCACTTTCCCTACGGCCTGGTCCACTTTCCCTGAAACCTGTTCCTTGTTCATACTTCCTCCAGTTTTCTCGTTCCATCCCATGAGATGCCGGAATGGCAGGTTGTGTTTTCCAACCATTCCGCTTCTTCCTGTAGAAATCGTTATGGAACGTGCAAACTCAGATGGTGCGCGTTCGCCCGCCAATCAACTGAATCAGCAACACCACCAGAGCTATCACCAACAAAATATGGATGTACGCGCCCAACACGTGGAAGCCGACAAACCCCAACAGCCACAGAATTAAAAGAATTACGAAGATTGTCCACAACATGATTTTCTTTCTCCTTGCATTGCAAGCCGTAATACCTGTGAATAGGTTGCGCAGAAGCTCACCGAAGTTGCCAATCCCATTGCATTTATTTTCCGCACTTTGAACCTCATGCTCCCAGGCGACATTTGCTCGCCGTGCATGTTTTTTTGCAGCACTCAATCCGATATTTGCCTGAGAGTGAGCAATCTATGCCATTTGTGATAGCATCGCGCACGATGATTTCCCTTCGTTCTCGCTGCCTCTTCTCTCGCTCGCGCACCATCGCCGTTTGCGCCGCTCTGGCATGCATCGCTCTTCCGGCTCTCTCTGCTCCCAACGTACAAAGCCTCGCCAGCCCGGCAGACAAAGACCAGATCGCCAGCATCCTGAGGCAACTGGGCCGCACCCATTGGCCAAGTCAGGCCGAAATCTCTCCCGACGGCACCATGGTCGCCTGGGTCGCGCAACTCGGCGACGCCGGCAGCCGCATCCACCTTGCAGGATTGGGCGGCATGAGCAATGACAGGCTCCTCACCGCCGGCACACCCAGCCAGACCGACTGCAATGAAGATACCGTGGCCTGGTCGCCTGACAGCAGGCAGCTTGCGTTTCTCTCCGATTGCCAGTCCGAGCCGCAGCCTCAGCTTTTTGTCGCCGCTGTCGACGGCAGCACCGCCCCGCGTAAACTCACCACCGCCACCGGCTTCATACATCAGCTGGCATGGTCGCCCGATGGCAGGCAGATCGCCTTTCTGTTTGTGCCCAATGCCACTCGCGTCGCCGGTGCACTCGCCGCCATGAAGCCCGCCGAGGGTGTCATCAGCGCCTCCAATCTTGCTGAAGTCCAGCGTGTCGCCATCGTCAACGCCGCCGGCGGAGCCCTGACCATCGCCACGCCCGCCAATCTGCATGTCTACGAATTCAACTGGTCGCCTGATTCCAAAGCGCTCGCCTACGTCGCCGCTGCCCCGCCCGGCGAAGACAACTGGTGGGTCGCGCAGCTCTACACGCAAGCCTCTCCCGACGCTGCGCCGCAATCCATCCTGAAACCCTCCATGCAGATTGCTCTCCCGCGCTGGTCGCCGGACGGCAAACAGATCGCCTTTATCGGTGGCCTTATGAGCGATCAGGGATTCACCGGCGGAGACATTTATCTCATGCCGGCCACCGGTGGCACGCCCCGGAACATCACGCACGGCCGCGCCTCCACACCGGCATGGATCGACTGGATCGGCGACTCCACCCTGCTCTTTACGGAGTATGTCGACGGCCACACGCGCATTGCACAGATGAACACCGCATCGGGAACCGCCAAAGCGTTGTGGGAAGGCGGCGAAAGCATCGGCTCCGGCGATTTCTCTCTCAGTCTCTCCATCTCCCGGCCATCCAACGGGGACGCCGCAACCTTGCAGACCGCGTTGATCCGCTCTTCGTGGTCGTTGCCTCCCGACATCTGGGCTGGACGCATCGGCCAGTGGCAGCAGATCACGCACTTCAACGCCAGCCAGAGGCCTGACTGGGGCGAAGCCAAAAGCCTCACCTGGACCAACGAAGGCTTTCGCTCGCAAGGCTGGCTGCTCTATCCGAAAAATTACGACCCCGGCAAAAAATATCCTTTGATCGTCTCTGTGCATGGCGGCCCGGCCAGTGCTGTGGTTCCCCGCTGGCCTTACGTCGGATACAACGCAACGGCCTTTTCCAGCCTGGGCTACTTCGTGCTCTTTCCCAACCCGCGCGGCAGCTATGGCGAAGGCGAACGATTCACTGAAGCCAATCGCAAGGACTTCGGCTACGGCGATCTGCGCGACATTCTTGCCGGCGTCGATACCGCAACCAAATCGCTGCCCATCGATCCCAATCGTGTCGGCATCACCGGCTGGAGCTACGGCGGATTCATGACCATGTTCGCCATCACCCAGACGCAGCGCTTTCACGCCGCCGTCGCCGGTGCCGGCATCTCCGACTGGAAAAGCTACTACGGTGAAAACTCTATCGACCAGTGGATGATTCCCTACTTCGGCGCCAGCGTCTATGACGATCCCGCGGTCTACGCAAAAAGCTCCGCCATCAACTTCATCCGCAAAGCCAGAACACCCACCCTGGTGGTCGTCGGTGACCGCGACGGGGAATGTCCCGCGCCTCAGTCGTTTGAGTTCTGGCATGCCCTGCGCGCCATGGGCACACCCGTAAAGCTCGTCGTCTATCCCGACGAAGGCCACGGATTCACCAACCCCGATCACCGCCGCGATGTGCTCGAACGCGCACTGGAGTGGTTCGCCCAATACATGCCGCCCAGTCCATCCTAAGTGCCGGAAAAGCCTGCAATTTGCCTTTCTCTCCGGGGCTGCTTCCGCGCCGGGGACCGGTGCTGTTGCCGAAGCTGCGCCGGACCCATACACTAAAGGAATTGATCATGTGGTCGTGAGTTTTTTTGTGACCGTCCGCGCCGTTAGCGCGCCGACGGGGAGGTTCGATGCGGCGGTTTGTTTTCCTGGTAGTTCTATGTATTTTGTCCCTACCCATTGGTATGTCTATCGCTGGATGCAGCCATGACTATGGGCAAAATTTTTGCTCCGGCTTTCAAAGCGGTCCCTCGACGACAGCCACCACTTCGATCACGCTGCAACCCAACGCCTACGGCGTCTCGGTCAACTATGGCGCTACCAATGAAGTGGTAACGCCGACCGCCTTCACATGCAAAGGCACGCCATCCGGACTCAACCAGTTCACCTATGGCAGCAGCGACCTGACCATCGCCGATGTCTCTCCCGCCGGACAGATCTGCGGCGGCACGTGGAATCGTAATTCTCCCAACGGCGTCGCCAACTTCACCACCTGCATTCCGACCAACAAAACAGGCATCGCCTATGTCACGGCCAGCGGCGGTGGTGCGACCAGCAACGTGGTTCCGGTCTTCGTGCATCCCCAGGTCACCAGTGTGGTGCTGGGCGCCACGGCGGAAAGTTGCCCCGCGTACAGCAATCCTGCCAATGGACAGATTTCTCCCAACCCCGTCACCCTCTGCACTACCCTGGACCCGACCAACCCGGCCAACAATCTTCCCAAAGGCTGCACGCCTGCATACAACCCGCAGCCCAGTCCGATTCAGAAAAACTCCGGCTGCATCTCGCAGAATGACACCGCGCCGCTGGCGGCTACCGTATATGGCGATGTCAATGGCGTCACCACGGACATTACCTGTTCCGTCGGTCACCTCATCTACACGCCGCAGAACGCCAATATCGTAACCGTCGACCAGAACGGCATCGCCACTGCCCACCAGCCGGGTGCGACCGTCCTCAGCGCCAGTGTTGCCCAGGCCTCCAGCACCGCGGGCTACTTCTTCACCTGCCCGCCGGCAAGCATCGCGTTGAAGGTTGGCACCACCAATCAGGGGCAACCTCCGCTCACGCCTCCGGTAACGATCAACCAGACGAACATTCAGCCCCTCACCACCACAGTGCTCGATACCCACGGCAACCCCATCACCGGCCTCGCCCTCAGCTACACCTCCACCGATCCCATCAACATCGCGGTGAACGGCAGCGGCGTGGTCACCGGCAACTTCCCCAGCGATGCCGATATCGTCGCGCAGTGTCTGCCCAGTATTTGCAATCCAGCGCCGCTCGATCAGATTGCAAATCTTGGCACCGGCTTGCCCGTCACCAGCAACCCGATCGCTGTCACCACGCCGGGACCCAGTTCCACCGTTCTCTATCTGTCCAGCCCGCAATCCTATGGCTTCGTGCCGATTGATTTTCTCATCGGCACCGTTGGCACTCCTGTCACGCTGCCCTATCTGCCCAACTCCATGGTGATGGACCAGATCGGTGCAAGCCTCTATTTCGGCAGCTCGACGCAACTGATGATCGCCACCACCGCGAGCAACAGCCTCACCAAGGAAGATTCCACCGTTCCCGGCACCGTGCTCGCCGTGGCACCGAATGACAGCCTCGTCGTCATCCACGATCCCTGCCGCAAGCTCTTCTACCTGTACAACCCCGGCACCGGGACCTCGCTGGCATTCGCCGCACCGGGCCCCACCATCGCCTGCAATGCAAACAGCCAGCCTGTTTATCCTGCTGGCGTGGTCAATCCGGTGTACTCTACGCAGAATCCCGGCGGC
This sequence comes from Acidobacteriaceae bacterium, assembly GCA_036267255.1. Lineage (GTDB taxonomy): Bacteria > Acidobacteriota > Terriglobia > Terriglobales > Acidobacteriaceae > DATAWK01. The sequence goes on along the minus strand of DATAWK010000033.1, from coordinate 47,753 downwards.
GAAGTCAACCCGCCCTACTCGGCAACGTTCACTGAAGACAGCCAGAACCTCTACATCACCTACTCCAATCCGGCAGACGCCAATACGCCCGGAGCCGCCACGCTCTTTGCTTATTCGCCCTTCACCGGCTGGCATACCTGCACGGACAACGGAAATAATCCCGCGACCAATTGCCCTGTAAGCTCGTCGGGCACGGCTCCCGTACCCAGCGTTGCCGTCACCGTGCCTGCCGTCGGCGTCTACACCAGCACTGCTGGCGGAACCGCTGTCACCGCCTTCAGTTATTGCGCTACCGGACCGAACAACACAGCTCAGAATCCGAATGCAGCGCTGAATCCAACCAATTTTTATCCGCCGGTGGGCACCGTCACCGACCCGGTCGACCAGTTGGTTGAAACCACTGACGGACGCCACATCATCGGAGCCACGGCGGCAACCGACAGCATCACCGACGTCAATGTGACCATCCCCGCCGGAGCCTGCCCGTTGACCACCAATCTGCAATTCGGGCCTCCTCCGAACGTGGCTGGAACTCCGTACACCACCGCTCTGGGCGCCACCGATGTCGCCAGCATCAACAAGGTGCTCACCTCTCCAGCCTCCACCCTGGCCTTCGTGACGTATTACTCCACAACTCCCGGCGCCAGCGGCAACACCACGCTGCCCGCGTATAAGATTCCCTCCACCGGTGCCGGCCAGGTCGTCCCCATCACGCTCACCGGCACGGCTCCCGGCGCGCCGATTGCGGGTGTCTTCAGTCCCGACACCACCACCTTCTACGTCAGCACGGATCAGGACGATCTCGTTCACTTCATCAACACCACCACGCTGACAGACACGCAGCAGATCAATCCCGCGCTGCTCAACACCAGCGGCAAACAGGTTCCGGCCTTCTTCATGGCCGCCAGACCACGGCCCGTCCAGTAGGTTCAGCCCGCGCAGCAGAAAAGAAAAGCCCCGCAATCTGCGGGGCTTTTCTTTTGCTTGCAACATTCGCTCTCGTTCGAACCGTTACGCTACTTTTCCGCTTTCGGCGTCAACTGTTTCGCCGTCCGTGGCAACGCGCGCGCCACGGCATCCAGCACTCCGTTCAAAAATTGCGTCGACTCAGGAGCCGCATACAGCCGCGCCACTTCCAGCGCCTCATTGATAATGATCGGCAGCGGCGTCCCCGGAAATCCCAACATTTCTGCAACCGACGCGCGCAGCAGATTGCGGTCTACCGCTGCCATCCGTTCCAGCCGCCAGCGTTCACTGGCCTCTTCAATGTAGCCGTCGATCTCTTCCTTGCGCTCGCACGCCACGCGAAAAATATCTTCCGCAAATCCGCGCGTGTCCGGATCGTTCGTCTCCCGTGCCTGCCAGAAGGTGCGGCGGACCTCATCCGGCGTCTGCTTGCCAACATCCGCCTGAAAAAGCATCTGCATGGCCAGCTCCCGGGATTTTCTTCGTTTTCCCATCTCAGCTTCGCCCTTTGGAGCTTTCTGTAACCGTAGCAGTTACAATCTTGCGCTGCACCGAAACCATCTCCATCGCGGCGATCCCAGCTTCAAATCCCTTGTTGCCCAGCTTCAGCCCGGCCCGGTCCAGCGCCTGCTCCAGCGTGTCGCAGGTCAGCACGCCAAAGGCATGCGGAACGCCCGTCTCCTGTTGCGATTGCCCAATCCCGCGCGCCACCTCGTTGTAGATGGCCTCAAAGTGCGCCGTCTCTCCGCGCAACAGGCAACCCAGCGTCAGGATGGCGTCCACCTGTTTCGTCTCCGCCAGCGTGCGCGCCGCTGCGGGAATCTCCCACGCGCCCGGCACCCGCACAATCTGCACGTCGTCCTGTTTCGCTCCACTGCGCAGCAATGCATCCAGCGCTCCCTGCAGCAGCCGGTCGGTAATCACCGCATTCCAGCGCGCCACCACGATGCCGAACTTCATCCCTATAGCCGTCAGGTCGCCTTCGATCGCCGCCGGTTTCCCGTGCAGCGCATGGTCCGATTCCCAGAATCCATACGTTACGCCGGCCACCGGCTCCGCCATAAATAACCGCGACTTCCAATGCGTCGGCTGCACTGCGGAGATACGCTTGGCAGCCTCGGCCTTCGCGTAATTCTCTTCCATCCAGCGCTGCGCCACCGCGTGCACGGCCTCCAGGCCGGTCACCTCCACCAGAATCTCAGGCGTTCCCGGCAGTTCTCCATCCACCAGCTCCAGGTTTCCCAGCGGAGCCAGAAACGGCGCACCTCGACTCGACCCATTCGTCCAGGCCTTGCCCGGCTCAAAGCCCAGCGCAGAAAAAAAACTGCTCAGTTTGTCAAAGTCTCCCGCCGCGCTGGTGGAACGTACCAGCGTGATTCCCTTAATCATCGCTTTATGCTTTCTCTGACCCGTTCTGCAATTTCCGGAATCATTCCCTTGCTATAGCTCGATGGTACACTGCCGCCGCGCTCCGCTTTACCCGCGCCCCATTCAGTTGATACACTCGCATGTTTTGCAACTGTTACTTGGATTGAGGTGCGATGTCGATGATCTTTGAAAATATTCTCTTTGAGCAGCGCGACGGGGTGGCCTTCGTCACGCTCAATCGTCCCAGGGTTCTCAATGTTCTCAATGCAGCTACGCTTGCCGAACTGTCCATCGCCTTCACCACCATCCGCAGTGACGATTCCATTCGCGCCGCCGTCCTGACCGGCGCCGGAGAAAAGGCCTTCGCCGCCGGGGCCGACATCCACGAGCTCGCCCAGGCCAACGGCGCTCAGGGGCTCGAACTCGCCCGCCGCGGCCAGGCCGTCTTCTCCGCCATCGAAGAATGCGGCAAGCCCGTCATCGCCTGCATCAACGGCTTTGCTCTCGGCGGCGGTTGTGAGCTGTCTCTCGCCTGCACCCTGCGCATCGCCGGCGAAAACGCACGTCTCGGCCAGCCGGAAGTGAAGCTCGGCCTCATCCCCGGCTATGGTGGAACCCAGCGTCTTCCGCGCCTGGTCGGCAAAGGCGTCGCCTTGCAACTCATCCTCACCGGCGAGATGATCTCCGCCGCAGACGCCCTGCGCGTCGGTCTAGTCAATGAAGTCGTCCCACTCGACCAATTGCTCGCGCGCGGCGAACAAATCGCCCGCACCATCGCATCCATGGCCCCGCTGGCCATCCGCTACAGTCTGGAAGCCGTCCATCGCGGCTACGATGTGCCCCTCGAGGAAGGTCTCTATCTCGAAGCTTCCCTCTTCGGCCTCAGCTGCAGCACCGCGGACAAAGCCGAAGGCACCGGGGCATTTCTCGAAAAACGCGCCGCCACCTGGCAAGGCAAATAAGCCCAGCACCGGCGTGGCTGTTGCCTGCGTTAGATATTCCGCCGCGCCGGTATTCGCTGCTATCCTAAGAGGGAAATGTCCCTCCACCTTCGCACTCGACACTGCATGCTGGCGATCGCCCTGGCCTGTTGTTTTGTGCCCGCGGGCTGCTCTCACGGTTCCTATGCCGCCGGCACCCAGGCATTCACGCCGCCGTCCAAAGCCGCCAAGGAGTCCGCGCGCACGGGCATGGACGCCATTCCTCCGCCCTCAAAAAATCTCTACCTCGCGGTGCGCAATGAAACCAGCTGGCAGAATCCTTTCATCAGCGTGGAGAGCAACATGCTTCAGGTGCGCGTTTATCTGCCCGACTTGAACTCCAGTCAGATCGACCGCGGCGGCCTCACGCGGTCCATGAATGCGCGCAAGCAGGAATTCAGCATCCGCCTCCGCAATCTTCCCGATGCGCTCTCTGCCGTGCCCCAGGGCTCGTGGCCCTACGGACGTGTCGTCGCTGTGGCCGAAGGCTACGAAACCAAACAGGATCGCGCGCAAATCCGCCGCAATATGGAAGCCACCATTCAGACATTGAATGATCTCGGTGTCGTCGTTGATGAGTGGAATCAGAGCGGCCAGCCGCCGCTCCACTAAACAGCGCAGCCATCCCACGCGCATCTCGTGGCTGCCATAACGCGACTGTTACGATAGATTCGATGGGCGCTACGGATTTCAAAATCATTTCCAATGCACGCGGCGACGCTGCCGGACAATCTTTTTCTGCCGCACAATCTCTCGAAACCAGGCTGCGTGCTTCCATTCGCGGCAGCGTTCGCTTTGATCTCGGTTCGCGCGCTCTCTATGCCACCGACGCCTCCAACTACCGTCAGGTTCCCATCGGCGTTGTTCTGCCCCAGGATGCCGACGATGTAAAAACCATCCTCGCCATCTGCCGGGAATTCGGCGCTCCGGTACTCTCTCGCGGCGGTGGCACCAGCCTCGCCGGTCAATGCTGCAATGTCGCCGTCGTGCTCGACTTCTCAAAATATCTGCAGCAGATTCTCTCGCTCGATCCCGCAGAGAAGCTCGCCCGCGTGCAGCCTGGCATTGTTCTCGATCGCGTACGCGAAGCAGCTGAGGTGCATCACCTCACCTTTGCACCCGATCCCGCCACGCACAATCGCTGCACCATCGGCGGCATGATCGGCAACAACTCCTGCGGCGTGCACGCGCTCATGGGCGGCAAAACCGTGGACAACATCCACTCCATGCGCGTGCTGCTCTACGACGGCACGGAGCTCGAAGTCGGCGCCACCAGCGAAGAGGAACTCGCCGCCATCATCCGAAACGGTGGACGCCGTGGTGAAATCTACGCCGCCCTGCGCCGTATTCGCGATCAATACGCGTCTCTCATCCGCCAGCGTTTTCCGAAAATTCCGCGCCGCGTCTCCGGCTACAATCTCGACGAGCTGCTGCCGGAAAACGGCTTCCACGTTGCGCGCGCACTGGTCGGCAGCGAAGGCACCTGCGTCACCGTCACCGAGGCTACGCTGCAACTGCGCGACAGCCCGCCGCATCGCGTCCTGGTTGGATTGGGTTTTGCCGATGCCTTCATCGCCGCCGACCATGTGCCCTTCGTGCTGCAGTATGACCCCATCGGCCTCGAAGGCTTCGACGAATTGCTGGTTGAGTTCATGCGCCGCAAGCAACTCGCCGTGGACGACATCTCCCTGCTCCCTCACGGACGCGGCCATCTCCTCGTCGAGTTTGGCGCCTGGAGCAGTGACGAAGCCATCGCCAAAGCGCACGCCTTCCTCGCCGCCTGCCAACAGCTGCCTTCACCGCCCTCGGCGCAGATCTACTCCGCTGCCGAGGCCCGTCGCGTCTGGCATGTGCGCGAGTCCGCACTCGGCGCAACCGTCTTTGTTCCCGGCGAGCCGCATGGCTGGGAAGGCTGGGAGGACTCCGCCGTTCCCGTCGATCAGCTGGGCCGCTATCTACGCGATCTCGACGTTGCCATGCAGCGTTACGGCTATCGCACGCCTCTCTACGGGCACTTCGGCCAGGGCTGCGTGCACATGCGCATCAACTTCGATCTTGAAAGTGAAGCGGGCATTCGCAAATTTCGCAGCTTTCTCGACGAAGCCACGGACATCGTTCTGCGCTACGGCGGCTCCCTCTCCGGCGAACATGGAGACGGCCAGGCACGCGCCGCTCTGCTGCCAAAAATGTTTGGCCCGGAACTGATGCAGGCCTTCCGCGAATTCAAATCTGCCTGGGACCCCACCAACAAAATGAATCCCGGCAAACTCATCGACCCCGTGGCCGTCAACCAGCCGGAAGACAATCTGCGCCTTGGCGCTGGCTTTCAATTCGCCGCGCCCTCCACGCACTTTCAATTTCTCGCTGACGGTGGCTCGCTCGCCAACGCCGCCACGCGCTGCGTCGGTGTCGGTGCCTGCCGCAAAATCGACTCCGGAACCATGTGCCCCAGCTTCATGGCCACGCAGGAGGAGCAGCACTCCACGCGCGGCCGCGCCCATCTGCTCTGGGAAATGCTGCAGGGCGAACTCCGCTCCGAAGGCTGGAAGAGTGAGGCCGTCAAGGACGCGCTCGATCTATGCCTCTCCTGCAAAGCCTGCAAAAACGAGTGTCCCGTCAACGTCGATGTCGCCACCTACAAGGCCGAATTTCTCGCGCATTACTACGCCGGCCGCCTGCGTCCCTTGCACGCCTACGCCTTCGGCTGGATGGATCAATGGGCGCGCCTTGCCTCTGTCATGCCGCAGGCCGCCAATTTCTTCAGCCAGAATTCTTTATTTGCCGGCGCGATGAAAAGCATCCTCGGCGTCGCGCCGCAGCGCACACTGCCCGCCTTCGCGCCGCAGAACTTCCGCAGGCAGATGCAGCGCCGCGCGCCAACCGTCGCCGATGCCCGCCCACAGGCTTTTCTCTGGGCCGATACCTGGAACAACTACTTTCATCCGCAAACCATGCATGCCGCACATGCCGTGCTCGATCAGGCAGGTTTCTCCGTCCAGCTTCCCCGCAAGCATCTCTGCTGCGGGCGCCCGCTTTATGACTTCGGCATGCTCGACCGCGCCAAACGCTATTTGCAGGATGTTCTCGAAACGCTCGCGCCACAGCTCCGGGCAAAAACGCCCATCGTCGTTCTGGAGCCAAGCTGCGCCACCGTCTTTCGCGATGAACTCCGCAATCTCTTTCCTAACGATCCGCGCGCCGAACAACTCGCGCAGCAAACCTATCTGCTCAGCGAATTTCTCGTCCAGCGCGCCCCGCACTACCGTCCGCCATCGCTCGCTGGAAAAAAGATTCTCCTCCACGGGCATTGTCACCAGAAAACACTCATGAAGGAGGAGCTTGCTTTGCTATCGCAGACCGAAGCCACCGTGCAGGTGCTGGACTCCGGCTGCTGTGGCATGGCCGGTCCCTTCGGATTTGAAAAAGATAAGTACGAAGTCTCTACGTCGCTGGCCGAGCGCGTTCTGCTGCCTGCCGTCCGCAATGCGGAAAAAGATACCGTGATTGTTACAAATGGCTTCAGTTGCCGCGAACAGATCGCGCAGATGTCCCCGCGCCGCGCCGCGCATCTGGCCCAGGTGCTCCAGCCAGGCCCAGCTCCCAAGCCCTGAAATACCTAGTAGCCGTGCTGGTTCACGATGTTCTTCAGCGGCTTTCCGGCAAGATACCGCTCCGCCTGCTCCCCGGCAAAATCATAGGCACGAACGAAAAACCCCGGTGTAGAACCGGCAACATGCGGGGTTATAAAACAGTTCGGCGCCGACCACAGCGGATGCCCCTTCGGCAGCGGTTCCGGATCGGTCACATCCAGCACGGCGCGAATGTGCCCCGCACGCAGCGCACCCAGCAGTGCTTCTGTATCCACCACGGGCCCGCGCGCCGCATTCACCAGCAAGGCGCCTTTTTTCATGCGATCGAACAGGGCCGCGTTCATCATGCCGTGCGTCTCGTCCGTCAGCGGAACGATCAGGACAACGATGTCCGCCTGAGGAAGCAGCTTCGGCAGCTCCGACACCGCCGAAACGCCTGGCCGCGCCGACCGGGCCACGCGCACAAACTCCACATCGAAGGGCTGCAGACGCTTTTCAACCGCAGCGCCAATCCCGCCATAGCCCACGATCATCACTCGCTGTCCGGCCAGTTCCTCGCCCAGAATCCGGTGCGGCGGCGGCTCATCGCCTTCGGGAAATTTTCCTCCGGGCAGTTGCCCATCCCAGAATTCTTCCCGTTGCCGATCGCGATACTCCGGAAAGCGCTTCACCGCACTCAGAATCGCGCCAACCACCCATTCCGCAACCGGCATATCATGGATGCCCTGCCCGTCGCACAGCGTAATGTCTCGCGATATCCACGGCAGCATGTAATCCACGCCCGCATACAACGACTGCGCTACTTTGATCCCGCGCAGCCGCTCATACTGCAATCTGGCGGTTTTTCCGTGGAGTGGTGGAATCCAGAATTCAATCTCCTGCACTTCGCTTGATTGGGTGGCAATCGGTACCAATTGCACCTGTTTAGGAAATTTGGAGAGCCATGCTTGGGGAATATTTTCAGGAAGGCCGACGCGCAACATGCCTTTATCTTAAATACCTGCGAAGCATGCCGCAAACAAATCCGTCCATCTCCACGCACTACGTTGGAAAGTACATCCGCCGCAGCTCTTCCCGAGATACAGACACATCAGTCCTTGAAATGAAAGACGTGCGCGTTGACGTCGGGCCAGAATTCCTTGAAGAGATTGGAAACTCCGTCGAGTCCGATCTGCAGAATCCATTTCTGCCCCGTCTTCGTCCATGTGCGTTCCTGACTGGGGTAATAGAGGCCCGATAAACCCGCCGCCGCACCATTGCCGACAATCTCGGAAAAGTTGAACGTGTTGTGTGCATTGTTGGTCGCGGTCAGGTCGCTTCGCGTAATGACCAGTCGGCTGACCGAATAAACCGACCGCTTGAAGATGCCGCCGCTGCCCATCGTGTAGTAACGCGGATCTTCGTGCAGGACACTCGGCAGCAACGCCTCCGTCATAATGTTGCCGCTCAGATTGTCGGCGAACGAGTGCCAGTAATAGCGTCCGTATGCCGCCGCGCCGTGTCCAAACTCCGGATAGGATCTTTGAATATCGGACGCCCCGGCAACCATGCCGACATAGATGAACGAGGAGTAATCAAAGCTGTCTTGCAGCATCAGCTTGAATTTTTCCTTCGAAGATTGCGGCGGAAGTTTCTCGTCCACCGACACCGAGCGGAAGTTGGGTACGATGTACAGAATGCGCTTGGTCTGCTTCCCCGTCGAAGAATTCCCCGCATCGGGCGTGGGGCCATCCTGCACTCCGGACGCATCGCTTCCGGATGCATTCCCCTGTTCATCGGAATAACCCGCTGCATCAGAAGAAGAAGACGCAGCCGCCGCAACGGTACCGGCAGGGACGGATGCCGATGGACCCGAAACGCCCAGCGAAAAATTGTCCCGCAGCTGTGCTGCACCCTGTTGTGCTATGGTCTGCCCAGCCCCAAAAAGAAAAAAAGAAGTTACTGTCACGAAATAAAGTAATTTGCGCAAGCAATCATTCCTGACCTGTGCGGAGATGAAGACGTTTATTGTTAGATGCAGTTCGATGTAGGACGCATCAGAACCCCATCTGATTCTTGTTTTTAGGGTGCAAACTCACTTTTTCTGAAGAAAAATTCCCTAATCATGACACATCCGTTACTTCCCAAGGATATTCTATCCAAACGGCTTGAACAAACTCCTTCACGTGTGCAGGCCTCCCGGCGCATACTATTGGAATCCTAAACGTTATGCATTTTCCTCGCTCATGGATCACGGTTGTCGGCATCACCTTATGTTTCGCTGGGGTATCCATGCCTGCAACCCTGGCACAACCGGCGACACCAGCGGAGCCGGTGTCATCCGCAGCAGCAACCATGGGTCCCACGGTACTGGATCGTGGCTATGCCGATATGTACAACCTCAATTTCGCCCAGGCCCATCAGGAATTCGCCACGTGGATGGCCGACCATCCCGAAGACCCCATGGGACCTGTCTCCGATGCCGCCGCCTATCTCTTCACGGAATTTGATCGCCTCGGCGTACTCGATGTCCAGCTTTTTGCCGACGACAGCCATTTCGTGAATCGCAACAAAAATACGCCCGATCCCGGCATCAAAGTCGTCTTCGACCAGCGCCTGGACCGGGCCAATTATCTGGCGGATCAAATCCTTGCCAGGTCCCCGAACGACACGCGTGCCCTCTTCGTCAAAACACTGGCCAATGGACTGCACGGCGACTATGCCCAAATGATCGAGAAGCGTGACTTTGCCGGACTCCGGTATACCGAAGCCGCCAGCAGCTATGCCGACCAGCTCCTGAAGATCGATCCCACGCACTATGACGCCTATATGGCCGTCGGTCTGGAAAACTACATCCTCGGCTTGAAACCGGCGCCCGTACGTTGGCTCTTGAACATGACAGGCGCGCAGACCAATACTGTGCTCGGCAAACGGGATATGTTATTGGCCGCGACCAAGGGCCATTACCTGGCTCCCTTCGCCCGGCTGCTGCTCGCCGTGGCTGCCCTTCGCGATCACGACAAAGTAAAGGCCAAAGAACTGCTCTCCGCTCTCGCCACGGAATTTCCCAACAACCCGCTTTACGCCAGGCAACTGGCCAAAATCCACTAGTCGCATCTCGCAGAGTAAACATGACTAACTGAGATGCCTCCAATATCCGTGTGGCTATTTCCACTGCGTTGATCCTCAACGCTTCCCAACGAAAGGAGCGGTCCTGGCAGGCATTCGATCTGACGGGCAGCGTCAGTTTTGTCGAATGCTGCGCCGCTGCGCCACCGGGACTTTTCTACTTGGATAACCCAAAGCGGACCTCACTCGTCGGCGCAGTCCGTCGGGCGAGTCGCGCGATTAAGCAGGAACGTACGTCAACCGAATCACGTCCTCGCCAATTCGATCGCTGGTCACAAAGCGGAGCGGCGGTCGAGGGCCGGAGAAGAATGGCGTGCCGCGACCCAGTACGGTGGGGTGCAGGTAAAGTCGATACTCATCAATAAGACCAAGGTTGGTTAGGCTTCCTGCCAGGTCTGGTCCGGCAACTTCAATCTCCCCAACCAGCTGAGCCTTCAGCCCGCGTATCGCCCCCTCGATGTCATCCCCGACAAGTGTAGCGTTGGGTCCGACCGACTTCAACGAGCGCGACACGACCCACTTCGGCTGGCTCCGCCACGCCGCCGCGAATTCGTGTTCCTCCGCGGCCCAGTCCGCAAGGTCGTCGTCCCAATAACGCATGATCTCGTACATGCGGCGACCGTACACAATGCCCGCCAGGTCGTGCATATGCTCTATGAAGTGACGAAAGAGCGCCACGCTTGGCTTCAATTCCAGATGGTCGACGTAGCCATCCAAGGACTGGTTCAATCCATACACGAGCTTTGCCATGGGACAAAACCTCCACCCAGGTTCTTCAGAATAGCTTGAGCCGACGTTCCGCAGAAGTGAAATGGTACACGATCTGCGCGCCGCATTGTCGGTGTGACCAGGAACCAGGGGTCCGCTTGTGGCCGGGAGTGAAATTGAACGACTGGTCCGGAGCAGGCCTTGCGGTCATTCAAAAATTTACCTGATTGGACCATGTTCCATTTACGAAATGATGGAGTCATTCTGGCGGCCGCTGGTGCCTAAGCGGCAAACACGAACGGCGCGGAATGTCTCCGCGCCGTTCGTATTCTTGATGCGTGGTTTCGTCTACGGAAGGTAATAGCGGAACGACGTCCAGATTCCGTTGTCGGTGCCATACGCGCCACCGCCAGGATTCGTCGTGCCACCGTCGCCGGACCAGATGTCCCGCCGGAAGTGGCTGTACTGGATGCCTTGACGAAGGCGTCCTTTGTTTCCGCTGTAGAAGTTGAACCAGTACCCAACGCTGAACTCCTGCACGTCCTTGTTGCTTCCTCCGCAATCGCTGGGAGTAGCGGGGCTGGTGTCTCCGCCGGGAACCGGTTCGACATTGCAACCGGACATGTCGGTAAGCGGCGAACCGTAGCCCACTTTGCCGAAGTAGCGGCGGTACACATAATCTCCGCCGTAGTTAGACCAGAGATTCAACCGTTTGCTGGGATTGTATTCGAGTGTGCCGAGTGCGGAAAAGGCCCGCAGAGGAGCGAGCTGGGCATCCGGATTCAGCGTAACATCGGCAATGGTCGAGTCGCCGTAACGTCCGACGCCCACGCCATACAACCCTTTCAGTCCTATGCTCACCTTCTTGTCGAGCACCGGCACGCGGAAGCCGCCGCCAATTCCGCCGGCCACCGTGGAGTCGTTGTAAGCACCGGCAGACGAAGGCGTTGCAGCGCCGGCATTGGGATAAATACGGGCACGGAAGAAGCGTGCCAGACCGTACACCTCATAATGTCCCCAACCCGGCTCGAAGACCGCCTTGGCAACCATGTCCGGAGCCAGGTTGAACGAATAGGTTGACGCGGAGTCGTAGAGACCGCCGCCGACACCCGGCTGCCCGATCAACAGGTTGGTTGGCAGGCTGCTGCCGGACGGATTCAGCATTTCAGCATTCTCTGCCGAAGCGCCCAACCACAGCTTGTTGCGGAAGTCCTTGACCACGCGGAAGCCGTATTGCCGCGTCCAGTTAAAGCCGGCGGTATACTGCGGATCGATCGTGCCCGGAAGAATCTCCGTCCCCGCCGTCTCGCCATTCGTTGTTTCCGTCACCAGCGACCACATCTGGCCTCCGGTGAAGCTCCAACCGCTGTTCAGCGCGGCTCGTGCCCACAGTTGGCGTTGACGCAACACGTAGCTATTGGATTGATTGTTGTTGGAGGTGATGCCGGTTCCCAGCCAGTCCATCTCGTAGTAGCCGGTCAGCGTCATGGATGCCAGCTTGCCGGTGGCCTTCAAGGCAAGCCGGGACTGACGGGCCGAGCCGAAGAACTCGCTCAGCTGGGCTTCATTGGCATTTTGCAGCGGAATGCCGGTAAGCGGAGTATTGATGCCGCCGCCTGTGGCCTCGGTGCGGTTCACAGTCGCCGCTTCAATAAAGCTTCCCTTGGGCGAAAGTGTGATGCCTTTGTAGTGAATTTCGTCGGGATGCAGGACCGCCTTCTTGATTACCTTCTGGTCCTGTGCCACCGTGGCCAGCGTCTGCTTGGATTGGTCGCTGTCGGCCTTTACGCTCTGCACCGCATTCTGCAGATTCGTCACTGCCTCATTGTTTTGCGTGTTGCTCTGCGAAGCAGCTTGCGCCTCTTGTTGTGCCTGATCCGCTGCTGTCTGTGCCTGCTTGGCTGTATCCTGCGCTTGCTGCAGTTGCTGATCGCGGTCGTTCAACTGCTGCTTTAGCTGGTCGATCTGGGTTTGGAATTGCTGGCGCATCTCTTCAATCTGCGATTCGATGCTCGGCTTCTTTGCCACATGCTTGCGCTTGGTGGTTGTTGTTGTGCTGGACTGTGCGAACAGAACATGACTCGCAGTCGGTACCGTCGTCACACAGCAGGCCAGAAGCAGGGCTTTCAGCGTATTGGGTCGATAGTTCATTCGGCCTCTCACTCATTAGTCTCCGATGCACCAATCTCCCCGATTCCAAGAGATTTAGGTTGCACCGCTTACGAGCATCGCAGCCCCAGATGAACGTCCGGAAAACACAATGTGAACAGGAAGTGAATCCGTTGAAAATTACGTGAACGCCACATGAACGCCCGATGAATGCCCCACCAGCAATGCAGAACAAAAATCATTGCTGTGTTGCGGTTGTGCATGCGCCCTTTTGCGTCAAAAATTTTGGGCCAGTCCATTACGGGCTGGCCCAGGCATTTTTCGACTTCATCCAACCGGCCTACGGCAGGTTGCCGATCTGATAATTCAGCGCAGCCAGCGCCAGCTCATAGGCATACCGTGCGTTGATGTTCTGAATCACCGCCTGCGTGTCCTGCAATTGCGACTGGCTCAACTCGACAATCGAGCTCAACCCCAGCTTGTATCGCGCCTGCGCCAGGTCCAGGCCCAGGTTGGCTGCCTGCACCAGGTTCTGCGTCACACCGATCTTCTGATACGCCGTGTTGGTATCCAGCCACGCATCGTTCACATCGCGCACCACGCTGTTCCGCAGATCGCGTAGCTGTTCCTTCGACGCCTTCGCGCGGTTCGACGCTTCCGAAGCCTCCGCCGTATACAGAAAGCCATTGAAGATCGGCACCGTCAGGCTGACGCCGACAGCGCCAAACCAGCTCGACGTGAAGTAGGCGCTGTCCCGTACCGGCGTCCCGCCGAACACTCCGGAGGTATCGATCGTCGGCAACAACTGCTCATGTTGCGCACGGCTGAACTTCGCCGCCGCCTTCTGGTCGTAATCCAGCGCCATCAGGTCCGGTCGTTGCTTCAGCGCCATCTCCACCAGGGCATCCACATCCGGCGGTGGCAACGGAGGCGCGGCGCTGTCATCCACCAGTTGATACTTCTGGGGATGGTCATAGCCCAGCACCGCCGACAGCGCATCGATATTTTTCCGGTATTGGTCCTGTGCATCCAGCAGCAGCAACTTGGCCTCCGCCAGGTTCTGCTCCGCAAAGGCCAGGTCGATGTCCGAACGCAATTTGTTCTTGGTTAGCTCGGTAATCTGGTCCGACGTTTCCTGCCGCGTCTGCGTCGTCTGCTGCGCCGCCTTCACCACCGCCTCCGACTCCAGCGCGCTGTAGAAGACCTGATCCGTCACCAGAATCACATCCTGCCGCGTCGCCATCGCCGTCGAATTCTGCGCCTTCTCATACAGCTTGGACGACGCAATCAAATTCGACGTGTGGCCAAAATCCGTAATGAGCTGATGCATATCGATGCCGCCGCCCGCGTGCGTAATCAGGCGCGTCGTGCGCAATCCATCGACGGAGAATCGGCTTCCGCTGTTCGCCTGTTCCGCGATCATCCCACCGAACATCCGCGGCAAATATTGCGAGCGCGTCTCGCGATACACCTGGTGCTCGGCCAGCGCGACCAGCTTGCTGGCGCGGATGCGCGGATTGTTCTGGATGGCAATCTGCTCGGCCTGCTCGCGCGTCAACGACATCGGCTGTCCCGTTCCATTCGACATCGTTCCCGCTGCCGTGCCGTTCTGCCCATCCTGCGCCGCGTTGCCCCCGCTTTGCATCGTCGCATCCGCCGTTGCCGCCGCCGCAATGGGCATGCCCGCAGCATTGGCATTCTCTTCCTGCTGCAGATTCTGCGCCAGCAACGCCGCCGACGGAGCATCCACCAGCGTTTGATTTTTTTCCGTTTGCCCCCACAGCAGCTTCGGGCATAACAGCAGGACCACGCTGCATCCTGCTGTCAGACAGACACGTTGCGTATTGGCTTTCATCATTCCTCGCATCACGCCTGCGCCTCCTGATTGGGTCGATGCAGATCGACCGCACCGCCCCTTGGTTTGTCATTTCCGGATTTGTTGTTCCCTGGTTTGTCGTTCTTCAATTTTTCGTTCCTCGGCGTACCGTCCTCGTTTTCTTCCTTGCGATGAATCAGGTAGTACGCCGCCGGCACCAGGAAGATCGAAACCACGGTGGAGATCAGCAATCCGCCCAGAATGGCGCGCGCCAGCGGCGCATACTGTTCGCTGCCCGCTTCCACCCCCAGCGCCATCGGAATCATGCCCAGCACCGTCGCCAGCGCTGTCATCAGGATGGGGCGCAGTCGCACCTGGCATCCCTGGGCCACTGCAATCTTCAACGGCTTGCCTTCGTCACGCAGAGCCGCGACAAATTGCACGATCAGAATGCTGTTCGAGACCACGATGCCGGTGGTCATCAGCACGCCCATCAACGACATAATGTTGATGCTGGTATGGGTTGCCAGCAAAGTCAGCAGCACTCCGGCAGCCCCCGGCGGCACCGCCAGCAGAATCACAAACGGATCGGAGAACGAAGCGAACTGCGCCATCAGAATCAGGTACACCAGAATGATGGCCAGAATCAGGCCGACGCCGAAGCTGCGGAAGGATGCGTGCATATCGTTGATCGACCCGGCAATGCTGATCAGCGTGCCGTGCGGCGGATGCATATCGGCAACGATCTTTTTCAGTTCCTTGTCCGGATGCCCCAGGTCTTCCGTCGTCGGCATCACGTACACGTCGAACACCCGGCGCAGTTTGTAGTGATCGATCACCGTCGGCGTGTTGATGTAGTGAACATCCGCCACCGCTTCCAGCGGCGTAACCTCGCTGGCGTGCGGCAGCGGCGTCCCCTCCGGCGGACTGCTGGCGCGCAGCGGAATCTCCTTGAAGTCTTTCAACGACTGGATCTGGCTCTCGTAATACTGCACCGTCAGCATGTAATTGTTGCCCGACTTCGGATCGATCCAGTACGTCGGCGCCACCTGCCCGTTCGATGTCAACGCGGTAATCACGCTATCCACCACGTCCTTCACCGTTAATCCCAGAATGGCCGCTCTCTGCCGGTCGATGTTCAGTTTCAGCCCCGGATAGTCGATGTCCTGCGGCACCAGCACATCGCTTACGTCGTGCAGTTGCCGCGCTCGCGACGCAATCTCCTGCGCGATCTTGTTGCCGTCTTTAAAGTCCTGCGTGCTCACGCGAATATCGAACGGTGCCGGTTTGCCCTGATTGACAATCGAATTCACAAGACCGCCGGCCTGAAAGAATGCCTGCACCTCGGGAATCTGCCGCTGCACCTGTTCCCGCACCCGCTGCATGTAGGTATAGCTGCCAATCTTGTGGTCTTCCTTCAGGCTCACCTGGATAAACGCCGTATCCATCGCCGTGTTCGACGTGTAGATCGCCGACAAATCCGGATACACGCCGATGTTCGACACGATCATGTTCAGATCGGCAGGCCGCACCTGTTGCCGGATAATCTGCTCGATCCGTGCGCAATATTGGTCCGTCAACTCCAGTCGCGTCCCGGCAGGCGCCTTGATGTTGATCACGAACTGGCCCGGATCCGTTCGCGGAAAGAACGCAACCCCGACAAAGGGATACAGTGCCAGGCTGACCACAACAAAAATCGTAAAGCCCACCACCACCGCCACCGGGCGATCCAGGCAATACAAAATCGTCTCGTCGTACTTTCGCTGCACCCGTTGGTAGTACGCATTAAAGTTCTGCACGACATATTGAAAGGGAGAGAGATGCCCTTGCTGCGGTGGACTCTCCAGCGGTTGTGCGATCTCCGCCGGATCGTATGCTTTGATAGCCGTCCCGCTCGCAGTTGCATCGGCGTCATCGTGCTCACCCTCGCCGTGGAATGAGATGAATTTCGCGCAGTACAGCGGCACCACGGTCATGGCCACCAGGTACGACGCCAGCAGCGCCAGCACCACTGCCAGCGCCATCGCGCTGAACAGATACTTGCTCACACCGGCCAGCAACACCACCGGAAAAAACACAATCGAAGTCGTCACCGTCGATGCAAGCACGGCAAGATCGACCTCCTTGCCTCCCTGCTCCGCGGCCACCAGCACCGGCTCGCCCATCTCCATGTGCCGAAAAATATTCTCCAGCACCACCACGGAGTTATCGATCAGCCGCGACAGCGCCAGCGCCAATCCGCCCAGCACCATCGTGTTCACCGTGTTGCCCGAGACATTCAACAGCAGAAACGCCGCCAGCACCGAAATCGGAATCGACAGCATCACCGCCACCGTGGCGCGCACATTGCCCAGGAACAGCAGGATCATCAATCCCGTCAGCACCAGTCCCAGACCGCCTTCGCGGATCACGTTATGCACCGCCAGCTTCACGAAGATCGACTGATCGAAGACCACGCGCGCCTTCAGTTGCGGTGGAACATCCAGCAGATGCTTCACCCGGTCGCGCACTCCGTCCACAATCTTGATGGTGTTGCTGTTGCCGCCCTGCTTGAAGATCGGCACGTACACCGAGTGCTGCCCGTTCACCCGCACGATGTTGTACTGCAACTGCCCGCCGTCTTCCGCATGGCCAATGTCTCCCACCAGAATCGACGAGTTGCCCGACGTCTTCAGCGGAATATCGTTCGCATCGCTGGCCTTGGCCACCTGGCTGTTGGCATAGATGTTGTAATCCTTCGGCCCAATGCGAACATCGCCCGCCGGCAGAATCAGGTTCGATTGGTTGATGGCTTTGTACACGTCGCTGACGCTCAGGCCGTTGGCTTCCAGCTTCAGCGGATCGACATACACCATGATCTGGCGATAGCGTCCGCCATACGGTTGCGGCACCGACGCGCCCGCCACGCTGGCCACCTGGTTGCGCACCTCGAACTGGCCGATGTCCTTCATCTTCGTTTCGCTCAGGCCCTGGCCCTGCAGCGTAATCAGGCACACCGGCAGATTCGCCGCGTTAAAGCTCAGCACCACCGGCGGCAGCGTTCCCGGCGGCAGCCGTCGTAAATCGGCCATCGCAAGATTGGAGATGCTGCTCACATCGGCATTCGGGTCCGTGCCTGCCTGAAAATAAATCTTGATCAGGCTCACGCCCGTCATCGACCGCGACTCGATGTGATCGATGCCGCTGCCCAGAGTAAAGAAACGCTCGAAGGTATCCGTAATGTCAGCTTCAATCTGTTGCGGCGGCATGCCGGAATAAAACGTCGCCACCACCACCACCGGAATCTTCACCTCCGGAAACAGGTCCACCGGCATACCCAGCAGGTTCACCGTGCCGATCACCACGATGACCATGCACGCCATCAAAATGAAAAAGGGATATCGCAGCGCAAAGGAGGACATTTAGCGGCTGCCTCCCTGACTGCTTTGCGTCTGCTTGAAGTCGATCAGGTTGGTGTCGATCGGCGTCGGAGTAACTTTTTGTCCCGGCTGATAGCTGGACTGGTTGCCCACAATCACCCGGTCGCCTTCCTTCACCCCGCTCACAATTTCATACCGGTTCGGCCCTTGAATGCCCAGCACCACCGACCGCTTCTCCACGCGATCCTGATCGTTCACCACCAGCACGTACGGATTGTCCCCTTCCACGATCGCGTCGATCGGAACCGACAACGCGTGTTCGTGATTCTGCAGCGGGAAGGTCGTGTTTGCATACATGCCCGGAACCAGATGGAGGTCCTTGTTCGGTATGTCCACTTCCGTCATCATCGTGCGCGTGTTGCGGTCCATCGACCGTGTAAAGCGAACGATCTTCGCCTGGATCGATTCTCCCGTGGCCTGCACCTGCACCATCGCCGCGCCGCCTACGCGGATATATTCCACCGCGGACGCCGGCACCGGCATGCGCAAACGCAGCACGTCGCTCTGCGCCAGCCGCACCAGCGGCATCGCGCTCTGGCTTTCACTCGTGCCTGCCGCCAGCAGCGAACCCGTATCCGCGTACCGGTAGGTCACCACGCCGTCAAACGGCGCGCGAATAAATGTGTACGCAAACAGCGCCTGGTAGCGCTGCAGCTCCGACTGATCGACGTTCAGTTTTTCCTCGGCAGCCGAATATCCCGACTTCGCCGCATCCACCTGCGCCTCCGCGGAAAGATCCTTGGCCTGCGCATCGTCCAATTCCTGTTGCGCGATCAATCCCGGGCGGCTCGCCGCCGCGTTGCTCAGCCGCGTATATTCCGAATGCAGTGCTGCGTGGACCGCCTGCGCGCGCGACACATCGTTCTTGGTCCGCTGCACGTCTGCCATGTCGCGCTGTGTGGACGACCTGGCCGCCTGCACCTGCGCATGCAGCTCCGGCACTTCCAGCACCGCCAACACCTCACCGGTATGCACAATGTCGCCGATATCCACGTTGATCTGCTTCACGTAGCCGGAGACCTTCGCGTGAACTTCAATGTCCTGGTATGCCTGAAAGATTCCCGGAACCGTGATGCTGGAAACTGCGGGCTGTTCCCGCACAACGGCAACCGCCGCGGTTGGCGCCTCATTGGCATCGGAGGCGTGGTTTGGCTTTTCTCCCTGCGTGCGGTCATGGAACCACCACAAACCACAAAGCAGAACAATCACAGCAACAGCAATCCACAATATGCGTTTAGAAGTAACCATTGAAATCGTCCCTGTCGTGCCGGGTGGCACGGAATGGTAAATGGATTACAACCATGCGCGGAAATTGCATCCACAAATGGAATGCAATCAGGCTCCTCTCCTGCGCGCGAGGACTATAGGCGGACGAAAGCTGGCGGGGGACGATAGAAGAGAGCATGGCCATGCGTCCACAACGGTGGACGCATCCACTGTCGCACATTCTGCTGGCCAATCGTTTGAAACGCTTTTAAAAATTTATGGAGGGCAAGGCTCAGGAACAAGCCGAAGAAGACAAACACAGCCGCAAACACCGGCGCTTGTTCGGGCTGCGCCACAGTCGTCGCCGTTGTGTGGCCACGATCGCCCAGCCACATCTTCGCCATCAGAACGGGACGCCCGGCCAGTTGCGACGACTGATACTGCTCCAGCCGGTAATGCAGACCCCACAGGCAAACCGCCAGGGTCAGAACGAACAAGCCAACGCCCAGCCTGCTCCAGTAGCGCGGTGCACGCCGCCGCGTCCAGGTCGTTGCTCGATCACTTCCATTTGGCTGAGCTAGAAGCATTGCTGTTTCAAGAATACGCCACTACGAAATTCGCATGGTATTTTGTATACCTTTGATTCCGGGCAAACTATTGAGATGCCCCTTTGGTAGACGCTGGATGCCTGCGTTGGAAAGCTGAAAAATTACAATTCCTTTCGCCTCTGCAACCGCATCGTAAACAATCAACACGATTTCAGCGATATGATGTTTACTGATGGGATTTGTAGAGACGATCCGTAAACACACTCGTAATTCGTTAGACTCCAGCCAGCGTAGTCAACGTCGCAGGCTCATTCTTCAAGACTCTTTGGCACTTCTCACCCTGCTCGGCATCACTCTGGCTCTCTCCGTCATCACCTATTTCTTTTTTAATTCCTTTAGCGCGCATCGCCGGGTGCTGGAAGCGCGCTGGTATACGCGCGGCCAGCAGGCTCTGGCAAACGGCAACGCTACCTATGCTGTCGAGGCCTTCCGCTCCGCGCTCACCTTGTCCTCCGGCAATCGCACCTATGAGCTGGCGCTGGCTCAGGCCCTTGCCTCCGCCGGACACACCGACGAAGCCATTGCCTATTACTCCACCCTGCAGCAGGCTGAACCCGGCGATGGTCTGCTCAACCTGCAGCTTGCCCGGCTGGCCGTTAAGAAAAAGGAACCCGCCCAGGCCATCGCCTACTATCGTGCTTCCCTCAATGGCGACTGGCTCACCGAAGGTGTCTCGCACCGCCGCGAGGCCCGTCTGGAGCTGGCCCAGTATCTGCTCTCGCTGCGCCAGTTCGTGCCGGCACAGGAGGAGTTGCTGACCGCCCAGGGCAACTCGCTCGAAGATCCCTCCGTCATGAACCAGATTGCCGCCTTGCTCCAGCAGGCCCAGGACCCCAGCGACGCTCTCACCGCCTATCAGAAAGCGCAGCAATACGCCCAATCCAACAGTGTGGCGATGCTGCAGGCCTTGCTCGGCGAAAGCCAGGTTGCCGAATCTCTCGGTCGCTACCAGACTGCGCACGACGCAATGGAACGATATATGGAGCGCGTGCATCGCGTCTCCAAACCTCCGCTGCCGCCCGATGCGGCGCAGGCTTCGCTGAATCGCCTGCAGCGTCTGCTCGATCTCACTCCGCTTTCCAATTTGCCGCCGCGAGAGCGCGCACGACGCCTGCTTGTCGATGGCTCCGCCGCGCATCACCGTTTCTCTGCCTGCAATGCGCAGCTCCAATCCTCTACACCGCCGACAGACAACGCATCGCTGGTGCCTCTGCAACCGCAGTGGCAATCGTTCTCCAACATGAGCTTGAAAGATCTTGCGGATAATCAGAAGATGCAGGATTCCTTATGGGCTCTCATCAATCAAACCGAAACCCTTACCAGTAGCCTGTGCGGCGCGCCTTCCGGCGACGATGCCCTGCTGTTGCAACTGGCGACGGTTCCATACAAGACGGAGTAACGCCCCACACCTATGACGACGGACACGACCCTGTGACAGATACTCCATTGCCGACTCCTCCTGCTGCGGCATCCCTCAGCGAAGCCGAGATCCAGCACCTCGCCCCCACGCGCGGCGACCGGCTCTTTCTCGTCCTCTCCATTTTTATTGGCGTCCTCTCCGGTCTTCTGGTCGTCTGCTTCCGCATTGCCATCGAGTGGCTTCAGGTCCTTCTGCTCGGCTCCGTGCCCCACCCCGGCCAATATCGTCTGCTGCTTGCTCCCATGGTCTTCGGCCTGCTCGTGGCCCTGATGGTCAAATACTTCTTCCCGCAGGCGCGCGGCAGCGGCGTCAACCAGACCAAGGCCGCGCTCTACATCTATAACGGCTACATCTCCTTCCGCACCATGATCGGCAAGTTCATCACCTCTGCCCTGGCCATCGGTGCCGGCTTCTCGCTCGGTCCGGAAGACCCCGCATTGCAGATCGGTGCCGGTCTCGCATCCATCATCGCGCGTCACCTGCGCCTGTCGCGGGAACGGCTCCGTCTATTCGCTCCCGTGGGTGCCGCTGCCGGACTGGCCGCCGCCTTCAACGCTCCCATCTCCGCCGTCCTGTTTGTCATTGAAGAAGTCATCGGCCGCTGGAGCGCCGCCGTCCTCGGCTCCATCGTTCTCGCCTCCTTTGCCAGCGTTGTCGTCGCGCAGCAGTTTTGGGGCCGGTCGCCCATGTTCCGCATCCCCAGCGTCAACTTTCGCGACTCCCGCGAGCTGCTCGCCTACGCGGTCCTGGGCTTCATCGGTGGCATTGCCGCCGTCGTTTTCTCGCGCCTGCTCGCGTGGTTGCGCCCCTTGCTCCGCAATCTTCCCGCCAGAACGCAGATCTTCCTGCCCGCCGTCGCCGGTTTGTTCGTCGGCGCCATCGGCTTCTTTGGCTTTCCCCAGGTCATGGGCCCCGGTTATGAAATCATCGACCACGCCATGCACGGCGAATATCTCTGGCACGTCCTGCTCATCCTCGCCGTCCTGAAAATTCTCGCCACCACCGTCTCCTTCTCCAGCGGCACTCCCGGTGGCATGTTCGCACCCACGCTCTTCATCGGAGCCATGCTTGGCGGCGCGGTCGGCAGCGTGGAAAAATTGTTCTTCCCGCACCTCACCGGCTCGATCGGCTCCTACGCGCTGGTCGGCATGGGCGTCCTCTTCGCCGGATTCCTGCGCGCTCCCCTCACCAGCGTCTTCATGGTGCTCGAGGTCAGCGGCAATTATTCGATTGTCCTTCCCGTCATTCTCGCCAACACCATCGCCTATCTGCTCGCCCGCAGTCTGCAGCCCGTCCCCATCTTTGAAACCTTTACGCTGCAGGATGGCCTCAACCTGCCCTCCATGGAAGAGGCCCGCGAAGAAACATCGCTGCGCATTGAAGACGCCGTCCATCCCGCCGATGTGCCCGTCGTCTTCGGCACCGATGCCCCCGCCGGCATTCAGGAAACCATGAAGAAGCAGAAGTCCGAACTGGCCCTCGTCCGTTGCCGCAACAATCGCTGGTATGTATTGCAGATAAATGAGTTGACCAAGGCCATCCAGGCCAACGAGGCGCAGATCGAAGCCGCTCTTCCCGACGATCGCGTGCCCCTGCTCTATCCCGATCTGACGCTCGATGAAACCCTGCCGTACTTCCACCGCTGGCCGATTCTGCCCGTGGTCAATCGCGCCGTCTCCGGCCTGCTGGAAGGTGTGATTTCACAAAATGATGTGCTGCAGTGTTACCAGAACCACCTGGAAACTCCCATCCACGACTAGAGGACGAGAGCATGTCTCCTGCTGCGATAGAGCGCCGGAGAGTCCTTCAGAACGAAGCATCGCGGAGTAAAGAATCCAGAGAATATTCCCACCGCGACAATCCCGGCGTCACGAATGAACCGGGTGCCCCATGCTCGCGAACCGGGGTCCCCGGCGGGCGTGCCCGTTGGGGTGGAAAGCTAGCATAGGTCTTTTTGCCGGCAGCAGAATGTTCTCACGCTCAACGGAAATCCCGGGTGCCACCACTCCCCTACCGCGGCTTCGCCCCGCCCAGCGACACTTCAATTCCCGAGCGGAAATTAAACGGCAGTGAAGGATATCCAATCACCTGCTGATAATGCTGGCTCAGCAGATTGTCCACCACCCCATACGCCGACGCGTGCTTGTTGATCTGATAGCTCACGTTCAGGCCAATGTTCTCGTATCCCGGATCGAGATTGTGGTTCGGCAGCAGCAGCGTGTTGCCGCCGTTCGCATCCAGCAGAAACGTGCTGTCATCCCGCGCGCCCACCGTCGTGCCCGTCACCATCGCATACCAGCGCGGCTCGGCATAGGTCACAGAGAAAAATCCGCTCTGCGGTGCGCGCCGAAACGGCCTCTGCCCAATCAGCGGCGAATAGGCTCCGATCTGTATCGTGGGAAACTTCGGATTGATCGACGGAAATTCGTTGTCGCTGGAAAATGAATGCTGCACATTCGCGTTCAGATACGTGTAACCGCCTCGCGCAAAAATTCGGCTCGACACGCGATACTCCATGCTCGTTTCCAACCCCTGCGCGCGAAAGCTCAGCGAGTTGATATACGCGCCATACGAAGTATTCGCAATCTCCTGCACCACTGCCGGAGGCACGCCCAGTTGCGACAACGCCGACGCATAGACAAATTCAATCTGGTTGCCGAACTCGTTATGGAAATAGCCGGCATGCACCACCGCGCGATTGCCCAGCAGTTGCTGGTCCACGCCGCCTTCATAGGTGCGCGCCATCTGTGCACCCACCGGCGTAATCCCGTTTTTTGTGATCAAGGATTGCCCATTCGGCAACGTCTGCAGTACGTCGTATATCGATCCGCGCTGCTCGGCAATCGTCGGCTCCAATATGCCCTTGGAAAAATTGAAGCGCGCCTTCGTGCCCGCAAAAATTCCGCTCGCCGACGGCTTCACCAGGTAGTACGCAACCGTGCCGCGCGGCGCTGGCTCAAATCCAAACACCGAATAATTCGGCAGGTCCGCCCCGCCGCTGTAATACAACCGGCTGCCCAGGTTCCCCGATGTCTGCACAATGTAGTCGAAATTTCCCCGATTGGCGCTCTGTTGTGCATAGTCGTACGCCGTGTAGCCGCGCTCCGACTCGTAGCGAAACGCCGTAAACACCACCAGCTTCGGGTTCACCGTATAGTCCGACTGCCCATAGAAGAAATCGCGATTGGTCAGCGTCCCGTCCGTGCCCGGAAAACTGCTGTTCGCGCAGTTGTTGTAAAACGCCCGCCCGCTCACCGTGTAGCCATTGCCGCCCGTGATTGTCACCGGCAGCCCAACATACTCCGGCGCGCCGGGATTGCCCGCATTGTCATAGCAGTTGAAATTATTCGGGTTGTCGATCAGCACACCCGCCGGAGAAGGATCGGTATTCAGCGACCGCAGCCGCAGCATGCCGTACTGCGCCATAAAATGCAGCGCGTTCGTCGCATGATCCTCCAGCGTCACGCCGCTGGTAAGATCGTGCTCCTTTAGATATTGCGTGTCGGCAATGCCGTAGAACAGCAGCGCGTTCGGCTCTCCGCTGGCTGCGGCCACGCGGCGCACCGTGGCGCGCAGTTGCGTATGCGGCGTAATCGCATAGCCAAAATTTCCCGCGAAGCTGCCATTGTGAAAGCTGCTGTTCGGGTAGCTGTTCGCCGTGTCGAACCGCGCAAAGTTGGAGTAGTAATCCAGCGCGTTATGCACCCCGCCCAGCGAACCTTCCTGCCGGTACGTGCCGTAATTTCCCCCATCCACCGAATAGGTCACCAGCGGCCGCGTCGTCGTCCCGCGCGTCGTCATCAGGTTGATGACGCCTGCCGAAGCATCCGCGCCATACAACGCGCTGTCCGGTCCGCGAAAAATCTCCGCCTGGTTGATCCCGTTTGCCGCAAGATACGCCAGGTTCACCGCGCCGCCAATGTCGTTGATCGGCACGCCATCCACCATCACCGCCGTCTGGTTGGAATTGCCGCCCAGCTCGAACAGCGATGTCGTCGCGCCGCGCTGCCCCGTCGTCGAAAATTGCAGTCCATTCACCATCCGCAGCGTGTCCTGCATGTCCTGCGTATGCGGATACAGCGTCTGGTCCAGCACCGTCACCGACGCTCCTGTCTGCGACTGCGGCGTCGCCGTGCCCGTCGCCGTCACCGTCACGCTCTGCGCCAGCTTGCCCAGTTGCAACGCAATGTCCTGGTACGCCGGCTGCCCCGCCCTCAGATACAGCTCATGGCTGTATGTCACGTCAAATCCGTTGGCGCTCACGCGCAGCACATACCGTCCCGGCTGCGTCGGGGACAAGGAATAGCGACCCTGCGCATCCGTGAAGGTGTACCCAGCCATCTGCACATTCTGCACCGCCACCAGTTCCACGCGGGCATTGGCAACATCGGCTCCCAGCGGATCGGTCACCACACCGCGCACGGTCGGTTGTGCAGCATAGATCGGCAGCGCCACGCACAGCACCACGGCTGCGACGGCCAGACGAATCAACGACGATTCAAAATAACGAGTCATTCCATCCCCTCGGATCGTGCCTCGCAAAGCCGGTCTCCTGACTCGCGCATCGTAGAGCCCAGGCGCCTTCCCAAAAGCGATGCAACTCGCTTTCAGTGGCCGCACATCGCATCGTCCGATGTGCTTGCCCTGCTCTCCGCGCTTACAGTTACGGGGTAGTGGCGGATTCGCACCGCGCTTCCCGAACACTCTGCGGCTAGAGCAAAAGCACAGAAGCTGTAAGTTGGAACATCGCTCTTGGCGTAGCCGTTCGATCAAAGAACGGCTGCACATAACTGCAACGCACCACATCCCTGTATCTGTGCTTTTGCTTTCATCGTTCCCTGCCTGGCAGTTCCCGGCCCCGGAAAATCCGGCAACCGCATCCGCCACGCAGACATCACGGGAAATCATTGCATCGCAGCGGCTCTCGGCTGTCATCCCAACAGAGCAGGCGCGCCCTTCGGCCCTCCCATCGGAACCGAAGACTGCAGGAAGTGACCTCTGGCCGGTCTCCTGACTTGCGCATCCATAGGCTCAGGCGACCTTCCCGGAAGCTTCACAACAGCTTCCAGTGGCTGCACAACTGTGCGTGCCAGGAGCCCTCCGCGCTTACAGTTACGGGGTAGTGGCGGATTTGCACCGCGCTTCCCGAACACCGGAGGCTGTCAAAATTGTATATCGGGATGCATCCTTTTTCCTGCGACCCCCGTAACAGCAGAAAAAATGATGGCGGGTTGGTAAGCGCTTTACGATAGCTTGGCCAAAACTTATTTCGGCGTTTAGTCAAGAACACTGAACTGCAAGTATGGTCTTGACATCGTGAGAATCCGATCCTCGTCGTCTTCGATGGATGTCACCCTTCCGTCTTCATCCCGGTCAGGACGACCGACAGCTTGGAATTCGACATCAACCTGAAAGTATGAACAATCGCGACTGACAAACGTGCGCTGCAACGGCGTTGATAGCCCACCTTCGGTCGCGAACACCGTCAAGAGTTTCTTTCGTGTCATGCCGGGCTTGATCGTCGCCATGCGCTCCATTACTTCAGCGACCCAAGCCTCGTGATCCTGGTTGCATTGCCCTTGCTCTCCTGTCTGACTTGCTTGTAACGCATTGCTGCCACCGATGGCAGCGGACGCAAGTAATACGATCATGTGACGTCGTTGCATCGCATACTCCTTTTCGCTGAACTTAACTAAAAATCCTTTGCTCTAATCCGCTGCCTGCCCCACTCCAGCATCTTTCCCTGCGCGGGACCATTTCTCGCTTCGCCATCCCGCCCACACAACAAAAATTCACCCACAGCCTGCCGCGCCTGCGGCCAACTGCGGGTGAATCTGTTTTCTCAACCACCAATCGCTTGGCTACTTGTGCGGATGCGACGCGATCAGCATGCCCTTCACCTTGGCATACACGCCCGCGGGCAAAACGCCCTTGCTCACCAACTGGTGTTTGGAGCTGTACGGGCGATTCTGGATGATCTTCTTTGCATACGCATCGCCGATCCCCGGAACAGCCTTCAACTGGTCCGCCGTCGCCGTGTTAATGTCCACCGGAGCACTGGCAGCCATCGCCGAACTGGCTTGTGCACCGCCGGTTGCACTGTGAGGCGCTGCATAGACATGCACCGACATCAGCAGTGCCAGCGCCAGACCTGCGCCCATCAATCCCTTCAAAATATGTTTCCGGTATTGCATCGTATTTCCTCCTGTCGTTCCCTGTAAGAGATTGCTGCGATACCCGGCAATCAACCGGATTCTGCGCAGTACCTTACCCACCCGCGCTGCCCCAGTCAAACAAAAAATCTCTCCTCTGCTCCATTTCATGCATTCCCTGGCGAAATCGACGGATTTCCGCTCGCAAGCTGGTCGTCCTTGCCGCATCATCGAACCTCCGGTGACCGGTACATTCTTCAGCCATCCCGGCATCGGCAGTAAATTCCGCCGTCGAAATCGCCGGTCTATGGTAGCCTCGTGCCATCCATAAAGAACCTTTTTGTACCTTGGCTTTCGTGTCTTGGTGTGCGAATAGAAATCTTCAGAGCGTCCTCCCTCCTGCCTCGAGCATTTTCTCTGCTGCCCGAATGCGCTTTTGTGCGCGCGGCCTGTGTGTGTTGTTTCGCCCTGGCTCTGCTCGCGCCATCCTTGCTCTCGGCAGAAACAATCCCCGCAGGCACCGTCCTGGAAGTCCGCCTGCAGCAACCCATCAGCTCCTATTCCACGCATAAGGGAACCAAAATCACCGGCGTCCTCATCTCTCCGGTCAACGAATCCGGAAGGATTCTCCTGCCCCTCGGCACCACCATCGAAGGCACCGTGGTGGACATTCGCAAGGTTGGCGTCGGCGTCGTCCATGAGACCGCACAGATCCATCTGGTCTTCAATCAACTGGTCCTCTCCGATGGCCAGACCTTCCCCCTCCAGAGCCGTTTGACATCCGTGGAAAATGCTCGCGAGAGCGTCGACAAGGAAGGCCGCATTCAAGGCATCCGTTCCACCTCTACCTTGAGCCATCGCACCTCCGGCGTCGTTGGCACTCTGGCCTTCGGAGACCCCATCGCAGCCATCTTCACCACCGCCGCCTCCACGTCCGTTCTGCGATTTTCAGAGCCGGAGATTTCCCTCCCCGCCGGAACGGAAATGCTCACCCAGGTCACCGCCACGGTCGTGCTGCCCCAGGAGAACATTGAGACCATTCCTCCCATCGTCAGCACTCCGGCAGGCAAACAGGATTTAGGCAAACTGGTTCGCAGCCTGCCCTTCCGCACCTACACCAAGGGCGCCAACGTTCCCTCCGACCTCACCAACCTCATCTTCATCGGCAACGCCGACGCATTGCAGCGCGCCTTCCAGGCCAGCGGATGGGAGCCCGTCGATACCCTCACCGCACAATCCACCTACAGCACGGTTCGTTCCGTCGCGGAAAATCAGGGCTACCGCCGCGCCCCCATGTCCACCCTGCTGCTGGCGGACGATGCGCCGGAATTCGCCTACGCCAAGACCCTCAACACCTTTTCCAAACGCCACCATCTCCGCATCTGGCAAATGTCTCCAACCTGGCAGGGCCAGACCGTCTGGACATCCTCTTCCACCCACGACATCGGCATCGGCTTCTCCAAAAAAAATAAGACCTTCATCCATCTCATCGACACGCATATCGACAATGAACGCGCCAAGGTCGTCAATGACATGATCTTCACCGGCTGCGTCACCGGCGTGCAGTTGGTCTCGCGGCCCTGGGTTCCGCAGGACGCAAAAAACGGCACCGATGAAGCCCTGATCACCGACGGCAAGATCGCCGTACTCCAGCTCAACGATTGTCTCGACCCCGTCGAAGAACCCACCGCCGAAGACGGCACGCCCTTGCGCATTCATGGCAACGAGCTCGACCGCACCACGCGCCAGACCGTCCTGACACTGCGGAACAATATCCTGCGCGACAACGTGGGTGTCATGACCTACTCCGGAATCCATTACCTGGTTGCCTCAAAGAAAAAAGAAGGCCCCGCCCCGGAACGGACCATGGATATTGAAGGCAGCAAGTACACCATCGACCAGCACTTCGACCCCGAAGACAGCTACGCGCCCCCGTCTCAGGCCAACTCCAAATCCGCGTCTCCCGCTGCCAATGCTCACGCCCTGCGCTGGACCCCGCCTTCCGTCGAGCTCGGCATCCGCTCCGGCTGGCTCGGCTACAACGGCGGCAACGGCGGCGCTATTGCTTACTTCTTTCAGGACAAGGCCGATCCCGCCAACGCGCTTGTCCTCGTGCTTGGAAATTCGCTGGATAACGGATGGAGCATCGGTGGCACCGTCACTCTCGATTCGCAGAAATATTTTTCCCACGAATTCAGCTACGATCACAGCTTTACCACCTTCAACATCGGCTTGGCGGTTCTCTACACCGACGCAAGCAGCCCCTCGGTACAAACCGCCTTCGGCTTCGACAGCTCCGGCCTCGGCACCTCGCAGTTCGCCTACAATCTGCTCATCAATGCCCGCCCCAAAACCTCGCGTTTGCGTCCCTTCTTTGCCATTGGTCCATCCCTCCAGCTCATGCATCTGGACGATGCGCCCATCAAGAAGGCGCCCGCATGGTTCAAGCTGGGTTTAAGCAACATCGGACTCATCAGCGCTGCCTACAACTTCGGCAGCACCCCGCCGCTTGAAGGCGGAGGCATCTTCCAGTTTGGATTGGATTACGGCGGCGGCATTCGCTATCGCGTCACGCCCCGTTGGATGATTCGCGCCGATTTCCGCGAAACCCTCACCTCGCAGCCCGATTTCTGGACGAAATCCAAGCAGGACATCCTGAATGGCCTCGTCTTCGATTCGCCCACTTCGATCACCGTCATCGGCCCCATCCTCGACAGCGCACTCCGCCAGGATCGCATCACCAGCGGCGTTTCCTTCACCTTCTGAAATCTTCAGTACACGCCCGGGATCAGCCGCTTCGTCCTGCTGCTGTATGACCGGTACAGCTCCCCAAAGGCGCCCTGCAACGCCGTTTCCTCCACGTGGATTCGGTAGAGCAGCGCCGCCGTCGTCGGCACCATTGCCACCGCCAGGCCCAGCCAGTTGCGCGAATGCACCCCCGCTGCCAGAAAGATCAGCAGCAATCCGGAATACGATGGATGCCGCACCCATCGATACAGTCCCGTGTCCTTCAGCGTCTGCGTCTCGCGAATCGCCACATTCGCGCTGAAGGCTTTGCCCAGCGACACGATCGCCGTCCACCGGATGGCCAATCCCGCCGCCAGCAACACAACCGCAGCCGTCTTCAACCAGTGCGCCCCGCCAAACATTGTCTTTCCCATGGTGGCGTCGATCCATCCGCACGCCGTCATCGCCGCCACAATCACCACCCACAACAGCAGTTGCGTCCCGCGATCCTGCACCTTCCCAACCGTGTGCCGCGTCCGCGTCGCCAACGCAATGTACACTTCAGAGCCAATCCATACCCAGAAAAGCACTTCCCACCATGTCGATCGCATCTGTAACCTTTCCAAACCCAGATTCCACCTGGGTCTTTCTCTTCGTTCTGCAATAAGCTACCGTTGCTCACAACCAAACGCCAGAAATTTTGACATCCGCCGAACTTCTGATACATTTTTTACATGCAGCTTCGTGGACATCACCGCCATCATCACCATCATCATGCCTTGGCGGGCGTGTCAGCGAAGCTTTCTGAGCAATCTTCCTAAGCAACACCAAGATTCAGCAATCAGACAAGCTCGCAGATCAAGCCCGCCGATGCGCTCAGCATCCGCGGGCTTTTCACTTTTGCACTCACAATGGAGAAAAAAACAGCATGACCACCAACCCCGGCATCGACTTCAGCAAACTGGATGGCCTCGTCCCCGGCATCGTGCAGGACGCCGCCACCAGCGCCTTGCTGATGGTCGGCTTCCTCAATCAGGAGAGCTACCAGAAGTCCCTCGACTCCGGCTTCGTCACCTTCTGGAGCCGCACCCGTAAAAAGCTCTGGATGAAGGGCGAAACCAGCGGCAATCGCCTACGCATCGTCGAAGCCCTCACCGACTGTGACAATGACACCCTGCTCTTCCGCGTCGTTGTCGAAGGCGACGGCCTCGTCTGTCACGAAGGCACCGTCAGTTGCTTCACCAAGCCCATCGCGCTCCGCGCCACCACCCCAACGACCGAGGTGCAATCGTGAGCAATAAAATAAAACTTGGCATTCCCAAAGGCAGCCTGCAGGACGCCACCATCGCCCTCTTTGAACGCGCCGGCTGGCGCATCTTCGCCAATGGCCGCTCTTACTTTCCCGCCATCGACGACGCCGAGATCGAATGCATGCTCATCCGCGCGCAGGAGATGGCCCGCTACGTCGCCCACGGTGCGCTCGACGCCGGCCTCACCGGCAACGATTGGGTCGTTGAAAATGGCCTCGACGTCGCCTCCATCACCAGCCTCACCTACTCCAAGCAAAGCCGCCAGAAAGTTCGCTGGGTGCTCGCCGTTCCCGAGGATTCGCCGTACCAGCGCGCCGAAGATCTCGCCGGCAAAATCATCGCCACCGAACTGGTCGAAGCCACCAAACGTTACTTCGCCGGAAAAAATGTTCCCGTCAAGGTCGAATTCAGCTGGGGCGCCACCGAAGTCAAGCCGCCCATGCTCGCCGACGCCATCGTTGAAGTCACGGAAACCGGCAGCTCCCTGCGCGCCAATCGTCTCCGCATCATCGACACCCTCATGGAAAGCGAAACCCGGCTCATCGCCAATCAATCCGCCTACGCCGACCCATGGAAAAAGCAGAAGATTGACAACATCGCGCTCATGCTCCAGGGCGCCATTGCCGCACAGGGCCAGGTTGGCCTCATGATGAACGCCCGCAAGGCCGACCTTCCCGCCGTTCTGGCCGTGCTTCCCGCGCTCAACTCGCCCACCATCTCGGCACTCAGCGATCCCGAGTGGGTCGCCCTCAACACCATCCTCGACGAACATGTCGTACGCGATGTCATCCCAAAACTGAAGTCCGCACGTGCCACTGGAATCGTCGAATATCCGCTCAGTAAAATTGTGCTCTAACGTATCATCGGAAAAATCCATGAAGATTCACATCACCTACGGACGCTCCGCCACCGGCACAGAAAAGCTTCTGCGCCAACTGGAAGAGCGCTCCAACATCGCCACTGAAAAGCTGGAACCCACCGTGCGGCGGATTCTCCGCTCCATCCGCCGCGACGGAGACACCGGCCTGCGCCGTTATGCAAACAAATTCGACGGCCTCACGTCCGCCACGCCGCTCCGTGTCACTCGCGAAGAAATGACCGCTGCCTGGCGCGACACACCGCTCGAACTGCGCTATTCCATGCAGCTCGCTGCAAAAAATATTCGCCGCTTCGCGCGCTGGCAATTGCCCAAAAGCTGGACGCGCACCGCTCAGGCCGACCCCCTGCAGACCGGCCTGCAGCTGGGCCAGCACTGCGTCCCTCTCGCCTCCGTCGGCTGTTACGTGCCCGGCGGCCGCTATCCGCTTCCGTCCACACTGCTCATGACCGTACTGCCTGCGCAGGTCGCGGGTGTCGAGCGCATCGTTGTCGTCTCTCCGCGTCCCGCAAAAGAGACTCTCGCCGCTGCATATCTCGCCGGTGTTGAGG
Source organism: Acidobacteriaceae bacterium (assembly GCA_036267255.1). GTDB lineage: Bacteria > Acidobacteriota > Terriglobia > Terriglobales > Acidobacteriaceae > DATAWK01. Next base: position 14,838 of record DATAWK010000033.1, on the reverse strand, counting down.
AGTTCTATCGCATCGGCGGCGCGCAGGCCATCGCCGCACTCGCCTACGGAACCGCCACCATCCCTCGCGTCGACAAAATTGTCGGCCCCGGCAACCTCTACGTCACCACCGCCAAAAAACTCGTCGCCTTCGATTGCGGCATCGACATGCTCGCTGGCCCAACTGAGATCGTCATTGCCAGTGAAAATGGCGATCCCGTCTTCCTCGCCGCCGATCTCGTCGCCCAGGCCGAACACGACCCCAACGCTCTCGCCATTTTCGTCACCAGCAATCGTTCGCTGGCCGAAGCCATCGCCGCGCAGGTCGCAAAGCAATCCGCCTCCAACGCCATCGCCCGCCAATCTCTCCGGAAAAATGGCTGCATCTTCCTTACCGCATCGGCAAAGGAAACCGCGGCGGTTACAAATCGTCTCGCGCCCGAACATCTCACCATCGACAGCGTGCGCGATCTGCTCTGGGTCCGCCACGCCGGCTCCGTCTTCATCGGCTCCGGCACGCCGCAAAGCATGGGCGACTATATCTCCGGCCCCAATCACGTCCTGCCCACCGGGCGCGTCGCTCGAACCCGCGCCGGACTCAGCGTTTTTGACTATCTGCGCCTCATCACCACGCAAAGCTATACCGCCCAGGGCCTCGCCGCGCTTGGTCCGCACACCATTCGACTCGCCGAAGCCGAAGGCCTGCGCGGCCATGCCGCATCGGTTCGCATCCGCCTTCAAAAATCACGCAAGGAGATCAAGGCCAAGTGACCACCTCCGCAACGTCCACGCTGCGCCCTCGTTCCGCCGTCGTGCGTATGAGCGAATATCATCCGCCGCTGGCTGGCCGCGACGGCCTGCGCCTCGACTTCAACGAAAACACCCTCGCTCCCTCGCCGCGCGTCGCCGCTGTACTGCAAAACATCAGCGCCGAGGGCCTCACCAAATATCCTGAGCGCGAACATGTCGAACGCATCGTCGCCGCGCACTTCGACCTCGCCGCCAACGCCGTGCTCCTCACCAACGGCGTCGATGAGGCCATCCATCTCCTCTGCGAAACCTATCTCGAACCGGAAGATGAAGTCATCGTCGTCACGCCCACCTTCTCCATGTACGGCGTCTATGCCGAGGCCACCGGCGCGACCGTCCGCTCCATTCAGGCGGATGCATCCCTCCAGTTCCCCGCCGCGAGCGTTCTCGCAGCCATTCGCCCCAACACGCGCCTCATCATGCTCGCCTCGCCCAACAACCCCACCGGAGCCATCGTCGAACCATCCGTTTTGCTCGAACTCGCCGCCAAAGCTCCCCAGGCCGCACTCCTGGTCGACGAAGCCTACTATCACTTCCACGGCGAATCTGTCCTTTCTGATACAGCGACGGTTACAAATCTCTTCGTCACCCGCACCTTCTCCAAGGCCTATGGACTCGCCGGTCTGCGCATCGGCCTGCTCGCCGGTCACGCCGACGCCATGCGCTACGTTCGCAAGGTCAGCTCGCCGTACAACGTCAACAGCATCGCGCTCGATTGCCTTCCCGAAGCTCTGGCCGACCAGGCCTATATCGACTGGTACAGCGAGCAGGTCCGCAGCAGTCGTCTCGAGCTTGAAGCCGCGCTGCAGAATCTGCGCGTTCCCTACTGGCCCAGTCACGCCAACTTCACCCTCATGAACATCGGCCCCCTCCACGCCGCGCTGGTCGCTGGCATGCGCCAGCATGGCATTCTTATTCGCGACCGCAGCAATGACCCCGGCTGCAATGGCTGCGTCCGCATCACGGTCGGCACCCGCGAACACACCCGGCGCGGCATCGCCGCCTTGCAGGAAACCTTGAAGGAGATCCAATGGCAACCCGAAAAGTAAAGCCGCGCACCGCAGCGCTCGATCGCAACACGACGGAGACAAAAATTCATCTCCGCCTCGCCGTCGAAGGTCAGGGCCGATATACCGTTCAGACCGGCATTCGTTTTTTTGACCACATGCTGGAACTGTTCACCCGTCACGGCGGCTTCGATCTCACGCTGCAATGCAAGGGCGATCTCGACGTAGACCAGCACCACACCGTCGAAGATGTCGGCATCGCACTTGGGGAAGCCTTCGACAAAGCGCTCGGCGATAAAAAAGGCATCCTCCGCGCCGGATATTTCCTCATGCCCATGGACGAAACCCTCGCCATCGCCGCCATTGATCTCAGCGGTCGCACCGCCTGTGTCGTCGATGCCAAAGTGCGCGTTCGCCTCGTCGGCGACCTGCAGACAGAATTGCTCTACGATTTCTTCGAAGGCTTCGCGCGTGGCGCTCGCGCCAACGTGCATTTGAAGGTCATGTACGGCCGCTCCAATCACCACAAAATTGAAGCCGTCTTCAAGGCCTTCGCCCGCGCCCTGCGCTTTGCCTGCGCCCGCGACCCCCAGCTTCGCGACATGCTGCCCAGCACCAAGGGTCTTTTATGATCGCCGTCGTCGATTACCGCGCCGGCAATCTCACCTCCGTCGTCAAGGCCCTGCGCGCGCTCGGCGTGGACCCCGTCGTCACCGCCGACCCCGCTGCCCTGCGCACCGCGGAAAAAATCATTCTCCCCGGCGTCGGCCATTTCGCCGCCACCGAACGCCTTTTCCAGTCCGGCATGGCCGCGGCCATCCAGCAGCGCGTGGCGCAGGGAGCGCTCTTTCTCGGCATTTGCGTTGGTTTGCAGTGGATCTTTCGCGGCAGCACCGAGGCTCCAGCCATCTCCGGCCTTAATGTATTTCCGGAAACCTGCGAACGTTTTCCAAACTCCGTAAAATCCCCGCATGTCGGCTGGAACTCCCTCGACCTGGTTCGTCCTTCCCGCCTTCTCGACGGTCTCGAACCCTCCACGCACGTCTATTTCACCCATTCCTATCGCGCGCCTGCAGTAAATGCAACCGTTGCTGTTACAAATTATGCAGGAAACTTTTCCGCCGCCGTAGAAGAAGGTAACTGGATGGCCGTGCAGTTCCATCCCGAAAAATCCGGCCCCGCCGGTCTGAAGATTTTGAAGAATTTTCTGGATTTGCCCAACTTGGATCTACCCAACCCGGAGCTGTCCGCATGCTGACGCGCCGCATCATTGCCTGTCTCGATGTCACCGCCGGCCGCGTCGTCAAAGGCGTGCAATTCATCGGCCTCCGCGATGCCGGCGACCCCGCCGAGCTCGCCGCGCGTCACGTCGAAGGCGGCGCAGACGAAATCGTCTTCCTCGACATCACCGCAACCCATGAAGGCCGCGACACCCTCCTCCACGCCGTCCAGCGCACCGCCGAGCGCATCTTTGTTCCGCTCACCGTCGGCGGCGGCATCCGCACCCTCGAGGACGCCACCCGCGTCTTCGACGCCGGTGCCGACAAAATCAGCCTCAACTCCGCCGCCATCACGCACCCCGGTTTAATTGAGGAAATCGGCGCACGTTTTGGCGCGCAGGCCGTCGTCGTCGCCATCGATGCTCGCCGAAATTCGCCCGCAAATCCCGCACCCGTTGCCCCCGAGCTCGCCGAAGTCTTCATCGGCGGCGGCCGCAAAGCCACCGGCAGGCGCGTTCTCGACTGGGCACGTGAGGCCGAGCAGCGCGGCGCCGGAGAAATTCTGCTCACCTCCATGGACGCCGATGGCACGCGCAACGGCTTCGATTGCGAGCTTACCGCCGCCGTCAGCCGCGCCGTTCAGATTCCCGTCATCGCCTCCGGAGGCGCGGGCACCGTCGATCACTTCGTGCAGGTCTTCACCGCGGGTCATGCCGACGCCGCCCTCGCCGCCAGCATCTTTCACTACAGCGTCACCGACGCCCGCACCCTCAAACAGCAACTCGCAGCCCACGGACTGCCCATGCGTCTGCCCTGTTGAAATCGCAACATGCACAATAGATATATGAGGACCTCGAAAAGAAAATGTTGATTCCCGCCATAGACTTGATGGACGGCCACATTGTGCAGTTGGTGCAGGGGGAACGGCTCGCACTGCAATCTAAGGATTTCGATTACTGGATCGATCGCTTCCGCGCCTATCCTCTGGTGCAGCTCATTGACCTCAACGCCGCCAAGCTTCAGGGAAATAATCGCGAGCTGATGCAGCAGATTCTAAAAAAACTTCCCTGCCAGGTCGGCGGCGGCATCCGCACCGCTGCCGATGCGCAGGCCTTGCTCGATCTCGGCGCAAAGCGCGTCATCTTCGGCTCCTCCTTATTCACGCACGAAGAATCCGCCTCCTCCGAGCCCTTGGTGCGCACAGAATTCGCCAGCCATCTCGCCGCCTCTCTCGGCCAGGATCGTCTTGTCTTCAGCGTCGACACAAAAGGCGGACGCATCGCCGTGCGCGGCTGGCGGCATCGCCTGCCCGTGCGTCCCGAGCAGGCCATCGAACTCCTCGAACCCTTCTGCGCCGCCTTTCTTTACACGCATGTCGATACCGAAGGTCTCATGCAGGGCTTCCCCATGGCCATCGCCCAGCAATTGCGCGCCGTCACCAAACGCCAGTTGATCGTCGCCGGAGGCATCCGCGACCGCGGCGAAATCACCGCGCTCCATTCTATCGGTGTCGACGCCGTGGCCGGCATGGCCGTCTACACCGGCGCGCTTTCCACCTGACCCGCTCGCATTTCGCGCGCAAGCATAGGCACTCGGCAGAAATTCGCGTTAAGCTGGAAAGTCCAGCATGTGAGGTTGCTCGCTATGGTGACATCGTCCACGGCTCTGCACTTGGCAAAACGAATGGATGAGGTCGGCTTCTCCGACATCGTCCAGGTTCGCAACAAAGTCATGTCTCTGCGCGCCGCGGGAAAAACCGTGCATGGCTTTCACGGCGGCGAGCCTTTCTTTCACACGCCCGTCCCCATCAAATACGCCCTCATGCAGGCCTTGGCAGAGGACAAAACGCGCTACGCACCCTCTTCCGGCATCGACCCTCTTCGCGAGGCCGTCGCTCAAAAGCTGCGCGCGCGCAACGGCATGAACGTCGACAAAGACAATGTCCTCATGACCGTCGGTGGCTCGCAGGCTCTCTACGCCGCCTTCCAATGCGTGCTCGATCCCGGCGATGACGTCCTGGTCTTTTCGCCTTACTGGACACCCATTCGCGATCTCGTCACCGGCGCGCAGGCGCGTCCGCTGCTGGTTCCCACCATCAGTTCGCGCGAGCGTGGCCTCACCGAATCGCTGGAGCGTTTCGTCACGCCCAACACGCGCGCCATCTACTACAACACGCCGCAGAACCCCGCCGGCATTGTCTTCTCGCGTCAGGAAGCCGAAGAGGTCGCCGCCTTCGCCAGAAAGCGCAACCTCGTCGTCATCGCCGACGAAGCCTATGAAGACCTCGTCTACGAAGGCGAACATTTTTCCATCGCCACTTTGCCCGGCATGGCCGAGCGCACCATTACCGCCTACACGCTCTCCAAGTCCTACGGCATGACCGGCTGGCGCGTCGGCTACACCGTGGCGCAGGAGCCGTGGATGACCGCCATGCGCAAAATCGTTCTCTACTCCACCAACGGAGTTCCCACGCCCATCCAGTGGGCCGCGCTCGAAGCCATGCACACGCCGCGGGAATTTATCGACGCGCGCCGCGAAGATTACCGCCAGCGTCGCGACCTTCTTGTCAGCGGATTGAATGCGCTCGGCCTGGATTGCCCGCTGCCCGCAGGAGCCTTTTACGCCTTTCCCAAGGTCCTCAAGATCAACAAGGACAGCCGCAAGGCCGCCGAAATCCTGCTGGACAAGGCCTGCGTCGCCACCATCCCCGGCGTCGTCTTTGGCGTGCAGGGCGAAGGTCATCTGCGTTTCGGATACGCGATTCCACTCGAAACCATCGAGGCTGGCCTCGAAGCCCTGCGCCAATTTTTCAGTTAAAGAAGAGTCATTCGCAACGCTGCGTAGCGAAGGGAAGAATCCAGACAATCTCCCTCTCATGGATACTTTTGAGAGATGAGAAAATCCGGATGCCCCAGGCTCGCACATCGGGGTCCCGGCGAGCTGGCTCGCGCAGCTAGCATGGGTCTTGTATCGGCAGCCTGCTATTCCCACGTGCCCAACACCCAACTCAACTCATCGGCAGATCGCCGGTCGACAAATCCGGTGGCAGCACCACCGGCGGAGTCGTCTCTGGAAGCGTCTCGGCCTGCGCAACCGCTGCGCCAAACCCTTCCTTGCGCACGCGCAGATCGTAATAGCACAGCGTCGCGCCGATTCCGATGAACGACAGCAGCCACGCCCCAAACAGCAAATTCACCGCCGACGCAATGGCGTTCACCAGTTGAAAGAACATCGTGTGTCCGCCATGATGCATCGACAGCAGCATCATGGGAAAAAGAATCGCCGCACTCGCCATGCCCAGCACCACACAGAAAATGTACATGGCGTAAATTCTGCTGTGGCTCTTCATCGACAGCGTAATGGAGCGCCGGATGGCCACCGACCCCGGCAGGCTCTCCGCCATGCAGGCCGGAATCGCCACGGCATAGCGCGCATACACCCACAGCATCGCCACAAGAAAAAGCAGAAATCCGAATGCTAGCAGCGGCACCAGGATCAAGGCATAGGCCATCCAGTGCCCCGCATGCACTGACCCCATAGCTCCGTGGAAGGCAACGAACAATCCAGCGGCGATCAGGCCGCCGATCACGGCGAAAATAATCTCGATCAGGATCATGTATCCCAGCACCCGCAGAAACACCTGCACCGATACGCTGATCAACCGCTCTATATGTTCCAGCGCCAGGCTTGCCGCCTCTCCCACGCGCATCGGCCGCCGCTGCACCTGCGCCGTCACTGCATAGAAATAGGCGCCGTGCACCACCTGCGACACCACATAGATCAGCAGCCATGTCATCAGGGCAATGCACGCGAAGAACAGTGCCTGCAGCGGAGCCATCCTGCCCCCTTCAGGCAGCACAAATATGGCAGTGGAACCGGTGAGAATCGCCGTCGTAACCAGCTCCACAGCGGCCACAATCAGCATCAGCCCAAACATCGTCTTGGGATTCTCGCGGTACATCGCGAAGATGCGTTGCAGCAATTCCGTCGGCGTCAGCGGGCCATACGGATTGGCCGTGGGCGCTGGTATCGTAAAGCCTTCATTCGTCATAGGCAGCCTTCGTTCGTCCTACGGGTGGATTTCCATGCACAGCATTTGTGCGCGGAGAATACCACAGCAACCGTGCCGAAGACAGCAGGAAACTTCGCGCCGCGGCTTTTCCATCGCCCTGCCCGCGCTATGCCCCTCTCCCTGCATCGCGCCGTGTGTGATATACGAAAAGAGAGTTCCGCATCCGTTTTCGTTTTTCCTGAACCTCTTATGACCCATACCGCTCCCGCTTCTGTCTCTTCCGCGCCCGAAGAGAAACGCGCCTACAACCGTTTCCTGCTGCTCGTCGCCGGTCTGGGCGGTCTGCTCTACGGGGTCGATGTCGGCATCATCGGCGGTGCATTGCCCTATCTGGAAGCGACCTCCCGCCTCAGCGCCGGCCAGCTTTCCATCATCGTTGCCGCCGTCCTGCTCGGCAGCGTCTTCTCCACCCTGTTCGCAGGCCTGCTCGCCGACTGGATGGGCCGCAAGCCCCTGATGGTTCTCAGCGGGGTCACCTTTGTTCTCAGCATTCCCGTCATCGCCCTCTCGCACGGCTACGGGCCTTTGTTCTACGGTCGTCTGCTGCAGGGCGTCAGCGGCGGATTTATCGGTGTCGTCGTTCCCCTCTATCTCGCCGAGTGTCTGGGCGCATCGAATCGCGGCAAAGGCACCGCCGTCTTTCAGTGGCTGCTCACCCTCGGCATCGTTTGCGCGGCGATCATCGGCATCTATTACAGCTATCGCGTCGCCGCCGTCGCCAGAATCGCCGATCCTTCCGCGCTCTTCTCCTTTAAAGATCAGGCCTGGCGCCGCATCTTCTGGGTCTCGCTCCCACCCGGCGTCCTCTTCGTCCTGGGCAGTCTCTTCGTTTCGGAATCCCCGCGCTGGCTCTACCGGCGCGGCAAAAAGGAACTCGCTCTCGCCGCCCTCCTGCGCTCCCGCTCCACAGCCATGGCCCATGTCGAGTTGCAGGAGATGGAACAGATCGCCCTCGCCGCCAAAACACTGTCCTCCGGCAAAAAGGTTCAGGACTCTCTCCTGCGCCGCAAATACGTCATTCCCTTTCTGCTCGCCTGCGTCATCCTCTTCTGCAACACGGCCACCGGCGTCAACTCCATCATCGGCTTCAACACCAACATTCTCCTCCAGGGCGGCCTCTCCGATCTGCGCGCGCACTGGGGCTATGTCGTCTTCACCATCGTTAACTTTTTAATGACCATCGGCGGCATGCTGCTCGTCGACCGCAAGGGACGCAAGTTCCTCTTCATTCTCGGCACCTCCGGCATTGTCGTCTCGTTGATCTGCGTCGGCGCGCTGTTCCTGAAAACAGAAAAATTGAACTTCGACTGTCGCGGCGCCGTGCAATCGCTGGTCAACCCCGATCAAACCCTCAACCTGCAATTCAATCCTGCCGAAGCCAAAACTCTGCTCGCCGCCCAGGGCTACACCGGCACCAGCATCCAGCCCAGCCGCGCCTCTCTGGCCGTCATCTATTCCTACGGTGGCTTCACCGCCGCCACCACCTTCGTGCGCTCCGACGACTCCGCCGCAGCCCCCATACAAATCACCCGCGCCAGTTGTGTGCCGTCCACCAAGGTCGAGGCCTTCTTTAAGAATCCCTTTGCCAACCTCGATGCCGCCCGCACCGCGCCGCTCAAAATCGAACGCGCGTATATCGGTCGCGTGCCCAATGCCAGCAACGGCTGGCTCGTCGCCCTCGGCCTCTACGCTTTCATGGGCTTCTATGCCTTCGGTCCCGGCGTCTGCGTCTGGCTGGCTCTGTCGGAGCTCATGCCCACGCGCATCCGCTCCAACGGCATGAGCATCGCTCTGGTCATCAATCAGTTGGTCTCCACCACTCTGGCCGCTGTCTTTCTGCCCGTCGTCAGCAAACACGGCTACTCCACCATGTTCTTTCTCTTCGCAGGATTCACCGTGATCTATCTCATCACCGTGACCTTCTTCCTGCCTGAAACCAAAGGCAAGACCCTGGAAGAGATTGAAACCATGTTTGAAAAGGCGTAAGCCTCAATAAGTATCCGGGTGCCCCAGGTGCGCGTGGCTCACCTGGGGTCTTTTGCCAATCCCACCGGCAATCTCGCTACCGCAAACTCGGCGGTGGCCCCTTGGGCAGTTCCTTCAGGTTGTAGATCTCGATCGCGTCATCATGCAGCACCGCCAGCCGGTCTCCCGTCGGCGACAACGCAAAGTTCTGCCCAGCCGTGTACACCGGTGTCGTGCGAAAACTCAACAGCAGCTTGCCTGTCTTCGCTTCATACACGTCGACGATCTGTCCATCCACATCGTCGCTGTTCAGCGGGTCCAGCGCCGCCATCTGGTGCGTCGTGTGCAGCGTCGCCACGGCAAAGCGCGACAGATTTTCCGCATACGCAAACTGCGGTGCATCGCGGTTTGCATCGACGGGCTGCCTCCACAGCAGGCTTCCCTGCAGATCGTAGGCTTCAAACATCTGCTGTGTCTGGTCGTCCCCTTTACAGACAATGGCCAGAAATGTGTTGCCTGTCAGCGCCACAACCTGCGGCGTGCAGGTGGAATGGATCTGGCCCACGCTCTGCAGCTTTCCTCGATACGGCTGCAGGTTCACCTGCCACATGTCCTGCGGCTGGTTCAACGCTTCCAGAAAGCCCGTAGACAGCACCGGCAAATCGACAACCTGCTGCGATTGCGATGTCGCCAACACGCCCAGCGGATGCAGCCGGATGAAATTCACAGCCAGGTCCCGCAATTCCGTCTGGTGCAGAAACTGCGGCATTCCGGTCACAACGCTGGTGCTTGCACGGGCAGAAGCCGCCTCCGCCGCCGTCTTTTTCTTTTCCTCCACCAGCAGCAACGAACGATCCGCCGACTGATTCATCAGCTCTACCGAGCCGTCGATATTGATCAATACATGCGGCTCCAGCCGCGCATCCATCACGCTCAGCTGCGAACACCGGCGCAGCAGCACTTGTCCCGCCGGCAGTCCCCACAGGTACTGCGCATAGTCATCCAGTTGCCAGTCCGCCTGCCTCGTCACCTTGCCCGTTGCCAGGTCCACCACCACCACGCGCGTCATCCGCTCGGTGCCATCCGGCTGGCACCCTCCCTTGCGCGCCATCAAGCCCGTCGTATTAAAGCTGAACAGGACATGGTCGCTATCCAGAAAATGCAGCGCCACCAGCGAGTAGTAATGAAACGCAGGCAAATCTCCCGGCGCCCTATAACCCAGCGGAGTTACAGGAATCCGCACCTCCGGCCGCAGTTTGTAAACATAGGTATGCCCCGTGGACCAGTTGGAAATCTGCGCCGTCGCGCTCCCCGCCGCAAGCAACACCAGCAGGACCACCCCCGCCATCCACCCGCACCTGCAATCTCGTTCCGCCATCGTAGCCAGTTTACGTCCATCCCCGCGGATTCGACAGGTCCCAAGGATTCGACAGGCCACGCTCCTGAAACCTGGCTCTGCCCCGGCGTGATTGTGGAAGCCGCATCGAGCCTACATTCCCTCTCAAGCGTTCGCCCAATGGTTCTGTAATGGTTGGCAGCGATTCCAGCAAATCTCTGACCATCGAGGTAGATTCTTGGAATCCGAGATGGATCCTTTGAATCCATTTCCACTGGGTGCGCGCACGGGCAAGCACAACATCGCCCTTTCCTATTTGCCCGGACCCGGCGAACCCACAACATATCGCCGGAGATCTTTCATGACAATTCGCCAGGAGTCGTCCATGACGACTCAACGGACCGACGCGGAAAAGCGCGATACGAGCCGCTCGACCGGCTCTCCTGTGCTGGATACACTCGGCACGTAGACTTGCTTGTACTTAGGAAAATTTTCTTTGCTTGTCGCTGCTGTAAGTTTTCAGGAAGGATGTCTCACTGCAGGCAATCGGCGGCATCTCCTTGCGTTCCGCCGCCTCTCGCTCTGTCAGATAACGCGCAGCAATAACAGGATGATGACGATAAGAAGAATCAGGCTGATGCTGCCTCCGCCATAGTAACCAACTCCCGGTCCCAGGCGATAGCCGCCAAAAGCAAAGATCAGGAGTAACACGATCAGAATAATTAACATTTCCTTGTCCCTCGACTTACTAGATGCGGAATATTCCTGAGCGAGTTGCTCCAGCTACAAGGTTTGTACTGTTATTTGTTACTTTTTACTAAGTCGCACCACTTATCAACCTATCCGTGCGACTTAGACCTCGTTCTTACCCTTTCTTGCCTGTCGCAGAACATACGCTGCTTTTATCTTTTCGTATTTAGCATGCAGTTCATCCAGTTCTAAGTCGTCCAGCTTCTCAATATCGATCATCTGATCGCGCGCATTGTCGATAGCTCGAATCAATTCATTCAGTTTCAAATTGATCGCGCGTGCATCGCGGTTCTGCGTGTTTTGAATCAGAAAAACCATCAGAAACGTCACGATGGTCGTGCCCGTATTGATAATCAGTTGCCAGGTGTTGGAGTAATGAAAGATCGGCCCCGTCGTCGCCCACACCACGATCACCAATGCCGCTCCCGTAAATGCCCACTTCGATCCCAGCCAGGTGGAGGCCTTGGTAGCGAATCGCCCAAACCATTCATTCGTGGTCCGCGCTGGCGCCTCAGTTGTTTGCTTTTGCATTCGTCGGGTCTCCGTTCTGCCTGTCATGCCATCGTCAGACAATCCACCGCTCCATTCCAGTCTCCGCATAACGGCACGCTGGCGGTCCACGGCGCGACCACGAGCATAGCAGAAATTGGAAAATCCTCTCGCGTCTCGTTGTTCGTCGGCTCCAACCCGCCTTGCGCTATCATGGCATTGACTTCAATCTGACATTCGATCTACGGGAGACTGCCATGTGCTTTTCCGCGTCTGCGAACTTTGTCGGGAGTGCCGTACTCGGAACCATCGGCGTCGCCACGCTGACGGAAGTCAAACATCGCCGCGAACTGCTTTTCGCTGGCCTTCCCTGCCTCTTTGCGCTGCATCAGTTCACTGAAGGATTCGTCTGGCTCGGCCTCGATCACAAACTCTCGCCCGCCGTCCTGCACGGTGCCGCCGCCGCCTACGTGCTCTACGCGCAGGGCCTGCTGCCGTTTCTGTTGCCGTTCAGCGTCCTGCTCATTGAGCCAACCCGCCTCCGGCGACGGCGCATGTTCTGGTTCCTCACTCTGGGAACCCTGCTCACGCTCTACATTCTCTGGGGACTCATCATGGCGCCGCTGCAGGTCTACGCCGTCGGTCACAGCGTCGTGTACAACAATCCGCTCACCACCACCAAAATCGTCGCCGTGCTCTACGTCATCGCCACCTGCGGTGCGCTTTTCTTTTCCGGATATCGCGATCTCGTCATCCTGGGATGGCTCAATCTGATCGGCCTGCTCATCGTCATGCTGGTCAAGTCCTACGCGTTCACGTCCATCTGGTGCGCGTATGCCGCCGTGGTCAGCATCGTCATCTATTTCTTTTTCCGTCGCAGCCGTCCCAGCCGCCCCGCGAAGTACATCTTCGCCACCTGAGGTCCCGCGGCATCTGCGCCCCGGAAAACCCTCTGCAAGCGTCTGGTGTTCGCGTCTAGTGTTCGATCTTTGGCGAGTCGGGAGAAACACCCTGGCAATCGGCACTCTGGTACGTGCTATCGAAGTTCATGTCCATCACGATGGGCTTCGTCTGTGACGTGCTCACCGTCTCCATGTGCGCCTTCCCATGCATCGTCACTGTGGTCACAAAGTTCACCTCTACGTGACCCTTCGCGGTGTAACTTCCGTCGGCAGACTTGCAAACAACGTCGGTCGAAAATGCCGAAGAGGTTTGTTGCGTGTGGGTGTACTCGCAGTTCTTGTTCCGTTGCATATGGCCAAACGACTGCTGCCATCTCTCCGGCGTCAGGCACGATTGCACCACGGTGGTCTGCGGCTGTCCTGTAGGCACCTGCTTGCCCATCGCCTGCAGGCGGGCAGCAATGTCGGGTGGAATTTGCATACCGGTTACAGTAATGACGTTCGTGGTCTTCCACAGTCCCATCTTGACCGGCGGTGTGGAGGTTTGCGCCAGGATCGCGCCCGGAAACGCCAGCAGCATCGTGACGAAACAGAGTTGTCTTTGCATGGGATTCTCTCTCTCCAATTCGATATACCGAAGCGGAGACAGTATCGTAGCAAAGGGGATGGCAAGTAAAGAGAAAACTCCGCGCGGCGCAGCACCCGCGCTGACGTTGTTCAGGAATGTTTCGGATGACTCACGCGGCGCGCACTGCGCAACATTTTCGTCGCGAAATACACCAGCGACGCCACGCACAGAACCATCAGCCCGGCACGCAGGTAACTTGCCGTTGTGATCGAAACTCCCACGCCCGTTGCCAGCGCAACATACGCCGCCAGGCACAGGGGGCACTTCGGCAACACTGTCAGAATCGCAATCGGAACCATCTTCGCGACAGCATCCAGACAGCGCCGCGCCCGCGACGCGGAATGCGGATGCGGACTGGCCTCCCGAATCCGCATTTTGGTCCGCATCCCGCCCGCAGCGCTGCTTCCACCGCTTGCAGCGGCTTCGCAGCAAGGATGCCTGCTCACGCGCGTTTGTCCGTCGAGCAGCATGACTTCTCCATGCTCGTCTTAGGCCGGTACGGCCTATCCAACGCAGCGTTGTGGCCTGCTTTCGTTCCTTCGACGGTACTCATCGCTTGTTCTCCTTTGCTTCACAGGCTTTGGGTGGAGAGGTTGCGCTCATGAGCAGGCACATCCTTTTTCCTCTGCCTCGTGCCTTCGGAGGGCGGCCTCTTTCGCGTTGGTAGTTATATCAATCCACCTCGGGTCAGCCGCGGTCTCGGCCTCGTAGTTGTCGTGCCAGTTCCACCACTTGTACGGTGCGGTTTGTGGGTAGCCCTTGGGCGAATCCTCCCAGTTCTCCTGGCGTCCCAGCGCGGTCATGTCGAGATAGTTCCAGGTACTTCCCATGGCCTCGTCGCCGCGGTTGTTGATGAAGTAGGTGCGGAACACCTTGTCGCCGTCGCGGAAGAACACGTTGTGGCCGTGCCATTCATCGACGCCGAAATCCTTGTCGAAGCCATCGGTCATGGTGTACCAGGGCATCTGCCATCCCATCCGCGCCTTCAGCCGGGCGATGTCCGCCTGGGGGGCACGCGAGACCCAGGCGAGGGTAGTGTCGCGAGCATTCAGATGGGCCAGATGGCCGACCTGATCGGCGCCCAGGGAACAGCCGCGGCAGGCGTGTTCGGACCAGCCAAACACTCCAGGCTCGAAGAAGGCGCGATAGACGATCAACTGACGGCGGCCCTCGAATAAATCGACCAGGCTAACCTGGCCTTTGGGTCCCTCGAACTCGTACTTCTTCTCCACCGCCACCCAGGGCATCCGGCGGCGTTCGGCGGCCATTGCATCACGGGAGCGGGTCAAGGCCTTCTCTTTCACGAGCAGTCGCTGCCGCGCAGTCTCCCACTGCTGTTGCGGCACAATCGGAGGTGTCTTCACAGCGAGATGCTGTTTCGCGTGTTCCTTGTCTCTCTCTTCGCTTTTTGCCATCTTATTTCTCCTTTGTTTTTCTGAAATAGATTGAGACGGTTTGCTCTGAACAATTTATTGCTGGCTGATGCGAATCGCCCAAACCCCTCCCGAGCCGGCGCCGGCCATTCGTCGACTTCTCTTCTCAAAGTTGTTTGGATTCGAAATCGATCTCTTCTGCTCCGTTCTTTTTTGCAGAAACTTCCACAGTTGACGCCGCTTGGGCTGGTTCGCTTCAGACTGAACCGGCCCCTGACCCTCGAGTTTTCAACAGCATTATCCCTTTG
>DATAWK010000032.1:0-225628 GCA_036267255.1 Acidobacteriaceae bacterium | reverse complement strand
ATCAGAGGGATGATATAGAGCGGGTATCCGAGCTGCTGATTGGCGATCCTCCATTCGCCGGGATCGTGAATTAGATACAGCCTTCCGAAGTACACCCAGACGACGGCGACGAGGCCGGTGATTATCAACGCGGCTATTTGAATTGCTCGGCCTGGGCGCGCAGGTTTATCGAGTGTGTGTTCAGTTTTCATATTCAAAGTGATCCTCTTCTTGCCAGTTCAATGGTTGAAATCGTTCTGCAATCAGTCGGCTAGCGCCGCAGTTCCCAAAGGAACTGCGGCTGATTCAGCCGGCCCAGGACTTATGCCTTGACGGTGTTCTGTGCAGCCGCAAACACATCGCGTGCGGACGTCGTACCCGCGACGTGCTCCGTACCCGTGACTCCGAGGTCCATCCATCCCGCGTTCACGCTCTCAAACATTTCTTCGGCAGGTCGGGTGTGGCCATTCGGAACGCCGAACTGCTGGAACGCTTCCGCCCAGCCTGCACGCGGAACTGCAAAGGCTTTCACGTCGAGTGCCAGGACCTCACCTAATTGGCGCGCGACTTCGTCCGCGCTTACCATCGAGCCCAGCTCGATGACGCGATGCCCTGACCACGCCGGCCCGGTCAGAAGCGTTGCCACCTCTGCGCCGATGTCGTCTGACGCGACCATGGTCGATTTCCGGTTTATCGGATTGTAGAAGACCGGCAGTGTTCCGCCTTGGGCGGCCTGCAAGCCGAAGAGAAAGTTTTCGAAAAAGCCGCCAGCGCGCACAAATGCGATCGGAGACGGCAAGCTGCGAAAACCTTGCTCCAAGAGTGATAAGGCCGTGATCATCCCCATCCCGCTTGTTCTATTCGCGCCCATCGACGAGAGCGCTACCACCCGCGGAGGCACTACCTTGGTCAGCGCCTCGACATAGTTCGCAATCACGCCCTTTGCCTCTCTGTAATCAGGCGAGGGTGCCCATACACCCGGCAACATAACAAACGCGCCCTCAACACCTTTGAGCACCGCCGCTATGACTGTCGCATCGTTCCAGTCTCCCTCCACCAACTCCACACCTTGGTCTGTCCACTTCGCCGCTTTCTCGCGATTGCGCACAAGTGCTCGCACCTCTTTGCCTTGCTTCAGCAGATGCCGCGCGGTGGCGCCCCCAACTTTTCCAGTAATGCCCATGACTAAATACATGCTCGTTTTCTCCTTGTTATTGTTGCAGCGACATGGGACCGTATTTGCAGACCCGTTTTTGCGTCGCGGCGCATCTCTTGAGTTCAAAGGTGAACTCAAGAGATGCCCCACGCTAAGCATGGTTGGCGACGAGAAATGTCTGGTTCTTTTCCATGGACTTGGTCAACTTCTCAAAGTCGGCCTGAGTGAGTTGAGCAGGCAAGAAGTCTGTCCTACCATCCGGATGCACCGCATCCTTCATCATTCGTTCGTGGTGATAGGTTGAAACACTTAGCACGCGGCACGGACGCTCACTCTTATTGAAGAACGAGTGAGGCGCATTGGGCTGCACCACCAGGCTCTCGCCGACTTCATACACGTCCCACGCAGAGGCGCCCTGACTGTTCCAGTGTCCAATTGATAGCGTGCCTTCCAGCACATAGAAAAACTCTGCAAATGGGTGCTTATGAAGTGGAATACCCATGCCCGGCACGACCGTGGTCTCAAAAATGGAGAAGGTGTAGCCCGTGTTTTCCCCCAGTGCCCTCCACAGCAACTGCATAGGCCCGATATGCAGCGCCAGGCCGCCTGTTTTGTTGTTCTTAATAACATTGTGATGAATGACTTCTTCAAGCGGTGTGGGGAAGTTCGACATAAAACAATCCTTTCGTGAACGAAGTTGGTGCTCTGACGTGAATGCCAGAGCTTGTGAGTTGCGCAGCTAGCACTCCGCTAGTCCCGTGGGTTTCCACAGGTATCTGTCGCGTGAATCGTTACAGGCCTTTACACAGCCGATCGGATTGCCCTGATGAGAGAGGTGGTTGATCCTCGCGGAGGCCTTGCTATGTGGTCGTTACCGTCACGGCCTGATGCACATACCGGCTGCTTTCCAGTTGCTGCACCATGAAGGCTGCCAGATCGGCTCGCCCGATCTTGTGCGCCTTCTCGCCGCCCTCCGTGCTCAGCACCCTGGCAACGCCGGTCTTCTCACGGTTGGTCAACATCGGCGGCCGCACGAGCGTCCAGTCCAAGTTGCTGCCTTCGATCTCGGCCTCCATGCCCGCCTTGTCTACCAGCAGGCCCCGCAGAAACGTCCGCATGAGTACGTGCTCATTGAAGAAGCCGGCGTTCTTGACGCTCTCGCCCGCACCCACCACTGAAATCTTCAGCAGCCGCCGCACGCCATTGCGCCGCATCGCGTCCACAATATTGTGTGCCGCGCTCGTTTCCATCGTCGTCACTTTCCACGGCGTTTTGCCGCCCAGCGCGTCGATCACCGCATCCTGTCCGGCTACCGCAACGTCGACCGCAGCCGTGTCCAGCACGTCGCCCGCCACAACTCTGACGTTCGCCTTCTTATACTGCGCGGCACCGCGCACGAAAGCCGTCACCTTATGCCCGGCCGCCAACGCCTCATTTACCAGCGCTTCTCCGCTCTTGCCCGCTGCTCCAATCACTAGAACTTTCATCGCATTCTCCTTTTGCCTCGTATTTGGCCGCCCATCCAAATGAGCCACCTGACTATTAGAGGTCTATAAAAACCATTGGTTGCAAAATAATCAGTGGTTATAGAACCAATGGTTATAAAGCAACAAGCGGTCGCAAAAAGCGTCAAAACGGACTAAGCTATTGAAGTGACATCCACATCACCAAGTCGCCGGGTAGAGCGCAAGGAGAGGTTGCGGGGCGAAATCCTTGCGGCTGCCAGCAAAATGTTTGCCGATCGCGGTTACGAAGCCGTGACGCTTCGTGCGATCGCTAAAGAGATCGGTTATACGCACGCCGTGATCTACCAGCATTTTCCGGACAAATCACACATTCTTGTCGAGTTGAGCCGCGAGACGATCGGGCTGATGGTTCAGGATTTCGACGCGATTGCCGCTAAGCATCTTTCATCGAAAGAACGTCTCTTCGCGACGTCTCGCGGCTTGATTCAATTCTGCATTGCCCACTCACAGCAGTTCCGTAACGTCTTCTTTGGGCCTGAGAACCGCAACGGCGTCCGCGCGGGGCAATATATCAACGACCTTGGCGCGCCGTTGTTCGACCGTTTCGTGCAACTCTTTTTCGATGTCGCCAAGGATGAAGGACTGCCAAACAGGGATGACATCGTGGTAGCCCACACCTGGTGGTTTAATATTTTTGGCCTCGCCACACTCATGGTCATCCAAGGGGTTGTTCCTGACTTGCCTGATCAGGCTCTCGTGGTCGAGCAAACGATCGCAACGCTTTGGGCCGGAGTTCAGGCTGTTCCGCGATTGCCGAAGAGTGCAATCACTAAGCGATCCGGCCGATCCAGTGCCTCAAAGCACTAACAGCTTCTGTCTACTTAGGAGCAGTTGGAGGTTACGAAGTATTGAGACAAGTCATCAAAGATGAAACGCAATCAAAGCCTGTGCATGCAAGATACATAGGCCTTGATTGCTTAACCACCCCGGAATTCGATTGGTAATGCTAAGTCGGCTTCTCGGTAGCATCCTCAACTTCCGGGATATGCGTTTACCGGGACTGATCTTGGTCTGCTTCGGTTGGTTCGGCTGCGTGGTCTCCTGTTCCCAGATGCGAGGCGTTTGGAGCACCCATCTCATTGGAAGAACACACTTCCATGATGTTCAGATTCGCCGCCAAAGTTAGAATCTTCCACTTCAAATACCTCTGCCATTCAGACATGACCTCGGTTTTGATAACCACGTTTGAGGTATTCACCAGGGTTGGCTCCGACAACTCGCTTGAACGCCTTACTGAACGCAGCGTCGGACTCGTAACCAACCAACCGAGCGACGTCTATGAGCTTCTTGTCACGCTGCTGGAGTAGCTGCATCGCCTTCTGCATCCGCCACTCAGTTACATATTCCAGTGGTGTTTGTCCGAGTAGCTCTTTGAAACGCGCTGCGAATGCGGAGCGAGACATGCCCGCCGCTTCGGCCAGGGATTCGACCGTCCAGGGTGTATTCACACTGTCGTGAATGGAACTCAGGGCAGTGCCTATTTGAGGATCGAAAACCGCACGAAGCCATCCTTTGTTGCGTTCCGATCCCGACGCGATATGCGCCCGGAGCACTTGGATAAACAGAACTTCGGCCAGTCGAGTCGCGACGACTTCAGATCCCGGCGCCTGTTCTGCCATTTCCGAAGCAAGCGCTTGCACTGTGTTGTGAAGAGCAAGCGTGCGTGCCTCATCGGCCTTCATCAAAATGAAGCTCGGCAATAACTGAGTGATCGGCTTCAGGCTGGCGCGATCGAAACTCAAGGACCCACAGACGATGGTCGTCGGTGCGCCGCCACCTCCACAATGAGCGACATTGCCGTTGGCCATGGCCCCGATCTCGCGGAAACTCCACCTTGGCCGTGTCCGCGGGCTGTCGCGCAAAACAATCGAAGTCCCCCGGGCCAGCAAAAAGCAATCACCACCGGTGAGGGGAATCGGCTCGGCAATCCCTTCCACACTCAGCCAACAGTTGCCGCGCGAAAGCATGGCGAAGTGCGCCAAATCTGTTGGGGAAGTCTCTTTGTCGGAAGGCGTGACTCTTTTTTCGGCCTGATTTTCCTGTTTCACGCCCCACGGGGCTGTGGCTTCGAGCCTGTGCAGACCAAAAGCGGTTACGTGCATTGTTCTGAAGATGTCTGTTATCGAGTCCAACTTAACCCCTCTATTTTGGACGAATAGACAAAATTTTCGGACTCCTAAGCAGTTCTCGTCCACCACTGGAGAACTCTACTCTTCTGTAGGAATGCTACACACATCTAGCAAAAGGGAGCCATTATGGGAAAGCTTGAAGGAAAAGTTGCAGTTGTCACGGGAGGATCGAGCGGCCTGGCGCTGGCGAGCGCCAAGCGGTTCGTTGAAGAAGGCGCCTACGTTTTCATCACGGGCCGGAGGCAGGAGCAGCTCGATGAGGCCGTCAAGCTGATTGGCCGGAACGTGACCGGTGTGCGCGGTGACGCGGCAAATCTCGACGACCTCGACCGCCTGTTCGATACGGTCAAGGGAGAAAAGGGCAAGATCGACGTCTTGTTCGCGAGCGCCGGCAGGGGCGAGTCCGTACCACTGGGCGAGATTACCGAGCAGCACTTCGATGCGGCCTTCGGCCTGAATACGCGCGGAACGCTGTTTACGGTTCAGAAGGCGTTGCCGCTATTCAACGATGGCGGATCGATCATCATGACCGGATCAGTTGCTTCGGTGAAGGGTTTTCCTGGTTTCGGCGTGTATGCGGCAAGCAAGGCAGCATTGCGCTCCTTCGCACGCACGTGGCTCAACGAACTGAAGGGCAGGAAGATCCGGGTGAACGTGCTGAGCCCGGGGCCGATTGCCACACCGATGCAGGAAGAAGTTCTCACCAAGGAGGCGAAGGAGATGTTCGAATCCCTGATCCCGCGGAGAACGATGGGTCAACCTGAGGAGATCGCGACGGTCGCGCTGTTTCTCGCTTCAGACGATTCGAGCTTCGTGAACGGGGTGGAGTTGTCCGTCGACGGCGGCTTGTCGGCCATCTGATATCAGCGGATCTCGGTGGGTGCATGATCGCCAAGGCACTCACCGAGATCGGAATTAGTACCGGACGACGGCTTCTCGAAAGGCTCGATCAGTGATGACAAGTG
Source organism: Acidobacteriaceae bacterium (assembly GCA_036267255.1). Lineage (GTDB taxonomy): Bacteria > Acidobacteriota > Terriglobia > Terriglobales > Acidobacteriaceae > DATAWK01. Next base: position 219,873 of record DATAWK010000032.1, on the reverse strand, counting down.
CGTTTGTAAGGAGCTTGAACAAGTCCCAGTCGTGGGTGATGAAGACCGGTTTCCTTATCAGATCCCCTGCAGATGCAGGTTAGGAATGTTGATTTCCCGGATCGTCGTGCTGATGCAGTTCATCAGATCGGATAAGCCGAAAGCACGCTTTAGAATGTATCGACTGCTGCGGCTCGTGAATTCAGGTGAAGGATGATTCGGAAGTTAAGCATGAAGGCCATCGAAGGAAAGAAGATCGCCATCGCCGGCGGAGGACCAGGCGGGCTCACGCTGGCACGACTGCTACAGCAAAGCGGCGCGCAGGTGTCAGTGTACGAGCGCGACCAAAGCCGCAATGCGCGGGTCCAGGGCAGCGCATTGGATCTCCACGAACACTCCGGACTGGCGGCGCTGGAAGCCGCTGGCCTGATGGAAGGATTCTGGGCCAACCATCGACCGGATCTCGATAGCCTTCGCCTCACCGATACCAATGGAACGGTTCTCCACGAGCATCTTCGCCGGATGTCCGGTCCGGGGAAACGTCCAGAGATCGAACGCGGTCCGTTGCGCGACCTTCTGCTCGACTCGCTTCAGCCCGGCACCGTGCGGTGGGATTGCAAGCTGGAGTCTTCAGAGTTTCAGGGTGAGCAGGTTTTATTACATTTTGCGAACGGGCAGACCTCACTGGCTGATATCGCCATTGGCGGCGAGGGCGCAAACTCTCGCTTGCGTGAGCTGGTCACTTCTATTCGGCCGCAGTATGTCGGAGTTTCGCTCGCAGAGGGCCTCGTTCCTGCGGCAAAACACGCCATACCTGAGTTGTGGGACCTTCTCGGAGGCTCGGCGTTGATCGCTTTGGGTGGCGAACGGACGATCGGCATGGGAACGAAGCCGGACGGAAGTGTGCTGCTGTACGCGGGATTGAAGACCGATGATCCCGCGGCCAGGCAGAGCCTTGAAGAGGCAATCGGTCCAGACGAGAGAGTGAGATGGTTCCATGCCAACTTCAAAGGGTGGAGTGACCTGTGGGAACCGCTCTTCAGGGAGGCCGTCTCGATGGTCTGGCGTCCGCTCCTTGTTTGCCCGATGGATCAGCATTGGACGCCGAAGCCAAACATTACGCTGATTGGGGATGCAGCGCACGTAATGCCGCCCTACGCAGGCGAAGGCGTGAACATGGCGATGCTCGACGCTCTGGTACTGTCAAAGTTTCTCCTCAGCGAAGACGCGCCTGGTGATGCAATCGCCGCGTACGAGGCGGAGATGTTCTCCCGCATGCGATCTATAACGGCGGACACAATGGTGAACACAGAGATGTTCTATGCGCCGGATGCCTGCGAGCGCGTTGTGGCTCTGTTCCGTAGCTTCGCTGGAGGAGAGGCGGTTCCGCCAGTTGGTGCGGCTTAGTGCCAGGTCCTCATAAGCCGGCATACCGTCACCGATGCATCGCGCTTCGGCCCATGCTGACCGGACACACGGCCATGCTTGAGCCATTCGACGCACTCCTTCACCTCCGCGCCATCGCGAGACCTCAAAATCACGACCAATATCTCACGAAACTCCTCGTCAAGGCGCTCCCCGTCTTTCTTCATCTCAGACCTCATCGCCAACTCCTCAGGGCATCAAGCCATTTGCGTTCGCTGGCGCTCAATTGCTCCGGTGTCGCTGATCTTCCGCAGCTCCATTTGCTTTCTCTGCATCAAGCGCTTGAGCAACGGAAGATGGTTCACAACGCGCATCATCGTTCGCGTCAATGCCAGCACGGCGCGACCTATCACCGGCTTGTGGATCACATCACGCTCGTCCATCTGTTTGCGGGACTCAAGGACCGCGTTTCGGCTGTACTCTAACATGTCACCTTCGTAGGAATGAATCGCTTCAGGCAAGCCGCGTTTGCCGTCGTGTACCTCGACAAGCCGCTTGCACAGAAGAGCCGCGTCTTCGAGTGCGGTGTTTGCGCCTACACCGCGTCCCGGCGTCATGGTATGCACGGCATCGCCAAGCAGCGTCACGCGGGAACTTTCCCACGGCTCCAATGGCACCGATGTCCGGATGTTGATCGAGTTCATTGTGTTCAGTTCGCTCAATTCGATGAGGTTCCGGAACCTCGGGCTCCAGCCCTCCGTCATCCGCAAAGCCAGACGCCGCAGTTCTTCCGGACCGAGTTTCTCGGGATCTTCCGGATACCAACGCCGCGCAGCCCAGATCGCCCACAGGATGTAGTCCTGTGAGTCGTCATATTGCCTACCGCTCCAGCTGCGAATGATGTCTGCATCCGCGACGGCCGTGCGTGGCTTGATCCCCTTCGCGTCCCACTTGAAGTCCATGACGTGGATGATCGCGCCCATTCCCTTCGGCGCCATCGCCAGCGTCACGCCGCGCAGCATCTTCTCCGAGACTAGTGTTCGCGTCTCTGGAGTTGACGGCAGACGGGCACCGATCGAAAGAATGCCTGTTTGCTCCATGCGCGCGTGGGGCAACCGCTGTTTCCGCAGCTTCGATCTCGCTCCGTCAGCTCCGATCAGCACATCGCCCGTTACGCTCGAGCCGTCTGCAAAAAACGCCGTGACCTTGCCATCGGTGTTCTCTTCATACCGCTCAAACTGCTTGCCGAACGCGGTAACATCTTCGAGTCCTGTGAGCAGAACCTGGCGGAGTGTCATCCGGCTTACCGATTTTTCACTGTCTACAGGATCTATTTCCGAGTCACCAATATCGCCGACTGAGAGGATCTCGTCCATCTGCTCGGTAACGATATTGAAGTACTTCGGCGACTGTGCGCAGGTTGCGACAAACAGGTCGAAAACCTCTGGTGGCACGGTCTGTTGCATCGCATAGGAACCCGCCGGTGAGATTCCTACGCGGTGTCCTAGCCGCCCATGCACGCGCGTCGGTTCCTTTTCAAAGACCCGCACGTCGATGCCCGCACGCCGCAATCCATGCGCTAGCGACAACCCGCCTGTACCTGCCCCGATGATGATCACACGCATGTCGCACCTCACTTTGATTCGTCTTCGTTATATTTCCGGTCGTACTTCGCAGACATTTTGCGCAGCCATGCCTCGGTCCACGTCAGCCTGCCCGTATACAGGTCGCTTACCACCGTCTTTACCCAGGTCAGCTCAGTCGCCACCTGAGCTCGAATGAGTTCCATTTCAAGCAGGAACAGCCGTGGCAGGAAGGAAGCCTGTATGAGGTCTGCGTCCACGCGCTTCAACTCAGCCTCCAGCACCTCGGTCCGCTTGCGCAGTTGAGCAAGGGCATCTTTGACCGGCAGCAAGCAGATCACGGAAAGCGCTGCGGGAAACTCCGGATATTCCTTTACCGGCGTCGCCAGCATGTCGCGTACCCATCCTCGCAGCGTCTCTGTGCCTACGGCTGTGATCTCGTAAATCGTGCGCTCCGGCCGATTCTCTGCCTTTGCGATCTTCCGGGCAGATATCAGGCCCTCACGCTCCAGCCGATTGATCGTCTGATACAAGCTCGCCCGCTGGCTTACGTCGATCACCTCATGCTTGCCGCGATCCTTGATCATTTGCTGCATCCGGTATGGATGCATGGGCGACTCATACAACATCGCCAGGATAGCCATGCCGATGTTGGATCGTTTCACCACGCTTGGGACGAACTTCTTCTTCATGGTTGTGACATTACTAGTAATAAAACAACTAGTCAAGTATGGACTACATGTTGTTCTGCCTACTGGAGCGGCCATCAGAGGACAGATGATGTGCGTGGCACTGGCAGTGGGTTGCTCCCGCATCGAAATTGCTTCGCCAAGACAAATAACGGGAAGTCGGCTTGTCGTCCGTAATCCAGCAGGATCGCTCTTTGGGTTCATAACCAAACATGCACTCCTCCTTGATTCAAACTGACCCAACTCCCCTACTGTTTGGGAGAAATCGCTTCGCATGAGGGCAGGGAGGCTCGAAAAAGCAGAGGTCGGCTCACTATCCACCTGAAAACGCTGTGGAGATCTCCGCAAGGGTGCTCATGAATTCAATGAGATACCAACCAAAAGCACTTCTGTCACGGCAGAGGTCGCGGGTTCGAGCCCCGTCGTCCCCGCCGTAGATTCTAAAAGACTTAGAATCAAATGGCGACCTATAAGTGACAATCAAATCAGGGTCCGATAAAGGTCCATTAAGCTCCAACGCGGGCTTTTTGCGGGTCCATCTCACCCGATTCTGACCCACGCCAGGAATCATCATCCTTACAACATTGCTTTGTGCGGCGCGCTTATTGGAACCCACTGCCTGCGTATACACCTCAAGCGTGATCCTGCTGTTCGCGTATCGTAAATCCAGCTTCTGATATTGCCTTCGTGGAGCGATCAACGCAATACGCAAATCATCAAAGCAACGAGCAAATGTTCCTCCCGAGCGTACTTTTCTTGGAGGGTCGTCCATATTTCGATATCCTTCCATGCATGCGATATTTCCATCGTTGTCGTTGCAATCTACGATGCCAGCCCATTACATACGAGCCGATGGAGGCATGCCCGGTTTCTGTATGTAGCAGTACAGGCGCGATATCCGTATAAAGTTGCAAAAGGAGGAAACTCTTTGAATTTCTCGAAGCACATGAAACATTTTTTCGTTCCGGCAATCACGATTCTGAGTGTCATTTGCTTTTCTGCAGCTTTTTCCATTGCGCAGAAGGTGGAAACACCGCGCAGAACCACTCCAGGCAACGGTCCTTATGGAGTTCCTCAAGTGACATTCTTTGTGCATCAACTGGGTACGGACCATGCCGAAGGCATCACCACCCTGGACATGAACGGCGATGGCCGTCCAGACATTCTCAGCGGTGCGTATTGGTATGAGAATCCAGGTCCACTGGGCGGCGTGTGGAAGCGACATCAATACCGCACGGTCGGCATTCACGATGAATTTGTCTCGGACGCCGGCGAATGGACCATCGACGTGAACCACGACGGCGCGCCGGACGTTGTGACCTATGGATGGATATCCAATGGACTCTGGTGGTATGAGAATCCCAAAAAACCGAACGTAATGTGGAAGCGCCACTTCATCACCAACAGCTATGACACCGAAGGCGGCTGGATGGGCGATATCAACGGGGATGGCAAGCCTGATCTGGTGCTGGCACACTACAACCACTCCGGTGTTCTGTGGGTGGATTTCTCCGGGCCCAAACCAATCGTCCATCACCTTGGCAGCGACCATAGCCATGACAAAGGCGTGCTCAGTGCCGATGGAATCATCCATACCGTCTCTGCCGACAGCAAAGCGCAGGACGGCCACGGCATCGGCATTGCCGACATCAACGGCGATGGCAAAGCCGACGTCCTCACTCCTTACGGATGGTTTGAAAATATCGACGCGAATCACGACAAATGGAAGTGGCACCCGGATTGGAACCTCGGCGATGCAGGATTTCCCATCATCGGCTATGACGTAAATGACGATGGCAAGATGGACATCATTTACGGCCAGGGTCACAGCTATGGTCTGTACTGGCTGGAGCAGCAGGGCAGCGGTTCCAATCGTCACTGGGTGCGTCATGTCATCGACGAGTCGTACTCGCAAATCCACGCGCTCAAGATGGTCGATCTCGATGGCGACGGGCAGCCGGAACTGCTGGCCGGCAAGCGCTATCGCGGCCATTCCGGAAATGATCCCGGTTCCTACGACCCGCTGGTGATCTATTACTACAAGATCAATCGCAAGACAGCCCGGTTCACGCGCTACGCGATTTCTGTCAACGGCACAGCTGCTGCGGGAACGCAGTTCGTTACAGGGGATTTCGATGGCGATGGCGATATCGACATCGCCACAGCAGGGAAGACGGGCGTGCATTTTTTTGAGAACCTGAGGATCGATAAAGTTCCAAAAGCGCAACGCGAAAAGGAGCTTTTTCTCAATCAGAACTGGCCATTCCCCGGAGAAGGCGCCGAGGTCCCGCAAGAAGATGGTCCGGAAAAATAAGTGAAGGCAAACGACGCACGCTCGCACGTCTGAGAGATTGCTGCCGGCACCTTCGGGAAATTGTGCATTGGAAAGTTAACGAGGAATAGCCACAGCAATGACAATTCGCGCAGGACTCATCGGGTATGGTTTGGCAGGTCGTGTTTTTCATGCGCCACTGCTCCAGGCTGCAGGCATCCAGGTGGCAACCGTGGCCACGCATCGCGCGGCGGAGGTCGCTCGTGATCTGCCCGAAGCCACCGTCCTTACCGATCCAACGGCAGTTGCTACAGACTCCAGTCTCGACCTGGTGGTGATTGCTTCTCCGAACGATACCCATGTCCCGCTTGCTATGGCGGCATTGCAGTCTGGCCGCTCCGTCGTCATTGATAAACCTTTCACTCATACCGTTGCAGAGGCCGAGCAGCTGATTGCCACAGCGCGGGAGCGGCGATGCCTGCTCAGTGTGTTCCACAATCGCCGCTGGGACAGCGACTTCCAGACGCTGCGGGCCAGCATGGCACGTGGCGACCTGGGAGAGGTCGTGTCGTATCAATGTCGCTTCGATCGCTATCGCCTGGAGGTTACCGACCGCTGGCGGGAAAAGCCAACCCCCGGCGTGGGACTGTTCTTCGATCTTGGCCCGCATCTGGTGGATCAGGCGCTGACATTGTTCGGTTGGCCCGATTGGTTGATGGCGGATCTGAATATGCAGCGGCCCGGCACCCAGGTGGATGATGGATTCCACCTGCTGATGGGTAAAGGGCGACTGCGGATTTTGCTTGCCGCTACCGTATTGGCTGCTGCGCCAGAGCCGAAGTATGTTGTCCACGGAACACACGGTTCTTTTATCAAGGCCGGGATTGATGTACAGGAAGACCAACTCAAAGCGGGGATGCGCCCTGGCGATGCCGGCTTCGGTGTGGAACCGGCAAGCCACGCTGCACATCTGACCGTCATGCAGGATGGCAAAGCGAAAGCGACGATATTGCCGACGCTGCCCGGGGATTACAAGGCATATTACGTGGGCATCCGCAATGCCATGGAAACCGGCTCTCCTGTACCTGTCAGTGCCGAAGATGCCTGTGACAGCATGCGTATTCTGGAATCGGCTTGCCGCAGTCATCGCGAAGGAGTACGGATCGCCCTCTCGCGCTGATACTCTCGCTGTATATCGCAGTTTTCGATGCGGTATGGGGAAAGATACTGTGCTGTGGGTTCGATACCGTTTAGACTAGGTTGCTGCGCATAAGGCATGCATTGAAGAAGACGACGCACAACACGGGCAGAATCACTTTGATGGATGTGGCGCGCGAAAGCGGATTTTCTGCCTCCACGGTATCGATTGTTTTGAATGATGCGCCTCTCTCCCGCTATGTCGCTGTAAAGACCAAACAGCACATACGAGAGGTCGCCAAGCGTATGGGCTACAGGCCGGATGCCTTTGCGCGCTCATTGCGCAGCCGTCGCAGCCGGACCATTGGCATCATGGTGTTCGATCTTTCCGATCCCTACTGCACGCTGATCCTGAAAGGCATTCAGCGCTCGCTCTATACCACATCCTATTTGCCTTTCATTATGGACGCACATAATCAGGCGCAGCAGTTCGAGCGGTATCTGGAAATGCTGTTGGAGCGCCGTGTCGAAGGTCTGATTGTTGTGGCAAACTGGCTGTTTATCGATATACGTCCGCTGGCGGACCTTGCCCGGCAACAGATTCCCACCATGCTGATTGGCCGCGAAATGAGGTCGAGCCCGATTAGTTCTGTCATGGTCGATAACAAAATTGGTGGGTATGATGCGATGCGTCACCTCTACGAATTAGGGCATCGGGAGATCGCAATCATCCGCGGCCCCGAACAGTTGGTCGATAGTCAGCCGCGATGGGAGGGTATCGTTCAATTCTGCTCGGAAGTCGGGCTCAAACTGAATCCGGCGCATATCGTGGATTTGTCGGATACTTCCGATCCAAACTCCGGCTTTGAAGAAGGTTATCGTTTCACAAAGATGCTCGCCGGGCAGAAGGAGCAATTCTCAGCGCTCGTTGCATTCGACGATCTAACCGCGTTTGGCGCGATACGCGCACTGCATGAGGCAGGCCGAGAGATTCCATCCGACTGTTCTGTAATTGGCTTCGATGACGTTCCCCACGCGGCGCATAGCAGCCCCGGACTTACCACGGTTCGCCAGCCGATGGAGCAAATGGGAGAGATCGCCGCAAATTATATTTTGAAAGCCATCGACGCCGTGCGTGGACAGGTGGAATTGCCGTCGGAAGCCATCCTCATGCCTCCTGCTGTTGTTGTGCGCGAGTCAACGGCTGCATATCGACAGCCCGTTTTATCCTAGAAAACAGCGGACACGCAACCGGTCTACTCGGCATCGGGCTGGGTTTTCAATGCTCCGGTAAGCTTGCTGAGTTTCTCAACGTGGTGCTGGATGCACCATTCGCGCAATCCACGCGCAATCCGTTCCACCGCTCGTGGATCGGCATAGCTTGCGGTGCCCACCTGCACGGCCGTTGCACCTGCGAGAAGAAATTCCACGACGTCCTCGGGTGTCGTAATGCCGCCCATCCCAATTACCGGGACGGAGACAGCCCGTGCAACCTCCCAGACCATGCGCAATGCAATGGGTTTAATAGCTGGCCCGGAAAGCCCTCCGGTAACATTTGCCAGGCGTGGCCGGCGCGATTGGGCATCGATCGACAAAGAAACAAATGTATTGATCAGCGAGATTGCATCGGCGCCTGCTTCAACCGCAGCGCGCGCCATCTCCGCAATGCTGGTCACGTTGGGCGAGAGCTTTACGATGAGTGGGCGACGGGACACGGATTTCGTATTCGCGACCAACTCGTATAACAGTCCGGTGTTGGTGCCGAAAATCATCCCTCCGGTGTGCGTGTTTGGACACGAAGCATTGATCTCATAAGCATCAATTCCATCCGTCTCATTCAATGCTCGGATCACGGCACAGTAGTCGGAGACAGTGTAGCCAAAAATATTTGCAATGGCGATGCAGGGCAGCGCGCGAACGGCTTCCAGCTTTTCCTCGACAAACGCGGTAACGCCGAGATTTTGCAGGCCAATGGCATTCAGCATTCCAGACGGAGTTTCCAGCAATCTTGGCGGACTGTTACCCGCCATCGGTTCCCGCGAAAGCCCCTTGGTGACAAAGCCCCCAATCTTTTTGAGCGAGACAATGTCTTCAAATTCGACGCCGTAGCCGAAGGTGCCACTGGCCGCGATGACCGGGTTCCGCAAATCCATCCCGCAAAACTTCACACGCAGATCGGGTTCAGGAATGCGCGTCATGGCTGGGTCTTTCCGGCAGCAGCAGGAGGAGCATCGGCAGACTTCCCAGCCGGTTTCGGCGATACGGCACGCCGGTGCCGCTCCGGTATGGCTGGATGTTCTGGCCGCAGTGCCACAGTCAGGACATGTCCCACACTGGCAGAAGGCTGGTTGACTTCCAGCAATGCCGCCAGCGTTGCCGCGATATCGACCGGTTCGACGCGGTTGTAATACGTGCCTGGAGCAAATGCGGTGCCATAAAAGCCAAGCGGCACATGCCGATCATACGAATAGGGGCTGTAGTGGGTGGTGCCGCGGCCCACGGATCCCATTTGATAGGCTTCGGGAATCACCATCACATACCAGCCGCCATTGGGCGAATAACTATGTGCGATCAGGCTTCCGAATTCCGTTGGAGGCAGGCCCGGCTCCAGAGATCCCATCTGCTCGCGTGTGAAGGTACGAAAGATTTCCGGCTCCGGTGAAAGGCGTGTTTGGCTCGGCTTGGTCGTTGCATCGGAGGTTGCATCGGCGGCGTTTTGCTGCTTGCGCACATCGGCTAGAGCTGCTGGAATGGCCTGCTGCACGGCTCGTTCCGCTTCGTGCTCATTCACTCCGGCCCGTTCAAACACCGGTTCATTCAGCTCCATGTAAGGCAGTTCCTGGTCCGGCAGCATATAGGGCAACTGTTGTCCCGGAGAAAACTGCTGGTTCATCGCTTCATTCAGGGACAGCGCAAACGCCTTCACATTGATGGTTGCTGCTGGGATGCCGAGCTGTGCCGCAGCGGAGGGAATCGGCGCAATGCCATGATCTGCGCTCAATGCAATCCACACATTGCGCAAGCCTCCGGGAATATTTTTATCCAGCCATGTAAAGAACTGGTCCAGATTGACATCCAGTTGATCGACCAATTCTTCCTGCTGCAGGGAATCCGGGCCTACGGCGTGGCCAAGAATGTCCGTGGAAGAAATGCTGATCGTCAGCACATCGGTGACATTATCTGAACCCAGTTTTTCTCCCTTGATAAGAGCCCGCGCAAAATCCAGTTCATAGCTGATTGCCGCGGGCGTAGGCCCCACCGTTTTATAGAAGGATGCATCCGCCGATGCACCAGCTTCCGTGCGCGCCTGCGTGGCACGATCGCTGTTGTCGAATGTCGTTGCCCAGTCCGGAAGAGAAGCCATGTAGTACGACGATGTAATAAAGCGCCCACTGGCGGGATCAATCCAGAACGCGCCGTTTGCGCTATGGCCGGAGAGCAGAATTGCAGCGCGGTCCTTGAGCGAAAGGCCGTAGAGTTTTGCTTCGCCTTTTGTTGCCAGTCGAACTTCATCCCCAAGGGTGGTTGCCAGCAGATTGCGCGGCGACGCTCCCTCTTCTATCTGGCCATTGGGCAGCCCGACCAGTTGATATCGGGGATCTTCGACAGAGCTGATGGGGCGCTTGGTATTGCGGCTCAGATCCCACCATTCATTGCTGGAGATGCCGTGTCCATCGCTATAGGCTCCGGTCCCGATCGTGGCATGTCCCGGGGCTGTCTTGGTGTTGGCATAATCGAAATAACAATCGGGAAAATATGCGCCATTGTCCAGAAAGAGCCGGAAACCGTGTCCCTTGAAATCGCTGCGGTACCGTTCCAGATAATCTTCGCGGAATTGATCGATGACAAGAATAACGACCAGTTTTGGATGCGCGTCATAAGCGCTGGCGGCGACAGGCAAGGTTGCCGACAGGGGAAGCAGGGCGGATAGCAGGAGGGCGAGCAATCGTTTGTGCATTGACACCATGGCGCAGTTAGAGGATGGCTGCGATTGACTCTATGGTATCAAGTCGATGCGTCTGTTTAAATAAAGCTCATACGCAAAAGATATTGTTCAGCGTGATCACACTACGCAACCCACGTTTCGGTTGATAATGCCTGTGACGGTCAAAAATCCGCATACTCCCGTTTTGTTGCGCAAGTTGGCCTGGTTTGCGGCTTGCGTTTTGCTTTTTGAAATAGGACTGATCGCCATTGCGCCTCAGCTTCATCCTGACAGTGTGCTCAAGCGTACCGAGCGCACCCTTGAGCTGCGCGCTGGCAACGACTCCATCTATTACATGGAGCAAGGAGACCTCGCCGCGCATCAGGCTCCCAACGCTTTATATGAAACGGTATTTTTCCAGCGCGGCGTGCGTTTCATCTATCCACCCACAGCATTGTTGCTCTACCGCGCATGGCAGCAATCGTCACGTTTTGGCATCTCTCCATTTTTTGCCATGAACATAACCGTGTTCCTCTCTTTCTGGGCGACGCTGATCCTGGCCGGGCAGTTTCTTCTGGTATTGGTACGCTCGCAATCGGAATCCCCATGGAACACCCGCGACCAATGGCTGCTGCGCGTATTGATCGCTATCATGGGACTGATTTTTCTGCCTCTGGTGAACGCCTATAGCCTTGGGCAGGTGCAGACACTGCTGACACTGGCTCTCGTCGCCAGCATCTTTCTCTGGATGCGCGGACAGCGTGTCGCACCAGGCATCCTCATCGGGTTGACGTGTCTCATCAAGCCGCAGATGGCGCTTTTTTTGTTATGGGCAGCCTTACGTCGTCAGTGGAGCTTTGCCGTCAGCCTGGCCGCCATGCTGATGACTGGAGGCCTTCTGTCGATTGCGGTCTTTGGATGGCACAACAGTGTGGAATATCTTGCCGTGTTGCGCTATCTGAGCCGGCATGGAGATTCTCTTGCCACAAATCAGTCTCTCAATGGTCTGCTGCATCGCCTGTTGCATGTCGGATATTTCAACACTTCGGCGTATGGGTATCCTCCCTACAGTCCCGCCATTTACTGGTTGACGATCTGCGGCTCGGCGATCATTCTTCTCGCCGCTCTGATCGTTCCTTACCGGCAACATATCACCGGTAGCACGCTCGATCTTCTACTGTTCGCCATGGCAACCACCATGGCTTCTCCAATTGCGTGGGAACATCACTACGGAGTATTTTTTATCGTATTCCTTGCCTGGATGCCGCAGGCCGCCAAACATCGCGGCGTCTTTTTCTTGTTGCTTGCGGCTTACCTTTTGATGACTGACACTTGGGCGCCCTTGTCCTATCTGATGTTCACGCGATGGACATTCCTTCTGTCGCATGTGTTCTACGGTGGCCTCCTGCTCTATATCTGGACGCTCTGGCGCGGCAGGCGGCAACTGTTCCTGCCGTCGAACCTGCAAGATTCTGAATCGGTGTAGCCAAATACTTTTTCAAAATGCGCATATATTTGCCCCTGATTCGCGTCTTACTTGGTAGAAGCCGCAAGACTGGTCGGCCCAAGACCGGTCGAAATACCGGCCGCAAGACCAGCTGCAGGGGGATTTAGATGAAACACAGAAATACATCGCGTTCAGGTAGGAAATTTCACCGTCGCTGGATCATCGCCTTGTTATTCATGACTGGCGCGGCAGCGGCCATTGCGCAGACTGACCCATCGACCGGCGTGGCCACGCAGATGGTGGTTACAGTCGTGAACCATTCTCATTCGACACCGCAAACCCCAGCAATTCAGCGTGCTGACGTTCAGGTAAAGCAAAGAGGCAAGCATGCCCAGATCGTGGGCTGGAAGCGAATCTCCGATGGCTCGACTGGAATCCAGCTCGTGATATTGATTGACGACTCTTTGCAGGCAAGGGCCAGCAGTAATTTTGTCGAGCTTCGAAACTTCATACAGGAACTGCCGCCATCCACGCAGGTGGCTGTGGGCTATATGCAAAATGGCCGTGCGGTCATGACTACAGACCTGACGGGAGACCACACATTGGTTGCAAAAAGTATCCGCTTACCGCGTGGAATTCCGGGTGGAAACGCCAGCCCTTATTTCTGCCTGTCCGACCTTGTCAAGCATTGGCCTTCCAAGGGAGCCTCTGCGGCGGCCCGCACCGTGCTCATGATCACGGATGGAATCGATCGATACTATCAGCATGCCATGTACGATCCGGACGATCCCTATGTCGATGCGGCCATCCAGGATGCGCAGAACCATCATGTGATGGTTTCCTCGATTTACTTTCGCGACACAGGATTTGCTGACCGTGGGATGAATAGCTCGTTTGTCGGGCAGAATTACCTGCAACAGGTCGCCTCAGCAACCGGAGGTACGGTCTACTTTGAGGGAACTGGCAATCCAGTCTCTTTCGACCCATTCCTGAAAAATTTCAGTAAGCAGCTTGCGAACCAGTATCTGTTGACGTTCCTTGCGAACGGCTCCGGGCAACAACAGGTGAAGGTTTCCACCGAAGTGCCGCACATCTCGTTGGAGTCTCAGAAGGTAGTTACCGTGGGACAGCAAATTCAGGGCGCCGAGTAAGCCCTAAAACTATCCGTGCTTTGTAAGTCGATAGGTGGAGACAGCCAGGCGATACGCCAGGTCCAACGCAACCTCCTGTGCTTCTTCTTCCTCGAGGCGATGATCTGCAACCAGCTTGGCCAGGTAAGCGCAATCCACTCTTCGCGCTACATCGTGCCGCGCAGGAATGGAAAGAAAAGCCCGTGTATCGTCGTTAAATCCAACTGTGTTGTAAAACCCGGCAGTCTCCGTCGTGTACTCACGGAAGCGCAGCATCCCCTCCGGGCTATCGTGAAACCACCATGCCGGGCCAAGTTTAAGGATGGGGTAATGTCCCGCAAGCGGAGCCAGTTCGCGGCTATAGCTGGACTCATCCAAAGTGAAAAGAATAATCGTCAACTTCGGCTCATTGCCGAACCGGCGCAGCAGCGGCTGCAGGTTGTGAACATAATCTGTTGCTGTGGGAATGTCCGCTCCTACATCCCGTCCAAAGCGACGGTAGATCTCTGCATTGTGGTTCCGCATGCTGCCCGGATGAATCTGCATGACCAATCCATCCTCCACGCTCATGGCCGCCATCTCGGTCAGCATCTGGGCGCGAAATAATTCTGCTTCTGCAGCGGATGCGGTCCCGGATCGAACACGGTCGAAGAGGCTCTCCGCAGCTTCGCGGCTTAAGTCCGCAGTGGCCGGCGTTGGATGTCCATGGTCCGTTGCCGTGCATCCCAGGCTGCGAAAGCGTTCGCGAGATTTCCGCAGCGCTGCAAGGTATCCGCTCCAGCGGGAAGTGTCTTCCTTCGTCTGAATCCCGAGCTGCTCGACATTGTTCGTAAATCCGTCGAAGTCCGGATCGACAACAGCATCGGGTCGAAATGTAGGAATAATTCTGCCTTGCCAGTTCGATTCCGCCAATTGACGATGAAATCGAAGATCGTCCAATGGCGAATCCGTGGTTGCAAGCACCTCCAGCCGGAAGCGTTCAAACAAAGCCCTGGGAAGAAATTCCGGCGTGGATAATTTCTCCTGAATCGTGTCGTAGTACAGGTCCGCCGTTTCCGCAGACAGCAACGGTTCAAGGCCAAATAATTCCTGGAAGGCGTAATTCATCCAGAGCCGCGTTGGCGTGCCGCGGAACAAATAATAATGCTTGGCAAAAATCTTCCAGACTGCTCGCGGGTCCTCGATCTTTTCCTGGCCTATGCCAAGGCTTTCCATTGGAACGCCCTGGCTGTACAGCATCCGGAAGACGTAGTGGTCCGGCTTGATGAACAAAGTGGCAGGATCAGGAAAGGGATGGTTCTCCGCGAACCATCGCGCGTCCGTATGTCCGTGCGGGCTGACGATCGGCAGGTCTTTGATTGCAGCGTGCAGGCGTCGAGCAATCGCCAGAGAAGCTGGGTCTGTAGGAAAGAGCCGATCGGCATGCAGCATGTCTCTAAGAGTCTCCCGTTCCTGGCAGCGATTCCGCACGGACGCCGCACAGAACACGGCGTGCATTGCGGCATTGGATGGTTTCCCGCTTCCCGGCCAGATTAGTTTTCTGCCGGAAACTGAGCAACTCCCACACGGATAAGGGTGTGATTCGTGTGCTCTTCGGATTCGCCTTTCTTCTTTTCTCCAAGCGACTTTTCAGGCTTTTCCTCGGGATGGAGTGAAACTGTATCTTCCGTCCACGCGCCGTAAACACGATTGTTATAGGAAGCAATTCCACTATAGTCGCCCATAAATTCCCGGTCGCTGGCTACAAACGGCTTCACGCTCCATGCATAATTGCGGAAGGTTCGTCCGCCGTCTGTCGATCGGGCAAGCATCACAAACGTCCTTCGATTTTCCGGGTCTCCGCGCCGATCGTAAAAAATAATCGAGATTGCGCTGGTCACAGGGTCCACGGTCAGCCATTGATAAAACTGATCGCTGCCATCGTTGATTGGGTCATTGTTCACACGCACAGGCGCGCTCCATGTCTTGCCTCCATCACGCGAAGTGGCGCAGAACACGTCGATATCGCCATTGCGATAATCGCTCCACGTTATATACAGGTGCGCGTGTTTGGAATCGCCGCTGTGCGGATCGACCGCGATTTGGGGAAAGCCGTTGGCGCGTTCAAAGTCCTGCAGCGCGAACATGATGGGCGCTGTGTGGAGAACATTCCGAACATGCGCGAAGGTTTTTCCGCCATCTCTGGAAGTGGTGAACTGGATGTCATCTCCATCGGACCAAACGGCGTAGAGGGTGCTGTCTGCGCCAACGGCGCCATCGAATCCTTCGAGAGAGCCATTGTCGTCGCGGGGCAGTCCGGGATGCTGGTCAATCTCCACGGGCGTAGTCCAGTTCTTCCCGTCATCGGTGGAACGCGTAAAGACCATGCGCGAATCTTTCAATCCCCAGCGCGTCCAGGCGATGTAGAGGTTCCCGGCATACGGGCCGTGACTGGTGTCGGCCACGATGTAGGGCTTGTCTTCCATTGGGACGCCCGGCGGCGGATGCTGTTCGGACACAGTGATGGGCTGCGCTTCCCAGGTCTTTCCGCCATCCAGAGACCGGTGTACATAGATTCCATTCGTGGTTGCCGCATGAGCCCAGTAGTTGAAGGTTCCCAACTTGTTGAAGGCGATGTAGCAGAGAATTGCGTGACCCTTGTTGTCATAGGTGACGGAAACATCTCCGGAGACCCTGAACCGGGTGGGAGAGACATTCGCCGCCTGCTGCCAGTGAGCCCCGGCATCAGTGGAATACGAGATGTTTGCCTGGTTCTGGTACGCAACGACCACCTGCTGCGGGTCGTTGAAATTTACAGCGACAGAAGGCTCGGTAAAATGGCCCGGCTTTGTGAGATCTGTCACCTGTGCCTGCGGCGCGCGCGGCAGAGACTGCGGACCTTGAGCCATCGCATTGGGGAAAGAAGACCATACCAACAAAGAAGCAGCAGGCACCAGCAGACGCAGTAACATACTTTGCATCATAAACAATTGAATCGTTAAGGCTGCGCTATGCCGGATTAGCCGATGGCTCCGCTGGCGCTACAGGTCCTGCATCGCCGTGGTTCACCATGTCGCGTAAATCTTTGCTGGGTTTAAAGAAGGGAACGCGCTTGGCTGGAACATCCACGCGCGCGCCAGTCTTTGGATTGCGGCCAATGCGCGGTTTACGTTGGCGTGTACGGAAGCTGCCAAACCCGCGAATTTCGATCTTGTCTCCGGTGCGCAATGCTCCGATGACTGAATCGAAGATGGTCTCGACGATCTTCTCTGCGTCTCCGCGAGTAAGATCTCCCAATCGCATTACCTCGACAACCAGATCAGCTTTGGTCATGCCAGCTCCTACAACTCGAAAATACAGCAACCAGGGCCAAGCTGCAACATGATGAAAGGAAAAGGCTTGTTATTGCCACATGAAATAGAAGCCGGGACTCTTGTCAAGAAGCGTCTCCGGGTTGGGTAACAACGATAGTGAATCTGCATTAAGGATGGCATCCAGCAGGCCTTTATTGGGCTTTGCCGGGCGCACAATCGTGGGTTCTCCGCGAATGCCGACCGTGCGCGCAGTGTCCATCAGGGCCTCGTGGAAACCCCCTGTCTGGTCAATTAGATGCAGCGGCAATGCCTGCTCGCCGGTCCACACCTGGCCCGTGGCCAGCGTCTGGATCTGCTCCACTGGCAGGTGACGGCCAATGGCAACATCATGGATGAACTGTCCATGCATATTGTCGATCAGGGCCTGAAAATATGCCCGTTCTTCCGGTGTCAAATCCCGCGTCGGAGAGCCGGCGTCTTTCAGTGCTCCGGCCTTGATGGTGATGTCCTTCAACTTGGCCCATTGCAGCAGGTTGCCATAGTTCACCCATTGCGCGATGACGCCGATGCTGCCCACGACACTTGCCTGGTTGGCATAGATGCGGTCGCATGCAGAGGCAATGTAATAAGCACCGCTGGCGCCCGCGCTTCCGATGGAGGCAACAATGCGCTTTTTATGTTTCGTACGGATGCGCAGTACCTCGTGATAAATCTCCTGCGAAGCGGCTGCACCACCGCCCGGAGAATTGATGTGAAGAATGATAGCTTTGACGGAATCGTCGTTGGCAAATTGCTCTAATTGTTCATCGATCTTGTCCGGCGACAGGATCACCCCAGTCAGGTCCACTACGGCAATCTGATTGGAACGAAACGATGCGAAGCCCGTCTTGTTCCCGCGCATGGACACGAGCGCCAAGCTCCAGAAGATGGCGACAAAAACGATGAAGATGCCGCCCGCTATGGAAAGCCAGAACCAGAAAGAACGTCCCTTGGGTGCTTCCTGCAAGTGCATGCGTCGAGTGTAGCACCGCGCCCGCATTTGTTGGCCGCGCACGTATACAGCTATAGTCCACTCGGTATTTCAATGACATTGCGCATTGCCTAAACGACGGCTGTAACCTATTCTTAACCAGATACACGTTCTACCCCGCCCGCCCTTTGGAATTGAGAGCTACATTGCATTAGGTCCTGATATGGCAGAGTTGCAGTACAGCATTGTGATTCCGGCATACAACGAGCAGGCCCGTATCGGCGCCACGCTGGATCGCGTGCTCGACTGCATTGCCCAGCGGAACTGGACGGCAGAGGTGCTGGTGGTCAACGATGGCTCTCGCGATCGAACCGCGCAGATCGTGCACCAGGTCGCGGCACACAATCCCATTGTCCGGTTGATAGAAAATCCAGACAATCGCGGCAAGGGATATAGCGTGCGCAATGGCATCCTGCAGGCACGCGCGCCTGTCGTCATGTTTACCGACGCGGATCTGTCCTCTCCCATGGAAGAAGCAGAGTTATTGTTTGCCGCCATTGCTTCCGGAGCCGATGTTGCGATTGGTTCCCGATGGCTGGATCGCGGGCGCCAGACCATCCAGCAACCCTTGTATCGCCAGTTTTTTGGCCGCTGTTTTAACTGGTTCACACGCCTCATCATGGGGCTGCCATTTGCGGATACACAATGTGGATTCAAGGCATTTCGCCGCGAAGCAGCGCAGGAGATTTTCATTCGTCAACGGATTGAGCGCTGGGGTTTTGATCCGGAGTTGCTGTTTATTGCGCTGCGGCTTGGTCTCAAGGTGCAGGAGGTACCCGTCACCTGGGGCCACGACGAGCGGTCCCGTATCAGTTACCTGAAAGATGGACTGCAGATGATTCAGGAGATTTTACGCATCCGCTGGAATGCGTTTATCGGCCTGTACGATGGAGATAACTACCAGTCGGAGCCCGGATTCTCCAATTGCGCCTGTTCCGGTAGCAGTCCAGCCCCTGCAACCACCGCCAATTCCAAGGCTAGTCTGCGCTAGACCGGCTTGCGCAATGCTTCATATCCCTGCAATGCTTCATATCCCTTGGGTTCCAAAGCCCGTCATCTTGAATAAGGAAAAACTGCGTTGGCTTCAGTTGCGGGAACATGTGTTTTTCGCCTTGGCTTCGGGATCAACTGTACGCCGTTCTTCGAGTCTGTTTTCAAAATCCACTTTTGCGCGCAAACTCCGCAGAGCCAGAAATGCTCCATACTATTCGGGACGTTGGAACCAATCTCAGAATCCTTGCGGCTGGAAAAAAGATAGACGATGCCATCGCGCAGATAGCGCAGGGTTTTGCGGCATTCAGGATTTGCACATTTATTGACCATTCGTTTCAACCTTAGCAGCGGGGGCAACATCTCAATCGTGATGCGAGAATGGTTGCAACGGTTACCGGAGAATCGCACCCACACCGGGTGCAATCGCATTTCACGCGTTCGTTCTATTTAGTTAGATGCTGATTTTGTTATTGCGTCACCAAACTTGCGAAGAATTCTCACGGTGCCTTGTGGAGCACTCCTTGCTGCCTGGGGGTAGGCCAGTGTCCTTTCGAGGGAAGCTGCCGGGTCCTTCAGCTTTGGCATAAAGGTGAAGGACATGGCAGGCAGTGGGGGACTGCCTCGTCCTACTCGATGCTTCGGCCATACCAGCCAGATCTTTAATGAAAAGTTGCATGCCATCTTGAAAAATCAGCCTGCCTCAATCCATCCTGATTGTTAAGCGCAGAATAAATATAGCTTTCGAACCACACCGAGGATGTGCTTCCCGTCCAAATCTGTTCCGGTCTCTTGTAAGTCACGCAAGGCAGGCAAAGGCACACATGAACCTTTCGTTCTATTCCGCACTTGCGGCAACGATTCTTGTACTCCATATCGCCTGGATTCTCTGGGTCGTCTTTGGGGCATTCTGGACGAAGGGGCGTCCCTGGCTGACCGCATTCCACATCGCTTCGCTACTCTGGGGGATCATCGTGGAGATTGGCCCGTGGCCCTGTCCACTGACATTGACGGAAGATTTTTTTGAAAGCAAGGCAGGCATCGGCACCTATAGCGGCAGTTTTCTGGTGCATTATCTTGACCGCCTGGTGTATCCCAACATCCCTGTTACGTTGCTTATCGTTTGCGGCGTCTCGATCTGCATTTTCAACCTTGCCATCTACGTCCGGCGTTACTGGGTCCGGCGTACCTGGTTAGACGGGCACAAGGTTTCTTAGATCAGTTTTCCTGTTATTGTGGCGTGGCAGGAAAGCAAATAAATAAATCGACTCGCAGTTCCTCTCTAAAGAAAAAGCTGCGAGTCGATTGTCAATTCCGTTCTCGTTTGTCAGTTTTGTTATTTATGGCGACTGGCTGGTGGAATGATGCCGTTCATGCGCAGATACTCCACCAGTTGGCCGTAGTGATCATAGCCATGCGCTACGGCTCCGGCAGCCATGCCAGCGCGCGTACGTGTGCTGTCGCCGGTGCCAACCGCATCGAATGCATTCTCCGCTGTGATGGTGGCGATGACCTGGTGCCCGTAGGCGAACGAATCCTTGAGCTCCTGGATCATCTGGTCTTTGGTTTTCAGGTCGGCCATCTTGGGCATATTCGGCTTGGTGCTGCTGACGCTGCCGAAGTAATAGTAGTTGGCTTGCGCAATATGCTTCACCTGCTCGCCGAAGGTGCGAACGCCTTTGAACTCGCCATTGGTCGGAGCAAAATTGTATTTGTCTGCGGGCATGGCTTCCACCAATGGCAGAAGATCATGCTCGTAGCCGCTCAACATCTTGTCCAGCACCTTGGCCGGATCCACTTTCTGCGTTGATTGGGCCAGCAACGAGGACGGGACAACAAACATACAGGAAGCCGCGATGGCCATTCCTGCGATCCAGCGAAGATTTCTTTTCACGCGATTTCTCCTTCGTCGGTACGCGCATGATTATCCGCGTACAGCGCTTTGAGCCTAGCAGGAGCGAAGGAAAGAAAGCAAAAACTTGCATATAAAGTGCAACTGAGGAAAAAAGAGGACCGATTATGGAAAAGCCGGTACGGAATTCGAAGAAGAAGAAGATTTCCTTTAAAAATGCCCGGATTTTGTGCATCTCAATCTGGTAGATTCATCGCAAGGAGAAATCCACATGCAACAGGAAATTACTTGGATGCGCGCTCTAGCAGCTGGGTCGTTGGTGATCGGTGCAGCATTTTTGATGACCGGTCGTAGAAAGGCCGCACTGGCTGCAACGGGCATGGGCGCCGCTGTGGTTTTGGCCGAAGACACGGAAGCTATGAAGGAGCTATGGAACCAGGCTCCGAATTATCTTCGTGATGGTCACGAACTGCTCGGCCGGCTGGAAGGCGTCATCGACGGCATCACGGAACAAAGTGGGCGTGTACAGCAACTGCTGCGTCGCGCTTAAGTAGTCAAGCTCACAACCCAATCCCCCCACAATTGCACGCATTCTGATGCATCGCCTGACGCTCGGCGATGCTGCCGGAGAATTTTGTCTTATTGAGTAAGATATTTCTCGTGCAAAATCTTCCGGTGATGCAATTCGTGGCCGGCAACATGGTAGATCAGGCCCCGAGCCGTAGCACGATAGCCATTCACCATCCCGCTGCGCATCCAGGCCTCTGCGCTGAACCCTCGAACCAGAGCAATGGTCGACTGGCGAACGAGGTTTAGTTCCGCAAGCAAATCGCGAAACAGGCAATTTTCAAAGTTCGCAAACTGTACGTAGGCCTTCTCATCAAAGCCGGGAAGTGCAAGCGTATCCTTCCGCGCGATGCAGAGTGCTCGATAGGCAAAGATGCGTTCGTCGTCGCTCAGATGCCCAACCACTTGTTTCAGGTTCCACTTTCCCGGTGCATACGTAAATTCCGTTGCGCGCCGGTCGTCGATGTTTGCGAGCGACGCCTGCGTTTCCTGCATCTGCACGGCAAGGGCATGCAGAATATCATCACCATCAACCAGATCAATATCCGGCTGCGCATAGGCTGCAAATTCTCCCGGTTCCGGACGGCCGCGCAAAATATTGGTCGCGTTCATTGCTCTATCCTTTTTTCATTTCGTTTGCTGCGCCAGTGCGCTTCAATCAATGCCAAGTTGCTTGCGTGCATCGGCACTCAGGCGTTCCGGACTCCATGCCGGTTCCCAGACCAGCTGGACGGAGGATTGGCTCAGTCCCGAAATTCCCGCGAGCCGATTGCGCACCGTATCCATGATGAAGCCATGCGAGGGACAACCGGGGGATGTCATGGACATATCAATCTCCACGCGCTGTTTGGGTTCCATGCCCGGCGCATCGGCGTCGTCGAAAAGTTCTACGCGGTAGACCAGGCCGAGATCGACGATGTTGACTGGAATCTCCGGGTCATACACATCTTTGAGCGCGGTGCGAATATCTTCGACCGTAAGTGGTGTGGTGGTTGGCATGATATATGACCTTCCTTGCGGGTACGGATTCGGCAAATCCAGTCAGGGCCGTCGAGTCATGGTCGACAAAGCGTGCCCACTCTTTGAACCCGTTATCAATATTCTCCCACTGTCATCCACATTTGGGGAGAACCGGCCTTAGGCTGTGCGTTTCCAAACCGGTTCTCTGTTGCTGCGCAGATTCACTGGTCCTGGCCTTCAGCGAGCCTCCAGGACCACATGAGGAACGACGTGGAAGTCAGGTCAATCGCGGGCTCGGTGGTGGTGTAGGATTGCACGTTATCTTTGTACACCGCGATTTGGGACCGATCAAAAGGCCCATCATTGCCATTGAATATTTTGAAGGTGTTAATCCTGTTTTGCGGACAACGATGCATGCCCTGGAGGAATCCCGAACTCGCAGCATTCGACGGTCCTTCGGAAGATGCACCCCAAAGGATAGGCGTGCCTCCGGAAGTTCCATCCAGCGCTCCTGCTATGTTCGCCACCTGATGCTGAATGCAGTTGGGAAACGTCGTTCCGTCACCCACAATAAAAGACGAACCCCAGGAGTTGGCGCCCAATATATTGCCCAGCCAGCGCTGCGCATAGGTGTCGTAGCGTTTCTCCTGCGTCAGTGCATAGGCTTCGCTTGCCATTACCGACAGGCCCGCGCCGTGCGAGGTAATGTCACCGTCTCCCCATGCTTCGCCAAAACCCCAGGCATCTGTCTTGGCCTGGGCAATCGCCGCATCCACCTGGTCCAGAAGTTGCTTGCGAATCGCAGATTGAGAAATTGCCAGACCAGGAGGATTTCCCGCCTGTGCAATCGCGCGATAGAGTTCATAATGTGCCAGACCGCTCACATCGTAAAGATTGAGCGTGTCCGCGTATCCGGGTTTATATATTTTCGTGATGTAATTTTGTGCGTACTGCGTGGCTAGCTGCAGATACTGCATTGGATCGGTCGTCGGCAAACCCTGGGGAAGATTTTCCGCTCCTCCTGCGGATTGCAACGCGAAGTAGAGCTCGGTAGCGCCCAGCTCCATATCGTCGTCCCAGACCGTCTCATATCCCGCTGGCACCGTGGTCAGTAGGCAATTGCTGCATGATCCTGAACCAGGGGCCGGCGCGGGGTCCGGGAAAGTTGTGTCTGCGAGCGCAAAAATATCTTCGGCGGTCTTGAGGCATCGCTTGGCGTGGTCCGGATCGGTTGTGCGATTGAGCTGATAGCATACGGCAAAATCTGCCGCCAACCGGCCAGCCAGATTCGGACTGATGCGCGCGCCCCCGGGCAGCGCAGTGAATACCGGACGGTTGCAGATATAGAACGTCGTTAATGGATCGCAGGGTCCCGCATCTCCCGGTTGGTCGAAATTGTCTGCCGCCTGCGGCAAAGTCCAGATGTCGTACTCGGTAATCAGGCAGTAAGGACTTGCATAGGTTCCGCCGCAGTAACCGCCGGAAGAAGCCGGATCGCCTTCCCCGTAATAGTCCCAGTCCTGGCTGTTGTCCACCTGGTAGGAAAGAGTTTTCGTTGGGGCGTCCCACATCTTCAAAAGCCAATTGACACCGAAGCTTGCCTCGTCCGTAAAGTCAGAGGATGCAGGCGATCCAGGACCGCTGTTGCCGGCATACGATACCGAGACCGGGGGTGCAGCCGGATGTTCTGGCGCATTCCGGCCCATCTGATTCGGAAAATCGCGAACGCCTATTTCCATTAACGCTGTTGCGTAGCTTTCGTCTTCGACATATTTTTCGTAGTCTCCAGCGTCCCACCAGCCGCCCGCAGCATTGATGTTCGGCAACTGCGTTGCCGTCAATGGTAGAGCAGGAGGAACATTGTCGATGTAACCGTTGGCGTCGATGGGTGGCGTAATATAGCGTTCCGCATCTTCGTCCTTCAGGTGGCCAGGCGCGGTCCGCAATGCATTGGGAATGTAGTTTGGCCCGTCGCGTTCCGTTTCATAAAAGAAAAGCGTATTCACCAGGAAGCCGGGATACAGCACCTCCGGGCGATCCACTGCAAAACGAGGGGACGTGGCCGCCACCGGACCGGCAACGGAAATCGTGTACGTATGGCCGGATGGGACCGTGAAGTCGAGAGCATAGACATCGTAGGTCAGCGTTTTACTGTGTCCCCAGGTGCCCAGCAGAATGCCGATCGGACCGGAATACCGGACGGCGCCACTACGATCCATCACTTGGAACGTTGCATCTGTTTCTGCGGTTGTGGACATCAGATATGCGCGAATCGGGGTGCTGCTCGCCTCATACCCGGCTTGATTTACCCGCACATACGCGGTAGCTGTCTGGGCTTGTGCAATCGAAGTGCACAGAGCCAGCACAAGGCAAAGAAATGTGACCGAAACAATTCGATGACGGATCAACAGGGAACGGCTGGGAAGGAACACGATTCTCACCCCCACTGCAGAAATAGGATCACAATCCATACAAAATATATGGTATTTGAACGTACTTCTTCCGCTCTTTGAATGTCAACGAAATCTAATGCTTGCGTTCGACCAGATAGCTGGCGAGGGCTTTCAACGGCTCTGCGGAAGGGCCGAATCCATTGAGTTCCTTGAAAGCACTGGCGATGAGATCGGCGGCGTCGGCAAGCGACTTGTCGATGCCGTAGACGGCTGGCCACGTGGCCTTGACCGTTGCCATATCTTTGCCGGCGGTTTTGCCCAGCTGCTCAGAGCTTTGCGTCACGTCCAACACGTCGTCGACGATCTGAAAGGCCAAGCCGGCTTTTTTCCCGAAGACGCGCAGATGTTCGACATCCTTAGGACTGGCGCCAGCGTAGATGCCACCGCAGACCAGGCTGGTGGTGATGAGTGCACCGGTTTTGGCGCGATGAATGGCTTCGACCATCGCGGCTGTGGGTGCCTGGCGTTCGCCTTCCACATCCAGTACCTGGCCGCCGATCATGCCATCGACGGTTCCGGTCGCTTTGGAAATTTCATGCACGATGGCCACGGTTGCGGTTGCCGGACAGCGCAGATTGGAGAGTACCTCATAGGCCTGCGTCTGCAGTGCGTCTCCGGCGAGGATGGCGATGGCTTCTCCAAAGACGACATGGCACGTTGGCTTACCGCGCCGCAGATCGTCATTGTCGAGTGCAGGCAGGTCGTCATGAACTAGAGAATAGGTGTGCAACATTTCGATGGCGGAGCCAAGTTCCTCGACGCCAGCGGGCAACGTGCCTGTGCCTGCTACCATGCACGCCGCTTCCATGCAGAGAATGGGGCGCAGCCGCTTGCCACCGGCAAACGTGGTATGACGCATGGCGCGGTGGATCGAATGTGGGATCGTATCGGGCGCAGGGAGAAGACGATCCAGAGTGTGGTCGATCAACTCCGTGCCGGACTGCAGAATTTGTTGTACGTCGACAGGCATCCTTTTCATCATACCGAAGACATGCGCCGAAATTTCCGCCAGCCAAGCAACACAAAAACCACCAGCAGGCTGAGGATGGAAATGCCGCGGCCAACCCAGACATCGGCTGTGGTGACATGGTCGATGGTGATGACGGAGTTGCCCGGAGGCAGCGGAATATAAAGACGTCCGTCAACGGTATGCAGATGGAGTTGCAGCAAGTGTCCATTCACGCGAATCCGCCACGCGGGGTAATCGAGCATGCGCAGCAGGGCAGCTTGAGGATTCTTTGCAGCCATTTCAGGCGGAATCGTGACGGCAATACGCCGATGATCGTTGTGCCAGACTTCAACGGTTACCGATGCGCCTGCAGGCAGCGGCGGGGGTGTGTCATTGGGATCGTAAGCGTGGATGAGCTGTACGATCGATGCTGCTCGCATCACGTCGGGTAGATTCTCCGATACCGTGGCCAGCGGTGTGTATTCGTCTGTTCCGGCGTAGCCGGTCCTGCCCTGGGCGGTATGGAAAGCCGCAAATTGCGCCGGTACGACATCCTGAAAATCACAAAACTGGTGGAAGGATGGATAGCAGAGTGCGACACTGGCGGCGACGAAGAGAGGAGCGGTTCGCCACAAAGAATGGAAACGCGCGGAAAGGAAACGTGCGTTGATGCCGGTGATGGCAACGCCCAACAGGATGGAGACCACCACCGTCAGCGGTACCAGCAGCCGCCAGGGAAATTGCAGATAGATCAGTTCCGGCACATAGCGCCAGAGAGGCCAGCTGACCGGCAAAAGCAAAAAGCCAATCACGGGAAACAGCACAACGACCGGCATGAGAACCGGGAGCGATTTTTTTTGCAGCTTGCCCTGCCGCCACAATACAAGGCACAACACTGCGCCAAGACAGAGCAGGCCAACGGCAATCCACGAAACCATGAACAAAACGTGGTCGTGCAGCGCATCCGTCGTGTGGCGGAAGAGAAAGTTTGCGACTGGATTCATGTCGCCTGCAATGGCTTGTTCAATTTGTACCCATCGCTGTTCATACGCTGCGGGGACGATATAAAACGCGGCCAGACCGATGCCGAGCGCCACGCCGGCTGTGGCGCGCCCGATGCGCTGCACGCTAAGTTGCAGGTTGCGTTGCTGGCGGTATTCCACAATGGTGGACATAAGGACCAGCAGCGCCAGCGCATAACAGCCCATCACGGCAGAGGCATCGTGGGTAAGCCAGAGAGCTGCGACGAGAAACGCCAAAGGCACAATGCGGATGCATTGCTGCAGAGCGAAAAGAAACAACAGCGGCATCCAGATCGCCGCCATCAACTCCGCAAAGTCGGAGCGCTCGTAGATCACAAACAAGGTGTAGGGGTTGGCGATATACAGGCACGCGGTGAAGAGCGCTGCGCGTGCCGTTGTAATGCGGCGCAGCAGGGCCAGCATACTGAATCCGGCAAGTGTCAGCACCAGGAAAACAAATGCTCCGGGAGTTGCGGACCATCCTCGCGCGGAGCCGCCAAGCAGCGAACCCAACGCAGCGCCGAGCATCCATGAAATGGGAGGATAAAAGATGAAACGCGGTTCGCCCGCGCCGCTGTTTGGCTGCATGGCCCAGTGCGGATAGAAATTGCCGGTATGCCAGGTCGCGTGGACTTCCATCCAGGAGAGCAGGTGGAAGTTGAAGTCGTTGCCGCAGCTATTGCCATGCCACAGCAAGGGCACAACTGCCAGCAACGCGCAGAAGGGAACAATCAGAAGGCGCAGGCGCGCCGTTCGATTGCCGGAGTCGTTGCTGGGCATGCTATTGCGCATATTGCCGGACATGCTACGGGGTTTGCTGTTCTACTTGGCTCCGTCTATTTTTGCGGCATCAGCGTCAGCGTGTGCGCTGTCGAAACTTGCACGGCATCTGGACTGAAGGGCAGAGAAAACGTAGTCCCTCCATACCAGTAGGGCCATTGATCTTTATAGTATGGGCTGAGCGGGTCGCCGGATTGACCAATCACAAGATTGAGCGTCGAGCGGTCGAGGTTGGAGAAATCCACGGTCAGCCGCTCCGACGGACCAAAGCTGCGGCCAACCTGCTTGACCGTAGTGCCGTCGCCGGATTGTGGCTGCGCGCCCGTTCCCGTCAACTTTTGAAGCCACGGAATTTGTCCGTAGAGAGGGTGTTCCACCTCGACGGGATGCACATATCCATAACGCCAGTTTTTCAGGTTGATTGGCGCGTCGAATGTGTCCATGCCTTTGGCAACTGCTGCAGCCAGCAGGTCATTCCAGTTGTCGTAGCCCTTGGGAAGCCAGCGCGCAGGCTCATTGGTAATCATCTGCTCTTCGACATAATCGGATTCGGCCCAGCTGTAAATTTTCCAATCGTTACCCAGCTTCGGTTCCAGCAACATGGGCCAGAGCGCCTTTCGGGCTGCGTCGGTAATCGTCGCAGCAGGAGA
Organism: Acidobacteriaceae bacterium; assembly: GCA_036267255.1. Classification (GTDB taxonomy): domain Bacteria; phylum Acidobacteriota; class Terriglobia; order Terriglobales; family Acidobacteriaceae; genus DATAWK01. Next base: position 191,800 of record DATAWK010000032.1, on the reverse strand, counting down.
GGGGATCGACACTTCACCATCCCAGGAGCGTAGCAAATTCGCCGCCTGACGCAGCCGTTTGCCGGGATTTTTTGCGTGATCGATGGCGTAAGCGAAGCGCTGCGCCAGTTCCTGATCAAGCTCCGAACGTACATCGTTTTGCAGAGCCAGCATGTCCGCGGCAGAAAGTTTTGGTTTGCTGGCCAGCACTTTCCAGATGCGCTCATTGCGATACGGCGCGCCCCAATCCAGCGTTAGCAGATATGGAAAGTCGTCCGGAGTGATGCGGGAATTGGCCGTGGCCAGGATTCCCCCCGGCGGATCGTAGGAGGAAGGCATCTGGTCAAACGGAATGTAGCCCTGCCATTCATGATTTTCGTCGGTGATCGGCACGCCGCTAAGCCCGCCGGGGCGCAGCGGGACTTTCCCGACGGCTTGATAGCCAATGTGTCCAGCGGTGTCGCCATAGACGGCATTTTGCGGTGGTCCGCCAAATTTTGCGAAGGCGGCACGAAACTGTTCCCAGTTGGCGGCGCTGTCAATGTCATAAAACGGAATGGTAACGGCGGCAGGATCGTATGCCGTCCAGCGCAGAGCCAGTACGCGCGATTCCTGCGGCAGCAGCGACGTAATGACCGGGCCGTGCACGGTGTGGCGAACGTCCAGCACCACGTCGTGACTGCCGCGCACATGGATCACTTCCCGCACATGCTGAAAGGGACGCCAGCCATCGGGAGTGCGATACGTGTCGCCCTGCGTCTGTTCCACGTACACATCCTGTACGTCGGCGTACATGTCTGTAAAGCCCCACGCGATATGCGCATTGTGCCCGACAATCACGAAGGGCAGGCCGGGCAGCGTGACACCGGCAACATTGAAATCCCCGGCTGTCAGTTGCGCTTCATACCAGGTGTCGGGAATGGTGTGGTCCAGGTGCATGTCATTGGACAGCAGCGGCAATCCGGTAACCGTGTGCGCGCCGGAAACAACCCAGTTGTTCGATCCGGGTATGCAGTCGCGACAGTCGGGTCCATGCAGCACATGCAGCAGGTTCTCCAGATGCAGAATTTCCTGAGGGCTGGTTGAGGCGGCAATCTCTGGATTGCGGTTCGCACTTTTTTGTGCGCCAGCGGGTTCTTGCGGCATCCTGAGCGCGCCGACCTGCGAGGCGTCGAGCGGAATCTTGAGGATCTGCTGGGGTGCGGTGATGTCCGGCGCAGAGCTGATGGGCGGATGGTCGCGCCAGGAACCGGCGGGATAGAGATCGGCCAGTAATTGTGGGGAAAGCATGGCGGCAATCTTTTCCCGCGCAAGCTCGGTGGGAAATTCGGTGGTCAGACTCTGCCACATGTTCATGCCGATCAGTAAAGAATCCACCGGTTGCCAGGGCTGCGGACGATAACGCAGCAGACGAAACTCCGCAGGCAGATTGCCTTTTGAAGCGGCGATGAAGGCATTGACGCCGTCGGCGTAGACCTGAAGAAAATGCTGGTCTCGTGCGGGGAGCGCAGCCAGCCCGGCGACCGCAGCCTCACGAATCTGCAGGATACGCTGCGCACGGTCATGCTCCAGCATTCCACTGCCAAGCACCTCGGCAACATCGCCGGCAGCGAAGCGGCGCAGCATGTCCATCTGCCATAAGCGGTCTTGCGCGGTGATAAATCCTTGCGCGAATATGAGGTCGTCCATGTTTGCCGCCGTGATGTGCGGCACGCCGTGGAGATCGCGCTGAACAGAGACGGGCGCGGAAAGTCCGGCGATGGAAATCTGCCCATCCAGTTGCGGCAGGGAGGTACGCATGGTGTGCTTCAGCCAGAGGGTGCTGCCCCATCCAATAGCCAGCACGAGAACGGCGAGCAGAAGAATTCCGTAGATCAGGATGCGCGCCAGACGCCCAAAAGCCGACGGGCGCGAGGCTGGTTGCGTCTGCGGGACAGAAGAAAAAGCCATTCTGGGATGAGTTTAGCAGGAGGACGCTGTGGTATCAGCGCGCGAATCGCAGTCCTTATTTCCAGTAGGGCGTGACAGTCCTCTTCTGCGTGAACCATACCCACAAGGCGGCCAGCACTAAAATCAGCCCGCACCATACGCTGCCTTCCGGGCCGGTTGCGCCACCGCTTAACCAGACAGAACCGGAAGCATGCGACGTCATCAAATGTCCGCGCGAGAGCAAGCCGCTGTCCGCAGTGCCATAAAAATAGGATTGTGCCCAGTCCCAGGTGGCGTGGAAACCGATCGCCCACCACAACGAACCAATGCGCCACAGGCTCAGGCTGAAGAGCAGGGCCGCTCCGGCAGCCGTCGCCAGGCCAAAGGGACTTTCACCGGGGTTGCCTTTATGCAACGCACCGAAAAGCACGGCCAGGAGAATCGCCGCGGGCCAGAAGTAGATGCCGCGCGCCAGGGTAAAGAGCAGATAGCCGCGCAGCAGAAGCTCCTCAAAAAAGCCAACCATTAAAAAGACGCAACCCCATACCACGGCATATTTCCATAGAGTGGCGGCGGCCAGAGTAGGCACGTCGAGATGCATATGATGCGTCTCCACAAGAATGCCGATCAGGAGCGACAGAAAGGCGAAGCCGGTGAGAAGGCCGACGACAAAATGACGCAGGCGATGGGTGCCTGCAAGTCCATACGATAATGCCGGTCTGTGCTCGATACGCGCCATAATAGCGGTCGCCAGCAGCACCGAGATTAGCATCACGGCTTCGCTAAGCCCCAGCGGCAACACAGGCGCCTCTCCTGTGAGATGGACGTGATGCGCGACAAGATGGAAGTGCAGCATCAGGTGTCTTAAAACATAGGACGCCGAAAATGCAATCGCCACAAAGATAGCGATGAAGATCAAAATGCTCCACCCGGCGCGCAGACCTTTGGGGCCAAGAAGAATGGTGTATGAAGGCGAAGCCTTTACGGGCTGTGGCTCCGGTGCTGGTGGCAAGGATGCGTTGATGTCCGTTGAATTCTCTGGGTCAGCCATGGTTTGTCCTTGTCGCTGGATACGCATGGATGATGGTATCTGTTCCCAGACGCGCATAGAGGTTTTTTTGCAGATTCCTCGCAGATCCCTCATGGACGCGAATACGTCACGGACGGTTGGTCTGGGTCGTCCAAAGCTGGATGACTTCCGAATTGCCGACAATTCGGAAGTCATCGCCAAGCGGCCAGGAGATTATCCAATCACGTTCGCACACCAGCGGCAACCGGGTCAGGAATCTGCCACGCATTCTTGGTCTGGCGCAATTTCTTCAGGGATGCCAGGTGCAGCAGGATCGAGAGCGGCACGAGAAACACAGGAATCATAGCGAGCGGGAACGCGGTGATCAGTTGATTGGGTGCATTAAGCGAGAACATCTGAAATCGCGAAGGTGACGTCAGAAAACCGGTTGTCACGGCCACAATCAAATCGGCGATTCCAAATAGATTCCAGGCGCGCAACCACCCGGCTGCATGACGCGGGCTGCGGGCATGGGCGATCCCAACAACCGGAGCAAGCAACCCGACAAGAACGTCGCCGACACCGGCTGGCCACGCAAAAGCACCCGGTAGATGGCCTCCGGCATACAGCACCAGGAAGATCAACCCCTCCGCTCTATAAAGTTGCACACTCGCGATCCATTCTTGTGGCACAGCATCCACGACGCGTCTCAGCGAACTCGACAGCCAGAACAGCGCCACGCCGACGACGATCGGGAGGAGGAGACCATACTGAATCATCGGTATCTTCGAGGACACCCCGTGGTAGAGTCCGAGCCAGGATGTCAACAGCGCTGCAAATAGCCATCCCAGCAGCAGCAACGCACCGCTTGAAACCGCTCGCCTGCGGGCCTGGGCCGGCCATCCGGCAAGTTGGAGCGCTTTGTGCAGGCCGAATATTACTGCGGCTACGACTGCGAGAACTCCGCTGAGGACATAAGGAGTCAAATAGTTGGGTACGGGATTGTTCATTATGGTGACCTCTCCAATTTTCGATTTTCATTCAAATAGATGTATATACATCTATCATCGCTTCAGAAATAGTTGCAAAAGTTTCCACTATGCTGATAAAGATGCAGGTACAGGTAGTTACGAATACTGAATCCCAACGCGCCGGAATTCCCAGTCAGTCAGCCGTCCTGCTACCGTGCGCGTGCGCAAATCTGCGGAAGGCCGCACTCATCGCGACTCAGTTTTACGATGGTGTGCTTCGTCCGAGTCGCATTCGAACCACTCAATTCACCCTGTTACAGGCCCTGAGTTATGCGCCGGGGATTTCCCAGAAAAAACTGGCCGAATTGCTGGGGATCGATAGCACCACCCTTACCCGGACACTGGCGTCCCTACGCCGGAAGGGATGGCTTCGTTCTGAGGCAGGAACGGATCGACGCGCGCTTCAGCTTTCTCTAACCCGGGAGGGGAAGCGGGAATACAAGCGCGTACTTCCTTATTGGCAGTCTGCTCAGAGACGCCTGCGGCGGGCACTGGGCGAGGAGAACTGGCAGCAGATGATGAACGCCGCTGCGCATATTGCCGGGATCAAGCTGAAACTGTGAAAGCGTATGTAGCGGCGATAAGTGACAGATTCCGACCCACCGGACCTGCTGCCGCTTGACACAGGGGCCGCGGCCAGCAATGCTAGTGGATTCAGCCCAATATCCCTGTTCGACGGATGGAGTTACCCCTAAGAGTGAAGGTACGCGTTTTTTATCACGACAAATGTTTTGACGGAGCCTGTTCGGCCTCGCTGTTTGCACGTTTTCATCGCGAATGCATTGCCCGGCATGCGGAGTACGAGTTCTGCGGACTGGTGCATCGCGCCGGAGCCTTGTTCGACGAGCGTGACTTTATCGGGGATGAGAATGCCATTGTCGATTTCAAATATTCTGCGGCGCCGGAGATTACCTGGTGGTTCGATCACCATCTGAGCGCGTTTCTGACTCCGGAAGATCACGCGCACTTTCTGGCCGGGCAGCAGGATCCGACCACGCGCAGACACAAGTTTTACGATCCTGACTACATCTCCTGCACCAGCTTTCTGGCCCACATCGCCACGACGCAGTTTGGGTTTAACGCGCAACCGATGGCAGACCTGGTGCGCTGGGCTGACATTGTGGATGGTGCGCTATATGCAAGCCCCGAAGCTGCGGTGGAAATGGCCGAGCCGGCGATGAAGCTCACCATGGTCATCGAATCGGTTCAGGACCCGGGGTTTGTACCGCGCCTGATTCCGCTGCTTACAGAGAAGAGCTTTGCGGAGATTCTGCGGGAGCCGCTGGTGGCCGACCTGTTGCCTGGCCTGCTGGAACGGCATGCGCAGTCGCTGGAACTCATTCGCCAGCGCTCCAGCTGCGAGAAGGGCACTATCTATTTCGACATCACCGATCATCCTCTGGAGGGATACAACAAATTCATCCCGTATTACCTGCATCCCGAGGCGACCTACAGTATCGGCCTCAGCCGGTCCAGCTTTCGAACCAAGATTGCCGTTGGTTCCAATCCCTGGACCAAGGCCCGACCGGAACAGATGGTGAATCTGGCGACCATCTGTGAGCGCTATGGCGGCGGGGGACATGCCCGCGTTGGAGCCATTTCCTTTCCCAGGGAGAAAGACGATCTGGCACGCGCAGCCGCGATGGAGATTGTTGCAGAATTGCGCGCGCACAATCCCATTTTGTAACCTCACCCCAAAATGGGCAGCTCCTTCCGCACTTTTTCGTAACTTCTTTGATTTCACTCGCTTGTTTTCTGTTTTTGGGCCGATAATCTGCCCATACAATGAGCGCAGCTAAAGATATTCTTGCGCGGATGCCCGACGGAAAGCCACCGGTTGCATGCATGCCGGAAGCCTCTCCGTCTGGAGAAATGCGGAACGCAATGCAAAGGAACAACAAGAGTGGAAATGCAAGTCGCTCATTGGCGCTGCCGATGGTGTTTGCATTGGTTGCAGCGGCTTTGATCGGTTTCGCTGCCGGGTTTGGGCTGGCCATTGGGATCACGTTGACCCACCATGCGGGACGGATCGCAGCCTTCTGGCCTGCGAAGGGCCCATTGATTGCTTTGTTCCTTTCACTGATGCTGTTTCTCATTCTGGCCGCCGCGCTGCTGGCAAGCAGACGCACGTTTGAATCCAGATTGCAGGAAGAAAAAACGCGCTATCGCCTGCTGGCGGACAACTCGCGCGACATTGTCGTTTTATCCGATCTGGAGGGGCGCAGGATATATGTCTCTCCCGCAGTGAAAGATGTGCTGGGCTGGACTCCGGAGGAATGGACCGGAGCCAATGCCGCGGACCTGATGCATCCGGACGACGTGCCGGGATTCAAAGTTATGCTGCAGGAAATGTTGTCAGGTTCCGACCGGCGCATTTTCTCGTATCGCACCCGTAAAAAAGACGATTCCTATCTGTGGATGGAGGCCAGCGTCCGCGTGCTGCGCGACGAGGGCACCGGCGAACCCAGCTCCTTTGTCGCCAATGTGCGGGATATTTCGCGGCGGGTGGAGGCCGAAGAGAAGCTGGACCTCGCCTATCGCCAGATGCGCCAGCTGGCAACGCTGGATGGGTTGACGAGCCTGCCCAACCGGCGGCGCTTCGATGAAGTTCTGGAAGTGGAATGGCGCCGCGCCATGCGCAACAACCAATCGATTGCGCTGCTGATGGTCGACCTCGACCACTTCAAGCGTGTGAACGATCTGTACGGGCATCGCGCAGGCGATCTTTGTCTGCAGACCGTTGCAATGGTGATTGCCGACTGCATGCGTCGTCCGGGAGATGCCGCCGCCCGTTATGGCGGCGAAGAATTTGCCGTCATTTTGCCAGACACCGATGCAGAGGGCGCTCGCCATCTTGGGGAACTCCTGCGGGAGAAGATTCACAACGCCCACACCGATATCGGAGTCGGAGATCCCATAACGCTCAGTGCCAGTGTCGGCGTCGCCAGCCGCGTGCCCAGAATGTACGAGCGCGCTGACCCGTTGGTGGAGGCGGCAGACCGTGCCCTCTACGACGCCAAAAAAGCGGGAAGAGACCGGGTTCAGGTTTTTCATTCGTCTTAAATTGCGCAGCATGCCCGTTCGTAGTGCATTCTAGGAACAGGCATGCGGACATTCCATATACAGTTTCTTCTCTCGGCCACCGACGCGTCTCAGTTTCCCCAGACCAACGCGCCGGAAATCGCCTTTCTGGGGCGTTCCAATGTTGGCAAGTCCAGCCTGATCAATGCGCTGTTGGGGTCGCAACATGCGCGTGTTTCCTCCACGCCGGGACGCACACGCGCCATCAACTTTTTTGCGCTGCACAGCGCAGCCACACAGGCCAAGCCGGAGATGATTTTTGCCGACCTGCCCGGATACGGCTACGCCAAGATTTCCAAATCCATTTCCGCCGAGTGGCCAAAGTTCATTGAACCGTATCTGGCCGATCGGCCAACGCTTGTTTTGTGTGTATGCCTGGTGGATATGAACGTTCCGCCGCAGGAGAGCGATATCCAACTGGCCCACTATCTGCAGGGGATCGGACGCAACACGCTTGTGGTTGGAACCAAGTCCGACAAGCTGTCCGGCAACGGCTTGGTAAAGGCGTCGCAGGAGTTGAAGCGCGGCCTGGGAGTGGACCGGCTGCTGCCATGCTCGGCCAAAACCAAGCGCGGGATCAAGGAGTTGTGGGCACAGATGCTAACCATCGCGCAGGGGGAAGACGCGCCAGGGGGAGAGTAAACCCGTTTTCCTGTAGGTGCAATACGCGCGCCGGGTCCGGTAGCAAAACATCAGGAATTGCTTGCGGTCTGCTTTTTGGCGGAATGGGTGGATACATCCCTGTCCGGCTGGACTGGTTTTGCTGCAAGTTCCAGCGTGTGCATTGCGCCGCTGGCGTCCTGCCAGTGCAACATGGCTGCGCCCTCCAGACTATTGCGGAACGCAGGGTCCCGGATGAATTGCAACAGGGTTGTTATTTCTTCCGGGTGCAGAGAGAGGACGCGTTCCAGCGGCGTCTGCCGATGAAAACATGCGGGCGCGCCTTCCAGCCAGCGCCGGCGGACCGTATCATCACCGGGCAGAAGAGACGCGGCCAGCGTATCGAACTGCTTCAAATCTCGAAAGCCGGAGACGATCCAGCGAACACCGGTCTCGATTGCGTCGGGTGTTGTGGCTGGCATGGAGGCTGGGTGGCCCGGCTCGATGTCGGCTGGGGTTGGGCTGGCTGGAATTTGACGGATGGAAACGATCGTCTCGCGAATCTCAGGGAGCGCATCCTGCAGGCCGTTGCCGAAATCGATCAGGATGGCGCCGCGCTGCGCCATTTGCCGGATTGCCTCCAGATATGCCGTAAGGCTGGCATGGAAGCCCGGACTTTCCGTGTCTGCCGCAGAAGATTCCAGGGCCAAGGAAGGAAGCGGCGACGTGTCGGAGAGAAAGTCCGGTTGTACGCCACGCTCCACCAGCAACGGTAGAATTTCCGCGGCGTTGCCCAGCAGCCCCACGGAGACAGGCTGGCGTTTGCGGATTTCATTCTTTAAAACGCGCAATGCTTCATCGAGTGTGTTCACCATGAAATCGCAGGCGCAGTTGCGGAGTGCGGATTTCAGACGTTGCGGACGCAGCTCAATGCCCAGAAACGCCGCACCTGCAATCGTGGAAGCCATTGCCAGTTCCGTACCTTCGCGGCCGATGCCGGAAGAAACCACAAAGCTGCCGGCGAGCGATGCGCTTTTCAGTGTGGAGGCCAGAGATTGCAGTGCGAGATACTTGCGGTAGACCGCGTGTTGCCGTGGCAGAAAACCTGTTGCAATCGGCGATGAGGCTGAACTGCTCATGCAAACCTTTTAGATGCGAATTCACCACTCGGAGTATGGCGTGCCATCGCTGCCAGTTTGATCGGAGCCACTATGGACGTCGGTGATGCCGGGTTGCGATTGGTCAATGCTGCTTAAAGAGTCCGACGTGACAGGTTGCCACGTGTCGTTGCGGTGGGTCATGGGGTCGGTGGGCAGGCTTTTGAGGTAGCCGGCCTGCACCAGGTCGTCCAGCGATTGCGGCGCGGCCTGTTTGTCCTCGGTATATTGCTCGATGGCATCGCGCATGGTGTGCAGGTCTTCCCGCAAGGCAGCCTCGCGCGCGCTTTTGATGGCCGAGATATAGCTGGGAATGGCAATGGCCATCAGGATGGTCATGATGAGCATCACGACCATCAGCTCTATCAGGGTGAAGCCTGCGGCCTGTTTCGCCTTGCGCCGGTATTGTGCAAATAAATTTGTCATTACCAGTCCGAGTACTTTGTCCCGTCGAGAGCCGTGCCCTGAGATTCGGAATGTACGTCAAACACATTCTGGCCGCCCCAGGAATCGCTGTCCGGATCGTCCTGCATGGAACGCAACGACCATTCCGCTTTGCCGGTCATCGGATCGACCGGGATGGCGCGGAGAAACTTCACTTTCTTGCCTTGAATATCCACACCATTCACCAGGGTTTCGAGATCGGGCGGATATCCGAAACTGTCTAGTTTGATCATGATGGCTCCGCGATCGGCAGCATCTTTGTAGTGGTCGATGGCGTCCCGCATCTCCCACAGATCGCGCCGCAATTCGTGTTCCTTCGCTCGCTGTACCTGGAAGCGCGCGATGGGGTACGCCACAGAAGCCAGAATGGCCAGAATCGCCGCCGTCACAATCAGCTCAATGAGCGTCAATCCATGCTCGTTTTGGCGAATCGCGTTTTGATTCTGGACGGGAAGCCCCATACTGCATTCCATGCCGAAGCATTCTCCGGCTCTTTCAGGGTAGCGCAGGCGCAGCAAACTGCAAGCGCGCCTGCTGTGGTGAATTAATTCACATGAACAACCGCTGCTGAGCCAATGACCGGCAGAATATGTTGCCCGCTATTGCGTGCTGCGGCCTTTACCAGAGAAACGGTCGCGTCTCCGGGAGCCTTGGCCTGGAACGTGAGCGTACATACGGAGCCACTGCCGTTCACTCCACTGACACCCGGCGGACGCGAGGCGCTGATAGTGACATTGCCGTTGCCGTCATCGCGATGCGCCAGAGCAATCGTCTGCCCATCCTTGCCCAGCAGGTCTCCTATATCGACGTTGATCAGCGTCAACAGGTGAGGATCGTAGTGCAGTTCCATCGGAACTTCAAAGACATCCTCGGCTGCACTTAGATTGACCGACATCTGGAAGGTACTGCCGACCTTTTGTGTGCTGGCCGCCGGTTGCAGCGTCAGATGCAGCAGTGAGCCAGTCATCGGGCTCGTTGGAGTAGCTGTGGGGGGGGGAGCGGGCACGCCAAAGTTCTGTGCCCTCTGCGCAAACTGTGCGGCTGCCTGGTTCACGGCTTCTGCGGCAGGCAGCGAGGGAGTGGAATTGGTTGTCGCAGCGCCGGAATTGCCGGACGCGTGAGACATGCTTTGTATCTCCGCCATGGCAGTTGGAGCGTCAATCCTGCGCAGTTGCACATTTCCGCCGGTGCCTGTGTCGATAGTGCGCAGATTCTGCGGGCTGAGATCGCTGCCGCGGACAATATGCGGAATCAGCATGAAAACAATCTCGTCGTTCACGACTTCTTTTTGCTGGGAGCTGAAGAGATATTTAATGACGGGAATTTCACCCAGCCCCGGCGTGCCACCGATGGTAATGGTCTCGTTGTGTTCCAGAATGCCGCCCAGTAGAGTGGTCTGTCCATCCTTCAGGCGGACATTTCCTTCAATAATCTGTTGGCCGATTTCGGGCTCATTGATGCCGCCCAGGTTGACCTGGCCAGTCTCGGAGGAAATTTCAATTTTCAGTTTGAGCGAAATATCGCCGTCGTAATGGATGGTCGGCTGCATATCCATGTTGACGCCGGTATCGATATACGAAAACTGCGTGCTGACCAGAGGACTGATGCTGGCGGCAGCGACGCCGACGCCGGAAGAGAACGATCCGGTCGCAATCGGAATGCGAGTTCCGATCTTAAGGGAAGCTTTTTGGCCATCTACAGCGCGAATCTCAGGATTCTGTAGAAGTCGTGTCCGGGTATCGGTCAGCAGCAGATTGGCCGTTGCCTCTCCCAGCGAGACGGCAAAGTTGGTGCCGTTCAGGTTGCCTAAATCATTCAGTGTTGGGGAAGTTGTTGTACCCGTTGTCGTGGATGTTGAGGATGACGACGTGCTGGCGGTCGATGCCTGCAGCGTCACGCCAAAAGATCCGGGAAGCTGCACACCAATGTTGCGCAGCAGGTCGCGGTTGACTTCCATGACGGCGACATCGATGACGACTTCCGGCTTGGCCTTATCAAGATCATTGATGATGTTCTGTGCCAGCAGCAGTTGGTCCGGCGTTCCGCGCATGACGATGGCATCCTGGCTGGGCACGGCCTGCAATTTGACCGAGGTGTCCATCAGATTGCGGACGGCATTCAGAATTTCGTTCAGGTCGTTGGCCTGCGTCACGTTGGTCAGGTAGAACGTCTGCACGGCCTGCTGATCAAGGAGTCGGCGTTTCTGCGACGTATCCTGAGCCACAAAGATGGTGTCTGATGTGACAGGCCGCCAGAATGTCTGAGAAATAAAACCTACGCTGCGCAGAGCATCGTAGAGCGTAACCCGGTGCAAATCGACAGGAACGCGTTTGGAGACGTAATCGGGATCAAAGAGAATGTTGATCCCGGCGAGTTTACCGATGGTCTGGTAAATGATCTTGGTGTCTTCATCCGCGTGTATGGTAATCGGCTCATTGGAAAGGGGTTTCAACGTGATGGGAGAACCGACCGAGGCCAGTTCTTTTTGTACCTGTTCGGAGGAAAGAGCTGCCTCACTGGGATTGGGTGGAGCAGCGGTCCCGTTGATCAGAGTGCGCGTCTTGCGGATCTCCTGATTGGCTGCCTCGTCGCTGGGGTCGATTTCCAGCGCATGCAGAAAATCCGTGAGGGCATCGTTGTATTGACCCTGTTCCCGTAATTTGCGCCCTTGATCGATATATGCGGCTGCAGCGGAAAAGCGCAACCTCAAATAGGCTTCCTTATAGCGCAGATCCATAGGTTTCTGTAGGAATGCCTGGTGGTACGCCTGGTATGCTGCAATGGCATCGTCTTTGGCTTCGGCAAGCTTGCCTTGCTTATAAAGCTTCTTCGCCGATTCCGCATGTAGCGGCGCGGCGCAGGCAAAGCCAACCAGCAGCAACATCATCAGAGCAAAGCCGAGCGGTAAGACTTTCAGAACTCGAGAGATGCGGGAATCGGCTGTCAATACCACGCCTGTGTTTCGCGGTCGGTGGAATGCACGGTACACGTTAAGAAAAATGCTCATGTATAGAAATGCCCGGGATGCTGGATGTTTATTTGACGCAGCCCGCTGGAGCATGCCGCGATCCATGCTTGATTTTCGTTGAGTATAGCATCCGAAGGCTGCCCTCGGCCTCCATCCTACAGGGGGATTCTGCGTGCTAGCATGAAGTTTTAGGCAAAGTTGCATGCCCCGCCCCGCCGTCAATATCACACCCAATCCGCCCAAGAAGCCCAAACCGCGAGACCCGGTTGCATCTGGAGAACGAGATGCCGCGGTGAACCGGATGGCGTCGCACAACTACTTTCTTCTGGAGAAAGTGGAGGCGGGTGTTGCCTTGCGCGGGACTGAGGTGAAATCCATCCGTGAAGGCAAGGCCAACCTGAAGGACGCCTACGGCATTGTGAAGGATGGCGAGGTTTTCCTGTTGAATGCCCATATCGGCGCCTACTCCCACAGCGGCTATGCCAGCCATGATGCCGTGCGCACGCGCAAGCTGCTGCTGCATCGCGACGAGTTGCGGAAGTTATTCGGCAAAGTGCAGCAGAAAGGGCTCACCTTGATTCCGACGCGGCTGTATTTTCGCAATGGCCGCGTGAAGTGCGAGATTGCCATTGCCAAAGGGAAACAGACCTGGGACAAACGGGAAACCGAGCGTCGCCGCGAGGCCGACCGGGACGCTCGCGCAGCCATTGTGGCCAGCAAGCGTCGGAATGCATAGACCGGTATGCCAAAAATCTGCAAAGAAATTCAGGAAGGAATATGCCAACAAATATGAAGACGGAACTGAAATTTGAGTCTCTTCAATCTTTATCCACGGAACTGCTGGTGGTTTTGGCAGCCGATGCATCGACCTCCAGGGATAAGAATGCGCCCGCGCAGCCAGTGCTGTTAACAAACGATGCCACTGTTGCCGGGGCTGACAAACCTGCTCTCACCAGTGGCGAATTTAATGCTGGCGCATGCGAGACGCTGTTGCTGCATGCCCCCCAAGAATTGAAAGCCAAACGCCTTTTAATCATTGGGTTAGGAAAATTATCGAAAGTATCGGTTCAGGAAATTCGCAAGGCTGCGGGGGTTGCGGTTCGGTTTGCCAAGCCACGCAGCATCCGTCAGGTGACGTTCGTTCTGCCAGAGCAGGATGGTATGCCTCTGGCGGCAGGGGCGCGAGCCGCGGTCGAGGGTGCGTTTGTCGGTGACTTCGATCCGGACACGTATCGCTCCGACCGCAAAGACCGCTCCATGGAGCGGCTTACCGTGATCGCCCCGGCGACGGCCAACAAGGCCGAGGTGGAACAAAGCTTTCGCGAGGGCGTGATTATTGGCGAGGCGCAAAACTTTACCCGCTCGCTGGTGAACGAACCCGGCAACACGCTGACGCCGACCGAAATGGGTAAGCGTGCGGAGGCCATGTGCAAGCAGCAGGGTCTGGCCTGCTCTGTCTACAGCACCGACAAGATCAAAGAGTTGAAGATGGGCGCTTTCTGGAGCGTCGCGCAGGGCTCTGCCGAACCGCCGGCACTGATCGTGATGACATACGAGCCGAAGGACGCCCCCAAAAACGGTCCCGTGCTGGGACTGGTGGGCAAAGGAATTACCTTCGATACCGGCGGCATTTCCATCAAACCTGCCGATGGCATGGAGAAGATGAAATATGACATGGCCGGTGGCGCAGCGATGATCGGCGCGATGCAGGCCATTGCCCAGTTGAAGCCCAAAGTAAAAGTCATCGGGATTGTTTGTTCTGCGGAGAACATGCCCGGCGGCAAGGCATACAAACCGGGAGATGTTTCCGTTGCCATGTCGGGCAAGACAATTGAGATCATCAACACCGATGCCGAAGGCCGCCTGGTGCTGGCCGATGGGCTGGCCTATGCGCGGCAGTTAGGTGCCACGCATCTGATCGACGCGGCGACCCTGACCGGGGCCTGCGTTGTGGCTCTGGGCATGATCAATGCCGGCGTCTTCTCGAACGACGACGACACGTATCGGCATTTTTGCAAGGCGTTGGAAGTTTCCGGGGAGCGCTTCTGGCGTTTGCCCGTTGAAGACGACTATCGCGAGATGATCGTTTCCGACATTGGAGACATCAAAAACACCGGCGGGCGCTGGGGCGGTGCGATTACGGCGGCCATGTTCCTGAAGGAATTTGTCGAAGACACGCCGTGGGTTCATCTGGACATTGCCGGTGTGGCCTGGATGGAAGAGAACAAGCCGTGGATTGCCAAAGGACCATCGGGCATTGCGGTGCGCAGCATTCTGGAATGGGTACGCAGTTATTCCGGGTAAAATTCTGGCTGCGTGGGCAAGATTCTTGCTATGTACAGGAAAAATGAGGCTTTGGCACGCGTCTGCAAATATTACATTGCTGTAAATTATGGCGGTTTCGTGGAATGCTGCCGCAATAATTCATCCTCTATTCATCACGGGTTGGTACATCATTGGTTGGTTGCTGTTTGCCCCCGCGCAGATGGCAACACTATGAAAAAGATCACGACGGCAGTATGCCGTCTGGAGGAATCGTGCCTCGTAAATCTCTGGTAATCGCAACTGCAGCCCTCACACTCCCGATGCTGCTGCTGACCGCATGCAAATCGAACGACAATGGAACTCAGTCCGAGACGGTCGCCATCTCCGGCGCCGGCAGCAGCTTTGTGAATCCTGCCATGACGCATTGGATTCCGGTATTCCAGCAGCAGAACCCAAATGTCAGCATCAATTATCAGTCGATCGGTTCTGGTGCCGGCATCCAGCAGGTGCGCGCCGGAACGGTGGATTTTGGCGCCAGCGACGTGGCGTTGACAGACGATCAGCTGAAGACGATGCCTGCCGTACTGCAGATTCCAGAAACAGCCGGGCCGGTCTGCATTACCTATAATCTGCCGGATGTGAAGGTGCCGTTGCAGTTGACGCCCGCCGCGATTGCCGGCATCTATCTGGGCAAGATCAAGAGCTGGCAGGACCCTGAAATTGCCAAGTCGAATCCTGGCGTCAAGCTGCCGAGGACTGGCATTGTGGTGGTGCATCGCGCCGATGGCAGCGGCACCACAGGCATCTACACGGAATATCTGAGCGCTGTCAGCCCGGAGTGGAAGACCAAGGTTGGTTCTGGAACCTCCGTCAGCTGGCCGCTGGGACTGGGCGGCAAGGGCAATGAAGGCGTGACGGGCCAGGTAAACAATGCCGTTGGCGCCATTGGCTACGTGGAATTGGCGTACGCCGTGGAGAACAAGCTGCCGGTTGCTTCTATCGAGAACGCAGCGGGCAAATTTATCGCGCCCAGCATCCAAAGCACCTCGGCCGCGATCGCCGGATCGAAGGACATTATCACGGCGGATCCACGCACTCCCATTGTCAATCCGCCGGCTTCGGCTCCGGATGCGTACCCGATCGCCGGTCTTACGTTCCTGATGGTGCCCAAGGACGGAACGAACCGCGCGAAGCGCGCCGCGCTGAAGAAGTTCATCCAGTACATTATCGGGGATGGACAGGCCGTAGCCGCTACGTTGAACTACGCACCGCTGCCGGATAGCGTGCAGCAGTTCGACAAACAGCAGCTGGATCAGATGCTGGCAGGCGGTCAGCCACTCCCGTAGTCCTGCCTTCAGTCCCGGGCAGACGGCGGACGTATGCTTCGCACGCTACAAACAAACGCAAGAACCGGAAGGCGCGACAATCATCGCGCCTTCTGGCTTTCCCCCTGTGCGCAAGGATTTCCGGCTGAATTTATTGATAGCTGGGTGCTACGATAGCCACAGGAGGGTCGCGATGCCTTACGTTATCCGCAAATCAGGCAAATCGGAGAATGCAGGGAAGACGCATGACTCTGCGAAGCCGTCAACGAGACAACGGGTAAAGCTGCCGCCGCCTGTGCCCGCCCCCAAGCCACCGGCATCCATCATCCAGTATCCGCAACCAGTCAATAGCTAAGACCCATGCCAGATACGGTGGTGGCACTGGAGATATTATTGATCCTGCTGCCCGGATTCTCGGCAGCCTATATCGTCCAGATGTTTGCGGTTCGAGCGAAACAGACAGATCTGGAAAAGGTCATTGAAGCGCTGCTCTTCAGCTTCGTGATCTATGTGAGCTACAGCTTAATCCTGCATGGCAGCATGCCGGTCACGGCAGTTCACTCCGCGGAAGAAGATACCCTTCAGTTCCATCGGATCAATCTGCTCTGGCTGACAGGCCTGACCCTGTTCTTTTCTTTGTTGATGATTTTGTACGTCAATAAAGATGGGGCGCGCTGGTTCCGTTTCATTGGGTTGACCGAGCGGACCTCCAGAAACTCCATATGGAACGACACATTTCAGGACATTCAACAGAAGGTCGATCCGGCGGCTGGCTCCATTGTGCAGGTGGAGCTGGAAGACGGCAGACGGGTCATGGGGGTTGTCAAATTCTATTCAGACACGGCCAAGGAATGCTCGGTCTTCCTGCAGGATGCTCAATGGATAGACGATGATGGCATGAACCCAATTCCAATTGATGGTCCGGGAATTTTGTTGACCGGCAATGCCAGGATCACTTCCATCAGCTTTCTCGATCCTCCTCCGGATTAGAGGAAAATTTCCAGCTACATCACTTCGGGAACTTCAATGCCCAACCAGCTCAAGGCGCGAGTAAGTTCGCGATGGGCGACTGCGGCAGTGGCGAGTAACAATGCTTTGCGTGCCGGGTCGCTTTCCGTCAGGATGTGATGCCGGTGGTAGAAGTTGTTGAACTGCTGCGCCAGTTGAAAGGCATATTTCGCCAGGTACGCCGGTTCGGTGGTGGCGATGCACTGCTCCAGGACCAGCGACGATTTCGACGCGTTGAGCCATACCTCCCAGATACTGGTTCCGTCTTCGCCGACGAGATACTGCGTGGAATCGACGGAGCCAAGCGCAGCCAGTGCTGCCTGCGGTGTGGTGTTGCCTTTGCGGAAGATGTTGGCGGCGCGGACCACGGCATATTGCGCGTAGGGGCCGGTCTCACCCTCAAAACTGAGCGCATCCTGAAAATCAAATGCAATAACAGAGTTGCGCGTGTAACGCAGCATGTAATAACGCAGCGCGCCGACGGCGATCTTTGTAGCGATGGCGCGGCGTTCGACGTCATCCAATTCGGGATGTCGCGCGTCTACCTCGGCCTTGGCGGCTTCGATCAGCTTGTCGATCAGGTCGTCGGCCTTAACGCCGAAGCCTTTGCGCCCGGAGACTTCGATGAAGGGGCGATCTTTGTCTTCATCGGAGAGGGTGTACCCCAGTTCGACGGCACAGCGTGGCGTGAGCGCCACCATCTCATAGGAAAAGTGATGGTAATTCTCGGCTTCCTTCGTAAAGCCCATGCCGCGCAGCGCTTCGATGACGTTGTTCTGCGGATCGTTTTGGCGCGAATCAATGACGTTGTAAATAGCTTTAGCGTTATTGAATGAGTTTAGGACTGAGGGAACATCTGGTGTCGGCCTAATCCCGTGCTCGGTGGAAATGTAACATTCTCTATTCTCGCTAGCGTTATAGAGGAATGATGTACTTTCGGGGTAGGTATGGAACAGCTTAAATTCAAAATTCAACCCTAGCTTGCCGAACTTCCACAGATGATAGGCGATGTCTTTGCCGACATAGGTGACGGTGCCGTTGGAGCGAACGATGACCTTGGCGTCTTCATCCGGGCCATCGCCGTTCGCGCCGTCCGTTCCAGCGCGGCGCATCACCCAACAACCTACGTTTTTGCCTGCCGTCTCTTTGTAGAGCACGCCTCTTTCCTTCATCAGCGCAAAGGCCGCATCCCAGAAATGCAGGTGCAGTATTTCGCTCTCTCGTGGAAGAAAATCGTATTCGATGTTGAGCCGCTCCATCGTTTCCAGATGTCTCCGCACAATGGCAGTGGAAACAAGTTCCGCAATTTGCGCTATTTCGTTACCGCCCTGCTCCAGGGCATGCAGCGTGTCCATGCGGATTTTTTTGCGAGCTTCTTTTTGCTTTGGGTCGGCCTCATACCATTGCGAAACGTTCGCGTAGAGGTCCCAGCAGACGAAGTCGATGCGCTCGTTGCGCTGGTGAAGAGATTCCATCCAGCGTTCGACTCCTGTGATATCCATGTCTTCCAGATGTGTCAGGGCAACGACGATATCGGCCACCTGCACGCCGGTGTTGTCGATGTAATTCTGCACCCGGGCAGGCATCCAGTCGGCGGAGCGCTTGAGTCCCCAGTGCATCATGCGTGCCAATGTATCGCCCAGGATGGCGTTGCGCAGATGGCCGATGTGTGCTGCCTTATTAGGATTGATGCTGGTGTGCTCCACAATGGCGTAGTTCAGTGGTGGCAGCTCGCTCGTTCCAGAGGCTATCTTGCGCGCAGCCGCCGCGCGATCCAGCTTGCCATTGATGTAGCCTGCACCGGCAACTTCAAACGATGTGAATCCGTCAATGTGGCCCAGTTCCGCGACGAGTTCTTCGGCGATCTTGCGCGGGGCTTTTTTCAGCCGCTTGGCCAGCTCGAAGGCAACGGGCAGGGCGAACTCGCCAAACTCCACCTTGGGCGGCTGCTCGACGGCGAGCGATGCAATTTCGATCTGGTACTTCTGCGCCAGAATTGCCTGGATGCGCGCAAAGAGAAGTTGCCTGTAGGTGCGATACACGGATGATTCCGGGAAGAAGATAAGTGGGTCTAGGTGAATTTTAGCAGCAGCCATCCGCGCGCACTGCATAACTCAAATGAAATGCTGCGTTTGACGCTGCTTTGCTGGAACCCTAAGATGAAGATAGCCGCGCTGTATTCTGATCCGCGAGCCTAACGCCCCGCATGCCGACCAAAAAAAGCAAGAAGCCCTTTTATCTGACCACACCGATCTACTACGTGAACGCGCGCCCGCACCTTGGACACACGTACACCACCGTAGCTGCGGATACCATCGCCCGGTACAAACGGATGCGCGGCTTCGATGTGCGCTTCCTGACGGGAACCGACGAACACGGCCAGAAGATCGAACGTTCTGCACAGAAATCAGGGCAGAGTCCCGAAATATTTGCCGGCGCCGTTTCCGCCGAATTTCGTTCTCTGTGGGACCGCATGGGGCTTACCTATGACGATTACATCCGCACCACCGAGGAGCGCCATAAGCGCGGCGTGCAGCGGCTGTTTACGGAGCTGAAGGACCGCGGGTTCATTTATAAGGGCACGTACACGGGCCAGTATTGCGTCTTTGACGAGCTCTATGTCGATGCGCCTGCAGGTGAGCCGTGCCCGGATTGTGGACGGCCCACCGAGACGGTGAGCGAGGAGAATTACTACTTCAAGCTGTCCGCTTTTGAGCGCACGCTGCTGGAATATTATGACGCGCACCCGGAGTTTATTCGCCCCGAGACGCGACGCAATGAGGTGATTGCGTTTGTACGCAGCGGCTTGAAAGACCTGTCCATCAGCCGGACCAGCTTCAACTGGGGCATCCCGGTTCCCGGCGACGAGAAGCATGTCATTTATGTATGGATGGACGCGCTGGCGAACTACATTACCGCGCTGGGCTATGGCAGCGATGCGCCGGCGGACAAAGCATGTCTGGCAAAATTCTGGCCTGCGGATCTGCACCTGATTGGGAAAGAGATCAGCCGTTTTCATTGCGTATACTGGCCTGCCTTTTTGATGGCTGCCGGGCTGCCGCTGCCCAAGAGCATTGTGGCGCACGGCTGGCTATTGTTTGAGCAGAGCAAGATGTCGAAGTCACGCGGCAACATCGTGCGTGCGGAGACGATTCTCGATGTACTCGGCGCGGACGCGCTGCGTTATTTCCTTCTGCGCGAGATTGCCTTCGGGCACGACGGCAGTTTCTCGTTCGATGCCCTCGTGGAGCGCTACAACGCCGATCTGGCCAATGGATATGGCAACCTGGCCAGCCGTACGCTGACCATGATCGGAAAGTATTTTGATGGCGTAGTGCCGGTGCCTGCCGCAAAGCGGAGTGAAGCTGCCGAGCGGATTGCCGAAGTGGCTGCCAAAGTTGTCGCGGAGTCCAACCATCGCATGGAGGCTCTGGAGTTTTCTCGCGCCCTCGAAAGCATCTGGACGCTGGTGGCGGCCGTGGATGGTTACATCACGGCAACCGCGCCCTGGAAGCTGGGTGCGATGGAGGACGATGCCAGCCGTGCGCAATTGGCGGAGATTTTATATACCTGCGCGGAGGCATTGCGCATCCTAACAATCCTGAACTATCCGGTGGTGCCGCAGGCTGCCACGCGCATCTGGTCGCAGATTGGATTGGGCGACATTGCAGCCGTCGATAGAGAAGAGATCGTCTGGGGCGAACTGAAACCCGGAACAAAGATTGGCGAGCTGGGGCCTGTTTTCCCCCGCGCAGAAAAGGACGCGATCCAACGTATGCAGGAAAAAGAAGAGAAGAATGCAGCGGAAGCACCCCCCGCAGACGCTGAACCGAAGGCGGCACCGGCAAATCCAAAAGCAGGAACTCCGCAACCAATCACGCCTTCGGTCCAGCCGGTGCAGCAAAAAACCGAGCAGCGCGTACCGACAGGGGCTCCCGCAGCCGCTGTAGCGCCAGCGGTCACTGCGGCGCCTGCCATTGCTGTGCAAGCTCCAGCGGTAGCGACGGCACCGGCAGTTCCAGCGCAGGCAGTCCCAGCAAAGATCGCCATTGACGACTTCACCAAGGTGGAGTTGCGCGTCGCGCAAATCAAAGTTGCCGAGCGTGTGCCGGGGGCCGATCGTCTGCTACGCCTGGAAGTGGATCTGGGCTACGAACAGCGGCAGATTGTCGCTGGCATTGCCGAGGTTTACGCGCCGGAAAGTCTGATTGGGCGCAAGGTGGTCATCGTTGCCAATCTGGCGCCGCGCAAGCTGCGCGGGCTGGAGTCGAACGGAATGATCGTGGCGGCATCCATCGGCGAAAAGGGCAAGCCTGTGCTGGCCGGATTTCTGGAAGATGTTGAGATCGGCGCGCGGCTGAAGTAGATCCACGAAGAAACTCGGAAAAGGAAGAATTTGGGAAGGAACATCATGTTGGTCGACTCCCACGCACATCTCGACAGTGCCCGCTACGATGCGGACCGCGAAGCGATGCTGCTGCGCGCGCGCGAGACGGGCGTGGAGATGGTGCTGTCGATTGGCATTGGCGATGGGCCTGCCACCATGCAGGGCGCTCTGGAGATCAGCCGCAAATATGCAGGCGATGCACGCATGCCGCGCATTGTGGCCAGTGCAGGCGTGCATCCGCAGGAGGCAGCGCTGGCCGACGCAGCGGCCTACGATGCGCTGAACGCTTTGGCGGCGGAGCCGGAGGTGGTCGCCATCGGCGAAATCGGGCTGGATTATTATCACGCGGACAATCCGACGCCCGCCGTGCAGCAACAGGTCTTCCTCAGACAAATGGAGATTGCCGCACAGCACAAATTGCCGATCCTGATCCACTGCCGGTCGTCCGAAGGCAGCACAAACGCCTGGGACGATACGCTGGCGCTTCTGGAGCAGCATTGGATGCCGACAGGACTGGGCGGCGTGCTGCATTGCTTCAGCGGAGAATGGGAACATGCGCGCCGCGCGATAGATGCAGGATTTTTGATCTCCTTCGCCGGCAATGTGACCTTCCCCAAGGCACAGTCGTTGCGCGATGTTGCCGTGCAGGTCCCGGAGGGTCGATTATTGGTGGAAACCGACTCGCCCTTTCTGGCGCCCGTCCCGCATCGCGGCCAGCGCAATGAACCGGCCCTGGTGCGGCATGTTGCAGAAAAGCTGGCGGAGGTTCGCGGAACCGATTTCGAGAGGATAGCTTTGACGACCACAGAAAACTTCTGCAATTTTTTTGGCAGGACGTGCACTCTGGACGCAATGGCAAAATGATTTTTTTTGAGCATTTAGGTCAGGTAGAGCAATCTAAAGAGGTGTAAGCCATGGCAGCAGACAATTCATTCGATATCGCCAGCAAGGTTGATATTCAGGAAGTCAAAAACGCCATCGATCAGGCGATAAAAGAGATTCGAGCGCGTTTTGACCTGAAAGATTCCCATTCTGAAGTGAAATTGGAAGGGGAGGATACGCTGCAGCTCGCCTCCGCGGATGAATACAAGCTGAAAGCGGTGACCGAGATTTTGCAGCAAAAATTAGCCAAGCGGGGCGTATCGCTGAAGGCCCTGACCTACGGCAAAATTGAGCCTGCCGCCAATTCCAGCGTGCGGCAGAAGGTGAGCTTGCAGCAGGGAATCACGACGGAGAAAGCGAAGGAAATCTCGCGAATGATCAAGGATTCCAAGATCAAGGTGCAGGCATCCATCCAGGGGGATACGGTGCGGGTGAGCGGCAAAGACCGGGACGCCCTGCAGGAAGTGATTGCGATGCTGAAAAAGCATGATTTTGGCATCGATATGCAATTTACAAATTATCGCTCGAACTGAGCGTTGCATTACGGTACGGTATAGAACAGGGTAGGAACCGCGGAGCCATTTTGAGCACACTCGCTATAGCCACGGCAAAAGAGGTCTTCGATCTCATCCGCGACGATCTGCTCGCCATTGAGCGGGAGTTCAAGCAGGTGTGCATCTCCGATGTTTCGGCAATCATGGAGATTGCCGAGTACCTGCGCGAAGGCGGAGGCAAGCGGATTCGTCCGTCGCTCTTGTTGCTGACTGCGAAAGCCCTGGGTTATCAAGGGGCCAGCGCGGTGCATCTGGGCGCGGTCGTCGAAATGGTGCACACCGCAACGCTGGTGCACGACGACATTATTGATGAGGCGGACACGCGCCGCGGGCGCCCTTCTCCGAATAAAAAATGGGGCAACTCCAGGTGTGTGCTGACAGGCGACTGGCTCTACATGCAGGCGTTTCGCATGGCGCTGGAGGAGCGAAACTTTCGTATTCTCGATTTGTTGATCAGCCTGACGCAGCAGATGGTGGAAGGCGAGTTGCTGCAGATGGAACTGCTGGGGCGCGCCATTCAGGAGCAGGAATACTACGAGTTGATCTATCGCAAGACAGCTTGCCTTTTTCGTGTGTCGATGCAGCTGGGTTGCGTTCTCGCCGGCGCCACTCGGGAAATGGAAGAGCAACTGGGCGAATATGGCCGCAGTCTGGGTCTGGCGTTCCAGGTGGTGGATGATGTGTTGGACCTGACGGCGACCGAAGAGGTGCTGGGCAAACCCACGGCCAGCGATTTGCGCGAAGGCAAAGCAACATTGGCAGTCGTGCATGCCCTGGAAAACGGAACCGCAGAAGACAAGGCTGCGATCCATGCCGTGCTGGAAGACCGGTCTTTCCGCCGCGTCAGTCATGAGCGCGTGCTGGAAATTCTGCATCGCAACGGTTCGGTGGAGTACGCGATGCAAGCGGCGTACGCCCATGCAGAAACGGCCCGTGCCGCCGTCGCCGCATTGCCGGAATCCGAATACAAACGCGCCCTTCTATGGGTGCCCGACTTCGTTGTGGCTCGCGAAAAATAATATAGCAGCCGAAGAACGCTGCCACGTTCGCGTATAAACTCCATGCAACCTGACGACTCTGTCTGGAATCCATACCATCCAGTGAGTTCTCTTTTATACTTTGCCGGCAGAAGGTTCTCCAACTTGTGAAGATCCGCATGCGAAGCAACGTCGAGTCCGGACGTTATAATTTCGGCCTGGTTCCAGGGCGTACTCCATGAAGTCGCTTGTGATTGAGGATTACGCCTTGATTGGCGATTGCGAGACTGCAGCCCTGGTCGGCAGGAATGGATCGATCGACTGGCTTTGCTGGCCGGATTTTTCCTCTCCTGCATGCTTCGCCTCCTTGCTGGGCAGCACAGAAAATGGCCGATGGCAGATCGCACCGGAAGCGGAACCGCGCCGCATCACGCGACAATATCGAGAGCACACTCTCATTCTGGAAACGACATTCGCGACCCATAGCGGCGTTGTCACGGTGACGGACTTTATGCCGCCGCGTGGGACGCACTCCGATATTGTGCGCATGGTATGTGGCGTCAAGGGGAAGGTACGCATGGGCATGCATTTGTCCTTGCGTTTCGATTATGGCAACGTTCAGCCGTGGGTTGAGCTGCTCGGCAAGAACAGTTACAGCATTGCGGCTGGCCCCGGTATGGCTGCATTGCGAAGTCAGATTCCTGTCGAATGGAAAAATGGGGATGGCTACGCAAAGTTTTTAGTGAATCGGGGAGACAACATATTTTTTGTCCTGACGTATGGGAAATCCTTTGAAAGAACCCCAAAAGCGATCGATCCTGTGCGTGCTCTCAAAGAAACGGAAAGATTTTGGATTGCATGGGCGCGCAAAAACCAATACACCGGACCGTATAAAGAGGCCGTCGAACGGTCGTTGATTACGTTAAAAGCCATGACCTATCGGCCCAGCGGCGGCATCGTAGCGGCTCCAACAACTTCTTTGCCGGAAAGATTGGGAGGCTCGCTGAACTGGGATTATCGCTATTGCTGGCTTCGCGATGCGACCTTGACCATTCAGGCCCTGACACAAGCCGGCTATAGAGAGGAGGCCGCAGCATGGCATCAATGGCTGTTGCGCGCAATTGCCGGAGATCCAGACAAGATTCAAATCATGTACGGCATCGGTGGCGAACGGCAGCTTGAGGAACGCGTGATCGAATGGCTCCCCGGCTATCAACGTTCTGCTCCTGTGCGCATTGGCAATGCGGCGGCGAAGCAATTGCAGATGGACATTTTTGGCGAGTTGGCCGATGTGCTGTTTCATGCAAGAAAAGAAGGGCTCCCAACCACGAAGGGCGACCTTCAATTGCAGGAGGCAATTACCACGCATCTGGCAAAGATCTGGAAACAGCCCGGTTCCGGCATGTGGGAGAAGCGAGGAAAAAAGCATGTCTACACATATTCGCGAGCAATGGCCTGGGTAACGATGGATCGCGCCGTGCGAAGCATAGAGGCCCACGGTATGCGCGGCCCGATCCGGCGATGGCGCAAGCTGAGGGATGAAATTCACAAGGATGTTTGCAGGAATGGATTCAACAGGCAACTCGGTAGTTTCGTGCAGTCCTATGGTTCGCGCAGGCTCGACGCCTCCACCCTGCGACTCTCCCTTGTAGGATTCCTTCCGGAGTCCGATCCGCGTATCAGCTGCACGGTTCGAGCTGTCGAAAAGCATCTTCTCTTTGGAGGGCTGTTGCAGCGGTACAAGACGGGCGCCGCGTTGCCCAAAGAGGGAACCTTTCTGGCGTGCAGCTTCTGGCTGGTGCAAAATTATGCGAGATTGGGCCGCGCAGAAGACGCGGAATCTTTGTTTGAAAAGTTACTGACTTTACGCAATGACGTGGGATTGCTGGCGGAAGAATATGACCCGCAGAAAAAGCGAATGCTCGGCAATTTTCCTCAGGCTTTTTCTCACATCGGGCTGGTAAATGCTGCATTTGATCTGAAGCATTGAATGCCATCCACACCTTCGCAGCCCATACCATCAAAGAAAAGACAGCTACGGAACATTCGCACCTTCTGCAATGTTCCGTAGCTGTCACGAAGCAACGACACGGTTATCCCGATAGATTTTCCACGTCTTCAAATTTATCGCGTACCAAATGGCTAAGTCCTGATGGTTTGCGATGCTTCATCCCAGAAAACCTGGCGTTTCTGAAAGTAGGATTCGTTTGCCATGTGGCATGCAATCGCCGCATGGTTCCCAAACACTGCGTCCTCAACGACCGGATTGCGTGTCTTTACTGCGCTGAAGAAATTTGCCAGGTGCGGTTTGACATCATCCCAATCCGGCCCTTGATACACAACGTCCGCGTCAATAAATTCATGGCCCAGTTTCACGGGATGTTGTTTGTACCATTCTTCAACATATTCTTCGCGCATCTTTTCTGGAAATGACGCCGAATAGTAACTGGGCGATGTATCGATCCCTCTCTGGGGTGAATAGTGAATACCAAATTCTGTTGTTTTAAGAACGCCCTTAGGGCCCATATAACTGGCTGTCTCCGGCGTCTCCGTACCTAGTCCCAGGCGCACGTACACAGGCGTTCCGTGATAGTCAAACAAAACTGTTTGTAAATCCGGCATGTTACGGCCATCATTCCAGCGGAAGATTCCACCCATAGCGGACGCAGATCTTGGCGGTTCATTCCAACCTAAAGTAAATTGCATTCCGCTCAGAAGGTGCACCATAAGATCGCCGGCAACTCCGGTTCCGTACTCCTTCCAGCATCTCCAACGCGCAAACCGGTATGGGTTAAGAGGAATCTTTGGAGCTGTGTTCAACCAGGTATTCCAATCCAGCGTTGCCGGAGAAAGGTCGAAAGGCGGCGGGTACACCCACGCTCCCGTAGGATCATTCCTACCCAGCGTGAGTTCAACCATTTCTACTTTCCCAATGGCGTCTTGCCCGTAAAGTTCCTTGGCCTTGGCACAGAGTGCAGAACTGACACGCTGCGATCCAATCTGCACGATGCGGGTGTTCTTTTGTGCCGCCTCCACCATTGCGAAACCATCTGCAACGGTGTGCGACATCGGCTTCTCGCAATAAATATCTTTTCCTGCGTTGCAGGCATCAACTACAACCCGCCTATGCCAGTGGTCTGGAACCGCTGCAACGATGCAGTCAATGTCCTGTCGATGGAGTAACTCCTGGTAGTTACGGCTGACAGGAAGGTTGGGATTGCCTGTTATTTCTTTGGCGAGCGTGTGACGGCCATCATATAGATCCGCTGCTCCTACGCATTTCACGCCGGGAAGCGTGATGGCATTTGCCAGCAGACCCGAGCCTTGCATGCCGATACCGATCATCCCAAAGCGAATACCGTCGCTGTCCGAAACAGGTTTTGACGCACTTGCAGTTTGCTGCGCCTCCAGCACAATGGTTTTGGAGGCAAGCAGACCGGTAGCGGCAGTGGCACTTGTTTGCAAAAACTCGCGGCGTGAAATTCCATCCTTCATGACTCCATCCTCCTGCATCGGTGTAGTAGTGCGGTTACAAAAAAATCGGCAATATTTCTGGACAAAACCTATTTCCTGGCATGGCTCGTCGATTGGCGTATAGCAAAAGTAGGCAACACCCGGATTAACTTTTTTGTAGGGGCTTCTCCCCGGATCATACGCAATAACGTGACGGCGGCAATTTCTCCCATTTCACGAAGTGGCTGATGAACCGTCGTTAAGCCGGGATTGTTTGTCGACGCACTCAAAATATCATCGAACCCGACGACGGACACATCCTGGGGAACCTTATGCCCCGTTTCACGAAGAGCTGTAATAGCGCCAATAGCGGAAAGATCGTTAAAAGCAAAGATAGCAGTAAATTTCTTGCCTCTATCTAACAATTTGCGCGTCGCGGCATGACCGGGTTCGGGGCCCGGCGAAGGATCTTCTAACTGGACCGTCAGTTGTGGGTCAACCGGAATATTCAAAAGAGAAGATACATCGCAGATCGCTTTCCATCGAAGCTTCGTATCCGAACTGAAGACCTGCCCTTTAATGTAGGCGATTTTTCGATGCCCCAGCTTATACAAGTGCTCGAGCGCCATGCGAACAGCCTTTGTATGGTCGACCTGGATATTGATAACGCCTTCGTGATGTCTGTGCCCGGATATTGCGATGACCGGCACTGGAAGCTGTTCCTGAATCTGCGTGTCGATTGCGATCATCCCTTCCACGGCCCGCGAAAGCAGTAGTTGCGGATAGCCTGCAAGTAGGTCGGGACGATGACGATGGCTGACAACAAAATAAAAAAATCCATCCTGTAACAATGTATCTTCTATTCCACTCAACACCATCGTGGAATAGCCCTCGCTTATTTCCGGAACCATGACTCCGACGGTAAAGCTCTTTTTGTTGCGCAAGCTGCGCGCAAAGATATTTGCCTTGTATTTCAATTGGGCTGCTGCTTCGAAAACGCGCTGCTGTGTTGATTCTGGAATGCGATTGGCAGCGGGAGTACGATTGATCACCCTCGACACGGTTGTTTGCGACAGGCCAAGGTAGGCCGCCAGCTCTTTCAGGCTTACAGAAGACTGACCCGCGCGGAGAGCTTGCTCGAATTGTGGTAACTTTCGTTCTAGGGTTACCTTAGACAAGGCATCTTCCAATCCTGAAAATCTATAAGCAGGTAGTGCGTAACCTGCGTATTACAAAATCTGCAAGAGAAACATTGTGTTCGGCCAAAAAATATGACTTATGGTCTTAGTAAAAAATCAGGCCTGCTCTTACTGAACATAGCATTTGTTTTTATTGGTATTGGAACAACCATTCTTGGGCCGATTCTGCCGGCACTTTCCCACCGATGGAGCATGAGCGATGCCCATGCGGGGTCTCTCTTTACGGCCCAGTTTCTTGGCTCTGCCTTAGGCGGGTTACTTGCCGGAATCCATCCCGTGCGAAGCGCGATCACGGGTTTCATCCTCGCTGCCTCCGGGCTTGTCCTGCTGGTGTTTGCTTCCGTCCATAGCGCGGTACCTATAACGTTCGCATATGGACTGGGCGTCGGCCTGGTCTTGACCGGCATCAATCTAACGGTGAGCCGTGTTGCCGGGGATAAGAGAAGCGAGGCGCTTTCCTGGCTGAATTTTTCCTGGAGCCTGGGCGCGACGATTTGCCCGCTCTTGGCGGCCACGTTTGTTGTAGGCCATGTATTGAATAGGTTTCTTAGCCTGCTATCGATTTTGTATGTTGGTCTCGCCATTTTGATTGGTATCTATTCGAAAAGCTATCTACAAATTGTTACGGAGGAAGTGTCACAAAGGGATACGAGACCGGCGTCTTTAAAGTTCTTCATCATTTATTTCGCGGTACTACTATTTCTTTATGTTGGGGTAGAAACTACATTAGGTGGCTGGCTGAGTACTTTGGCTAGTCGCCTGCCCCATGCGTCGGTTGTTGGAGCTTTCGCAATTTCAGCCAGTTCATTTTTCTGGCTAGCCTTGCTTGTCGGGCGTGGCATTTCTCCGTTGTTACTCAAAAAAATTCCGGAAACCGTACTGCAGCCCGCTGCTGTTGGACTTTCTGTCGCGGCGATATGTCTTCTCCTTACAGCGCAATCCTTTCTCGGCGTTGCCATCGCCGGCAGCCTGGCGGGTTTGACGCTTGCCCCGGTTTTCCCACTCAGCCTTTCTTTTTTCCTTTCCCATGCAGATCGGTCCCGCAGCGTGGGCCTGGTATTTGCCATCTGTGGTACGGGTGGTGCTGTTCTACCGTGGATCACGGGAATTGTTTCAACCTATCGTCATTCGCTGCAATGGGGTTTGAGTGTGCCATTACTCGCCGCATTCCTTATGCTCCTGCTAAGCCTGAATTATGTTCTATCGGTGCGGCTTCGCACTCATAGCTAAACCGTCGACGCCTTTCTCATTCGTTGTCTGGGAGTTGTCGTTTTGAAAGCCAATGCGCTGAAGCATGGAAGTGATCTCCGGATTGGCCATGAAGTTTCTCCATATCAATCCGGTGCGATGGTTTTCGATCATAACGACCATGGGCGCCTGGTTGAGGCCCATAGTAATTCCTGAATACCAATTTTGCTGCAGGTTGAATGCGTCCCGGAATCCATAGATGCTCCATACCTGTGCGCCCAGGTCACGATAAAAATGTTTGAGCGCCAGCAATGAAGCCTCCGGTGTGTAGGCATAGGCGCTGATGGCCCCGGTCGGTGCTATGGTGCCGTCGTCCAGATTTGCCGTTGCCTCATAGGGCACATATCCTTGCGGGCCATCGACCGCAGTGATGCCCCAGCTATTTTGGCCCAGACCCTTCCAATGGTTGGGATCCTGGATGCAGTAGGCCTGATTGATCAACGCCTGGTTGCGATTGTTCTCAAAATAGTCGGCGTACTTATCGCGCTTTCCGCGAGGATCAAATCCCATGTACGAATAGTCCGTGAAGAAAAGCGGACCACCCGTCCCAGTGCCAACATCCAGCTTGATTCCATAGTAGGTCTTGCCATTCACATACTGGCTGTGGACGCCTTCGCCTGCCCAGCCCGTGTAATATAGGCTTGCCGGTACTCCATGCGTGGGCGAAGCGATGGCGAGCAGATACGTGATCATGACTTCATTCCAACCGGTCAGCCGATTGGCAATGTACCAGGAATACTCTGGAGACCAATGCCAATAGAGCGCTTGCCGCTTGGGTGTCGCGCGAAACCACTCCCAATCTACCCCTTGCCAGAGATCCGTGATCCTCGCATACAGTTCTTTTTCCTGTGCGCTGTCGCCTTTGAAATATTGGCGGGCCGTCAACAAGCCTTCCATCAAAAAGGAAGTCTCCACCAGATCCGCGCCGTTGTCGAACATGCCGAAGACAGGCAACCGATGTCCTGTGCTGCCGCTCATGAAGTGCGGCCATGCGCCGTGATATCGGTTCGCCCTCTGCAGGAAGCTCGTAATCTGCAGAAGACGATCAATCCCTTGTTGACGAGTGATAAAACCGCGATCTACTCCGACGACTAGCGCCATGATGCCGAATCCGCTCGCACCGGTGGCGACGATGTCATCGTTACCGGGCATATCTTCCCGCGTCATTCCGGAGTGTGGTTCCGCGCCTTCCCAGTAATAGCGGAACGAGGCTTTCTGCACCATAGTCAGAAGTTCATCGTCCGTCATGGGATGCGTGCTTGCCGTAGCGGCGGCAGACAGGGAGGATTCCTGAAGAGAGGATGTACGTGCGGACACCTTGTACGAGGCCGTTATATGCGGGTCACCCAGATAATCCGCATAACGATTCACCCCGGGTCTTTGCACGCCGATCGGTTGAAAGGGTTTTCCACCGATGGAACGAGAGATTACATATTGATCAAAATCCGGATCCTGAATGGGCCTCCATGAGATGTCGATATGCCGTTCGTATCCTTCCGCACGAACCCCCTGCACCGTAGGTAATTTGTGCTGCTCGGGAGAAGTGGCATTCTCGATTCGGATGTCATCGATTAAGAGCGTGTGGGAAATTTTGTCTGCGATGCCTTGTACAAAGACAATCGTATTGGTGCGGCGTGGTTGGAAAGGATGAACCGAAGCCGTAGCAAATGCGTTGAGAGGAATGCGAATCCGTGTCCATTGCCCGTCCTTCAGGTCACGGGAAAAATTCGATAGCGGCAGAGGCTGCGTGAAATCACCCGCCGTGTCCTGCAAGACGATCCGGGGCAGAGATTCTGCGCTCATGCCCTTCGGTGCATCGAACCACAGGTAGAGATTTTTTCCTGGAAAATCAATATATCGATCGCGCCATTCATACAGGTGCAGCGTCGCCTCCCAGCCACCTTGCGGCATCGAATCCCATTGCAGTTTCAGCGCATTCGGGCCGCTGATGAAGGTGGTTGTTTCGATGGGCAGTTTACCGGCTATCAGTGTCAGCGTGCTGGAACCGGAAGGTTTGCCTTCGCTGTAGAAATAGTTGCCCGGAGACAGGCTGTTTTCAAAAAACATCTGCTGGGAATAGTTTTGGTCGCCAGATATGACCTGCGAAAAAATCGGGATCGCGATCAACAGGAACAGGATCGCAATGCCGGAGGCAATTTTGTAGGTCTGTCGTAATACGTAGTTGCAGTTCAGTGTAAGAGGTTCTGCAAAATCTTTTGGACTATGCATAGGCGAAGATTTCTGGCTCCATTCGGTAGTGGATCATAATTGCGGCAAATTTTTGGCGCGTCAATGGCAACAACTTCGCATGCTTGACAATCGTTGCTGTCAAGTGCAAGGATTCTATCGCCGCACAATCGATTGCGCAAATCGATTCCATGTGAAACAGGCTGGCTGCTTTCTCCTTTAGGCAGGCTAAAGATCTGTTCTGGATTTGAAACATAACGAACGAATTTCGAGGTGGTGAATGCACATCAATCGTGTGAGTGCTCAATTCCTCAAGAGCATGGCAACTCGCTCATCCCGGCAAATTTTTATTCGCGGGCTTATGCTAATCGCCATTGCATGCTCTTTGTCTACGCTGGGATATGCGCAATATCGCGCTTCCATTCAGGGCGTGGTCACCGATCCCACCGGGGCCGTTGTGCCGGGCGCGACGGTCACGCTGACTGACAATGCGACGAACCACGTACAGACGAGCACCACTTCCAACAGCGGCATTTACACCTTCAATGCTCTTCCGCCGAGCCACTTCACACTGACCGTCGAGAGACAGGGGTTTAAGAAGAAGACCCTCAGCGATGTCCAGATCATTCCAGAGCAGGCAAATGCCTTGAACGTGCAACTCGAGATTGGAGAGTCTTCTCAATCCGTGACGGTTTCAGGAGCAAGTACGCCCCTGCTGGATACGGAGACAGCCACCATTAGTGGAACCATCAGCAGCAACGAGATCCAGCATCTACCGTCCTTTGGCCGCGATGTCTTTCAGCTTGCGCAATTGGCTCCCGGCGTCTTTGGAGACGGCTCGCAAGGTTCAGGGGGTGGTTCGTACAGTCTGCCTGGTTCCAACTCGGATGCAACCGGTGCCACAGATGGCATCTTTAAGACAGAGAACGCGCCTCAGATCATTGCCAATGGCGGACACAATGAGGCAAACGGCATCTCGATCGATGGCATCAGCACCGTCAGCGCCGTGTGGGGAGGAAGTACGGTGATCACTCCCAGCGAGGATTCCATTGAGGACGTGAAAATAATTTCCAATAGCTACAATGCGGAAAACGGACGCTTCAGCGCCGCGCAAATACAGGTCACCACCAAATCTGGAACGAACGATGTCCATGGCAGTCTCTTCTTCAAGGCCGATCGTCCCGGACTGAATGCCTACCAGGCATACAACGGACCAAGCTCTGTAGAACCTGGCACGGCGGCAGATAGAGGTTTGCTGCGAGACGAAAGCCGGTTCAATCAGTTTGGCGGCAGCGTGGGTGGCCCTATCTGGAAGAACAAAATCTTCGCATTTTTCAATTATGAAACCTTGCGGAACAATACTTCCTCGACCGCTACTGGCTGGTATGACACATCGGAGTTCGATACGATGGCGCCCGCCGGCAGCATCGCTGCGAAGTATCTTACGTTTCCCGGAGCGGCAGTCAGCTCCGCCGGTCAAATTGCCGCCAAATGTGTGAATATCGGTCTGGTTGAAGGCACCAACTGCCGCACCATTCCCGGTAAGGGCCTGGATATCGGCTCTCCGCTGAAGTCGGCATTGGGAACACAGGATTTCACCTACGTGAGCGGCGGACAGCCCGGAGTCGGCAGCGGACTGGATGGGATTGCCGACATTGGGGATTACACGACGCTCAATCCAAACACCGTCACGGAAGCCCAATACAACGGGCGCATGGATGCGAATGTTACCGGCAAGGATCGGCTTACCTTCACCATCTATTGGGTTCCCGAGGACACCACTGATTACAACGGCCCGGTCCGCGCATATAACCTCTATCATCACTCTTCCATTAACGATGCCTTCGCAGGTTTGTGGGATCACACGTTTTCACCCACGCTCGTAAACGAAGCACGCTTCAACGCAGCGGGCTGGCGTTGGAATGAGATCGAAACGAATCCGCAGGAACCTTTCGGGCTGCCGTCCGACAGCATTCCTCAGATCGGCAACTTAACCAGCTTCAGCGATTTTGGCGCTCCTGGACCCAGCGTTTTCGATCAGTGGACCTATAGTTACGAAGATGTCATGACCAAGGTGGCCGGTCCGCACAATATCAGCTTCGGCGGCGGCGTGACCCGGCTGTACTACCTGAATGAGGCGCCGTATGCTGCCGTACCTTCCTTCGGTTTTTACAATGTGTGGGACTTCCTCAACGATGCTCCCGAGTCGGAGGGAGGAACGTTCGATCCCTTGACCGGTGTACCGACGGCAAACCGGCAGGACGACCGGGAAGACCTCTGGGGCTTCTTTGTGCAGGATGACTACAAGATCCGACCCAACCTGACAATCAACCTCGGACTACGCTATTCCTACTTCGGACCGTTCTCATCCAAAGACCAGAACCTGAGTGTGCTTCAACTCGGCACCGGCAACGCGATGTTCAACGATATACGGCTACGAGTAGGCGGCAATCTTTATACGGCGCAGAAAGGAAACTTCGGGCCGGAAGTAGGCTTCGCCTGGAGTCCTGCCGCGAACCAGGGCAAGTTTGTGGTACGGGGCGGATTTGGAATGAATTACGACGAGGAAGAGATCGCGATCTCGGCCAACGGAGGGAGCAACCCGCCCAGCGTCGTCACGCCGAACTTCTCCAGCGTATCGCCCACGCAGATCAGTCCAGGCATCGTCTATCAGATCCCCAGCGA
This sequence comes from Acidobacteriaceae bacterium, assembly GCA_036267255.1. GTDB lineage: Bacteria > Acidobacteriota > Terriglobia > Terriglobales > Acidobacteriaceae > DATAWK01. Next base: position 157,432 of record DATAWK010000032.1, on the reverse strand, counting down.
TGTGCACTCGCTCTTCGGTTATCCTCCGAATCGGAATACCATCGTCAAATTTAACTCGAACAACCTGCCTACGACGGGCCAGGTCGGGGTCACTGGATTCCCGGCGAACCTGCCCACCATGTATTCCTATCATTATTCCCTGGGTACGCAGTACCAGATAGGGCAGCAGTGGGTGGCAACGCTTGGCTATCAGGGAAGTATCGGACGTCACATCATCACGCAATACAACGCGAACGTTCTTGGCGCAGCCTATGGCATTCCCCTCAATCCAACCGTGAACAGCGTGGATTATTACGGCAACGAAGGCAATTCCAGCTACAACGCAATGCTGGTTGGCCTGAAGCACGAGTTCTCTCACACGTTTCTCGCCGACGCGGACTATACCTGGTCCAAGAGCATGGATGACGGTTCGCAACCGTACTATGAAGATCCATATCCTTACAACCCAAAGCTGGCCTGGGGACGGTCCGACTATAACGTGCAGAATGCCTTCAAGCTCTACGGCCTATGGCAGCCGGTTTTCTTCCACGGCAGCCACGGCTGGATAGAAAAGGTAGCAGGGGGATGGTCGCTCAGCGGGATTTATAACGTCCATACTGGTTTCCCGTGGACGCCGACGTACTCCAATATTGCCGGAGGCAATCTCTACTATCAGGGTAGCGGCTACGGTTCTTTACGGCCAGCCGCCTATAAGGGTGCCGCAGGGCACGACACCAGCAACCGGGCTTTCGAGTCGGGTCCCGTAGGGGCCAACCAGAGCGCCTTTAACAAGAATTATTCCGGCGGCGCGCTGGCATATTTCACAGTGCCAACGTATACCACAGTTACAAATAACTTCCCGGCGACAACGCCACCGCCGCAAGCTCCGGGAGTGGCGCGGAACTTCCTCGATGGCCCGAATTACCGGGATGTCGATGCGACTCTGACGAAGGCCTTCGGGTTCCCCAGAATGCCGGTCCTGGGCGAGAGTGCCAACTTCGAAATCCGCGTCGATGTCTTCAACCTGTTCAATACCGTGAACCTGGATTCGGCACAAATCAACACCGCCATTAGCAATGATGGTGTCACCAGCAATCCTTCTTTTGGACAGGCACAGGCAGCCCTGGGTTCTCGCACGCTGGATGTTCAGGCGCGGTTCAGCTTCTAAACAAAAAATCGGCTCTACCTGCGCCTGCCCAAAGAAAATTGGATGGAGATCATTTGGATCTGCATCTATCGGAGAATGCGCTTGTTTTGATTGAACCGCCACGATAGATCACGATAGGTTCAGAAAATGGAATCCAGGCGCTGTAATATTACTTCCATCGCTATGATGATCCCGGCCAAAAAAACAGTTCTCTGCTTCCTGCTGCTCTTTCTGATGTCTCCTGCACTTTTAGCGCAGCGGGGCTTTGTACACACCCAGGGCTCGAACCTGGTTGACGCGCAGGGACGACCCTTGATGCTGCGCGGCATCAACCTGGGAAACTGGTTTGAACCCGAAGGCTACATGTTCGACCTGGATGGCGGACCGCAATCGCCGCGCGAGATTGAAGCGCTGACCAACGAATTGATCGGGCCGGAGAAATCCGCAGCTTTTTGGAAGCAGTGGCGCCTGAACTACATTACAGAATCGGATATCGACCTGCTCAGCAGGAGCGGATTCAATTCCGTACGGGTGCCGTTGCATTGGAAGTTTTTTGACAGCGACAATGCCGAAGGCTTCCGCCTGCTGGACAGGCTGGTGCAGTGGGCGCGCAAAGACGACATGTATATCATCCTCGATATGCACTGCGCGCCGGGCGGCCAGACCGGCACAAACATCGACGACAGTTGGGGCTATCCGTGGCTTTACAGCAGTCCGCAGGCTCAGGAGCACACCGTCGCCATCTGGCGCAGAATTGCCGCTCACTACCGCAACGAGCCGGTCATTCTCGGATACGACCTGCTGAACGAACCCATCCCGCAATATCCGCAATTGCAGCAGTACAACAAAGACCTGGAGCCAATGTACCGAAAAATTGTCGCAGGAATTCGCCAGGTCGATCCAAACCACGTCGTCATTCTCGGCGGTGCGCAATGGGACAGCAACTTTAAGGTTTTTGGTAAACCATTCGATTCCAACGTCATGTATACCTTTCACAAATACTGGACGCCGACTGACGTCAGTGTCATTCAACAGTATCTCGATTTCCGCGATCGATACCACGTTCCTATCTGGCTTGGTGAGTCGGGCGAAAACAATGACCAATGGATCGCCGCTTTCACCAAAACGCTGGAAGCGAATCACGTCGGCTGGTGTTTCTGGCCGTATAAAAAGATGGACGCAACCTCATCCGTCGTGACCTTCGACCGGCCCGTGCATTGGGATGCTATTATCGCGTTCGCTAAATTACCCAGCGGAACAGGCAACGCAGAAAAGCGCATTGCCGCGCGGCCTTCTGTTCAGGAGTCACAGGAAGCTTTTGACGATCTGCTCAGAAAAATTCAGTTTGCAAACACTCGCATGAATGCTGGATATGTACGGGCCCTCGGACTGACGCCGGTCAACCCATAACCCATAGGGTATTTCCCGGAGCGTCTCGCGGCTTGCACCCTCCAACATCGATCGCGATGGGGACTATGCCAGGGGCCCGGCGATAAGGCCGCTCAGTTAAGAATCAGCAATTGGTCAAAATGGTGGCCAGAGACGGGATCGAACCGCCGACGCCGGCCTTTTCAGGGCCGCGCTCTACCACTGAGCTATCTGGCCTTGGAGTGAACTCCAGGAGGGTACAAACGGCTGCCGATTCCTGCAGAATTCTTGCTGTGACCGGCGGCTCTTCTTGAAGTATATCAACCACTTCTCTCCCTGCCAAACTTTGCCGGCGGTTGGCGTTATTTTAGCGGTGGCATGGCTAATCGACCCGCGCGTTTTAGAAATTCAGCTCACCGCGGCGCTGCAAGCTGCTATTGAGCTGCCGCCTGCTTTGCCGTACTCTGCAAGGTTGGAGGATGCGATGACCGAAAATGAAAAGAGCGGCAGCGCCGCAGAAAAAAATCCAGTCAGCGATGCCGAGTGGCGCGAGAAGTTATCTCCAGAGCAATATTATGTGACGCGGCAAAAGGGAACCGAGCCGGCATTTTCCGGCGCTCTCTACCGCAATCATGCGGATGGGAAATATCGCTGCATCTGCTGTGATGCGGAGCTGTTTCAATCGGACACGAAATTTGAATCTGGCTCTGGCTGGCCTAGTTTCTGGCTGCCTGCGACGCCCACTGCGGTGACTGCAAAAGAGGACACAAGTCACGGCATGCGGCGGATTGAAGTGGAGTGCGCCAATTGTGGAGCGCATTTGGGCCACGTCTTCGACGACGGCCCCAAGCCCACTGGGTTGCGCTATTGCATCAACTCCGCATCGCTGAAGTTTGATGAGGCCAAGAAGTAGCCTGAAGCGACCTGTGTTGCGCGCAGCCAGCACAGGCACGCAAGCGCGTTAATTTCGTTCGCCGCCGCCTGGTTCAGTGTCCCTGCATTCCAGCAGGCAATGGAATCGCAATGTCGAGTGTCTTGACGGGGCCAAGCTTCGACAGCGGTGTTCCGAACTGGGCTCCGTTCCCGACAACAAGAATCGCAAGTTTGTTGGCGTCGATATATTTTCGCGCCACCCGGGTGACGTCGGCTGCGGTGACCTTCTCGATGCCGGTGCGGTACTTCTCAATGAAATCGGATGGGTAGTTATAGAAGTCCAGATTTGCCTGTTCGCGCAAAATCTTGGACTTCGAATCGTAGTGGAAGATGTACGAGTTGAGCAGCTGATCTTTAGCTTTGCGCAACTCGCTTTCCGTGGGTGGATCAATTTTCAGATCGCGAACCTGTTGCAGCATGGCCTCGGTCGCCTCCACGGTGCTGGAACTTTTTGTACCCGCAGTGACGTAGAAAACGCCGGGATGGTCATAGCTCGCGCCATAGGCCCCATCGACGGAGTAAGCCAATCCGAGCCGCGTACGGACGACCTGAAAGAGCCGCGAACTGAAGCCGCCGCTGAAGATTTCATTCATCACGCTGAGCGCGTAGTAATCCGGATTGCTGCGTTCCGTGCCCAGGCCAACCAGCCAGATATTGCTCTGATTGACGTCGCTCTTCTGCACAAAATACACGCCGGGAGTGGGGCCGGAAAACGCGATCGGTGCAGATTTGAATGCGTCACCGCGCGGCATCGAAGCGAAAGCCGCACGCAGCTTGGCTTCCATCTCGGCGCTGTTGAAGTCACCGGTGATACCGACAATCATATTGTTGGGTGTGGCTGTTCTCGTGTGCCATTGCTGCAGGTCTGCGAGCGTGACGGCCTGGACCGTGGCAAACTCCGGTATACGTGCGTATGGATTGTTTTTCCCGTACGCGAGCTGCACCGCTTCGCGCTCTGCGATCTGGTCCACGTCATCGTTGCGGCGGATGATGCCGGTCTCCTCCTGCTGCTGGGCAAGTTCCAGATCCTCGGCGCGGAACTGCGGATTCTTGAGTAGATCGACGGCCATGCCGAAGACCTGATCGAAATCTCCCTTGAGGCAAGACCACGACAGCGAGGTGGAGTCCGTGTCGCCATCGGTTTCGATTTTTGCAGCCTTGGCTTCCAGAATGTCGTCCATCTGGTCCCCGGTCATCTTGGCCGTGCCGCTGGTCCGCCATGCCTGGCCGTATAGATCGATAAGGCCAACTTTAGATGCCGGCTCATCGCGGGAGCCTCCACGGATGACGACGAATCCCTCGATAAACGGCAGTTCGTGGTCTTCTTCCAGAAAAATCGTCATGCCGTTATCCAGCACAATGCGCCTGGGGTGTTCCGGATGAAACGCAGGCAAGGGCGGAATTGGAATTTTCTTCCACGGCTGCACCTGTTCCGTCGCGCGTTGTGTTGTGCTGTGATCTGTTGTCGCCGGGGACGCTGTTGCTGTCTGTGCAGTGCTGCTCGCGAAGGACAGTCCAAGGAAGATTGCAAGTCCGGCAATGGCCGTTGCGTATTTCCGTGTGAAGTGCAACATTAGCGGCCACCTCCGTGCGTAGGCTGGCTGGATTGTTGTTTGGATGGGTCCGCTTGCGGGTGCTGCGTTGCCGGAGGTTGAAACTCAATCATCGCGTAGGTGCGATTGCTCGCCTTGAAAATCTGATTGGATACGCGGCGGATATCGGCTTTGGTGACGGCGTTGATCGCGTCCAGTTGTTTGAAGAGCATGCGCCAGTCGCCGTATCGCAATTGATAGGTAGCCAGTTCCTCTGCCAGTCCTTGATTGCTGCCCAGGCTGCGGAGAATATCGACGCGTGCACGCGTTTTGAACATGGCCAACTCGTCGTCGGTGACATCCTGCGTCTTCAGCAGGTCGATCTGTTGATGAATCGCAGTACGCATTTCCTGCGGCGTATGGCCCGGAGTGGGGACAGCGTAGAGAGTAAATAAATTTGGATATTTATCCCCGGGATATCCGCTGAAGCCCTCTGCATCCGCGGCGATCTTCTGGTCTCGAACCAGGCTGCGATAGAGACGCGACGTGCGGCCATTCGACAAAATGTCGCTGATGGCGTCGTAGACGGAATCGTCCTTGTCGAGATAATCGGGCCGGTGGTAGCCCTCCATATAGATAGGTTGCGTCGCTTCGCGCAGCACCACCGAGCGCTCGGAGTGCTGTTGTGGCTCTATAGTGGCGATAGGTTCCGGTTTCGGGCCAGCCGGTATCGGGCCAAAATATTTTTCCAGCATCGGGAGCGCCGTCGTTGGATCAATGTCGCCAACCACGGCGATCACGATGTTGGCCGGAACATAATACTTTTTGTGGAACGCTGCGGCTTCGGTCGCGCTTACCTGGCTGATCTCCGATTCCCAGCCGAGGCCTGGCCGTCCGTAGGGATGGGCGACATAGGCGGCGGCAAGAAACTGCTCCTCCATATAGCCCATCGGATCGGAATCGGTGCGCATGCGCCGCTCCTCCATCACAACGCTGCGCTCCTTATAGAATTCGCGCGGCACAGGATTGGCGATGCGATCGCTCTCCATGTAGGCCCACAACTGCAACCGGTTGATCGGCATGCTCCAGAAATATTCCGTGTCATCCATCGAGGTGCTGGCATTGATGCCGACCGCGCCATTCTGCTCGGCAATCTCCGTGAACTGGTTGGGAATCACATATTTTTCGGCGGCAGCGGTCGCAGCGTCGAACTGCGCTTTCAGCGCCTTCAGCTTCGCCGGGTCGCGTCCCACGCGCTTGCGAAATTCGGCATCGTAGGCGGCATAGGCTATCTCCACCTTGGCCAGCGCGACTTTTTCTGCCGGATAGTTGGTGGTGCCAATGTCTTTTGTTCCCTTGAAGGCCAGATGCTCAAACATGTGCGCCAGACCGGATTCTCCGCCCGGGTCCTGGACGCTGCCTGCATCGACGATCGTGAAATAGCTGAAGACGGGTGCCCCCGGACGCTCGCACAGAATCAACGTCAAGCCATTGGGGAGCACTTTGACGGTCACGCGTTTCTCAAAACTTGTCAGATCTTGTGCGTGGAGCAGGCAAGCAGTACAAATCCCAGCCAGGATGGTTGGCAGGATGCGGCGAAACAGGGTCTTCATTGCGATGGAATCCTCGCTGCGGGTTGATATTGAGCGGTTCGAACCAGGGAGTGCCCGCAGCCGGGGGCCACGAGTGCTGAAAAGCTGAAACTAAACGCTGTTGCTGGAGAAGTCAATTGTTGCGCTCGGGGCGAGAAGGTCGTTGCTCGATTCTATTGAAAATCAAGGCCCTTGACCGAATGAATGACCATTCAGTACAGTTTTCTCGTGGATAGATGTACCGGAGACGTTGTCCTATGGCATCGCTGGAAACAGGGGAATTGCGCAGGGAAGACCGGGCGGACTCCCGGCACGTTCGGCAGCGTCTGCTGCGCAAAGTGGCCGTTTTAGGCGCTGGAGTCATGGGATCGCGCATTGCCGCGCACCTGGCTAACGCGGGTCTTCCGGTTGTGCTGTTGGACATTGTGCCCCCCGACACACTTGCCGGAGATACAACCGCGCGCAACCAGATTGCGACCGCCGCCCTCAATGCTCTCAGGAAAGCAAAACCCGCAGCGCTCTTCGATCCCTCCCTGGCAAAGTTCATCACCGTCGGCAACTTTGAGGATCATCTGGAATTCCTGCGTGACTGCGATTGGGTGATTGAGGCCGTTGCAGAAAATCTGGAGATCAAACAATCGCTGTTACAGAAAATTGCGCCGCACTGCCATCCCGATGCCATGGTCACGACCAATACCAGCGGACTTCCCATAGCCAGCATCGCCGCGCACATGCCGCCGGAGTTTCGCAGCCGCTGGTTTGGAACGCATTTTTTTAATCCGCCACGGTACATGCGCCTGCTGGAAATCATTCCCACGCCGGAGGCCGATCCGGCGCTCATCGACCGTATTGCGGAGTTTGCCGACAAGCGGCTGGGCAAAACCGTGGTGCGCGCCAAGGACACGCCCAACTTTATCGCCAATCGCATCGGCACCTTTGCCATGTTGAATACGGTGCGCCTGATGCAGCAGCAGGATTTGTCGATCGAAGACGTCGATGCTCTGACAGGGGCCATTATTGGCTGGCCGAAGACCGGCACATTTCGATTGGCGGACATGGTTGGCATCGACGTGCTCGGTCACGTGGCGAAGAACTTTGCGGCGCAGGCAGAGAAAATCGGCGACGAGCGTGTCGATGTGCAATTGCCGGCAGTCATCCAGACACTGCTGGAACGCAAATGGCTGGGCGACAAGACAAAGCAGGGATTTTACCGGAAGCAAAAGGACGTTGAAGGCAACGAGATTCGGCAGGCGCTCGACTGGAAGACGCTGGAATATCGTTTGGCTGCAAGGCCAAAGTTTCCAGCGCTGGAGATGGCGAAAAACGCGGAACAGCTTGGGGAACGCATCCGCATGTTGCTGGCTGGCGATCCACGCAAGGACAAGGCCGCGGCCTTCTACTCGCCAATGCTCACAGAGTTGTGGACGTATGCGGCCCATCGCATTCCGGAAATATCGGACGACATTGTTGGCATCGATCGCGCCATGAAAACCGGCTTCAACTGGGAACTTGGGCCTTTTGAGATGTGGGATGCCGCTGGCGTTCGAGAAACCGTGGAGAAGATGCGCGCCGAGGGCAAGCCGATTGCGCCGAATGTCGAGCGGTTGCTGGCGGCTGGCCATACGCATTGGTACCGGCAGGACGCAAGCGCGCCGTCGGGCAGGCTTTTCTTCGACATTCTCAGCGGGGAGTATCGGCCTATTGTGCAACCCGAAGGCGTCGCCAGCGTGGACATCATGAAGCGTGCCCATGGCGTCGTCAAAAAGAATCCGGGAGCATCCTTGATCGATCTTGGCGATGGCATCGCTGTCATTGAATTTCACACCAAGATGAATGCCATTGGTGGCGATATTGTTCGCTTCATCACACAGACATTGCGTCCCGATAGCGACACGGTAGCAAACTTTGAAGCGTTCGTTATCAGCGGCGATGCAACAAACTTCTCTGTCGGCGCCAACATCATGCAATTGCTGCTTGCCATGCAGGAAGAAGAGTGGGACGACATCGATCTTGAAATTCGTTCGTTTCAGGGGATGACTGCCGCTGTGAAATTCTGCCCGCGTCCCGTGGTCGTTGCTCCCTATGGCATGTGTTTGGGTGGCGGCACGGAGATCAGCCTGCACGCAGCGCGGCGGCAGGCCCACGCAGAGTTGTACATGGGATTGGTAGAAACAGGAGTCGGGCTGGTACCCGGCGGCGGCGGATGCAAGGAAATGACTTTGCGCGCCGTCAACACAGCGCAAAGCATTCGTCCCGATGGCCGAGGGGAATCGGTGGAAGTCATGGAAGCGATGAAGAAGGCATTCGAGACCATCGCCATGGCAAAAGTATCTACATCGGTTACAGAAGCGCATACGTTGGGATTTTTGAGTGAGAGCGACGAAATGACGATGCATCGCGACCGGCTTTTGCTGGATGCAAAATCACTGGCGCGTTCGATTGCCGATACGGGATATGCGCCGCCGGTACCGCGAACAGATATTGCAGCTCCGGGAGAAAACGTGCTGGCGACGCTGCTGCTCGGTGTCTATCTGATGCGCCAGGGAGAGTTCATCAGCGACCATGACGTGAAGGTGGCGAATCATGTGGCGCATATTCTCTGTGGCGGCAAAATTACTGCTGGAACGCTGGTAAGCGAGCAATATCTATTGGATCTGGAGCGGGAAGCCTTTCTCACTTTGTGCGGGGAAAAGAAGACGCAGGAGCGGATCGCCTTTACGTTGAAAACCGGCAAGCCGCTGCGCAATTAACTCCAGCATGTGTAAGGCCAGAGAGCGAGAGGATGATATGCGGGAAGTCGTCATAACAGGCGCCATGCGAACGGCTGTAGGGAAGGCCCCAAAGGGAACACTACGCTCGATGCGACCGGACGATCTGGCCGCAGCCGCAATGGAGGGCGTTCTTGCGGAGCTTCCGCAGTTGGACCGGGCAGAGATTGAAGATGTGATTCTCGGTTGCGCCATGCCGGAGGCGGAACAGGGCATGAACGTAGCGCGCATTGCTGCGCTGCGGTGCGGATTGCCGGTGGAAACTTCTGCCATGACCGTCAATCGCTTCTGTGCTTCCGGGTTGCAAGCCATCGCATTGGCTGCGGAGCGCATTCGCGGAGGAGGAGCCGAGGTGGTCGTGGCTGGCGGTGTGGAAAGTATGAGCATGGTGCCGATGGGCGGAAATAAAATTTCGGCAAACCCGTGGCTTGTCGAACACGCGCCCGGAGCGTATCTCTCCATGGGCCTGACGGCAGAACGCGTCGCGCAGAAGTATGGAATCGCGCGTCCGCAGGCAGATGCGTTTTCGCTGAACAGTCATCGCAAAGCATTGGCGGCCATCCAGAATAAAAAATTTGACGAAGAAATTGTACCCATCACAGTTACAAATACCTCGATAAGTGGAAAAGCAACCAAGCCAGCAACGCGAGAGATACAGTTCCATATAGATGAGGGTCCGCGCGCTGACACATCACTGGAAGCCCTGGCCGCGTTAAAGCCGGCATTTCATGCAAAAGGTACAGTGACGGCGGGAAATTCTTCGCAGACCTCCGACGGTGCGGCGGCAGCGGTCGTCATGTCCGAGGAACGCGCGAAAGTATTGGGGATTCGCCCTCTGGCGCGTTTTATTGCGTTCGCCACAGCCGGATGCTCGCCGGAGGAGATGGGCCTGGGCCCGGTCTACGCGGTCCCGAAGGCGCTTAAACTGGCGGGACTCAAGCTGGAGGATATTGGCTTGATCGAATTGAACGAGGCCTTCGCCGCGCAGTCGCTGGCCGTGATCCAACAACTTGGACTCAATCCGGAAATTATTAATGTGAACGGGGGAGCAATCGCTCTGGGTCACCCCCTGGGCTGCACCGGAGCCAAGCTGACGGCAACCTTGCTGCATGAGATGCAACGGCGCAACGTTCGTTATGGCATTGTGACCATGTGTGTGGGCGGCGGCATGGGAGCAGCGGGAATCTTCGAGAATGTCGCTTAACCGGAATGCAAACTGCGTCATGAAGTCCAAAAAGGAGCGATGAGATGGCAACGGTGACGGCCACAGATATAGCGATGAAGAAGGTCAATGGCGGCAGCTTTTTGATCGAAGAACGGTTGCCCGCAGAAATATTTACGCCAGAGGACTTCAGCGAGGAGCAGCGGCAGATTGCGCAAACAGCTTTCGAATTTGCCAGGAACGAAGTGGTTCCTGTTGCCGACGAAATCGAAGCCAAGAAATTTAGTGTGACCAAGGGATTGCTGCGCAAGGCCGGGGAACTGGGACTGATGGGCGTCGATGTGCCGGAAGAATACGGCGGCCTTGAAATGGACAAGGTCACCTCCGCCATCGTTGCGGACCACATTGCGCACTATGCCAGCTTTTCTGTTGCGTTCAGCGCGCATGTCGGCATCGGAACCTTGCCCATCGTCTGGTACGGGACAGCGGAACAGAAGCAGAAATATCTGCCGAAGTTGGCGTCTGGAGAATGGATTGGCGCATACGCGCTCTCTGAGGCTTCCTCCGGCTCCGATGCAATGAACATTCGCACCCGCGCCGAACTTTCCGCCGATAAAAAATACTACGTCCTGAATGGCGAAAAGATGTGGATCACGAACGCTGGCTTCGCCGATGTCTATATCGTGTTCGCAAAGGTAGACGGCGAGAAATTTTCAGCGTTCATCGTGGATCGCGACACGCCAGGGCTGACCATTGGTGCGGAGGAGCACAAGCTGGGAATTCGCGGCTCGTCCACATGTCCGCTAATTCTCTCCGACTGCAAAGTTCCGGTGGAGAACCTGCTCGGAGAGATCGGTAAAGGTCACTATATTGCCTTCAACATCCTGAACATTGGCCGTTTCAAGCTGGGCGCTGCCTGCGTGGGTGGAGCGCGCGGGACGCTCGTGAACGGCATTCACTATGCAAAGGAACGCAAGGCATTCGGAAAATCCATCTCGGAATTTGGTTTGATCCAGGAGAAGATTGCCGAGTGTGCCGTAGGCATCTATGCCGGAGAAAGCATGGCGTATCGCACCGTGGGCATGATCGACGCAGCGCTCGCGGATGTGGACAAGAAGTCGCCGACCGCCGCGCGCGACATCCAGAAGCGCATCGAGGACTACGCCGTGGAGTGCTCCATCCTGAAGGTGTGGGGATCGGAGATGCTCGATATGGTCGTCGATCACGTCGTGCAGATTTACGCCGGATATGGCTATGTGGAAGAGTATCCCGCCGAACGGGCCTATCGCGATTCGCGCATCAACCGCATTTTCGAAGGCACCAACGAAATCAATCGCCTCATCATCACCGGTTGGTTGATGAAGCGGGCAATGAGCGGGCAACTGGCGCTAATGCCTGCGATCAAGCAATTGATGGACGAGGTGCTTGCCGGACCGGTTGCGCGCGAGGAACGTGAAGGCGAATTGGCAAACGAATACGGCATGCTGGCCAATGCAAAAAAGCTGACCCTGTTTGCTGCCGGAGCAGCCACGCAAAAATATATGCAGGCTTTGTCGGAGCAGCAGGAAGTGATGGCGGCCATCGCTGATATGGTCATCGAAGTCTATGCCATGGAATCCTGCATTCTGCGTGCGCAGAAGCTGGCGGATCGCACTCCGGGCGCCTCGGCGAACCAGGCCGTCGTAATGGCCCGTATCTATGCCGTGAAGGGCTTTGAGGTGGTGGAAACGGCTGCGCGCCGCGTGGTTGCAGCCGTGGCGGAAGGCGACATGCTGCGCACGCAATTGGCGATTTTGCGACGCCTGGCGAAGTACGAACCGGCAGATACGATTGCCTTGAAACGCGTGGTTGCCAAGCGCGTTATCGAAGCCGGGAAGTACGTACTCTGACGTAACGGATGTCAATCGCTTTCGGGGCGTTGTCGCGCACTGCAAACGGTATCTTTGACGGTGCAATCGGCGCTTTGAGCCACGAACTCGGCGCTTTGAGCCACGAACTCGTTGTCCCGTAACAAAACCAGGGGTCCGGCGTACAGACCGACCAGCCCTTGGTTTTTCATAGGACAACAGTAAACGCAACAAAATCCTGTCCAGTACGTCTACACTTAGGTATCCCTGTGTCTGAATGTACTTTTCAGCTGATAGAACGAAGGAACTCAGCATCAGGGTTGGAACTATAGATCACTTCCAGAAAGTCAAAGACTGTATGAAAACCTCCGTTCTCCGGTTGTTCTCAAGTGTGGCAGCAGCAGCGTTTCTCGTGTGCGCCGGGACGTCTTCCCAGGCACAAGTGCTGATGAAGAACCGCATCGCTGGTCCTATCCGTTCTGAGCAGGTGATGGTGGTCAAGGGCAGCATGCATCCACTGACCGCAATCGCCAAGGATGAGGGTGCGCTCTCCGGCTCCTACGCGATTCATGGCATGTCGCTGATTTTCAGCCGCTCGGCGGCGCAGCAGGCGGACCTGAAGAACCTGCTGGCGCAGCAGCAGACGCCGGGTTCGTCTCTATACCATCAATGGTTGAGACCAGCCCAGTTTGCCGCGCGCTACGGTGTCAGCCAGAGCGATCTGCAGGCTACAGCGAAGTGGTTGCAATCGCAGGGCTTTACCATCGATCAAATTCCTGCCAGCGCCGACCGCATTGATTTCAGCGGCACGGCCGAGCAGGTGGAGACGGCCTTCCACACGGAGATGCATCGCTATAACCTGAACGGCAAAGCACGCTGGGCCAACAGTACCGAACTGTCTTTCCCACAGGCCATCGCAGGCATGGTGGCTGGAGTTCGAAACCTGAACAACTTCCGCATGGTGCCCTCTCATATAAAGAGGCACGCCGTGCATGCGGTTCGGAAGCCCGGATCGACGCTTGACCACCCGGAGTACACACTGGAGGACTCCAACGGCAATCTCGATAACTTTCTGGCCCCTGCGGATATCCAGACGATTTACGACATCACCGCGCTCTACAACGCGAGCGTCACTGGAAGCGGCCAGTACATCGGTATCATGGGGCAGACCGATATCACGGAATACATGAGTGATATCGCGACCTTTCGATCGCTCAGTGGTCTAAATGCCGCCAACTTGCCCACCCAGGTGGTTGTCCCCGGATCCGGTGCAATTACCGGTGAGGCTGCCGATGGCGCCGCTTCCGGCGATTTAGGCGAGTCGGATCTGGATGTTGAGTGGTCCGGCGCGGTCGCCAAGGGCTCCAGCATTATCTATGTAACGGTTGGGAACAATCAGAATTATGGCGTCTTGGATTCGCTGCAGTATGCCATTCAGACGCCGCTGGTGAACAGCAAACAGTATGTGATTCCAGTCCTCAGCATCAGCTATGGAGGCTGCGAGCAGGATCAGGATCAGGCAACCATCGTAGCCATTGTCCAATTAGAGCAACAGGCCAACGCCCAGGGGCAGACGATCGTTGCCTCGGCGGGAGATAGTGGTTCTGCGGACTGCGACCCGACACAGCAAAATCCCAATGAGCTGGCGGCCTCGCAGGGCCTCGCGGTGGATTTTCCCGGTAGCAGTCCCTACACCACCGCGGCAGGTGGTACGTCCTTTGTTGCCGATATCAGCAATGTTGGCCAGTACTGGAACCAGAGCGGAAATTACACCACATCGACGGGTGCAACCAACGGTTCCGTCCTGTCGTACATTCCTGAAGGCGCGTGGAATGACACGCCGAATGCGGCACTCGCGCAGGAGAATGGTCAGCTAAGTGCCGGTGGTGGTGGTATCAGCCAGGTCTTCAATGCCAGCCCCAACAAACCTCTACTGAATGTTTCATCAGCGCCGGTTCTTCCCACAAGTCTCAGCTACCTTGCCGGCAAACCTTCCTGGCAGGTCGGGCCCGGTGTGCCCAGCGATGGCGCTCGCGACGTGCCGGATATCTCTTTGTCCGCCGATCCAAACCACGATGGTTACGTGCTCTGCACGGAGGAAACCGATAGCAACGGAAATATCACCGGGACCAGTTGCGTGAATCCCGTCAATACCGCGGATGGCGAGGTTCCATATTTTGATGCCAATGGCAGCGGCAGCATCTATGGTGGAACTTCGGTCGCAGCTCCGCAAATTGCGGCCATGATTACCTTGTGGAATCAGGCCAACGGTTACACCGCTGCCAAGGGTGGCGTGGGCAACGCAAACTATCTGTTATATCAGTTGGCGCAGACCGTCCCGGCAGCCTTTCATGATGCGACGCCCAGCGCGAATACACAGACCAATAGCAATGCCATCGTCTGCACGCAGGGAACACCTTCCTGCATCGCCGATCCAACGACGAGTGGAAATTTCGTTCTGTCCGGCTACAGCCTGGGCACAGGCTACGACCGGGCGACGGGTCTTGGCTCTGTTGACGTAGCTGCGATGGCTGCAGTCTGGGGTTCCGTCTCAGCGCCGACAGGTGGCACCACCACCGGCGGCGGCACGGCACAGGACTACCAGCTTGTGGCCAATCCGGGCACCATCGCGTTGACCAAAGGGAGCAGCACTCCCGTCACCATCAAGGCCATTGGCATCAACGGCTTTACCGGGACTGTCTCATTGACCTGTGCCGGACCAACATCCAACCCGGGCATCACTTGCAGTTTTCCTGGTAGTGCGTCCAGCGCTACAGTCGCTGCGGGTAGCACTACGAAATTGACGATTGCGGCTGCGACAAATGCCAGCCTGCAGCGTCCGCGCATCTTCAAACAACGGCCTGCGAAACAATATCAACCCTGGCAGCGATTTGCTGGAGGCGGCGTCGCCTTTGCGGCACTCTTCCTGCTGGGACTGCCGGCGCGCCGGCGTAAATTCCTGTCACGGTTCGGGAAACACGCGCCATGGATGTCCATGATGGTTCTGTTGCTCATGGTATGCGTAGGCGCGGCCATCGGATGCGGAAGCAGCAACCCTGCTACTAGCGGAGGTGGCGGTGGTGGTGGCGGCGGCGGGGGTGGAAGCTCCACTTCTCCACCGGCTTCCGGGCCAACGCCAAACCTCAGCAATGTTGTCGAGGTAAAAGCTACGGCAACCGTCTCCGGAGCTACAGTAACGCATATCATCACGGTGGCGTACACCGGGCTGTAACGCACCACGCGAAACGATCCACCGAAACGGCTGCTTCCTGCATGGATGCAGCCGTTTTTCCATTTACAACAGAGATTGGTTTATTTCGCTGCTCTTTGCGGCACTCCCCACCGATATACCATCTCTACATATCCGAACTGTGCATTGCTGCCCGTGGGATAGATGCTGGAGACAACAGATTTCCCCCATGCATGCGCATAATAAAAATTCACAGCCAGTTTCTGCGTGGCGTTCCAGTCTGCGCTGATATCGGCATCGGAAGCAAACGAGGAGAACCCATTGCTTGGCCTGCCTACATAGCCGAAGACCTTGTTATCGAAAGCGCCGCCGCCTTGATACCACAAATCTTTATTCGAGCTGAGTTGCAGCCAGTGGATATCGCTGCGCAGTTGCAGGCGCTTCGCGGGTTGATCGATCACCTGCACAAACTGGTCCTTGCCGTTCATCATGTTGTAGAAAGGGAGACGCGCATAGAGCCGCGGGGTCGGCAGTAACTGGAAAAATGTTTTGTGTTGGTTGTCATTGGGATCGTTGTCGCCGCTGCTTTGAAACCATCCTCCGCGCAACCACGGCGTGGAAGCGACATGCGTAAAGCGATAGCCTGCTTCGACGGCGGCAGCGTTCGCACTGTGGCTCTGCACGCCCCAGCTTCCGTTTTGCAGAACGCCCCATCCAAGCAAATCAAATTCTCCAGGCCCAGCCGGAATGCTGGTCAGGAAATCTCCTCCGTAGGTGCCAATGCGAATATTGTTGTGGTCCGCCTGTCGCACGGCAAGGGGGCGATTGTCTGTCTTCACCACGCCCGTGCGTCCGTCATGATAGCCGATAGCAAAAGCACGCCAGAGAAAATGCTGGTTCCATTCGTATTTTGTAAAAGCCAGATATTGAGCGTCGACATTCAGCTCCGGATTGCCATTCATGTTGAAGACGCCCTGATCGGCGCGTGCCGCCATCCCGGTAATATCCCATGTGCCTCGACCGTAGTGGCCATCGACACCGTCGAAGCTGCGCTGCGCAGCGGTAAATCCGAAATTGCTGATCAGCCGATTGGCCACGCGATTCGCCTGCAGCCATGCCAACTCGCGATTCTTCGGCTTTGTCTCCGTTCCTTCGAAAAATTCAAAACGTCCGATGCGCAGATTCTTATCAGCTCCATCGAAGTGATAACGCAAAAAGGCCTGCTTGAGAAACGCTGCCACGGGGTAGGAATTGTTGCCGTTCGATGCGTAATAGGTGCCACCCAGGCCGAGTTGCCCCTGCGCTGTATTGGTTGATACCGCATTGTTCGGTGCATCCAGGACCGTTGGTTGAGATATCTCCAGTTGCCAGTCCCAGTGCTGGATGCGCTGCGCCATACCGATGCGGATCAGCGATTCTCCATATCCGTAAGTCTCGGAGGCCGGTGGCGCGGCAAACCACTGCCATGCATACACGCGCGTGCGGCTATACATGGAAACGCTGAATGGCAAGTTGCCGGAGGGTGTGGGCTGTCCGCTGCACATTGCAGTCGCCGCAAGAATCATGAGCAACGTGTAACCTGTAAATTTCAAATGGCTCTCCGAAAAGTGAGTGCGGATAAGAAACGTAAGACGGAGTCTTGTATCGTTGCAACAGCTTTTCGGGTGATTATACGAATTGGGTCGGAGCAGCCTACAGCATGAAGATGGAATTATTTCTCCATCCAAAGATGGAGTTGCTGCCGTTCATATTGCTTCCAAAGCATTCATGACATCTTCCGGTTCGGGGCGAACGCGAAAATCGGCATGGGCCTGTGCGAAGGCCACAATTCCGTCTTGCTGGATGACATAGGTTGCAGCCAGCGGTAACAGCCAGGTCTGGTCGCCATTTACCAACGGGACGTTCACCAGAATGCTGCGGAAATAATGCTGGTGATATTCCGGAACGGTGTAGGCTAAACCGAACTTCGCTGCAACAGCACATCCCGCATCACTCAAGATCGGATAGGGAAGATGATGCTGGCACAAAAGAAAATCATTCTGGCGGATTGTCTGCGGAGAGATGGCTACGAAAAGAGCTCCTTTTTCTCGAATCCCGGCATAGAGTTCCCGCCATGTTTCGAGCTCCGTTACGCAATACGGGCACCAGCGTCCACGAAAAAAGCTGACGATCAAAGGCCCCAGCGCCAGCAGATCGGCAGACTTTACCCGCCGTCCCGCGGCATCCGGAAGAATAAATTCCGGCGCAGAAGCACCTGCAGGAAGGATGCGTTCTTCGATACCGGACAGGAAAAGCTCCTCAACCGCACGTTCACCGGGCGCCAGCCGCTCCGGCTGCACCAGTCGCCGCGTCTCGGCAGTAATGTGATCGAGTTGGTCCTGTAATTTCGGCATGCGCATGTCTCGCTTTTGCGTTATCGTCCCATGCCACGCATGTTGGTCAAAGATCCCATCAACCGGCGCTGCATGCCACCACCCTTGCCGGCAGACTTAAACATCTTGCGCATCTGCGCATATTGGCGCAGCAACTGATTTACTTCCTGTACGCTGGTTCCGCTGCCGCGTGCAATGCGTTTGCGCCGGCTGCCCGAGATGATTTCATGATGTGTCCGCTCCTGTTGCGTCATGGAGTTGATGATCGCTTCCACGCGCGTGAACTGGCCCTCATCGACGTTTTCCGCGGCCTGTTGCAGCCCCTGGAACGGGCCGACCGAAGGCAGCATCTTCATAATGCTCTGGATGGAACCCAGTTTTTTGATCTGCCGCAGTTGGTCCCGAAAATCTTCCAGCGAAAAGCCATCGCCGCCAAGCGCTTTCTTGGCAAACTCCTCGGACTTCTTGCGATCCAGTTTCTCTTCGACATTTTCGATCAGCGTGAGCATGTCGCCCATGCCCAGAATGCGACTCACAATGCGGTCGGGATGAAAGGCTTCAAAAGCATCCGACTTTTCGCCAGTGCCGAGAAATTTGATCGGCTGGCCCGTTACCTGGCGGATAGAAAGTGCCGCGCCGCCGCGTGCATCGCCGTCCATCTTCGTCAGCACCACGCCGGTCAGCGCCAGCCGGGTATGAAATTCCTTGGCCGATTGAACGGCATCTTGCCCCGTCATGGCATCGGCGACGAATAAAATTTCCTGCGGATTCAGCAGCGATTTCAAGCGCTGCATTTCATCCATCAGCCCTGCGTCAATGTGCAGTCGTCCCGCCGTATCCACGATGACGACGTCGCATGCGGACATGATGGCCTCGCGCCGGGCTTCTTTTGCCAGCCGCTCAACCAGCGGCGTGCCTGCGGCCTCGCCTTTGGTGTCCCCTTCATAAAGAGAAGCGCCAATCGACTGCGCCACCACCTTCAGTTGTTCGCGCGCAGCCGGACGATAGACGTCCACCGAAACCAGCAGAGGTCGATGGCCGCCCTTCTTCAGCCAGGCAGCCAGCTTGCCGGAGGTCGTCGTTTTACCGGAACCCTGCAATCCGGCCATCAGGATAACCGTCGGCGGCTGCGAAGCGAACTTGAAGCGCGCCGTGTCCTTGCCGAGCATCGTGGTCAGCTCATCGCGGACGATCTTGATGACCTGCTCCGTCGGCGACAGCGCCGTCAGCACCTCCTGGCCCAGAGCCTTTTCCCGGATGTGCTCGATCAGGCTTTTGACGACGTCCAGGTTGACGTCGGCTTCCAGCATGGCAATACGGATTTCCCTGAGCGCCTCGCCGATGTTCTCCTCGGAGATGATGCCCTGTCCGCGCAGATTTTTGAATGCGCGCTGTAGTTTATCTGAAAGATTTTCAAACATATCGCTTCTAGCCAGTGTAACAAGGAGGGCAGGGAGCGCGTTTGCAGCGAAGCGAAGGACCGTTGCCGGCAACCCTACGGCTAAAAACTACTGTGACATGGCAACGTTGTAGATTTGAAATTCTCGGATGGTCGCCGCGCTGCTGCTGGAGAGAATATTCAACCGCACCCGGCTGCCATGAACAGCGGCAAAGCTGTCGATCTTTTCATGGCCGATGGCGTGAGCTTCCACCACGGTCTTCCATTTCGCGCCATCCCACACTTGAATCGCATATTTTTCGACATGCTGCCCGTCGTTCAGCCACTCCATCGTGAGCGTGTGATTGAAAGTGATAGGCTGCGGGAAGTCTACTTCGAGCATGGCGTGATGCGACCCCGAAGGAGCGGACCAGAAAGTATCCGGATCGCCGTCCAGTGCTGCCCCTGTATCGTCCACACCACGTCCATGCTGCGACAATACAAGATTGTTTGCATAGCGTTGCCGGATGGCATCTCCAAACTCCTTCAATCGCGCCACGTCTGCGTCGGGCAACAATCCACGGCGATCCGGCGCGACCCCCAAAACCAATTGTCCGCCGTGACCCACCGTCTGCTCATACGTCTGCACTAACTCCGGAACAGACTTCAGCGTGGATACATCATCGGGATGCCAGAACCAATGGCCTTTGTGAAGCGGCGTATCCGCCTCGACTGGCCGCCAGCGCAGGTAGCCATGCCGGTCGATTACATTCCAGTTTTCAAAATGGATGTTGCCATCCTCATTGCCCACCCAGCGAATGTCCCCGTATTCAAAGAGCGCCGTGTCGGCAAACACCATCGTGTTCGGCTGATACGTGCGCAACTCGTCGATGATCTTCGGGAAGTTATATACGTGGCCAGCGCTGCCTGCGCCATCCAGCCAGAACTCCACCAGATTGCCGTAGTGTTGCGCCAACTCATCCAACTCGGCCAGATAATACTTGTCGTATTCCGCGGGGTTGCTATACCGGGGATCATGACGGTCCCAGGGCGACAGATACACGCCGAATTGCAAACCGTTCCTTCTGGCAGCTTCGGCTACCATCTGCACAAGATCGCCTTTGCCGTGCATCCAGGGACTTTGTTTCACGCTATAGTCAGTCTGCGCAGTGGGCCACAGGCAAAATCCGTCATGATGCTTCGCCACAAGAATCACGTATTTGGCTCCGGCAGCTTTCACGGCCCGCATCCATTGGTCCGGGTCCACGTCGGTTGGGTTAAAGACACTGGGGCTGGCCGTGCCGTCTCCCCATTCACGATTCAAAAAAGTATTTGTGCCGAAGTGGATAATCACGCCAAACTGCAGGTCCTGCCATTGCACCTGTTGCGGCGAAGGCTTGACGTCTGTGAAATTCAAGGACTGCCCATGCAGGAAACATAGGATCGTCAAAAAGCTGGCCAGGATTGCTCCATGCAGAATATTTTTCAAAAGAAACCCCGCGAAAGACATAACCCCCGAAAGATAGGACTATTGTTCCATAGAATCATGTAGGAGAAGGATGCTGGATTGCCGGGAATTGCCGGTCGGTCGGCAGAGCAAAATTGCAACGAAAGGCGCAAAATTTCATCTATGAGCCAATTCACGCCAACAAAACGATCGCAGGTTGCACGTTTGCCAAAACGCGGCGACTACTCCCAGGCAACAATTTTCAGCATTCTCGATGCCGGCTTCCTTTGCCATGTTGGCTTCGTCGTGGATGGCCAGCCGTTCGTCATCCCAACCAGTTATGGCCGAATGGATAGCACGCTGTATCTTCACGGCTCGGCAGCCAGCAGAATGCTGCGGACGTTGGCAAAAGGCGTGGAAATATGTGTTACCGTCACCACGTTGGATGGTTTGGTTCTTGCTCGCTCTGCCTTTCATCATTCCATGAACTATCGCTCGGTTGTCATACTCGGCACGGCACACGCAGTTGAATCCATGGAAGAAAAGACGGCAGCGCTTCGAGTGATTTCCGAACAAATTGTGCGCGGACGCTGGAACGATGTCCGGCACCCCACCGAGCAGGAACTCAAAGCCACCAGCGTTCTCTCGCTGCCCATTACAGAGGCCTCTGCAAAAATTCGTACCGGACCGCCTATCGATGATGACGAAGACTACGCGCTCGATGTGTGGGCCGGAGTGTTGCCGCTTCATCTGGAAGCTGGAGAACCTGTAGCCGATCCGCGCCTTACAGCAGGCATTCAAGGCCCTCCGGCATATCTTCTGAATTACAGAAAGTAGAAAATATTAGTAGATCAGTTTTAGAGACAACTGAATTTGTCTTGAATTCCCAGCGGTACGGCTGATTTCACCGAACCCCGAGCCTTTAATAATATTTGCGGGCAGGCCCATGTTGACGATGTTCAACAGGTTGAAGAACTCCGAACGAAACTGAAGATCCACAAGTTCACTCCCGCTGGCTCGCGTGCCGAAGGGCGTGTCTTTGATCAACGCAAAATCGTAGTTGTAATAGGCTGGCCCTCGAAAAGTATTTCGTCCCAGTGTGCCGAAGCGTCCTTCGTTCGGGCCTGTGCCGCCAGGCACATGGATGGGTATCGAGAAGAAAGATGCATTGTTGGTCCCACGCCCAAAGTAATCTTCACGCGTTTTGCGAGCCGTAGACAATTGCGGTGTCGCGATTGGATCGGGCCGATCCACGCCCATCGATCCTACCCCGGTTTGTTGCACTCCGGAATACACCGTGAAGGGCGAACCGCTGGTGATGGTAGAAATGCTCAGCAGTTCCCATCCTGCGGTGACCTTTCTGTCGATTGGATGAAGAAACGCAGCGTTCTCCAGATGCAGATCCTGCGCCAGGCTGAGTGTAAAGGCGTGGCCCACATCAAAAGTAGACGGCCCTTTTTCGGCCTTCGTATCAAAGGGGTTTTGCGGAAATGCCTGCGCGACAGCGCCGGAGGCGCCGCTGATAAATCCTCCGGATACAGAACTCGTTTCATCCAGAGACTTGGACCAGGTATAGCTGGCCTGAATGCCAGGGCCTCCATCCGGAACCGTCCCTTGCAAAGAAGCCTGCAAAGCGTGATACGTGGAGTGAGATGTGTTGGCGATAATACTTTCCGTACCGAAGCCGCCAATTACGTTGCCGAAGCTATCAAATTGCGTATACCGCGCGAATTGCGGGGACGCCCCCGGGTACGCATTGGGGAAGCTGGTGAGCGGTAGTTTCACCCCAGCCGTTCCGACATAATTGACATCCGCGACGATCTTACTGAAGCTGCGCTCCAGTCCAAGCGTCCAGGTTTGCAGATAGCCATTGCCAAATGCCCGGTCGATCCCGCTAAGGTTCAGCGGAGTAATTTGATGTCCCGGCGCAAGCGCAGCCATGTCCTGCTCGTAGCGGTTCACATCCATCACCGTGTTTGCCGGAACGGATTTCGTATCGTAATTAGGAAAAATATTTTGCCCGGATGGCGTATAGACACGCGGCAACTGGGAAGGCTTGATCTGGAAGCCATATCGCAGAGAGGCTCCCGGCGCCGCGTTCAGTCGAGGATAGACAACGAACGGCGTCGATCCTGTAAGAAAATTGTCCTGCCAGATGTTGGGTGGAATTGTGGTAATGGCTCCGCCTGCGTGTAGGTGGATTTGGTTTGTAGCGCGCCAATCCAGTTGTACACGAGGTCCCAGGCCATCCAGGTTGAACTGATATCCCGGTTGCGGGTTAATGACAAATTGTTGTTGTATGCCACTGCTGGTTTTGGTGAAGAGAAACCCCGACGTCCTCTTGGCGCGCTCTGTAATCGGCGAGTAAAGTTCGTAACGCAGGCCATAATCAAGGACAAATCGATTCGAAATCTTCCATGTGTCCTGAGCAAAAAATGCAACGTCATTTCTGTTGATGGCAGCCGGACCGATGTGTTCGCCGTTGGAAAAGTATGGAGGAGCCACGGCAACGGTATAGGAAAATGGGCTGCCGGTAAGCAGGCTGGAAAGCGTGTCGGGAAGCGGGTCGCCAGCCTCGATATTATGTGTGCCGCTTTGTGAGGAAATGTTCACCGGAGAATATGCTGTCCCTCCGCCGAAGTCATACTCGCCGTTTGGGCTGATGCCGTAGTACGTCGTGTCCCGATTCAGACGAACCTCACCACCCGCCTTGATCGCGTGTCGGCTCGTCGTGAAGGAAAAATTTTGTTGCACCTGGAATAGGTTGCCATACGCAGTCATGACCGATCCGCCCGCAGCATTGAAAGCCTCGTACAAACCGTCATTGAACTTGACTGCCGGATCTGTGTGGTCGGGCGTGGGAAATGAAGGAGTCGTGCGCGTCGCGCTGATCGAAGATTCCCAGACAAAACGTGGCGAAACGGTGCGCGTATACGTCACCACAAAATTGCGTTGCTGATCCACATATTGAACGCCGAAATCAGGATCGATCGCAGTTTGATCGGGATTGGTCGTTGGCCCGGTCAGGTTGTCAAAATTAAAGCGGCCAAATATCTGCGATTTGTCAGAAAGCTTTTCATCCAGCCGAATGGAAAACTGATCTGCATTGGTCACAACTTTGGAGGACGTGGCGTACGTATGCACGCCATAGGCTCCTTGCGGAAGGTTTGGCAGCGGATAGCGTTGCAGAATCCGTGCAATGTCAGGATCGATCGGAACAAAGAGTGTGTCTCCGGGAAATGCCGTGGTATCGCGGCCGGCTCGTTCGGCTACCGTCGGTACCGGTAGAACCTGGGTTGTTCCCAGCACCTGCCGAAACCCCTGGTACTGGCCGAAATAGAATGTCTTGCCGCGACCGTCATATATCCCCGGAATAATGACGGGACCGCCATTCGTAAATCCAAATTCATTGCGCCGGAAAGGAGGCAGTCTTCCGGGATTCACGATGGAAGAATGATCGAAGTAGTTCCGTGCATCGAAAGCTGAATTGCGAACAAATTCAAAAATTGAACCATGAAATCCGCTGCTTCCGGAACGAGTAACGATGTTGGTAAAGCCCGCAGCTCCACGTCCAATCTCTGCCGGCATCCATCCTGAGCTGGATTGAATTTCCTGCACGGCGTCGACGTTGAAATTCGTGAAAGTGGCGCCACCCATTTCTGGATCGCTGATATCGGCTCCATCCATGGCAAACACCGCTTCCACTCCGCGCTGCCCATTGATGGCAAACTGCTGCGTAAAGTTGGTTGCTCCATTGGTATCGGTCATGGTCCCTGCCGCCAGCAGCAGCAGCTGGCTGAAGTCGCGCTTGTTCAGGGGAAGCTCACTCACCGCGCGGCTGGAAAGCTGTTCTCCTCCTGTTGCCGTGGATTGCGTCGCGGCTTGGCCCGTTATGGATTGAACGGAAAGTATGCCTTGGCTGGATAGTGTCAGGATCACCGTACTGGCATTGGCGGATAAATTCTGCGATATTTCGATCGATGCAGCGTAGCCGATAGAGCGACCACGCACGCCAATAGAAAGTTGATAGTGTCCCGGCGGAAGATTATGAAAATCGAATCTGCCCTGGGACTCCGTTGTGGTCGTTGTCGTGTGTTCGTGCATCGTAAGCCGCACGGTTGCCCCGGCTACGGGCACGCCGGAAGAGTCGCGTAGCATGCCGCTCCAGGATTGTAGGCCGGCCTGTTGGGCTTGCAGAGTTGCGGGGGAAAATAGACATGGAGCCAGCCACGCCATAGCCAGCAGCATGGTATACGCGAGAATCCTTGTTTTATCGGAAGGCTTCTGCCTGTCTTTGATTTGCCGCGCAAACTTCATTCTCAAAAGACAAAGCTCGATTCTTCTCGTGAATGCATACGAAATTTTTTCTAGGATTCAGAGTAATGATCCAGCAGGTATCGACCGCAATTATATTGCTATGCCTGCTTTTTTACCCAAGTGGGAGGATGGAAGCACAACCAGGTCTTTTAAATTACAGCCATGTCTGCTGGCCGAACGCAACGCATGTTTCTGGGATTGTTGTTCAATAAGCCGGTTGAGTCCCATCCTCTGCCCGACCTCAGCAAAGAATGGGACATCCCGACCGGCGCAGTGCAATTCTCTAGAAAGTAAATCTTCCGGTAACCACAACAACACGGCCTGAACCCGGCGAGCCAAACGATCCGTAAGGGCTGGTTGGCGCGACGACATCGCTGTTGATGACGCCCAGGTTTTGCGAAAGCGACGCATCGTTTTGCGGCGCGGCAAAATTTGTGTGGTTCGAAAGATTGAAGGCCTGTGCGCCTACTTTGAACAGCATGCCTTCTTTCTCGAACACATTTTTATACAAACTCAGATCGACGTCCGCATAATGCGGCCCATAGAATGCGTTCCGCGGTACATTGCCAAAATTGGTTTGCGCCGGATCTCCGTACGTGTCGGCATTGGTTACGCCAGAGCCGTTAAAGATGTGAGTTTGAAAGCATGGGCTGGAAAATGAATTGCAAAAGTGGTTGAAATTGTTGTGCAGCACATCGGCCAGTACGGTGCCGTTGCCGGTGCCGTTGTCCAGATCGCCTTCCGCATTCGTGTTAGTTACGCTGAACGGCTCACCGGAACGCCAATAGGCTTTGCCGGCGACTGTCCATCCTGCGGCGGCCAGCTGCGCGATTTTATTTTGAAAGCGGTAAGGTTCGATGTACGTCAGGTCGAGCAAAAAATTGTTGCGAATATCGTAGTCCGAATTCGAATACATCAGCTTGGACACGTTGTTCGGTACGATTTGATTGCCGAAACCATTATTGTTGAACGGCTCCCCTTGTCCGCCATTGGAAATATCGTCGAGGGCGTGCGAGTACGTGTAGGAAATATTCGCTGTCATTCCGCGGCGGTCGATGTGCTTGTATTCAAGGGAAACGCCGTTATATCCGGCGATCGCCTCCGGATAGATGGTCCCCATTTGCGCAAACCGCGGATCCGGAGGATTCACGGGGACGTCGTCGAAATGGGTATAGTTCGCTGGCGCAAGGTAGGCATCGCCGGCTAGGTTCTGGTTGGTGCCAAAATCGTAGCTGATCAAATCGTAGCCATGATTGCCCGCGTAGGACAGAATTACGGCGTCGGAAGGTGTGATCTGCTGCTGCATTTGCAGACTCCACTCCAGATACTTCGCATTCTTCATGTGTGGC
This sequence comes from Acidobacteriaceae bacterium, assembly GCA_036267255.1. Lineage (GTDB taxonomy): Bacteria > Acidobacteriota > Terriglobia > Terriglobales > Acidobacteriaceae > DATAWK01. Next base: position 131,051 of record DATAWK010000032.1, on the reverse strand, counting down.
TGCGCGAAGTAGTACGTAGGCGGTGAAAATGGAACGCCGGCGGGCAGGGCTGCGGCCAGTTGGTTCGCACTCAATCCCTTGCTGAAACCCGTCTTGAGAACGTTGTAGGAAGCCGATGCGAAACTTGACGCGCTGCCCGCACCCTGCGCCACGTTGCCGGAAAATACCGTCGGTTGAAATAGATTGGGGAAGCCGAGATAGAAGGGCTCGACCAGAGCACCTGGAAATTCATCCGCAAACAGGCCGATGCCGCCGCGCAGGACAGATTTTCCCTGTCCGGACAAGTCCAGGGCAAACCCGGCGCGCGGCTGGATCACAACCGCTTCGAGCGATGGAAATGCACTGCCGTGATTGGTGGAGATGGTCGCATTGTAGGGCGTGTCCAGCGTTGCGGTGGGATCGGGGAAGCCACCCTGATATTGCGAAAAGCAATTGCTCACGCAGAGGGGATTTCCGTTGCGGTCGACGCGGACGCCATAATCGACGACCAGATTCGACGTTGCCTTCCATTCATCCTGGGCATACAGGCCATAGTTGTAGCCCGCCAGAGGAACGCTCGCTATGTTGTCAAAGGTCTGGTTGAAATTGGAGTTCGATGATCCCGGCAACACGCCGCTGGCCAAATCCGCCAGCGAGTTGAAGTCATAGTAACCGCCATAGGTGTTCACCGTGGGGTAGCCGTCGGTAACGTCGAAGCGCGTGAAGTTGAATCCAAACTTCAGATTATGGTTGCCCTTCAACCAGGAAAGATCATCCACGAATTGATACTGGGTGGAGTTTCTGTCAACAGGATTGTCGGCCCAGTCGAAACCGGCGATACCACCCTGGCCCAGTCCTGCGGAACTGTTGGTGCCGCCATCCACGCCTTCGATGAACTCGGTTGGCGAAGCCGCCAGGGTATTTTGCACATTGGCGGGTCCGAATGGAAGGGAATAGTGGAAGGCAGACATGATGAACTGGTTGGTCAAATTGGAAGTGAAAATGTAGGTGTGGTTCAACTGGCCATTCCAGATCGGCTGGCTGCTCTGCACGTTCAGCAGCGGATTGACGAGGCTGATGGAGTTAGGTTGAAATCCCTGATCGTCGGTAATGCGGACGAAAATTTTCTGCTTGTCGCTGATGTTCCAGTCCACGCGGCCCGCGGCAAACCACTCCCGCAGCAGGCTGGAACCGGCGGAATGCGTGGCGGTCATACACGGAATGGCGGTTCCTGTGCCGCCCGTCGGCACCGCGCCAAAATATGTGTTGGGCTCGCCATACACCGGCGTGCCGGCATAACTGCCGCAACCCAAAGCCCCGGACGAGTCCTGCAACGGACCGTTTCCAGTCGTTACCGGAGAGGCCGAACTATAGTCAGGCGAGGTCTTCAACAGGTTGAACATCTGCGTATAAAGCGGCACGCTGGCTCCCGGAATCGTACTGAGAACCGTCTTCTGGAACGCGGCAGTCGGGAAGTTGACGTAACTCGTAGTTGGTGTGACATAGCGAATGCCTTCCGTATCCGCAAAGAAAAACAGCTTGTTGTGCAGAATCGGTCCGCCGATCTGCGCCGCGTATTGGTTGGACACAGCTTTCTGGCGTGGCGTGCCGTTCAGGTTGTTGAAGAAATCGTTCGCGTTCAGCCCGTCGCTGTTGTAGGTCCACTGCAGAAGGCCATGAACGCGATTGGTTCCGCTCTTGGTGACGTACGTTTCGATCGCACCGGCCTGACGGCCATATTGCGAGCTGTAACCGTTTTGCACGACGGAAGCCTGCCCAATCTCCTCCTGACCGATGCTGAGCGTCGACGCGCCGGTGTTGGCCAGGTTGAGGAACGAGTCCGTGTTGTCGGCGCCATTGATGATGATGAGGTTGGAAATGCCGGGCAGGCCGTCGGAGCTGAAATTGCCGTAGCCATACCCGCTATTGGTGTTCACCACCACGCCCGGCACAGTGAAGGCGATGGTCGTGATGTCGCCGCCGGGATTGGGCAGGTTCTCAAATTGCTCTGTCGTAAATGTCGTGATCAGGTTGGCGGACTGCGTGTCGATCAACTGCGCATTGTTCGCGCTCACGGTAACCACCTGCTTACTGCCGGTGGGAGTGACCGTAAGATTGACGAGCGACTGCTGGCCTACCAGAATCGGCACGGAAGTTGTCTGCGATTGCAGTCCTGTCGCGGATGCCGACACGCTGAATTTACCGGGCTTCAGAAATGCAGCGGCATAGCGCCCTTCTGCATTCGTTGTCAGCACGCGCGTGTCCCCGGTTGTGGTGTTTACGACTGTGACCGTCGCATTGGGAACCACATCGCCGACGGAGTCTGTGACCACGCCATTCAGTCCTCCGGTTACGGCCGTTTGGGCCCATCCCACAGTACACAGACTCGACACGAGAATCCCCACGGCAAACATCGCCGCAAAAGCAACTGCAAACTTGTTCCTATGCATTCACTGCTCCCATAAATAAATTTAAGTCAGCTCGCCACGATCACAAGACGATCACAAGCGTGGAGATGGAAACTTCGCATGATGCCATCGATGCAACACATCACACGAGAATCGTTCTTTCTCTTTAAGATGCTCGAGCATTCTGCTGGCGTTGCGTTCTTGCCAGGCAGATATACCGGCAGCCCATAATCCGTGAGCCATACTCTGCGAGATCTCGAAAACAAAACAAGCTCCCGCCACGCACAAATTTTTCTGTGTGCAAACGGACGATGTTTTCATGATCGTGCATGGGTTCTCCGTCATTGTTCGTTCAGGAACGGGACAAGGGCACAACAGCCTGGCGGAGTGCCAAAATATGCGCACTGCAAAACAGGGTCGTTCAGTCGCCGCCGAAGAGGCTCGGACGGGTGCATGCCGGAAGCACGGAACAGGTGGATACGTGGTGTAATTCGCCAAGAGTGATCTTGCACAACGCTCGGCGCACAGGAAAATAGCGAGGGTTGGACGATCGCAGAGGGCACATTATGGGTTCTCCGCTGGCATTTTAAGAATTACAGTATCAATCTAAAAATACTGACCAAGTATACCCCCTGAAAAGGTTATTTCAACTTCACTTGCCATCACTTTTCCTTATAGGCAGAAAGGATTTGCCCAAACGAATCCGGTGGATCGGGATGCGTGTTCGCATCGTCATGCGAGCGGAGAAGCATTACATCGGGGATGTCTGATTGGAAAACTCTCTCACCATTTTCCCCGTTCCCCGAATTTTTGAATCAATCCCACCAGGCGATTTGCGCCATTTTCCCAATTGGCCTGCAACGCCTTTTCGGCAGAATCCGGATCGCCGTTGGCAATCGCGGAGATGATGTTCGCATGTTCGCGGATCGATATTTTTTCGTCATCGACGATCGAGCTTGCATACAACCACCAGTATCGTTCCGTGTGCGGCTTGATTCCGTTGTAAATCGACAGAAACCTGGTCCCTGCAGTTGCTTCCACGATGCTGGAGTGAAATTCCGTATCGAGATCAAAGAAGACCTTCGGGTCGAATTGGGTTTTGTTATCCGCTTTGGTCATCTGGGTGTTCAATTCTTTTAAGGCCTTCACCAGATTGCCTCGTTCCTGTTTGGGTAACTCGGCTGCCAGCCTTCCCGCCAGGCCCTCCATATGTCCGACGATCCGGTATGCCTCTTTTGCATCCTTCACGGTCAAGGGAGAAACAGTCATCCGCGATTTTGGTCCGGCGCCCAGGGCCACCAGATATCCTTCGTGTTCAAGCCATTGCAGCGCATGCCGGACCGGGGTGCGGCTCACCCCTAGTCTTTCCGCAATATCTCCCTCGACGATCCAACTGCCCGGTGCCAGTCGTCCATACACAATCATTTCGCGAATATTCAAAAACACAGCTTCAATGCTGGCGCCACGCGCAATTTTTGAACGAAGCGTGGCCATCTTGTCGGGCATTCTGCGATCCTTAAAAATATTTTGAATGCAATTGAGTATATAACCCTGTTACGGCTCTCTGCGATAGTGCGGACCATTACGATGCGGACAAATGCAGGATTCCGTTTCGCCAGGTTGTGGACATGGGTGAGTCCCTCCATCGATTCTCTAGTTGCATCCAATATAAAATGCAATTACATTGGATGGAACATGAAATTTCCACGTTTTGTGCGGTATGCCATTGTTTGCTCGTTTGTACTTGGTGACTTTGCCGGTCTGGCCGCCCAAAGCACTGCCTTCCGCGCCCCGCAATACCAGGCCATCCGCAAACAGTTGATGCATGGCTGGGGTACCTGGGACAGCCGAAACATTCTTGCACAGGTGTTTCTGCCCGACGATGTCGATCTCAACATCGCTTTCAAACAAACGGATTGGATCAGCAATGACTATCTCAATACTGCGCTGATCGGGCGCTCCGATCCCGAAGCGGAACAGGTGCGTCCGGGGCTGCATGCACTGGACGGAAGCTATTCCGAATTTGCATTGAAGTGGAAGACATTGGATGTAAAAGTTATGTCGGCTGTGGTTGGCGGCGACAATGGCAAGGGAGCCGGCACGGACATGGTCATGCTCATCGAACCGGTCCATGCTTCTTCGCTTCCCATAGAAATGCTGGTTGAAGCAGGGATGCTGTGGAACCATCCCGGAAGCGTTTCCCGGCAGGGAGATTTTCTCCAGGCAACGACCAAATCGCATGTGTTCCGCATTTATACCACCGGCCATCCGATTGTGGACCCGTATGCGCAAACGGCAACGCCGTATTTAGCAGTCGATCTCACGCAGCCTGTGGGAATCAGTACCGGTCGGGTTCGATCCGTTGCAGAGATTCGGGCGATTTTGTCACGGCAACGCGCCCGGGTGGTGTCTCGCGCGAACTCATACGGAAATCTTTCGGAAACCTACCTGGCAATGGAATCGGTGCTGGCGTGGAACACGATTTACGAACCGAAATACGACCGCATGGTGACAACCGTCGGCAGGATATGGAACCGGGACTACGGCGGTTATTGTCTTTTCGGATGGGACAATTTCTTTCTCGCCTACATGACCTCGCTTTACAGTCGCAACCTGGCCTACGCAAATTTCATCGAGCACCTCCGCAGCATGACCGATGCTGGATTCATTCCCAACGACGATCGTGGAAATGGAACCAAGTCCTGGGATCACTCGCAACCGCCTGTCGGAGCCTTGATGCTGAAAGAAATTTATAAGCGTTATCCGGAGAAGTGGCTGCTGGAAGTCTCCTTTCCTGATCTCCTCCGTTGGAATCGCTGGTGGTTTCAACAGCGCATGAATGAGGGCCTTTTGAGTTATGGCTCCAATCTCGCGAAAAATCCGTACAACGCTCCGGACACGCACACCAAGATCACTGCCGGGTATGAGTCCGGTATGGACGATTCGCCCATGTATGACGGGGTGCCGTTCAATGGTCAAAAAAATACGCTGGAGCTTCAGGATGTTGGCCTGAATAGTTTGTATATCGCCGACTGCAAGGCTCTGGAAGAAATCGCAAATTTGCTGGGACGCAAAGCAGACGCAGCAGAAATTGCGGCACGCAGAGAAAAAATTCAGACGGCAATGGCGTCGCTGTGGAATCCGGGTGTGGGGTTCTACCTGAACCGGCGAACGGATACGCATGCGTTTTCTTCCGTGGTATCGCCTACGATGTTTTATCCGTTAACTGCAAGAATGGTAGATCCATCCAGAGCCGAGGAAATGGTCCATCGTCACCTGTTAAATCCAGCGGAGTTCTACGGGCAATACATGATTCCATCCGTTGCCCGAAACAATCCGGAATTTTCCAGGCAGCGCTATTGGAAAGGCGCTGTCTGGCCTCCACTGAATTTTCTGGTGTATCTCGGTCTTCGCAACTATGGTCTCTTCAGCGTGAGCAGCGACCTGGCGCAAAAATCCAATGCAATGTTCCTCAACGGGTGGCGCACGAAGGGAATCATCTGCGAAAACTATTCCGCCATCACTGGCGCGGGGGACGATCCACGGCTTTCCAGCGACAGGTTTCATTCGTGGGGAGCTTTGATGGGGATCATGAGCATGATTGAGGCAGGCAAGATGCCGGCGCCGGAAGCTCCAATGCCCCAGCCGGTTGCTTCCACGCCGTGAGTCAGCGGCGGACGAGGGAAACATGCAACCTGACTGTTGGAACGAGGCCATGAGATGAGCAAAAAAATCATGATCGTAGGGCTGGGCGACTTGGGCGCCGTGCTTGTTGAGTTGCTGCTGCGCTTGCCGGAAGATTTAGAAATTGTCGTGGCAGCTCGAAACGTCGAGAAGGCGACCATGCGTTGCAATCTTGCGCGGTTGGGAGCGCTTGCCCAGGAGTGCGCGTCCACGGTCCGTTTGATCCAGCTCGATCTGAATCATCTGGAAGCGACGGCCGAGGCCATTCATCGCGAGCAACCGGCAATCCTGCTTTCTACGGCGACCCTGTCCACTTGGTGGCTTCCGGATCTGCTGCCGCCGCAAGACGCTCAGGCGATTCGCCGCGCCGGGTTCGGCGTGTGGCTGCCGGTCCATCTTGCGCCGACCTTGCAACTGATGCGGGCCGTTCGCCAGGCACAGTATTCCGGCTTTGTTTTGACCGCACCCTATCCCGACGTGGTGAACAACGTGCTTGGGAAGGTAGGCCTCGCGCCAACGTGCGGCATCGGCAACATCGCTGAAATGGTTCCTAAGGTGCGCCTGCGTGCGGCACAGGAGCTGGGCGTGCCCGTTGCGCAGGTGCGCGCTGTCTTTGTTGCCCATCATGCGCTGGGAAAATATGTCTACAGCAACACCGATCCGAATCCGGAGGAGCCTGTTCCGCCGTTCCTGTTGCGCATCGAGAGCGATGGGCACGATGTTACCGATCGCTTGGATAGCCGCCAGCTTGTGTTGTCTCCCGAGCCAATTCCTGAAGGCCGCGTGATGCACCTGTTGACCGCCGGGTCTACCATCCCCCTGATGCGCGCTTTGTTGCAGAGCGCGCCTGTGTTCCTTCACACGCCCGCTCCCAATGGCCTTCCCGGAGGATACCCGGTGCATGCCAGCCAATCCGGGGTAAAGCTTGCGCTGGGCAGCATCCCGATTGCAGAGGCAATCACCGTCAACGAACAATCTCAGGTTTACGACGGCATTTCTCAAGTCCTCGAAGACGGCACCGTCGTGTTGGCAGAGGACAGAGCACAGCAATTGCAAAACGTACTCGGCATGTGTCCCAGGCGCATTGCAATTTCCGATGTTGAGGCCCAGGCAAAAGACCTGGTTAGCCGTTTTCAAACGTACGCCACCCGCAGAGGAGTGAAATTATTATGAGCAGCAAGCACGTTCCGGGGCCACAACTGGCCTTGCAGACTCCTAAATCCAGGCAGATGTATGAACGCACGCGAGGTGTCCTGATTGAGGGAGGCAGCTCTTCTTCGCGTGGGCCGGTGAACTATGGGGAGTATCCCATTTTTATGCGATCCGGTAAGGGATCGCGCATCACCGATGTGGATGGCAATGAGTACATCGACTGGATGATGGGCTTTGGCGCGCTTCCGCTTGGTCATGCGGATGCGCAGGTGTCGGAGGCTATCGCGCTCGGCGCCGGCACGGGCGCGCACTTTGCGACTGCCACGGAAGTGGAAGTCGAGGTTGCCGAAGCCATCCAGCGTATCGTGCCCAATGCCGAGCGTGTCCGTTTTGCAAGCACCGGCACGGAGGCTGTCATGGCCGCGGTGCGCTTGGCGCGCGGAGCGACAGGGCGTCCCAAGCTGCTGAAGTTTGAAGGGCATTATCACGGCTGGTACGACGATCTTCTGGTCAGCTCCAACCCGCTGCCGCCGACAGCGCTCGGTTTTCGCAACGATCCCATCAAGATTGCTGACAGCTCCGGTCTCAATCGCCACGCGCTCGACGACACGATTGTCGTTCCGTGGAACGATATTTCCGCCTTGTTGAGAGCCATCGAAAATCATCCCGGCCAGATCGCAGCCATCATCACCGAGGGCGTGATGACCAACATGGGCGTCATTGCGCCGGAGCCCGGCTATCTCGACGCAGTGCAGCAACTCGCGCGGGACAACGGCATTCTCTTCATCCTGGATGAGACGGTAACCGGATTTCGGATCGCACCGGGAGGTTGCCAGGAACACTTCAAACTTTCGCCGGATATCGTCACTTTCGGCAAAGCACTCGGCTGCGGTCTGCCGGTTGCGGCATTTGCGGGAAAAGCCGAGGTGATGGAGGCTCTGGCCTGGGGCGGAGTTCTCCACTATGGCACGCAAAATGGCTCGCGCATCGGCATGTATGCGGCACAGGCCAGCCTGCGGCGTCTGATGGAAAATGACGGCGCTGCATTTCGCCACGTCTGGAAAATCGCTGCAATGCTTTGCGACGGCCTGACGCGCATCTTTGAGCAAAAAAATATCCCCGCTATTGTGCAACGGGTCGGCCCAATCTTTCAGATTTTGTTCACGCAGCAGCAGGCAATCTGCAATTACAGGGAATATTGCACGCATGTGGATCGCGCGGCCTACCAGCGCTTTGTGTGGAAACTCTTCGAGTATGGAGTCTATATGACCCCCGCCGCCACATTGCACTCCATTGCAACGTCGGCGCATTCGGAAGAGGACGTTGCCTTCACGCTGCATGCGGTACAGCAGGCGTTGACGGAGCTCTATTGAAGACGGTCAAAAAACTTCAGGAGTAGAAGGAAGAGGGAATCCAATGAACATCGTGCAACGTGCCGGAGAACTGCTCTCCCTCGAAGGCAAAATCGCCATTGTTTCCGGCGCTGCTTCTGGAATCGGACGCGGCATCAGCATGCGATTGGCTGAGTTCGGCGCAACGATTGCCGTCTTCGATATCGACGCGCAGGGAAGCGCTGCCACCACAGATGCCATTCAGGCAGCCGGCGGTCACGCAATTGCAATTCCTTGCGATGTCATGTCTGGCGCCAGCGCACAGCAGGCGGTTCGTGCCGTCGCCGACGCTTTTGGCCGGATCGATATTCTCTGCAACAACGCCGGCATCGCGATCCGCAAAGATGTTGTGGACTTGCAGGAAGATGAGTGGGATCGCTCCATCGATATCACGCTGAAGGGCATTTACACGCTTTCGCATAATGTGATTCCGCACATGGCGGCCCGGGGTGGAGGATGCGTCGTGAATACCGGATCGGGATGGGCGCTCAAAGGCGGTCCCATGGCCGCTTCCTACTGCGCCGCCAAGGGAGGAGTTCTGAATCTGACCCGCGCGATGGCAATCGATCATGGGCGTCAGAACATCCGTGTCAATTGTGTTTGTCCGGGCGACATCCCCACGCCTCTGTTTTTTAGCGAATGTGCGCAATTGGGGGCCAACCGGGAAGCTTTCCTGAAGGAAGCTGCAGACCGTCCACTCGCCAGGCTCGGCTCAACCGAGGATGTGGCGAATGCCGTTCTATTCCTGGTAAGCCCAATGTCCGGTTGGGTCACGGGAACGTCTCTTGTCGTCGATGGTGGAGGCATTGCATGAGGTTTTATTTCTGTACTGAAAAATTGAAACGCATAACCGAGAGCCTCCTGCTTGTTTTGATTTGCTTCATGTCTGTGAATGCGCTTTGTGCGACTCGAATCGATATGAATGCAAACTGGAAGTTCCGCACCGATCCGGCCAACGTTGGCGAGGCACAAGGATGGTCTCAGAACATTCCCGATGAAACAGAGACGGTCTCCGTGCCGAATACCTGGAACATCGGGAAATATTCGCGATATGAAGGGACGGCCTGGTACTTCAAAACATTTCCGGCGGACCCATCGCTGCGCGGACGGCACGTAGAGCTGCACTTTGGCGCAACCTTCTATAAGGCGCATGTCTGGCTCAATGGAGTGTCGCTGGGAGAACACGAAGGTGGCTACACGGAATATTATTTCGATGTCAGTTCCCACCTGCAGCCCATCAATACCATCGCCGTAGAGATCAACAATCAACCCAAAGTCGACACCATTCCCGGTGCGCCGCTCAAGTCTGGTCCTGGCTCCCGCATCTATGACTGGTGGCCCTATGGCGGCATCGTGCGCGATGTCTGGCTTACCGTCAACGATCAGTCTCTCGTACGTTGGCAGCATATTGACAGCACCGTCTCCGGCTCTCAGGCCCAGGTCAGCGCCCAGATCAGTGATCGCGTCGCCATAGAAAATTACAGCCGCAAAAAAGAAGAACTGAAGATCCACCTTGCCGTGTACTCCCAGACGGGAGGAACGCCAATTGCATCCGCCACGCAAACCATCGCTGTCACACCGGGCAGGCAGGAAGTCGTGGTGCCTCTCACCATTCAAAATCCCCATTTATGGGACTTCGACAATCCCTATCTCTATTCGGTTGTGTGCGACCTGACGCGGGACAATGGAGATTTTCTCGATTCTATTCATGACAACATCGGCATCAGAACCATCCAGATCAAAGACCGGCATCTTTATCTCAACGGGCAACGTGTCCGGCTCACCGGCTTGACACGGCATGAAGACTCGCCGTGGGAGGGCCTCGCCGAAACACGCGGCACCATGTTGCATGATTACGACGACCTGAAGAACCTGCAAACCACACTCACACGTCCGGTGCATTATCCGCAGAACCCCTTTATTTATAACTATGCCGATCGAAATGGCATACTCATGATTCCCGAAATTCCCATGTGGCAGTTCAGTGAGCAGCAGATGACCAATCCCAGGGTCATTGCGCTTGCCAAACGCATGTTTACGGAAATGGTGGAACAGAATTACAACCATCCCAGCATCTTCGCCTGGAGCACGGACAACGAGAGCGCGACGGACACGCCGGGAGGCATCGCCTATTTCAAGACCATGTATGCGCTCGCCAAAAAACTGAACCCGCAGCGCTTTGTCAGTTTTGCCGATGACCGGATCGCCTTTGTTCATGATCCATCCACCAACGCTTCCAGCCTTGCCGACTTTGTCATGTGGAACGAATATTTTGGAACCTGGGATGCACCGGCGAGTCAGCTTCCGGCTGCAATCAATAGGATCGGCAAGGACTACCCGGACAAGATGTTTATCATTTCGGAGTTTGGTACGCCGGGTATTTATGCAACCAACGCGCAGACCGCCGATCAGTTGCGGGTTCAGACGATCCGCAAACAACTGGCTCTTTTCGCAAAGCAGGACTGGATCGCCGGAGCAATCCTCTGGTGCTATCAGGACTACGCTTCGTATCACAATCTACGTCCCGGTCAGCCGGATCATTACGTGGACCACGGCGTCGTGGATCAAAACCGGCAACGCAAGCCTTCCTATTATGTATGGCGGCAGGAGAATGAACCCGCGCACATCCATCTGCATTGGACGCTCGACAGCAACGGTATCCCCGCCGGCTTCAGCGCGGACATTGCCCGGCGTTCCATACAGGAGATTCCGTCCTATCCGCTGGTTCACTACCGCGCGCAATGGATGGTCTACAGCGCCGATGGCAAAGAAATCGCAACCGGAGATCAGCCGGTGACCTCGATGGAAACCGCCCAGACAATCCTTGGGAAATGGACCGTGAAAGACCCCACGTATCTTCATCTCGAATTGCGTCTCTATCGCCCCACAGGATTTTTGGCGCAAACCGGGGAACTGGTCTGGCGCTACCCGGAGTTGGGCGGGTTCGATGGAGCAACTCCGCCGCAATAGCTGCGAAGTCGCAGGCTTTATCGCCCGCGCCATCCTCCGTAACCGGGCGGATTTTATGCACGTGGCGAGGCTCATAAAAATATTGACATGAATTAAATCGTTGATATATATTTCGTCCCAAATAGCGAATGGATATATTTTTGCATCCTGTTTTGTCGACAAAGAGGCCTGTTGCACCTTCCCCGGGTATCGGGGCATACGAAAGGAACACATGAAACTCAAAGATCTCCTGGTGATTGGATTAGCTGGTTTGCTGTTTGTTCTCGGTGGAGTGCAGCTCCGCGCCCAGACCTCGGCCGGCCGGGTGGTTGGTACCGTGGTTGACTCGCAAGGCGCTGTCGTTGCTGGCGCGAAGGTGTCCGCGACAAACATCGCTACCGGCGTCGCCACCGCCACGGTCACGAACAAGGAAGGTTACTTCGAGGTGCTGGCGCTTCCCATCGGCGTCTATAGCGTGACCGTTGAGCACAGCGGTTTCGCTACCTCAACGACGCAACCGAAGAAGCTTGAGATTAACGAATCCGTGCGCTTCAACATCACCCTCGCTGTGGGCGCAGCTAAACAATCCGTCACGGTGAATGCTCAGGCTACGGGCGTCGAAACCATCAACCCGACGATTGGAGATTCGGTAACGGGCAAGGCAATCCTCGATCTTCCACTCAATGGTCGCAATGTTCTGGACCTGGCGGGCCTGCAGTCCGGCGTCACGGAAGCCAACCCGGACTCCAACAGCGGTAGTTACAGCATCTCCGGCGGTAGAACCGACGCCACCACCTACTTGTTGAATGGTGGCCTGAATACTGACCTGCTGGGAAACACCGTCGTGTACAACCCCAATCCGGATTCCATCGCCGAGTTCCGTATCCTCAAGAGCAATTACACCGCCGAGTATGGCCGCAACGGTGGTGGCATCATCAGTGTCGTAACGAAATCGGGCACGAATCACTTTCATGGCAGCGCCTTTGACTTCCTTCGCAACGACGCGTTCAACGCCAACAGCTTTTTCAACAATCGCGAAGGGCTCGCCAGGAATGTTCTGAAGCGGAATCAGTATGGCGCTACCCTGGGCGGCCCGCTTACAATTCCCGGCATTCTGCATGGGAAAGATCGCTACTTCTTCTTCCTCGCCTATCAGGGGCAACGGCAGACTGCCGCGGTCGCCGAGACGCAGATTGCAACCTTCACTCCGGATGAGTTGGACGGCAATTTCTCTAACGCCACAGCCAATGGGCCGGATCCCTCCGTGGTGGCTTTTCTCGAATCTCCCGCCGGAGCGCCCTTCGCAAAGAATGCAGCGCAGGGAATCATCAATCCAGCGAAGATCAATCCAGTGGCCGCCAGCATGATCGCGGCCAACCTCATCCCAACGTCGCCGACCGGTATCTACAATTCATCGCAGAGCGGTACAGACAATAGAAACGAGTTGACCGGAAAATTAGATTTTGCCATTACTCCGAAAGATCGCTTGAGTGTCACGATAGGCGGAAACCGTATCAACCAGTTACTCCCGTATGGAGACGGCCAGGCAACTGTTCCGGGTTACAACGATACGACCAAGAGCAATCAATACTTCGCCAATGTCGATTACACCAAAACCATCGCAACGAACATGCTCAACGAAGCCCGCGCTACCGTGCAACGTAGCTACATTCTGCAGGACCAGCCGGCTGAGACGCTGCCTGGGCCGAATGCGCTGGGCATCAAGATCAATCCTGATTTGTCCTATGGTCCCCCGGCCCTCTTTTTTGACTCGGGCCTTTCCACCGGTTTCAATTTAAACGGGCCGACTACCTTTCCGGATACCACGTACGACTATACCGACACCTTCAGCTGGTATCGCGGGAATCATGGCCTCAAGTTCGGTGTAGGCTTCACCGCGTATCAGGATAATCTTCGGTACAGCTACGCCGCGACTTCAGATTTCTCCTTCGGCTCCACGGAACCAGCGAGCATTGGCAATCAGTTCGCCGATTTTCTTGTAGGAAATCCGTACAGTTTTGAGCAGGGTCCATCCGCGCCCAACAACATCCGAACCAAGGCCACCGATTTCTTCGGACAGGACGAATGGCGCGCGACAAACAACCTGGTCCTGACTGTCGGTCTCCGCTACGAATACAACACGCCCAAGACCGATACGCGGGGCAGGACCGACGACATTCTTCCCGGCCTGCAATCCACCCGCTTCGCCGCTGCTCCAACCGGGTTGGTCTTTCCTGGAGACCAGGGCGCTCCCACCGGCCTTTACTTCCCCGATAAGAACAACTTTGCTCCACGCTTCGGTTTTGCCTGGGCTCCCGGGAACAGTCAGAAGATGAGCATCCGCGGTGGTTTCGGCGTCTTCTACGACGTCATCAGTGGGCGCGACAATATCGATCAGAACGGCGCCGCTCCATTTGCTTCGTACGCAAACCCGCACTACGGCAGCCAGGCGAACTTCACCAAGCCGACGCCTTTGCAGGATCCCTATGGAGCCGATGGCATTCCCAACCCGTTCCCCACGCCATCGCCGTCGCAGATTACCAACTGGGTCGGCCAGCTCGGGCCGTTCAACGCCACCACCGACGATCCCTTCGTTCGGACGCCCTATATCTATCAATACAATCTGAGCCTGCAACAGCAGGTCGCCAGCAATCTCATTGCTACCATCAGCTACGTCGGCAGCAGTTCAAGAAAGCTCATTGCAGGCAAGCTGATGAATGCGATGATTCTGGGAACGACCAACCGCATCTTGAACATGAATCAGAAAAGTCCAATCATCAACGCTGCGTGCTCTCTGGTCGATCCCTCCAATGAGGAGTGCCCGTTTACCGGAGGAGTCAGCGTCTTTACCAGCGCAGCCAATGCCTCGTACAGCAGCCTTCAGACTTCGCTGACCAAACAAGTCAGCGATAGCCGGATTGGCCAGACCTACTTCACGCTCGCCTATACCTGGGGTCACAGCATCGACAACGAAAGCGGAATCGCGAACCGCACCTTCTACTTGCCCGTGTATCAGCCGAATGTTTTCCGTGCCTCTTCCGATTACGATGTGCAGAATACGATCAGCTTCAGCGGTGGCTGGCAGCTTCCGTTCGATCATATGTGGTCTTCCGGGCCCACGCGCCTGACCAAAGGCTGGGGCCTCTATCCCATCCTGAGCTGGCGCACCGGTTTTCCGCTGAACGTCAACGCCAACTACCCATCCACCGGAGACAACGATCCCGGCTCCTCCGGTGCCGGCGATCCGGGTCTTACCAACGCATTATTTGGCGCGGGCTATAACGGTGTGACAACCCAGGCTCTGAACACCAGGAACCTCACCTACTTCAATCCCGCAACGTTTACAAATGCGCAGTATGTTTCGCTGCTCGACGATCCGGTCAACGGTGTGCCATGCGCCCAGCAAAACATTGCGCATGAGTTCGCCTCTCGCGACTGTGTTCTCAGCACGCCGTCGCTAAGGACCTACGGTTCAGCTCGCAATCAGTTCCGTGGCCCCGGTCACACCAACCTGAACATAAGCCTGGCGAAGTCCACGCAAGTCTTCGAAAACCTGAATGCGGAGATGCGCCTGGAAGCATTCAATGTCTTCAACCACACGGAGTTCTCCCAGGTAGACACAGGAATCGGCAGCAGCACCTTTGGGCAGGCCATCACTACCTATGATCCTCGAATCCTTCAGATCGCATTGCGGCTGTCGTTCTAGGGGCGGGGAACACTCTGTGCGCTCGTGCTTCGGCGATTTCGCTGGAGCATGAGCGCATAAACTTTGCATCCCGTTATCCCGACGGGAACGGCAGGAAGTGGACCGGTTGTGGATCTGGGCTGATCCAAACAGCACAGAGATATTGAAACGTTTGTTGATTCATGAATAGGCCTGTCAATAGAGGGAATCCCACCGGCAAGACGTGAGTCTGGAAACAATGTATTGACATACACAAACACTTGTTGCTAGTGTTTTTTATTGATTCCGTCACGGTTGGGGAAGTATGCTCAACGTAAATCTCAGGAAGATCACCAGACCCGATTCCGCAAGATGACTCTATGGCCGGCAGAATGGTTTGTATCGAGATGGTATAAACCACTGTAAATGCATTCAACTCCGCCAACGGGCCGCAGTAATGCCAGACGCCCGTCG
Source organism: Acidobacteriaceae bacterium (assembly GCA_036267255.1). Taxonomy (GTDB): domain Bacteria; phylum Acidobacteriota; class Terriglobia; order Terriglobales; family Acidobacteriaceae; genus DATAWK01. The sequence goes on along the minus strand of DATAWK010000032.1, from coordinate 115,350 downwards.
ATTCCCAGGCGTCCCTCGGTTCTCAGGAGCAGGATGAAGATCAAAAATTTGGTTCCTGTTGCAAAACTATTCGTCGCCAGTGCTTTGGTTGGAATGTGCGGCTCTCTCGTTGCGCAATCTCCCAACGTGGCTGCCCAGCCGGGCTACACGCAAATCGCACAGCAGCTCAGCCAGTTTATTGGCCATGAAATGACGGATAAGCAGCTTCCCGCATTTTCTATCGCTTTGGTCGATGGCCAGAAGATCGTCTGGGCGCAGGGTTTTGGTTATGCCGATCCGGACAAGAAAGTCCCTGCAACGGCCGAGACCGTCTATCGCATCGGATCGGTTTCCAAGCTATTCACCGACATTGCCGTGATGCAGCTTGTCGAGCGCGGCGAACTCAATCTGGATGCACCCATTCAGACATATCTTCCTGACTTTCATCCTCATAATCCCTATGGAACACCCATCACCCTTCGCCAGTTGATGTCGCACCGTTCCGGCCTTCTGCGCGAACCTCCGGTTGGAAATTATTTCGATCCCACGGGGCCTACGCTGGCCGCGACAATTCATAGTTTGAACGATACGACGCTGGTGTACCCGCCGGAGACCCACACAAAATACTCCAATGCAGGCGTGGCTACGGTCGGATATGTTCTGCAAGTGCACAGCGGGCAACCCTTCGCCACCTATCTGCAGCACGCTGTCCTCGACCCGATGGGGCTGCACGATAGCGCGTTTCAACCCGAGCCGCAGCTTATGCAGCAGCTTGCCAGGGCAACCATGTGGTCGTACGACGGTCTACAGTTCCCGGCGCCTACGTTTGAGCTTGGGCTGGCTCCGGCTGGCTGCATGTATTCGACGGTGCTCGATCTCGGCCAATTTCTCAGCGTGCTTTTCAATGGTGGCCGTGGCCCGCACGGACAACTGCTGCAGGCAGAAACACTGCAAAAAATGTGGACGCCGCAATTCGTCAAGCCCGGAGATAAAACCGGCTTCGGCATCGGTTTCTACATCTCACAGTTGGACGGCCATCGCGAGATCGGACATGGCGGCGCGATTTACGGATTCGCCACCCAGCTTGCGGCGTTGCCCGATGATCAACTTGGCGTGGTCACTGTCACCACCATGGATAGCGCCAATGCGGTCACATCCCATGTCGCGCAGGAAGCATTGCAGCTGATGTTGGCGGCCAAACAAGGCAAGCCGCTTCCTGAAATTCCCGTTACAGAGCCGATTCCGCTGGCACGCGTACAACAGCTCGCAGGGCGCTATGGTCAGGGCCAGGCCGCAGTGGATCTCAAGGCGGAAAATGGGGAACTCTACATGCTGCCCGTGGCTGGTGGAGAAAAAGTCCGGCTGCGCCAGCTCGGCGATTCGCTCATCGAAGACGGACGTGTGGCATATGGATTGAAGATTACTCCCGTTCCAGATGGCATCCGGATTGGCAATCAGGTTCTGCATCGCGTTGCGGTTGCCATGCCTGCACCCGCTCCAAGCAGTTGGAAAGGATTGATGGGCGAGTATGGGTGGGACTATGACAGACTTTACATTTTTGAGAAAGATGCCAGGCTGACCGCACTGATCGAGTGGTTCGATTATGCGCCGCTGACGGAAGTCTCTGAAAATGTATTCAATTTTCCTCATGCTGGACTCTACGACGGAGCGCAGGCCATATTCACGCGGGATGCACAGGGCAACGCCACACAGGTAAAAATAAGTGGCGTCGTCTTCAAGCGCAGGCCGCTGAGCGCAGTCAAGAACGGCATCTTTCACGTGCAGCCCCTGAAGCCTATCGCTGTCCTGACGCAGGAAGCTCTGGCGGCGCAGCCTCCGCACGAATCGGGCAATTTCTTGAAACCCGATCTGGTGGACCTCACGAAACTCGATCCGACCATCCACCTTGATATCCGCTATGCGACAAAAAATGATTTTCTTGGCGAGCCTGTCTATTCCGAAGCCAAAGCGTTCATGCAACGTCCCGCTGCGGAAGCCGTTGTTCGCGCCAACCGGAAGCTGAAAGCTCTCGGCTATGGGTTGTTGATTCATGACGCATATCGTCCCTGGTATGTTACGAAGATCTTCTGGGATGCAACTCCAGAGGATAAGCGGATTTTTGTAGCCGATCCGAAGGACGGTTCCCGGCACAATCGCGGATGCGCCGTCGATTTGACTCTCTATGATCTGAAGACCGGAAAGCCGATTGAAATGACCGGCGTTTACGATGAAATGTCCGAGAGGTCCTATGCTCTTTATCCGGGAGGCACTTCGCTCGAGCGCTGGCATCGCGATCTTTTGCGGCGTGTGATGGAGTCCGAGGGATTCCAGGTGTACGAGTTTGAGTGGTGGCATTTCGATTACAACGACTGGCGTCACTATCCCATTCTCAATTTGACATTCGAACAACTGAGCCAGTCCCAGGCAGAAAAGAAATCCGCTTGGAATGCAATGCCCTACGCTCCGATCACGCGCCAAGCCGGCAACCGAACCGCTGAGGTACAAGGACAATGATGAAAAACAAGAAAACGATTTTGTTCCCTTTTGCGGCTCTCGCTGTGTTCCTGATCTGGCCTCAGAACATGCCGGCCCAGAACCAGAACGCGCTGGCTCAGCAAATCCATGCAATCGCGCAGAGGCCGCTATACCAGCACGCCAGCTTTGGCGTGGAAGTGTATTCGCTGGATGAAGGGAAAGTTCTGTATTCGCTGCGTGGCCAACAGCTTTTCACACCAGGCTCGACAACCAAGCTGCTGACGGAAGGGACCGCCCTCGAGCTTCTTGGTCCGGATTATCGCTTTCACACGCGCGTGTACCGCACCGGTCCCATCACGCCGGATGGTACCTTGCACGGCGATTTGATTCTTGTAGCCAGCGGCGATCCGAATCTCTCCGGTCGCATTCAGCCGGATGACACGCTGACATTCGAGAACGAAGATCACGCCTACGGAGGCTCTCCTGACACCAAAGCTGTTCCGGGCGATCCTTTGCTGGTGATCCGGCAGCTTGCCGCGCAAGTCGCGGCCCACGGGGTCAAGCGTATTGATGGGCGCGTTTTGGTAGACGTGACCTTGTTTCCCGAAGGGGAACGGGAACTTGGGACCGGCCTTGTCATTTCGCCTGTCTCGGTGAACGACAACATTGTGGATCTAACGGTCTCGCCCGGCAGTAAGGCGGGCGCCGTTGCCACGCTGCATATTTCGCCGGAAAGTTCATATGCAACGTTTATCAACCACATCACGACTGGGCCGGCTGGTTCGAAACTGAATATCAATCCGATGGACGATGTCACCAACCCGGATGGTTCGCATACGGTGACGCTGAGTGGAACTTTTCCGCTGAACAGCCCCTCCATTCTGTATCCCTATGCGGTGCCGGAACCGAGTCGCTTTGCTCAGGTGACATTCATCCAGGCCCTCCAGGCAAAGGGGATTCAGGTAAAAATTCCAGCGCCAACCGTCAAGCCGGATTTCAAAACGCTTGCGTCTTCTTATACGGATGGAAACGTTGTTGCCGATCATGTTTCGCCTCCGCTTTCTCAGGAAATCAAGGTGACCCTGAAGGTAAGCCAGAATCTGCATGCATCGACGACGCCGTACATTCTCGGCGCGATTCTCGATTCCAAGGCAAAAGATCCGGAACAGGCGGGTTTCGATCTTGAGCACAAATTTCTTGCCGGGGGCGACCTCGACCTGAGTGGCGCTTCGCAGGCAGATGGTGCGGGCGGTGCGCAATCGGCCTTCTTTACGCCGGATTTCATGGTGCATTATCTGGCGTTCATGTCAAAGCAGAAAAATTTTCCGGTTTTCGAAAAAGCACTGCCGGTTCTCGGCCGCGACGGAACGCTTTGGAATATCGAAGTGAACTCCCCGGCGGCAGGGCACGTCTTTGCTAAAACCGGTACCTTCGGTTCCTACGACGCGCTCAACAAAAATTTGATGCTGAACGGCAAAGGTCTGGCGGGTTACATGACAACCGCCGACGGTCGTCACGTCGCATTTGCCATCTACGCCAATCGCGTTTCCTTGTCGGCGGATGACCCGAATGCTGCCGATATCGTGGGCCGGGCGCTCGGCGAAATTGCGTCGGCGATTTACTCCACTCCATCGGGCGAGGCCGCGCCCTTCGATGTCCTTATCAGGAATGGGCACATTCTCGACGGAGCTGGCGGTCCCTGGTATGCGGCGGACATAGGAATTCGCAGCGATCGCATCGCGGCGATCGGTAAACTCGATGGCGCGCAGGCCCGCAAGGTGATTGACGCAACCGGCCAGATTGTTTCGCCCGGCTTCATTGACATGCTCGGCCAGTCGGAGACGTCCCTTCTGATTGATAACCGCTCTCTCAGCAAACTTTCTCAGGGCATCACTACGGAAATTACCGGGGAAGGCGGCTCCATTGCCCCGCAGGATGCAAAGACGCTTGCGGCGCTCCAGCCTTTCCTCAACCAATATCATCTCGCCATCGATTGGACGACCCTCGACGGCTATTTCCGCCGCCTCAAAAAGAACGGCACGCCGATTAATATTGGCACGTATGTCGGCGCCGCGCAGGTGCGCGAAGCAGTGATTGGAGAGGTAGATCGAGCTCCCACGCCGGCGGAACTCGACCAGATGAAAGCTCTGGTGGCGCAGGCGATGAAGGATGGGGCGATGGGCCTTTCCACCGCGTTGATTTATCCTCCAGGCTCCTACGCCAAAACGGAGGAGCTGATTGCGCTGGCCAAGGTAGCCGGACAATATGGCGGCATCTATGCGACGCACATGCGCAGCGAAGGCGCGACAGAAATGGAAGCTCTCGATGAAGCGATCCGTATTGGCAGGGAGGGGGGCCTTCCGGTCGAAGTCTTCCATCTCAAAGTGAGCGGCAAACCGCGCTGGGGAACGATGCCGCAAATCGTCGCAAAAATCCAGGCCGCTCGCGATAGCGGCCTCGACATCCGCGCCGATCAATATCCGTATCTCGCCGGCGGAACAGCGCTCGCTTCCTCGCTGCCGCCGTGGGTGGCCGATGGCGGCATGGGCAAGATGCTCGAACGCTTGCGCGATCCACAGGTCCGCGCGCGCATCAAGCGCGAGATGGCCACCGATCATAAGGATTGGGAAAATCTCTATTTCGACAGCGGCGGCGGATCGGGCGTTCTCATTTCCGGCGTCGACAATCCCGCGCTGAAGAAGTACGACGGCATGACTGTGGCGCAGATGGCAAAGGCGGAAGGCAAACCGGAGCTCGATGCATTGCTGGACTTCATCCTCGCCGATAAAGGCCAGACCGGAGCGCTCTATTTCATCGCCAGCGAGAAGGACCTGACGTACGCGCTCAAGCAGCAATGGACCTCAATCTGTCTCGATGCCAACGAGATGTCGCTGGACGGCCCGCTCTTTGAGCCGCACACGCATCCGCGGGCGTGGGGCGCGTTTCCACGCTTCCTCGGTTACTATGTTCGGGATGAACATTTGATGCCGCTTCCCGAGGCCATCCGGAAGATTACTTCGATGCCGGCGCAGCGGGAACATCTGACCGACCGCGGACTTATCAAAAAAGGATTTTACGCGGACATCACGATCTTCAATCCAGCGACGATCATAGATCGCGCCACATACACCCATCCAAATCAGCTTTCCCAAGGTGTGGACGACGTGTTCGTGAATGGCCAGTTGGAATACGATCACGGAAAACTGACCGACGCAAAAGCGGGAGAACCGCTTCGAGGTCCGGGCTGGCATGGAGACTCTGGCCGTTAAAATGTACGGACATCTCTGATCTGCAGATCACGCATCTCGCATGCGGGTCAGAGATGTTTATGAAACAGCTCCTGCGTTTTTACCCGCTCGTAGTCGTTCTTTCTGTAGAAGCGGTGCGCATCGCTGCGTGTCACGTTGCAATGGACGGAGATAGCATCGCAACCATGACTGCGCGACCATTGTTCAACGGCGGCGACTAGATGTTTCCCGATTCCGAGTGAGCGGAATTTCTGGTCGACAACCAATCCGCTGATCTCCGTCCGCTGGCTGAGTTCGACAGATCGAAATACAAACGCTCCAATCCACCCTGCCACTTGTCCATCGGAAAGCGCCGCCACATAGACGACATGCTCGCTCGATCCCTGCATGGCATCCAGTCGCACCCGGATTTGGTCCGCCGTACAGGGATAACCCAATTGTCCCGCCAGCTCGGCCATTTTTTCGTAATCCTCCGGCTTGGGCAAGCGAAGGATGCAGGCAGCGGACGCCTCTGGATTGTTTGACCGATTCTCCATTCCTTCAACCTTTCTACTTGCGATTTTTTCTATCTCCGGCACAGGCAAGAGAAGCCGCGATGTCCCATCAGCGTCATCGCGCCGGAGTACAGGAATGTTACAATGAGAATTCCACGCAAGCCATTGTAAACAAATCCGGAGAGGTGGCAGAGCCCGGTTGAATGCACCTGACTCGAAATCAGACATAGTCGCAAGGCTATCGGGGGTTCGAATCCCCCCCTCTCCGCCATTCAAAATGCTATATGCGCCATCCATAAATAGCAGCCCATAATTTACAGTATGGCTTTCGCGGTGGACAGGATACCCGCAGAAGTTTGCAGGCAAGGGTGCACCGTCTCACGGAACGAAAATCTGTTCGGGAGGAAATGGATGCAGACATCCAGATTGTTTGCCTTGGCAGCCATCGGTGTCCTGTTGCATTTGGGTCCATCGGCGCATGCATCGAAATCATCTTCCACAACGACACCGGCGGTTGCAGTCGGGCCGCAGTACGATTCCGTCCACGTCTATGTTGCACCCCAGGATGTAAGCCGTTTTGTGGCGAGCTTCCTTGGCGCCTTCGGCGGCCATAGCTCGAATCCTGCTGTCGTCACGGTTACGCCCACACCCAGCAGCGCCATCTGGCAATTTCTTCAGACACCCGTCGGCGCGCTTTCTGTCTTCGGATACAAGACACCCATTCCTTTTCCTTTCGGCGCCGAACGTACCGGATACCTCGTTACGAACATGGATACTGCCATCCAGGCTGCGCGTAAAACGGGTGCGAATGTTCTCGTAGCGCCCTTTCCCGACCCGATTGGACGGGACGCAATCATCCAATGGCCCGGCGGCATCAACACGCAACTGTATTGGCACACCAAACCGCCCTCCTCTCCAGCCTTGCAAACCATTCCGGAGAACAGGGTCTACGTATCTCCGGATGCTGTCGAGGCCTTCCTTCGCAGCTTTCTTGCTTTTTCCCACGGAAAAATTGTCTCCGACGACGCGCATGCTCCGGGTATCGAAATCGGACGCACCGGTCATCTTTACCGGCGTGTTCGCATCACCTCAAACTTTGGCAAGCTCACAGTGCTGGTGAGCGACGGCCAACTCCCGTATCCCTACGGGCGTGAGACAACAGGATTTGAGGTTGCAAACCTGGCCGATACGCTTGCCAAGGCCAAAGCATTGGGAGTGACCGTGCTCGTTCTGCCCTATACCTCGGACCATCGCGACGCGGCGATGGTGCAATTTCCCGGCGGCTACATAGCGGAGATTCACGCATCGGTCGCAAAATAGATTGCTTCATTCAAAATAGATTGCTTCACTCAAGACACGGACGATGCATCTCCCAGGGAAGTGGGCAACGTTAGAAACAATGATCCGGGATTGTGCAAGGCAATATGAATAGCGTCATGTCCACTACCTTAGTGGGCTTGATCTGTGTTTCCAGCTTTTGAATTGTAGCTACCAGCGTATTGTTGAGACAGCTTTATATGACTATCTTTCAAGCTAAAAGTTATAAATCCGGCATCCGCTATTCTTGATTCCCAATAATGCGGTGTAGTCTCAACGCGAATTTTCTTTAGAGGCGAATTATTTATAAAAGGCTGCGCAGTCATCCAAGAAATGGACTTAAACATTTCGTGGGTTGGTGGCTTAACTTGAACTTCTAAATCCAGAAGCCCAATCGACAAGATATCGCAAGTATCAAGAATTTCGATTGGTTTTTCACTTATCGTAATGGAGTTTATTAAATTAAAGGTTACATGATTTATATGTTCATTATCTCCCACATTATCTTGACGACGCTTATATGCATATAACGGTAAGTCGAATTTTTGACAGTGTAACACTGGTCCATTCCTTCTAAATGCAATATATCCATTAGATAGTATTCTCGCGTTCACCATACGATGCCCAACAACTGGATACGATACTTCGATGTGAAAATCTTTAATTGTGTTTCTTTCACTCATGAGAGTATTAACTTTTGGATTTAGAGATTTCACCTGTCTTACTAACAAATTGACTTTCGGTTGTAATGCAGTCAGGGTTTTATTGAGACTGTCTACTTTCGGCTTGAGGGTATTATTGACCAGAGAACTAAGTGTTTCTACAGTTCTCTCAACTCCGTCTACCGTAGGCTTAAGTTTCGCTATACTTGTCTCCGCTTCATTCGTCTGATCTGCATAGATATTTTGCAGAGCGGATGTCTTTGTATTCAACTTAATGCCACAAAGGATGGTGGTGGCCCAAAATGCGCAACTCAAGATACCGAATAATCTTTTCGACTTTCCCCACTTTTCAAAAATTACTGCGAGAAAAGCAAATATTGTAGCTAAGGCTGTAGCTGACTCAAGCCCATGCTGCCAAAACTGAATCGAATTCTTTAGTGTATTGATTTCCCCTAAAGGGGATACGGTAATCATTGTTTTCTCAATTATTCGATAGTTATATCAGCAAATAACTTATTGTCTTAATCTAACTGCCTGCCTGATCAATGCTCATCCTGCCACAACGTATTACCCGTCGACAATTTATTGGAATGTTTAGTATGAGGAACGTTTCTCCGCCAGTCCTACACGCCCATTCGCTTTCTGATCCGCACCTACGCTTGCATTTTCTGCAACGCTAGTGTGTCTCCTGTAACTCCGCTTTCAGCATCCGATCGAACACCTGCATATTTTCAGCGTGGGGAACTGGAATCGATCCCACTTGCAAACCTAATTCCTGGCATTGGTCCAGCTTTGGATTGAACGCATGCCATGCGGGCAACCCCGCAGCGTTGGGATTTCCTGTTTTCGCAAATTGGGTCCAGTAGCCAATCAGGACATTGGAAAGCACCTCATCCTCCGGGCGATGCACCCATGTGGTCCAATATTTCTTGCTCAGCAGAATGCTCTCCTCACTGTGGAACGCACCCAACGGAGCGAACTTTCCTGCGCCAACATACGTGAAGTGGTACAGGTATGCTTTTTGTCCCCTGCGCGCTGTCTCTTCCGCCAGCAGATGTGCGCCAAATCCAAATTGAGAATCCGTATCCATCTCCACAAAGACTTTGGGAACCCCAGCATCCGTGCGCGCCGGATACGCTGCGAAGACTGCATCCGCGTTGCCATGAAACTCCCGTTGCAGCCATCGCTTGTACTCGGCAATCGTCTTTGGACGGTGCGACGACGAGCCACCGACAATCGGGCTGGCAAAAATAGTGACTTCCTGCGCATTGCTGCCGACCATCACAGGCACGTCGGCCTCTCGCCCCTCGGCAAACGTCACCGCCGGCCTCTGTCGAAACACCCATCCATCCAGATTCGGCTCCAGTAGAAGTTGTTCGTCCTTGGCCGCTGCCTGCAGAATCCGTTCCGCCGGCAGCGCACGCAACGCATCCAGCGCATGCGGGCCATTCTGGATACCCAGATCCTGCAGCAATCGCGCGTCGCTCACTTCCGTCTGCTCAGCGCTTGGCATCACGTAATCTTCGCAGGTGCCGCTTTGCAGAATCGCTCTCTGAAAAAGTCCCGTAGGCAGCGGCGAAGCCATCAGGTGACAAACATCTTCCGACCCGGAAGAAGCGCCAAAGATCGTTACCTGTTTTGCATCGCCGCCAAACTTCGCAATGTTGCGTCGCACCCATCGCAACGCCTCCATTTGATCCAGCAGGCCATAATTTCCCGATGCATGATGCGGCGATTCCGCGGCGAGCGCCGCGTAGGAAAAGAATCCCAGCGCCTGCAGCCGGTACTGGATGCTGACAACCACCACGCCATGTTTCGCCAGCGTTGGTCCAAGCGGCGGCATTTCGCCGGAGCCTTCGACGTTGCCGCCTCCATGGATCCATACCATCACCGGCTGTTTGGATCTCCCATGCAGGTTCGTCGTCCAGACATTCAGGTACAGGCACGCTTCATCGGTTTTCAGTTCCTTGCGGCCCAGCATCTCCGGAAGCCACCCGCTCGGCAGTTGCGGACACGCAGGTCCATACGCCACGGCCTGGCGAACCCCCGCCCATTTCGCAGGCGGTTGCGGCGGCTGCCAGCGCAGCTTCCCCACAGGTTGCGCTGCGAAAGGAATCCCAAGGAACGCAACATCCTTTGCATTCTCATCCCATTGCATTCCGGCAAGCTGCCCGGCGTCGATCGTCACTCTGGGTTGTGCCGCAATCTTCTGTGCCCCGGAATATCCGCCCGCGATCAAAATCATGGCGGCAAGCATGCAGCAAAATGCCGCGGCCTTTTCCCGGCTCTGCTGCCTTCTATGCAATCGTATGTGCCTCAAGAAATAACTCCTATGCTCCCATACTAGCGAATCATGCAGGGGATTTATGAAGCACGCCGGATGCTCTTGCCGCGCAGCGTCGCGATCCGTCCGCCAGGAACATTCTTCGGGCCACAAAAACGTTGACGTCGTCCCCCCGAGAAAAGAAGCTATCATAAGCTCGAATGAGCACAGCCCTCCTAGCCAGGTCACCACAAACTACACGTCCTGGTATTATCCCGCCGCCGGCATCGCGCGCCATCTATTTCGGCGCATGCACCGTGCTGCTGCTTTGTATCCTCGCCATCCTGCTGGCCCACACCAGTGACTATCGTCTCTTCGGCACCTACTGGGAATCCGGCCACGCCGCCGCGCACGGGCTGAATCCATATGCCGCTTACCCGCACACGTTTCGCTTCCACCCCACTCCCGGCGATCCACGGCTCTTTACCGATCTGAATCTCAGTCCACCGTGCGTGCTTCCGCTGTTGCAGATCCTTTCCCATCTCTCCATCGATCACTTCCGTGTCGTCGCCAGCCTGGCCTCCTGGTTCCTCTTTGCACTCACCGCCGGCCTTTTGCTCTGGCACCACCCGTCGATGCAGAAACGGCAGATACTCTGGCTGCTCCTTTCTGTTGCGGTTTGCGACACGCTCACCCTCGGCCAGATCTATGCGATCTTTTTCTTGCTCGCCGCGCTCGCGTGGATCTCGCTTTCCATGCATCGCGAGTGGACGGCCGCCATCGCGATCGGCCTGCTGCTTGCGATGCGGCCCACGCTACTCTTCTGGCCGGTGTTTCTGTATTGCGCGGGGCAACATCGCCTCGCGCGGCGCGCCATGGCCGTCGCGTGCATCGCCAGTGCATACCCCGTCCTGCTTTATGGCACCGGCGTCTATCGGGAGTGGGTTGCGGCGCTCGCACACGATGCGCACGGCGCCATTGCCGCCAACATCGCCATCATCCCGTTCTTCAGCCGAGTCGGCCTCTCTTCGCTCGGTGTCGTGCTCGCCGTAGCACTCGCCACTGCGCTGGCGTGGTTCTGCTCGAAGCGGAAGCTGGACGCGGAATCGGCCAGCGCCCTCGCTCTCGGCGCATGGCTCTTGTGCTCGCCGCTATCGTGGATCAATTACACGCTGATCGCAGCGCCTTGGTTCATCGCGCGGCGCTGGACCGTGCTGGCGAATATCGCGGCAGCGCTGCTCGCAATCCCCATGATCATTCCGGCTCGACTAAGCTCTGGTTCCACGCTGCATATGGTGATTGGCAGCGGCATTTACTTCATCCCGGTGTGGCTGATTCTCTGGACCTTCTTCAATCAGTCGGTCTGCCGGAACCAATCTGATTCACGGTAAGAAATGTCGCCGCGATCCCTCTGCACGCAACATTCTTCAGGCCACGAAAAATATTGACCTCTTCAACCCTTGGGCCTAAACTTTCTCATCCAATCTGGGGAGGTCGCGATGCGCATCAGATTATCCTTCGTATCCTTCATTGCCGGCCTCTTGTTGATCCTGCCGGCCGTGGTCGCTGCTCAACAAGGGAGCAAAATTTATCTGGATCCCAACGATTCGTTTTCATCCTATTTTTCCGCGGCGCTGCAAAAGAAAAAGGTTCCCGTAACCGTCACGGTCGATCCCAAGCAGGCGAACTACAAAGTCAAGTTCCAGACCAACAACAGCAACGGCTCTGTCATCGAGGGCATTACACGGGCGATGAATACCGGCATGTACAACGCCGGCGCGTCCGGTCAGGTCACCATGTCTATCATTGATGTTCAGTCCAAGGATGTCGTCTTCAGCTACACCTGCAGAAAGCCAAATCGCTACTCCGGCGACGATCCCAGTACCGCCACCTCCGTTGCAGAGTGCCTGGCCAAGCACTGGAAAGACAAACTCACCAAATAGGCTTGCAATAGTTGGGTAACCCATGCACTCCGTCTTTCAGCTTGAGTGGATCGTGTCAGGAACGGAGCAGGACGCGGAGACGGACCTGGGCCACACGCAATACCGTCAGTTCACGCCGGGGTAAGGCCGCTGGATGTCTCCCGACCAATACAACGGCAGCTACGACCTGACCAACCCGCAGAGCTTGAACCGCTATGCCTATGTGCTGAACAGCCCGTTGAGTTACTTCGATCCCACCGGACAGATGCTCGGCTGTTTCCTTCTCTGTGATTCTTCAGACCCTTGGGAGGGTGACTTTGGCACGATTGGGTGGAATGTATTTGATCTGTTTGAATTAGCTAATACCCCAACCCAATACTGGAATGGCGATGGATACTCAGATGTCTACGACAATATCACTGCTCTGAGCCTGATAGGTGATTTCGATTTATCATCAAGCACGGCCCCAAATAACGGGGAGCCTCCATCGACCTGTCTTGTTGCCAACATTGCGGCAGTGAATGCGGTGTCGAACCTCAACGTAAACATGAACAACGTTGTTGGACAGCCGTTCATCTACAACGGTGGTTTGGATGTGAACTTCTCTGTCCCTGGAGCTTCGCCGTCGCAGTTGCCCGTTGGACGCTATCCTTCATCGTTTCTAAATCGACTCTTCGGTATCGGAAGCAGCTTGCATGTTCCTGGTCCCGGTGGTGCCGATCCCTCAACGTATGACATGAGCAATGGAAACTTTACATTCACAACTCACATCGACACTGCCTACTCGACTTGGCATACGCCAATCGGTGCCATCATCCACTTCTTCGTGGACGTGAGAGATAAGGGCGCTCATAGGGGGCCATGCTAATGAGAGGCAAGCAACGTCAAAAGTGGGCGGAGGCAATCGTGAATCGTTTAGGCGTGTGTGCGTTGGCAGGAGTGCTCTTGTCCGGTGTAACGACGAAGGCGCAGAATGCAGGGATGCAGAAGACGCTTGACATCACGGTGCAGGTTCTGGATGGCCGGAACGGGAAGCCTCTAAAAGATCAGCATGTTCTTGTGTTCACCGGGCTGTCTAGCAGTGCCGTTAAAACTCACGCGCAACACACCGGCGTGACGACCGACAAGGATGGGATGGGAACGCTGACGATCTACCCGACGGAGACACAGTGGCTTCAGGTGTTCACGGACGGTCGCATCCCCTGCTTCGCCGATCCGAACCAAGCCAGCTTCAGCGTCAGCGACATCATGTCCAAAGGTCTGGTGACACCGAATACCTGTAGCTCGCTTATGAAGGAGCCCAGTCCCGGTCACTTCATCATCTTCGCCCGCCCAGCTCACTTCATGGAAAAGATGAAGCAGTAGGCTTAGGCGTTGCTGAGTCGTCCAGGCCGTCCCTCTGGGGTGGCTTGCTTACGTCTGTGGCTCCAATCGGGAGCTGTGCCGACCGGGAGCAAAAAGCACGCTGCCTACGGCATCGGGAGTAGGAGTGACACACCACCCCGGAACGGGTGCTGTAGCGTAACCGAAAGTTACCGCAGAGGAACTTACTGAAAACAAAGGCCCATAGACAAAAACATCTATGTTGGCCTTACCCTAGAGGTGAGCGCACGTTGCTGATGGGGAACCCTATGAGTTCTAACCCCTTTGCCCGTCTCCGGCCCCGCTACCCGAATCTGAGCAACACACAGGCATCGGGCAGAACATTACCATCGGGGAGACGCACTATTATCTGTCGGACCAGATCAACTCGACGCGGATGGTTTTGGGCAACTGGCCGCTCTGGGAAGGGACGTACACGCCGTACGGCCAGGAGATCAACCCCATGCTGTCGGGCTACAACAACAACTACAAGTACACGGGCATGGAGCAGAATGCGGGGACGGTCCCTGAGGCACCACACGCAAAATAAAACGGAGAGAAATCCGCATCCGCACGATGCTGCGATTTCTCTCCGTCGATTTAGCCCCGGCATGCGCCGGACGACTTAGATATCCAGGTTCTTCACGTCGAGCGCATTTTCTTCAATAAACTTGCGACGCGCTTCCACATCCTCACCCATCAGCGTGGAGAAAATCTGTTCCGTCTCGGCAATGTCTTCCAGGCGAACCTGCAACAGAGTCCGCCGCTCCGGGTCCATCGTCGTCTCCCAAAGCTGCGTGCTGGTCATCTCGCCCAGTCCCTTGTATCGCTGCACCTGATATTCGCGGCGCCCTTGTTCGATGACATATTCGAACAGTTCATGTGGAGTCGATTTCTCCACCGGCTCCTGCGGACCTTTGGCCGAACGTTTCGCCGCGGGCTTGGTCACAACTGCAGCTTCTGCGCCAGGCTCCGCATCGGATTCCGCATCCTCAGCATCGGCCGCGGCACTCCCCTTGCTGACGTACTCAATCAGGAACGGAGGCTCCAGTTGGTCCTTGATCTGGGCATACTTGGCCATCATCTGGCGATACTCCGGCGAGCTGGCCAGCGTCCAGTCAATGCGACGTTCCGCGCCCTGCGCGTCCGTAAAGCTCAACGAGAATGTCTGATGTTCTTCGTCATGCACCGGCGCATGCACGGCCTTGAACTGATATTGTTTGGCGATCTTTCCCAACGCTGCATGCATCTGCGCGATCTTTGCGGGAGGCTTGCCCGGTTCGCCTTCAAAGTCCACGCGCTTCACCAACTCCAGCTTGGCCAGCAGGGAAGTGACCTGTTCGTTGCGCAGGCGCTTGTCTACCTTGTCGAAGAAGCCGAGGTAATCGTTCAACTGCGCCATGAACTTGGTGAGAGCCGAACCCTCCAGCTTGCTGGCGCTTTCTCCGTGGCGAACCGTCATGCCGTCAGAGGCGCGCTTGACCATCACGCGCACAAATTCGCGGTCGTCTTTGATGTACTGCTCGAACTTGCCCTTCTTGATGCGATAGAGCGGCGGCTGCGCAATGTAAACATTGCCGCGCTTGATCAGCTCTCCCATATGGCGGAAGAAAAACGTCAGCAGCAGGGTGCGAATGTGCGAACCGTCCACGTCGGCGTCGGTCATCAGGATCAGCTTGCCGTAGCGCAGCTTGGAGACATCGAAATCATCTTTCCCGATGCCGCAGCCAAGCGCGGTAATCATGGCGCGGATTTCTTCATGGCCCAGCATCTTGTCGTAGCGGGCCTTCTCCACGTTCAGAATTTTTCCCTTCAGCGGCAGAATCGCCTGAAAGCGGCGATCGCGTCCCTGTTTTGCCGTACCGCCTGCCGATTCTCCCTCGACCAGGTACAGCTCGCAACGTTCCGGATTGCGTTCGCTGCAATCCGCCAGCTTGCCCGGCAGTCCGCCGCCGTCGAGTGCGCCTTTGCGTCGTGTCAGGTCGCGAGCTTTTCGTGCCGCCTCGCGGGCGCGCGAGGCTTCAATCGCTTTGTTGATAATGCGCCGTGCTATCGGAGGATTCTGTTCGAGAAACATTCCCAGCCGCTCGTTCACAAATGCCTGCACAATGCCGGCAATGTCGGAGTTGAGCTTGCCCTTGGTCTGCCCTTCAAACTGCGGCTGCGGCAGCTTCACACTCACCACTGCCACCAGTCCTTCGCGCACATCGTCGCCGGAGAGATTTTCCTTCAGGTCTTTGAACAGGCCCATCTGCTGTCCCGCGCTGTTGATGGTGCGCGTCAGCGATGTGCGGAATCCCGACAGATGCGAGCCGCCATCCACCGTGTTGATGTTGTTGGCAAAGCTGAACACCGTATCCGAATAGCTGTCGTTATATTGCAGCGCAATCTCCATCACCACGTTGTCGCGTTCGGCTTCCATGTAGATCGGCTTGTCGTGCAGCGTCTGTTTGCCGCGGTTCAAGTGTTTGATGAACTCGGAAATGCCGCCGGTGTATTTGAACTCCGTGCGCCGTGCTTCTCCCGTCTTCGGATCGGTGGCGCGCTCGTCGGTCAACGTGATTTCCAGACCCTTGTTCAGAAATGCCAGCTCGCGCAGCCGTTGCGCCAGCGTGTCGTAGTTGTATTCGGTAACGGCAAAGATGGAGCGGTCGGGCAGAAAGTGAATCTTGGTCCCGTGTTTCTTTGTCGTTCCGGTCTGGCGTAAACCGGAAACGGGAATCCCGCGCGCATAGTCCTGCTCGTAGGTAGCCGGTTCGCGCCATATCTCCACATCAAAGGCCTCGCTGAGCGCATTGACGCAGGAGACGCCGACACCATGCAGACCGCCCGACACCTTATAGGTGGAGGAATCAAATTTGCCGCCGGCATGCAGCTTGGTCAGCACCACCTGGACAGCGGGCATTTTTTCCCCGCCGGGCAGCACCATCTCATCCACAGGAATGCCGCGGCCATCGTCGACAACCGTAACGGAGTTGTCCACGTGGACTGTGACCGAGATCTTGGTCGCGTGGCCGGCCAATGCCTCGTCAACAGAGTTGTCGACCACTTCATACACTAGATGATGCAGTCCCATCTCACCTGTTGACCCGATGTACATCGCGGGTCGCAGGCGGACGGCCTCCAGGCCTTCCAGCACTTTGATATTGTCGCCCGTGTAACTGGCGCCATTCGCTGCAGCCCGTGCCTTGTTATTGGCTGCAATTTCGATGTCGATTTGGTCCGTGGGGGTTTCCATCAGCGTAAGCGATGCGTCTGCAGTAGCAAGATCTTTCCGGGACATGACACTCCAGAAGGGTTTCAGCGCCTCGGCCCGGCTGATTCAATCAGCGCATTCAGTCTGTTCCAGAAATTGGGCAACAGATTGATTCAGAAAGGTTTCGGTGCGAAAATGGCTTCCCTTAATGGTACCACGGATGGGTGTGGAAGAGGGGATGGGAGTGGATGCATCAGAAGTGGTGCATTTATGTCGCCTTTGGACTACATTTTATTACTATTTAGTAACCATTACCATAGTAACATTCGTGCTTCATAGTGCTACAAGTAATTCAAAATACTGGACTTAGGCGACGATATCAGTATACTCAGTTTTGTAAGGCGCGCAAGCGCTAAATTTTAACAACACTCCTGGAAGGAATTTAGACCTATTATGAAAATCGCCGTCCGCGCCCTCGTCCTTGGTATGCTCATCACTGGCTTTGCTGCCGATCACTACATGTCCGCCAAAACCACCTCGAGCCAGAAGGTCATGATTGCCTCCAACAGTGCAGCACCGATGCCGATGTGTCCGCCTAGCGACCCGAATGGCTGCAACATCGCCAAGTAAAGTCGCTTAGTAACAAACTAAGTGATTTTGTAGTAACTAAAGGCCTTTTCAGGGTTTGCCCGCGATAATTTCATTGTGGAAAACACCTTGCACAAAGTATGATCATTTGTGCGGGGTGTTCCATGTCTTACTACATTCGGGAGATTCTTCCGACCGTCGTTGAAATTGTGCTGCTCAGCGCGGTTGTGTTTTTCTTGTGGAAGAAATCCTCATCCAAGATTTATCCAGCCTTTACACAATTGCTGCAGTTTCGATTGGGCTACAACGCGGCCCTGGTCGCCGTCATCTCCATCGCCCATTTCCATTACCTGAGTGTAGTGCCCGCATACAAGCTTTATTTTTATTCCTATTGGCTCGGCTTTTTAATCGATGCCGTCCTGGTCTTTCGCGTTGTCCATGAAATGTATCGCCGTGCGACCGTCGCTCTTCCCGGCATACAGAAACTGGGAGCCATTGCCTTCCGTTGGGCCGTTGCAATTTCCGGCGTCGTCGCATTTGCTGCAGCCCTCACGCCGCGCGGAAATGCTGTTGACGTTTTCGTTACAG
Organism: Acidobacteriaceae bacterium; assembly: GCA_036267255.1. Taxonomy (GTDB): domain Bacteria; phylum Acidobacteriota; class Terriglobia; order Terriglobales; family Acidobacteriaceae; genus DATAWK01. The sequence goes on along the minus strand of DATAWK010000032.1, from coordinate 97,256 downwards.
CCGCCAGCGTGACGGCACGCTGCGAAAGCATTTTGGTGCTCTGCTTGATCGCGTTCTTTGCCTTTGCTGCAGAAACACTCGGCATGTCCTACCGCAGCCGGGTTTTTGGAGTTACCTTCGGGCTCGCCATGATGGCGACTTCCAATTTGGTTGAGTCGGCCTTCTTTAGCGGCGTGCACTCCTTAACTCCGCTTGTCGATGTCATTGCCACATTCGTTCAGGTCTCAGCCATGGCACTCTGGCTGGTCTACTTCCTGAAGCCGGAGCCGCAGCGCAAGCTGGTCGTCGTCGAGACCACAGCGCCGTTGATGCGCTGGAACGAAATCGCCCGCATGTTCGGCAATCCTGCCGGACAGGTGGTTGTCAGTCATCCCGCATCCTTTATGACGGATGTCCATGATGTCGTCGATAAGGTCATGCAGCGACGCCCGAATATCGGCATCGTCAGTTAACCAAACTCATCCCGCTGTTTTAAAAGAAAAGCCCTGCCAATGGCAGGGCTTTTCTTTTGCTTGTCGTACTATCCTGAGAAGCCGCCAGGCAAACAAAAAGGCTGGAGATTTCTCTCCAGCCTTTTCCGTCTGCTACAGATTTGCTTGCCGTGCGGTTATGCCTTCGCGGCAACAGGCTCGATCGCAACGAAGCGTCCCGTGCGTCCACGATCGATAAATTTCACGCGCCCGCCAATCTTGGCAAACAGTGTGTCGTCGCTGCCAAGGCCGACATTCAGGCCGGGCTTGATCTTGGTGCCGCGCTGCCGCACAATGATGGAGCCGCCGGTGACAACCTCACCGCTGAAGGCCTTGACGCCCAGTCGCTGTGAGTTGGAATCCCGCCCGTTTCGAGAGCTTCCCAGTCCTTTTTTATGTGCCATGAATAAATCCTTTCCTTATCGTCCGTTTGCGGCGGTAAAGCTTTTGCCGTCGACGTGAATCTCGTTGATGCGAATCTCGGTGAAAGCCTGCCGGTGTCCCTGCAGCTTCTTATATTGCTTCTTGCGCTTGAAGTGGAAGACAAGAATCTTATCGGCGCGATCCTGTTTCACCACGGATGCAACCACCTTGGCGGATCCTGGCTTGACTGCGATGGCGCCTTCCGAAGAGGTGGCCAGCACATCGGTAAACTCAACCTTGCCGTCGGTGTTTTCCAGTTTCTCCACGCGAAGCACGTCTCCCGGTGCAACACGATACTGCTTTCCACCGGTGCGAATGACAGCGTACATACATCCTCCATGCCGCGAGCGGTAACTCCGGCAGAAAAAACTTCAGGCATAACCTTGCTTTGGTTGGCCAGCGGACTCGAACCCGAAGAAGTAAGGACGCACGGGCGAGAGGTGCTGATCCATGCACGCATCCATTCCACGTACCGCAGGGTACAGCGGGGTCGATGGTGACGCAGATCGCCTAACATCTCTATGGTACGGGTGTTATGGGCTCTGCGTCAACGATAGCTTTGCGTTCGATGGACTCGGGCTCAGTGCTTGTGGCTTTTGGCGGCAAGAATCTCCGGCAAATCGATCTGCGGCTCCTTGGCAAACAGCTCTTTGGCCTTTGCGAACAGTGCTTTGGCGATCTCCCCCTGGATGTGCGCCTGGCGGCCTTTTTCGTCGGCAAACGTATCGAAAATGCCGTATTTCGACGGGCCGATTTTCAGGGCATACCACGTGGTCGTTCCGGTTTCCTGCTCGGCCAGGGGCTGCGCCGATTTCAGAAATGCCTCCACTTCCTGCTCTTTTCCCGGTTTGGCTTCCAGCTGCGCCAGAATTGCGAATTTATCCATTGCTTCCATCCTCCGAATACAACTCAACAGTGAGATGCGCAGGAGAGGAACGAAGTTACAAGCGGGATGGATTTGTTATCGCTTTTTAAAGAGGAAGAGAATTTCTGCGCACGCGTTTCTCCGCGGACTGAAACAGATAGACCCCAAGAATGGCCAGCAACGGTTCCAGGGGATGGCGAAAACGCGCGCTTACGGAAACGAAGTAGTAAATCAACGGGACCAGGACAAAGGCCCAGGCAAACAGTCCTGCCGCCGGCTTGTGTCGCTGCAATGCCAACGCCAGCCCCAGCAACCCGGCAACACTGGCGAAAGCAAAGTTGGCTACGCGCGTTGGCTCAATGTACCAGGCCTTCCCCGTGCCATGCGGTACGCTGAACCAGAAAAAATAAAGACGCTTGAAGCTGTTCCGCACAAACAGCTGCGGGTCTGCTGCAATCGTCTGCCGTGCCAGCCGTCCGCGCATTTTCGAATATGCGATTTCACCCATTTGGCTATAAAGCCGCAACTGCTGCACCGACTGCACGGGATGGTCGTACTCCATCAGAAAGCCATTGGCGCCCGGACCGTTGCCCAGGCAAAGTTCCGCGCCAAAGTTCGCCCGCATGGGAACGAAGCAATGGAAGACGTTCCCGTTGCGCACCACCCAGGGAGTCACGCAGATCAAATAAACCAGCGCCGATGCTATCGCATACCCAAGCTGGCGGCGAAGATTTTTTGTCCCCAGCAAAATCCAGATACCGCAGGCAGGCAGAAACAACTGCAGCGACGGATTGCTGAGCGCCAGCAGCCCCCATAGAAATCCAAAGAACAACCAGCGCGGCAGCGTGCGCGTTTCTCCGGCCACGCCTGCAGGATTCGCTTCGTTTCCCTTGTCGTTCCCACTCTCCGATGCGCCAATGTTGCGCATGCGCAGCGCGACCACGATCACCAGGGTAAAGAGCCATACGCTCAGCGATATCTCCCACACCCAGCGGACGGCGTACTGCATGGCAGCCGGATACAGCGCCCAGATCCATGCAGACCACACGGCCACGCGGCGGTTGAAGCAGCGTGCGGCGATCTCGTAGGTTGTCCGCGTAGTCAGTGCGGAGAAAAAGCAATTGATGGTCAGGATCACCCAGGCAGCGCGCAGCGTGTACACGCCAAAAACACGAAACACCCCGGCCAGCAAAATCGGATACAGCGGCCCCACCCACGCCGTTGGACCGGTATGGCCGCGGAACGGATCGGCAAATCCGTGGCCCGTGACCAGGGCATGCGCAATGCGGCCCATCTCCCAGCCAAACTGAAAATGGTCGTCATAGGGCCGAAAGCGATAGGTGTGGGCCAGCGTCATATACGCGACCCGCACCAGGAAAGCCACCCAGAAAACGGTCCATGTTGGCAGAAATGCGCGTTGGACAGGATCCCGTCCCTGGGCCTGTTTGCTTACGTTTACGGCATCCAAAGAACGTTGCGCGCGGATTGGGTCAGGGATCGGATTCAAGTGTCGGGTCGCGGGTGGTCAATAGACGGTTCAGATTTTTGTATTCCCCTTCATTTTATGCTCGCCGCGGAATTGATTCCGCGCCGTTGTTTCGTTACACTTGGAAATTGGTGCTGTGGTCCGGTTTTTCTTTGCGTTTGCATGCTGGATCAGCCCCACTTCGAGTGTGTTGCGGCCCGGGCCACTATGGTCTGGCCGGCGAGTCTGGAACGCTGCGACCTCGATCATCTTCGAAAGACAGACAGGATCAACCGTCATGGCACAGATTTGTGAAGTTTGCGGCAAGAAGCCGCAGTTCGGCAACAATATTTCTCACGCGCACAACACCACCCGTCGCCGTTGGAACGTCAATTTGCACACCGTCAAGGCCAAGCTCGATGGCGGCAGCAAGCGCGTCCGCGTCTGCACCGGCTGCATCAAGGCCGGCAAAGTAGTCAAAGCCTAACCCTCCGGGCCTGGCGCTCCCTTCAATATCTTTCTGAATCCCAAAAGGCGGACTGCATTTGCAGTCCGCCTTTTCTCATGCGCGGCTCCTGTGTCGATGGTCTCTCCTGTAGACAATTTTCGCGTAACAGACGAGTCATTCTGAGCGCAGTCCGCGCCAGCGGACGAAGTGAAGAATCCAGACGATCTTGATGGAGCGAGGATTTTCTGGATTCTTCGTCGTGCTGCTCCTCAGAGGGACTCGCCGTAAACAATCAATTTTCGTTGCCAAAGCGTGGCGCGGCTGGTATTTGTGGTGTGCTCCCCCAGGAAGCTGGCTACAAGAAACCTGCCTATGCGACGCATTTGGTTCTCTCTTTTGCTTTTGCCGCTCCTGGCTCTGCACGCCGCCGCGCAGATCGCGCCCGCGTCCTCTCCCGCATTGCCCGCCCAGCAGATCACGCTGGGCCAGTCGATCATCGCCCTGAACGGACCGTGGAAGTTCCACATTGGCGACAACCCGCAGTGGGCCGATCCGAACTTCGACGACTCGCAATGGGAAACCGTAGACCTCACGCCGAAGACCGGAAGCTTCGATCCCACTGCCGGGTTTTCCGGATACGTGCCCGGCTGGACGGCCAAGGGCCATCCCGGTTACTGGGGCTATGCCTGGTATCGCATCCGTGTGCGGGTAGATGCGCGGCCTGGGCAAAAGCTGGCCCTCGCCGGTTCGGCGAACGTAGACGATGCCTACCAGTTCTTTACCAATGGAGTGCTGCTGGGCAGCTTCGGCAAGTTTCCCGGCCCGGGGTCGAGTCGGGGTCAGTCTCCGGTGGCCTACTATACCCGTCCGGAGATGTTCCTTCTGCCGCAGGTGCAGAGTGGCGATTCCACAGGCCCGGTCACCCAGGTGCTGGCCTTCCGTATGTGGATGGATCACACGACGCCGCTGACACAAGTCGATACCGGGGGCATGCACTCGGCGCCGCTGCTGGGCGAGTCCGGCGCGGTGACAGCGCGCTACCAACTGGCCTGGTTGGATCTGGTTCGCGCCTATTCATTCTCAGGAATCATGGCAATCCTGTTTTTCCTGCTGCTCCTGATGGCCTGCAGCCTGATTCTGCTGGACCGCTCCGACCCGGTGTACGTGTGGCTGGCGTGGGTCTTCCTGCTGAGGGCGGCCGATGCCGTCATCGCGTGCCTCTCTGTCTGGACGCAGGTCGTAGACGCCGTTGCAGCGACCACGGTATCGAATGCCATTCTGAATCCGCTGCTTTTGGGCTCTTGGGTAATGATGTGGTGGGTCTGGTTCCGGCTGCGCCGTCCGGCGTGGATGCCGAAGGCCATCGTCGCTCTCACGTTGCTCGACATTCTCTACACCGTACTCAGATATGCCCTGGTCATGCCGCATCCGGTCGAAGTGGCTTTTCGTTTTGTGGGGTTGGGCATTCGACTGCTATTTATGCTGGGGCTGGTGTGGAGCGTCGTTCAGGGCATCCGGCAACAAGGACGGGAGGGTTGGCTGGCGTTGCCCGCCGTGGTGCTGGTGGGTATAACGCTGTTTTCCAATCTATTGCACATCCGTGGGGTTTGGTTTCCCTTTGGTATACAGGTCGGGCTGAACGATATCACCGGATTAGTTTTGGTGGCGACGATCTTTGTTCTGCTGCTGCGCCGGTTTCTGCTTTCCATGCGACGGCAGCGGGAGACTGCATTGGACATCCAGCAGGCCAGGGAAGTGCAGCAGGTCCTGATTCCCGAGGAACTGCCGCGGGTGCCGGGGCTGACCATCGAAAGCGAGTATCGCCCGGCACGCGAAGTTGGTGGCGATTTCTTCCAGATCCTTCCGCATCCGACCGACGGCAGCGTGCTGATTGTGGTCGGCGACGTAACCGGCCACGGCCTGCAGGCCGGCATGCTGGTGGCGTTGATTGTCGGTGCGATTCGCACGGCGGCGCAATATGAGTTCGATCCATTGGCGGTATTGAACGCGCTGAATCAGCGGCTCTGCGGACGCGGCCAGGCCCATGCCACCTGCCTCGCGCTGCGCATCGCATCCGATGGCGCGATTACGTTGGCCAATGCCGGACACCTGCCGCCCTACCTGAACGGCAAAGAATTGCCGATGGAAGGAGCCTTGCCGTTGGGCATGGTCACCAGCGCGGAGTTTTCTCTCATGCACTTTCAGCTCGAGCCGGGCGACCGTTTGATGTTGATGTCCGACGGCATTGCCGAAGCAAAGGACGAAAACGGCCAACTCTTCGGCTTCGACCGCATCCGCGAAATGCTGCGCCAACCCATCACCGCCGCGGAAGTAGCCGCATCTGCGCAAAACTTCGGTCAGGAAGATGACATCCTGGTGCTGCGTGTGGAGCGGGATGGTGCGAACGTTGCGGTGGCCGTCTAACTCTTATTTTTTTCCGGCGATTTCAATCCCAGAAACTGCATGGCCAGTTGCAGATCTTTCCATGCTTCGCCCTTCTGGCGCGGATCGCGCAACAGGTAGGCAGGGTGATACGTGACAATCAACTTCGCGCCGTGACAATCGTGAATGCGTCCGCGCAGCGATGAAAGGGAAGTCTTCACTCCCAGCAGATACGTCGCTGCCGTCGCGCCCAGAGCCACCAGCATGCGCGGTTGCACGGCCTCGATCTGGCGAAACAGAAAAGGCGTGCAGGTGTTGGCTTCGATCGGTTCCGGCACGCGGTTCTGCGGCGGTCGGCATTTGACGATGTTGGCAATGTAAACCTGATCGCGTCGTAATCCCATCGCCGAGATCATGTTGTTCAGCAACTGCCCGCCGCGACCCACAAACGGCAGTCCCTGAGCATCTTCATCGGCGCCCGGACCTTCGCCGACAAACATCAGCGCGGCATTCGGATCGCCATCGCCAAAGACAATCTTGTTGCGCGTTTCGCATAGCGGGCAGCGCGTGCAATCGCCCAGGTCGTCGCGAATATCCACCAGTTTGTCAGCTTTTTCCTGGGGCGAAAATACCGGAGGCATCGGCATGATTTCCAGGGGAGGGTCATAGATCAGCACGGGTTTGCGAGGCATCGCGGGTTTCAGTTCCTGTACTTTCGGTGTCGTTTTCTGTGCGATGGGTGCGGCGGTCGCTGCCGGTGCGGGCGCGGCAAACGCCATCGGCTGGTAGGGTCGCGTGTCGTTTTTGTCGCGATAGAAATCCGTGCAGCCCAGCTCGCGGCAAAAATCCAGCAAGGCAGCCATCTGCCGGCGCGATTCGATGTCCATCGGAATCATCCTCGACTAGAAACGTTTCACAGCGACAGGTTTTGCCACGGCAGTCGAAGCAATCTCCGCAATCATGGCGCGCGGACGGCGCAGCGCAAGGACCTCATCCAGAATGCGATCGGCCAGCACACGCTTGCGCATCTCCGGCAGGTTGATTGCCGTCGATGCCGTCAGAAACGTCACCGCATTGCAATCCGAATCGAATCCAATGCCTTCGCGCGATACATCGTTCACCACGATGGCATCGACGCCTTTGCGCTCCAGCTTGCCGCGTCCGTGCTCCACTACCTGATTGGTCTCCGCCGCAAATCCAAGCACCAGCGTGCCCGGGTTACGTCGCTGCACCACCTCGGCCAGAATGTCCTCGGTCGGTTCCAGCTCCAGCGTCAGCGGTCCGCTGCGTTTGATCTTCTGGTCTGCCTGCATGCGCGGGCGAAAGTCCGCAACGGCTGCGGCTTTGATCACCAGCGTCGCCTGCGGCAGATATTCCATGACCGCCGTGCGCATCTCCTCCGCCGTTACAATCGGAACCATTTCGCATCCCGCCGGCGGTTGCAACTGCGTCGGTGCGCTGATCAGAATCACGCGTGCGCCGCGTTGCCGTGCCGCATCGGCCAATGCGTAGCCCATCTTGCCGCTCGATCGGTTGCCCAGATAACGCACCGGGTCGATCCGCTCTCGCGTGCCCCCCGCGGTCACCAGGACCGTTTCCTGCGCCAGGTCGTGTCGGCGATGCAACGCCTCCAGCACGGCATGGACGATCGGATCGGTCTCCGCCAGCCGTCCGCTGCCCGTCATGCCGCAGGCCAGGTAGCCGCTCTCCGGCGGAACAATGTGCACGCCGCGCGCATGCAGCGTCGCGATGTTGGCCTGCGTCGCTGCGTGCTCCCACATCTGCAGGTTCATGGCCGGCGCAACGATGACCGGTGCCGGGGTTGCCAGATACAAAGTTGTCAGAAAGTCGTCGGCCAGGCCGTGCGCCATTTTGGCTAGAATGTCCGCGGTTGCCGGTGCAATGACCAGCGCGTCTGAGGATTGTGCTTCGGCAATGTGTTCGATGGCCGACGCCGCATTGGGAGTTTCGCCATCACTGTCCCAAAGTCCCGTGATGACGCGATGTCCGGTGAGTGCGGCAAAGGTGAGGGGACGGACAAACTGCTGCGCCGCCTGGGTCATCACAACGTGTACGTCCAGAGCCTGCTTCTGCAGGGCGCGCACCAGTTCGGCAGACTTATATGCGGCGATCCCGCCGGAGACACCAACCGTGACCTTCATGCCCATGATTGTACTTTGGTTCAGAATTCCACGTCGTTTTTGCTGACAAAAAGTTAGCTGTGCAAAATCGGGGTGTAACCCACCGGCAGTTCCAGCTCTTTCTGTGTCGGCGGTTCTGGAACCACGTAGTCCACCTTCCCGGCGCGCAGTTCATCCTGCGCCACGCGGCAGGCTTTCGTCGAGCGTGGTGTGATCAACGGATTGGCTCCGGACTGCAGTTGACGCGCGCGGCGCGCGGCTACATGCACGGTGCGGTACTTACTCTCTGTTGGGGGGATAGTTTCCATAAACAGCCTCCTTGTACAGATACCAGCGTCAAATTGAAACGACGAACACCGAATGAATTTACGACTACGTTACGACGGAAATCCAAACGAGGCAAGCACAGGTTGCAAACGTTCCTGGGCGTTGCACTGCCGGCACTGCTGCGCTATGCCGATCCAGCGCTGCATTTCTGTGTCCGGCGCCGGATCGCCGTGCGCCAAGGCGCGCTCTGCCAACACGATAGCCGTCAACTCTTCCACTGCCTGATCCAGAATGTCGTTGACGACAATGTAGCGATATTGCCGGTAGTTCTCAATTTCCTTGCGCGCCGCGGTCAGCCGCCGCCCGATAACGTCTTCGGAAACGACGCCTTCGGCGCGGCTGCGATTGCGCAAACGCATTTCCAGAATTTGCGGATTGGGCGGAAGAATAAAAACGCTGATCGCTTCGGGCATCTTCCGTCGCACCTGCGAGGCGCCTTGTACGTCGATGTCCAGCAGAACGTCCTGGCCCTGCTCTGCAGCCTTCTTCAGCGTGCTGCGCGCCGTGCCGTAGTAGTTGCCAAAGACGTCGGCATGCTCCAGAAACTCGTCCTCGGCAAGCATGTGTTCAAACGTCTCCCGGCTGGTGAAGTGGTATTCGCGTCCGTCCTGTTCGGAACCGCGCGGCTTGCGCGTTGTCCAGGAAACGGAAAACGACAGATGATCGACCATGGAACGAAGCTGCCCTACCAGCGTGGATTTGCCGGAGCCGGAGGGTGCCGAAAGTATGAAGAGTAACCCTGCCACGTGCTGGCAACTCCAGGGGAAGACTTTTGTGGAATACCTTGTAGCTTACTCGATGTTCTGGATCTGCTCGCGCGCTTTTTCTATTTCCGTTTTCATCGCCAGTCCCAATTCTGTCAGGCGCAAGGTTTTTCCCGCGATGCCGCCGGTCTTCGACAGCATGGTGTTGGCTTCGCGATTCATTTCCTGCAAAAGAAAGTCCAGCTTCTTGCCCACTTCGCCGCCCTGGTGCAACAGGTCGAGAAAATGTTGAATGTGCGTACGCAGCCGCGCAATCTCTTCTTCCACATCGCTGCGATCGGCCAGCAGCGCCGCCTCCTGCACAATGCGATCGTGGTCCATCGGCCCGGTAAGCAGTTCCTGTATCCGTTGCTCCAGGCGCAGCCGATACGATTGCTGAATGCCCGCGCGCAGCTCGGCAACCTCCGCAACCAGCACATCGAGCAAGCGCATCGTCGTTTCCAGCACGGCGACCAGCGCCTGTCCTTCCTGTTCGCGCATCGTGTCCAGGCTTTCGATCAGCGGCCGCATGGCCTCGGCAGCCGCGGATTCCGCGCCGATGCGGTCTTCTTCACTCCAGTTGTTGTCGGCGCTCCATGCCCCCGGCAACCGAAACGCCACGTTCAGGTCGGGCTCTGCCGTGATGTTGTTTTCCGCGGCTGCCGCGCGAAAGGCTTCCAGATAGGCGCGGACAGAGGCGGCGTCATAGCGTGGCGCTGCGGTCGCGCTGGTCCGGTCAAACGACAACCGCACATCCACGTGGCCGCGCGCAATGTGGTCCTTCAGCAGCTTGCGCCACTGCATCTCCAGCGCATCCATGCTGGACTGCAGGTGAAACTGCAAATCCAGAAAGCGATGATTCACACTCTTCAGGCTCAGCGTAAAAGCCACGCCGGAAGGCGTCACGCCGCTGGTTCGCGCAAACCCGGTCATCGACTTGACAGGTTGGGATTTCACAGGCGGCTTCTTAGCGGACTTCGGTGGCTCTTGCACGTCGGTTGCCGCGGGTTCTTTGCTTACGGAGTCGTTCGTCATAGGTCGGTTACAGGTCTGTCGGCGCCGTCATCAGAGTATCCGGCACATCGGAAAATTGCATGTTGTACAGGCGCTGATACGTTCCGGAGCGTTGCACCAGCTCCTCATGCGTGCCGCTGTCGGAGATGCGTCCCTCTTCGATCACGAAGATACGCGTTGCGCGCCGCACCGTCGAGAGGCGATGCGCAATCACAAAAACGGTGCGGTTCCGCATCAGGTTGGACAGCGCCGCCTGCACCAGCGCTTCGCTCTCGGAATCCAGCGATGAGGTCGCTTCATCCAGAATCAAAATCGGCGCATTTTTCAGAATCGCGCGCGCAATGGCAAGGCGCTGGCGTTCGCCGCCGGAGAGTCGAAATCCCTTTTCGCCGATCACCGTATCGTAGCCTTCCGGAAGCTGCTCGATAAACCCATGCGCCAACGCAGCCTTGGCTGCTTCCACAATGCGCTGCAACGGAACATCCGGCTGGCCATACGCAATATTGTTGCGCACCGAGTCGTTGAACAGGATTGTCTCCTGCGTCACCTTGGCAATCTGCTTGCGCAGGGAGTACAGGCTCAAATCGCGCAGGTCGTGGCCGTCAATCGTGATGCGTCCCTCGGTCACATCGAAGAAGCGGGGAATCAGGTTGACGAGCGATGTTTTTCCGGCGCCGCTCGGGCCCACGAACGCGGCAACCTCGCCCGGCTGCACCGTCAGGTCGATGCCGTGCAGCACCGGCTTCTTGCCTTCCTCATCGTCATAGCAGAAGCCCACGTTCTCAAACCGGATGCGATCGTGAAAGTCCTTCATGTGGGTCGCCCGCGGCTTCTCCTGCACCTCATCCTGGCTATCCATAAAGTCGAAGATGGACGAGGACGCGCCCAGCGCCTGCTGAAAACTGTTATAGAAAAGCGCGAACTTGCGCACCGGGTTGTACAGGCTGAAAACTGCAAACAAAAAGGCGACAAAGCTGCCTTCCGTCAGCGCATGCTGCTGGATGCTGATACGGCCCACCCACAACAGCAGGGCAATCGCGACCGCGCCGATAACATCCATCAGCGGCGAGCTGATGGCCTGCGCCCGCACTGTGCGCAGATTGGCACGGAACAGCCGTCCTGCGGCCGTGCGGAAACGGAGCATCTCCCACAGCTCCATATTGAATGCTTTCACGATGCGGTTGCCCGTCACCGTTTCATGCAGAATGTTTTGAATCTCCGCCAGCTCGTCCTGGCCCGAGCGTGTCGTCGTGCGCACGCGCCGTCCAATGCGCCGCGCCGAAGAGATCACGATCGGAACGAACAATAGCAGCACCCAGGCGAGCCTGCCGCCATACAGAATCACCACGGCGATCAGGAACAGCAGCGTGAAGAACTGCTGCAGAAAATCCGACATCACCGTCGACATGGCAAACTGCACCCGCTCCACATCGTTGATGAGTGTCGAGAGAATAGTGCCCGTCGTGTGCCGTTGAAAGAAAGAAACCGAGCGCCGCAAAATGCTTTCGTAAAGATCGTTGCGCAGATCGGTAATCATGCCGTATCCGGCATAGTTGGAGAGATACGTCCCCAGATAATTGCAAAGACTCTTGATGATCGTCGCTTCCACCAGTGCGAAAGCGACCATGGTCCAGGCGTTGTGAAAATGACTGGGCACAAGCTGGCCAAGGCCCAGTTGAAAATGCAGGTGTCGAACGTGAAAGTCAAACAACTGCACGCTGCGTGCCGTATCGGACGGCATCAGAACCTTGTCGAAGATCGGTTTGACCAGCGCGACGCGAAAGGCTTCCATCAGGCCCACGACGGCCATCAACAGAACCGAGGCGACGGCCTGCAACGCGTACGGGCGCATGAACCAGATCAGGCGGAGCACACGTTTCATCGGGTGGCTCCCGTTCGCCCGGTTATGCTGTCCACCGGATGGCTCCGGCGGCATGGAGAACTGTAGGTTGCTGGCACGCACCTATTGTAGAGTCCGCGGGTCTTGTTGCCCAACTCTGTGTGCAGGCAGTGCGGGTGCAGTCGGACTGGATTCAGGAGAAAGGACTCAAAACGAGACTTTTCATACCTACAGAATTACTTCTGGTCAGCCCGTCATCCGGCAGCAACGCGAAAATTCTGGGCTTGTACGAAGCTCAAGGAATGCATTGGCGATTTGCACGAATCGAGACCGGAGCAGAGCAACAAATCTCGCGCTGAAGATGCATCAAAGTCCCAGACTGGTCAGGAACAAATCGATCTGCCGTTCGAATCGGGTGCGGTTATAAGAGACCAGGGCCATACGCCAGATACCTTGCAGATAGGTGATGAGGATCGGCACAACGATCTGGGGATCGAATTCCTCCGGCAAGAGTCCCGCATCTTTATCAGCAGTCAGGCGCGCGACCATTCCGTTGGCGACCATCGACATCTGCTGCTCGACATACTGATGCAGGTCGGGTTCCGCCAACACTGTGGGAGTGATGCTCCCTGCCATCAGGCATAGCCGCGATGGAGTATCCGGATCGTCCAGACAATCGAGCACGGTCTGAAACAACGCCCGTACCCCTGCTGCGGCGGTGGGTGCTGAAAACAGAGCCTCCCCGCGCTTGCGGTTCACTGTGGCGTTGTAGTGCTTCACACACTCCAAATACGCATTCTTCTTGCTCTTCAACGTGTTGTAGAAGGAGCCTTCACCGATCCCCATCTTCTTGAGAAGGTCGCGCAGGGAGGTATTGGAGTAGCCAGTCTCCCAAAACAAACGGCTTCCTCGTTCAAGGGCGGTAGTGTAGTCGAACTCCAGAGAACGTGCCATGCGGTCACCATATCGTAGCGGACGCCAAAGAAGATCTTTGACCGTGGCCGCATTTTCAATTATTCTGTATCAGTTGCTACAAATAGTCAATCGTTCCAGCCATGATGAAGGAGAGAGGGTAATGTCACTGCAACAGACAGCAGCTGAGTTTAAGGCAAAGGTCCAGGGGATGCTGGGTGAAAAGTTCAGCATCCTTACCGGCGATATGGAGCGCGTCCGAGCGGCGGGTACCGTCGATAACGCGTTAAAGGTGGGGCAATCCGCTCCCGTCTTCACGTTGCCCGACGCGTTCGGCAATCAGGTCTCGCTTAAGGCGCTGCTGGCCAAAGGGCCAGTGGTGGTCAGTTTCTATCGCGGCGAGTGGTGCCCGTTCTGCAATATCGAACTGCGCGCACTGGAGGAAGCGCTGCCGAAGATGCAGGCGCTTGGCGCGACCTTGATAGCGATCTCCCCGGAGAAACCTGACCACGGGATCGTTGCCGCCGAGAAAAACAAGTTGACTTTTCCGGTCCTGAGCGACTTTGGCAACAAAGTGGCTCGTCAATTCGGAATCGTCTTCCAGGTCGGCCAGGAGCTCAACGAGTTCTCGAAGAACGCCTTCAAGAACGACATCGCCCTCCGCAATGGTGAGGAATCCTACGAACTTCCCGTCCCGGCTACGTACGTTATCGATACCGCAGGCATGATTCGTTTCGCGCATGTCGACGTGGACTACATGCTGGGCCGCGCGGAACCGGAGGGGGTTGTCGCCGTGCTGGAGACGATTGCACCTCCGATCGCGCGGTAGTTTCCTGCAAAGTGGTTCTTACAATTGCATGGGTGAGCCGTCGACAAGGTAAGAGTGCAGTCCTAAAGGGATCTTGCGTCGGCTTGCCCTATGTAGTTGCCGAAACGCTCCGTCGGTCACGGGCTGGCAAGTAATTCCGCTCGCTACCTTGGCAGGGATTGAACAGCCGCCTGTCGTCGCTTCATATTTTCGTATTGCAGAAGTTCCGCTGCCGCAAAAACCTCGATCGGTACAGCATTGATTTGTGTTCACCGAACACCTTGGCTCATTTGGTGTGACCAGGCCAATGCGCTCATGGAGGAGCCACTGATTCGTCTTTCGGATAGTTGGTTCGTCTTCCGGATAAATCGTAGTCCAACCGGGTCGAGCATGTGCAGCTAGTGCATCGCCTCTCCTTTAGGAGCTCCCTGTCCGGGCTTGTTCTTACTTAGAATGAAGGCGCACGCGATCATGCCCATTGCCATCCAGCAGAGCAGACGGTAGATGTCCTGATACGCCATGGCAGCTGCCTGCTGATTGAGCTCCCGATAAATCTCAGCTTGTGCCATGAGACCTGGCCCCGGCCCTTTACCGCTTCCACCGAAGTAAGCGGTAAGCGCGTTGACTCGACTGACGAATGCAAGATTGCCCGGCTGCATGTGTTCCTGCAAGTGCGCCTGGTGGAAAATTGAGCGGTTGGTAACGATTGCTCCGGTGATAGCAATGAAGATGCTCCCGCCAACATTGCGAACGAAGTTGATGATCCCCGAAACCTGGTTGCTCGCCTCTTTCGGAAGTCCCACATAGGCCGCGGTGGTGATGGAGATGAATGCGAAAGGAATCGCGAACATCTGAAGAACTCGCAGCCAGGAGGCAAAACCGAAGGTCATAGTCAGCGTGAAGTGCGTGGAGGTGTAATAGAACGCGACGGCGAAGCAGGCAAACCCGAACGCAGCCATGTTCCTTGCCGGGAACCTGCCGGTAGCCACCCCTGCCAGCGGCATCATGACGAGCAGGATAATACCCCCTCCCGCGAGCGCCTCTCCGGCGCGGGTTGCCGTGTAGCCCATCAATTGCTGTAGGAATTGCGGCTCAAGCACAGTTGCAGCATTCAGGACGCCGCCGACCAGGATCATGAGAAAACAGCAGATGGCGAAGTTCTTATACTTGAACAGCCGTAGATTCATAATGGGGTTCTTGGCCTGCCACTGCCACCAGATCAAGCCGATCATTCCAACCACAAATAAGAAACCGCAGATGCGGATCAGGTTAGAGGCAAACCAGTCGTTCTCTTCACCCTTATCGAGCATGATCTGCATGCCGCCCATGGCAACGGTCAGCAGACTTAGGCCGATGTAATCCAGTTTTCTGAGGTTGGCACGGTCGGCTTTGATCCAGGGTGGATCCTGAACGAGGCGGCTGACCAGGAAGAAGGCGAGTATGCCAACAGGCAGATTGATATAGAAGATCCATCGCCACGAGTAATTGTCCGTGATCCAACCGCCGATCGTCGGTCCGATGGAGGGCGCAAGTACGGCGACGAGGCCGTACAGCGCGAAGGCCTGGCCTCGTTTCTTCGGTTCAAATGAATCCGCCATGATGGCTTGCGCCATGGGCTGGAGGCCACCCCCTCCGACGCCCTGAAGAACACGAGCCAAAAGCAAGATCGGAAGTGTGGGCGCGATACCGCAAAGAAAGCTTGCGGCGGTGAAGATCGTAATGCAGAGCAGAAAGAAATTCTTGCGGCCGATAACGCTCGATGCCCATGCACCAACCGGCAGAATGATGGCGTTGGAGACAAGATAGCTGGTGAGTACCCAGGTTCCCTGACTGGTGCTGGCGCCGAAGTCCCCGGCAATGTGCGGGAGGGCAACATTGGCAATGGAGGTATCGAGAACCTCCATGAAGGCAGCCAGCGCAACCGTTGCCGCAATCAGCCATGGGTTTACGTCTGGTTTCCACTGTCCACTGTCGCCAGCCTCTACTGTCATCCGTTGACTTCTCCAATAGAGGCAGTCGATACAAAACAAACTACAGATACATGATGTATCTGATATCGACTAGGATTCAATCTCTATAAATCCCTTATTTATTTGGGTAAAGTGTTACGCATGTTTCATGCTATTAGATCGTCAACATAATTAATAAATACAATTCGTATGTAGATGCATAGTGTATTATTGTATAGTTGTTGAGCAAGAAGGCGGCACGATGGCTTTCCCAAAGACTTTTGTCACCTCACGTCCCACGATTGTTGCTATCGAGCAGCGGTTCTGCTTCCTGCTCGGCATCGTATGCATGGCCTTCGGGGTCTGGGGGATATGCATAAGGCACAGTGAGGGCCTGCTGCCTGCATGGCTTACATGGTTGGGATCGGCATATCTGCCGGTGTTACGGGTAACAGCGGTCGCATGCCTCGGTTTGGGGGTCGTGCTCGTACGCCTGGGGGATGCAAAAACACTCCCAATATCCGAATCGCCTTACCCCAAATTGACCATTAAGCCCAGCTCGCCTGAAGCGCTTCAGGGAACCGGCGAAGACAGTCTGGTTGCGCGCCACCGTGTCACCTCACAACCAGAATCCGAGAGAACCCAACCAAACCGAGCATTTCAGACGAAAGCAAGAGGCAACGAACGTGACATGTCTAAATGAGCATCGCATCAAAGTGAACAGTAACAGTGGGTTTGCTGCCGGTGAGGACTTTTGCAAACTCTTCATGGAAGATATGGAAGGCCTCTACCTGCTCTCCCTATTTCTAACGGGCAATCACGATAACGCGAAGCAATGCTTCTTAGCGGGCCTTGATGAATGCATTAGCGGGATCTCGGTGCTTCACGAATGGGCTGATTTCTGGGCGCGGCACGTCATAGTGCGCCATGCGCTACGGATAACAGCCCAGCATGCCGGCTCCCTAAGACCGCCCGGTGTCGAGCTGGCGGGTGAGGGCGTTGTCTCGGAGACTTCCTTGCAACATATCGCGCTTGCGCGAGTACTCGCGCTTGAAGACTTGGAGCGCTCCGTGTTCGTCCTGTCTATTCTCGAAGATTATTCAACTCAGACATGCGCCTTCCTCTTAGCCGTCTCCCAGAAAGAAGTCCTGGAGGCACGCGCTCGGGCTCTACAGCACATCGCGGACTTCGACTTGGTACGTGCCATGCTGGCGTAAGGCCAAGCCGGCGAGAAGACCTCCTGGAAGCAGGCGATACAATCGTATCCAGATGCAGAGTGTTCATTATGTTTGGAATCATGCCGCCATGCCTTTCAATCCAGACATTCGTGTCAGCTGGATTCCTTGAGAAGAAGTGAGGGGGCGAAATGTCCGTAGCCGGAACAAGACCGCGAAAGCGACTCACCCGCGAGGAGAGCAGAGCACAGACCCGTGCCACCTTGATCGCCGTAGGGCGCAGGCACTTTCTGCGCTACGGGCTTGGCGGCGCTGTGGCGGAGAAGATCGCAGAGGATGCCGGTTATTCCCGGGGTGCCCTTTACGCCAACTTCGACGGTAAGGAAGAGCTTTTTGTAGCTGTAATCCAGGAGGAACAGGCGCACCGCCTGAATGTCTTTCGCTCTCTGTTGAAGGAAGAGCCTTCAGGCAAGAAGCGGTTGAAAAAAATGCGCGACACGATTGCCGACTTGATGACTGACCATGATTGGATCGTGCTCCGTGCCGAATTCGAGGTCGGCGCTCTTCGAAGCGAACGTATCCGGCAAAGCTTTGTTGAAGCACATCGGCAGCAGCTTCGCGACGGAAGTGAGCTTGTCCGGGACCTCTTGCGATCTCCTGAAGTCACTTCGAAATTGAAGCCGGATGATTTCATCATGGTTATCATCAATCTCGCTCATGGTCTGGCACTCACCCAGAGAATCCTTGGCGCAGAACTCTCGCAGAAGAGCACCCGCAGCCTGATCCATTCTCTGTTTGATCGTTTGATATCGTCCGCATGAATAGTCGGCTGGCACAACAATGCGATCAATGTGACGATTGATTTCCAAACATGCCTTTGGCAGAGGATGCTGTCGATACTCCCAAACAATGCGCCGTGTGGACTCGATCTTCCACACGGCCTCAATCGCCTTAGGCACATCGTTCAGGCCAGCTGGATTACGGCCTTCCGGCATTCACTGACGATGTCGCGTCGTCGAACTATGCGGTCTTCAATGGCCCGGCGACCTTGTACGTACTGAAGATGATGCCGGACGGGAATGTCTTCGTGCTGACGAGCTCGAATGCGCGTGCCGGGGTTCCCTCCGCAAAAAAGCGCTTTCCCGTACCCAGCAGGACCGGATAGACGACCAGCAGGACTTCATCCGCCAGCCCATGTTCGAGCAGCGGCGACGTCAGCGTGGAGCTACCCCAGAGGATAAGGTCCGGGCCCTCCTGCGACTTGATGCGGCGAATGCCCTCGACGAAGTCCGGTCCAACGTCCTCGAACGGGCCCCATGCAAGACTCTCCGGATGGTGAGTCGCGATATATTTTTTTGCCGCATTCAGGCCGTCCGCCATCGGACTGCTCGGAGCCTTTGGCCAGTAGCCCGACCACATGTCGTAGGTGCGACGGCCAAGCAGCAGATCGAATTTCTCGCCTTGCGCGGCGGCGAGTGCGTCCCGGCCAGCGGGGGTCCGATAGGGCGCGGACCAGTCCTTGTAGGGGAAATCGTCTTCGTCGGAGGACTGGATCACGCCGTCCAGCGAGATGTGTTCCGTGATTCTGAGCTTTCTCATTTGAGTCTCCGTGTTCCGGGGTTGGAGTTTCTATTCTGTTGGCATTGCGAGGAACTCGCGCACTTCGACCGGTGCGCGGCAGGCGACGACGGCTTTGCCTCCCCACGCCACGGCCTCATCCATGTTGGCTGCGTCGAGTATCCAGAAGCCGCCAATGTGTTCCTTGGTCTCAAGGTATGGTCCATCGGTGATGACCACTTCTCCGCCGGGCTGCTTACGCAGCGATTTCGCGTGGGGTGCCGATTGCAGGCCACCGGCGAAGAACCTGGCGCCGGCAGCCGCCATCTCTTCGTTGAGCGCATGGATATCGCGGATCATCTCTTTGCCCTCCAGGGAGGAGTCATAGTTGTCGGGGTGGTGAATAGCAACCAGGTATTGTGGCATGTCGTCTCCTTTAAATGATCTTCCAGGCGGATTGCTTATCCGGCCTTCACTATAACGACGAACGGCTGGACCGGAATTCTACAAGCCGTCGGGAAAATTTTATTTCTGGGAATTTTTCGGTTCTGGCCGTGGCTTCACGCAGTTCGCAGGATGCACCTGGCAGGTTTTCTCTGTTTCCAGGGAGAAGATGCTCTCCTCGCCTGCCTCCAGCCATTTCGAGAAGTCCGCCATCCCATCATGGCTTGCCGGATCCAATTGCTCGATTGGCGACTTCAGGCCAATGCGCTCATGGAGGAGCCACTGATTCGTCTTTCGGATAACTGATTCGTCGTTTGGATAGTTGATTCGTCTTCCGGATAACTGATTCGTCTTCCGGATAAATCGTAGGCCAACCGGAAGGTATCCAGCTGTGGACGATCCAGGCCAGCATCTTACTGGACGCAAAACGCCGATGAGCGGTGTGATGCTCGGCGCAATGCTCGGCTTGATGATCGCGCAATGCTCGGCGCAATGATCGGTTAGTGCGGCCAAAGCAACACCGCACCACGACCGTGCCGGGAAACGCGCCATGCAGAAAAATGCCGCGTCCTGCCCGCACGCACCGCGCGAAGTTCCCGCCTAGTCGAGCATGTGCAGTTCTTTGCCCGGCTTAAAGCGCACCGCGCGGCCCGGAGTGATGGCCACTTCCGCGCCGGTGCGGGGATTGCGTCCGATGCCGGTTTTGCGCGGGCGCACGCTGAAAACGCCAAAGCCGCGCAACTCGATGCGGTCGCCCGCCGCCAGGGCCTTCTTCATGCGGTCAAAGACGGTGTCCACGGCAGCCTCTGCCTTCACGCGAGGCAATCCGGTTTGCTCCACAACCTGATGTACGATGTCCTGTTTAATCATTGGGAAACCTCTCGATCCATCTCAGCGTACACCTGGCAAGGCGATACGGCTGCACGCCTACCCAGCACGCCTACCCTGATGCTAGCCCATTCTTTACGCCGGTGTCGATTCCGGCGTCAGGCATTGCCCGGTGGGCTAAACTTGGTCAACCCATTCATCCCACGCGGCTATGCCGCAAAAGATTGCTGCCTGATACAGGAGGCGTAAAGCGATGTCGACACGTCCATCCATCCAGATTGGTCCGCTGAAAGAGGCCGAACTCGAAGAGGCAGACCGGATTGTCCGTCTGGCGTTTGGCACGTTTTTAGGATTGCCCAATCCGCTCGACTTTATGCGCGACCGCAAAGTGATCGCGCCGCTCTGGCGCTCGACTCACATCAAGGTAATCGCGGCGCGCGAAGAAGGCCGCCTGATCGGATCGAACGTCGTCACGCACTGGGGATCGTTCGGGTTCTTCGGGCCGCTGACGGTTCTGCCGGAATACTGGGATCGCGGCGTGGCACAACGGCTGCTCCAACTCACGATGGCGATTTTCGATCGGTGGGGCGTGCGGCACACCGGACTATTCACGTTCGCGCACAGCGCCAAACATGTGGGCTTGTATCAAAAATTTGGCTACTGGCCACGCTATCTTACCGCCATCATGACGCTCCCTCCTCGCACCGGCCAGGCCCCTCCAGCGGAACGCGCGCATGCTCCGGTGCTGCTATCGGCTTTGAAAAAAGGCCAGCGCCAGGCGGCCATCGAAGCGTGCGCCAGACTCACCCGCAAAATCGATAAAGGGCTCGATCTCACCGCTGAAATTCGAGCCACGCTGGCGCAGCGCATCGGCGACGTGGTGTTGACCTATACGCGCGGCGTACTGGATGCTTTCGCCGTGTGCCTGGACAGAACCGGATTCGGCGGCGAGAAGGCGTGTTACGTCAAGTTCGGCGCGGCCCGTAGTGGCCCCGGCGCAGGGGAGCGTTTCGATAGATTGCTGGATGCCTGCGAGGCGTTTGCATCCTCCCGCGGAGCCTCGGTAGAGGCTGGCGTGAACTTGGCTCGCGAAGATGCCTGCCGGCGTATGCGCGCTCGCGGATTTCGAGTGGCCATGCAGGGCGTCGCCATGCAGCGTCCCCATGTCGAAGGCTTCAACCGGCCCGATGCCTACGTGATCGACGACTGGCGTTAGAGGCCCCGGGGTTTCCGGCGGCCTTTCCGGATTGTCAATGAATCTGTGCTCCCGTACACTCACCAGAGGAAGCTCACATAACATCATTGCTCTGCCGCCATAGGTTGCTGCAACCTGTCATCGTGCGGTTCAGTGCATATTTCCGGGAGTTGCATGTCCATTAAAAGTGATCGCTGGATTCGCGAGCAAGCGCTCAAACACGCCATGATTGATCCCTTCAGCGAGAAGCAGGTTCGCGAGGGTGTCATCTCCTACGGCGTCTCCTCCTACGGGTACGATCTGCGGGTCTCCGACGAGTTCAAAATCTTCACCAACGTCAACACCACCGTCATCGACCCCAAAAACTTCGACGAGCGTTCCTTTGTCACCGTGACCGCCGATTCCGTCATCATTCCGCCCAACTCTTTCGCCCTGGCGCGCTCGGTGGAATATTTCAAGATCCCGCGCGATGTGCTCACCATTTGCGTGGGCAAATCCACTTATGCACGTTGCGGCATCATCGTCAATGTCACGCCCTTTGAGCCGGAGTGGGAGGGTTTCGTGACCCTGGAAATCTCCAACACGACCCCGCTGCCCGCCAAAATTTACGCAAATGAGGGCCTCTGCCAAATTCTGTTCTTCCAGTCCGACGAGCAATGCGAGACCAGCTACGCGGACCGCAAGGGCAAATACCAGAAGCAACAGGGCATCGTTCTGCCCAAGCTGTAATGGAATGATCCGTGCCCACAAGCCGTATCTGCACCCATGCTGCAGGTGTTGGGTTTTTTTGAAGCAAGTCTAAAGGTGCAATGACCAGGCAAGTATCGCAGCCGGTTTCTGATCCGCGTATTCGTGTTGGCGTGCTGGGTATCGCTCCCATGCGTGCCGTCGGATTGCAGGCTCTGTTTGACGGCCATCCGGAAATCCTCATCGTGCAGCGCGACATCCTGGAGCTGATGCATGATCCGCTCCTGCGCATTCTGATTCTGGGTGCGCGCTCCAGCGCTTCTCTCACCAAACTGATGGCGACCGTCAAGGCCTATCGTGCCGACATTCGCATGATCGTCATGTCCGGCGATTCGGACGAAGAGACCATCCTCAACGTCATCGCCGCAGGATCGAAAGGGCACATTGACAACGGGGCCACCGTTGCAGAATTCCAGCAGGCCATTCAGATCGTGGCCGCCGGCTCTCTCTGGGCGCCGCGGCACGTCCTGTCCTTATTGATTGAGCGCGTAACGGACGGTTTGCTCGACACCCGCACCGCCGCCGCCGTGTCGTTTACCAAGAGGGAGCGCGATGTGCTGGAACTGTTGATCGCCGGGCGATCCAACAAAGAGATTGCCCGCGCCCTCCACATTGAAGACCACACGGTCAAGGTCTACGTAGGTAAGCTGATGCGCAAAGTCGGCGTAAAGAGCCGAACCGCCCTCACCATGCATGTAGTGACCAACGCCTTGCTGGATGCCAAACGTTAACCGGCAACCGGTCAGAACCGATGGCCTCCATGTATCCTCATCATGCCCAGGGGTCAGCTTCTCGGCCGTATCGCGGAAATACGCAGGCTAACGGCGCAACTGTTCGCAGCTTGCCTGCATAGTCTTTCCGGCAGTTCAATGCGCGCCCCGGCGTCATCACGCTGCCACTTCAGCTCCGTGTCGTACCCAAGCAGCCGGATGGTCGCACCCGGCGCGGGCACAATGGCTTTCAATGCAATCGTTCCGGGAACTGCCTCATTTTCGTCGAGCAGATAGATCGCGTACATCACGCCATCCTTGCCACGGGTAAAGCACAGCTTGCCATCGCGATAGGGCGCCACCGGACGTGTCGCATAAATCGCCTCGCCGTTGTTCTGCATCCACGCTCCGATTTCGGCGAGCCGCGCAACCGCCGCAGTCGGCAGTTCGCCATTCGGATCAGGACCGACGTTGAGCAGATAGTTGCCGCCTTTGGCAACAATGTCGACCAGCATGTGCACGATCTGGCGCGACGACTTGTAGTGATCGTTCGGCGCGTACGACCACGAATTGCCGAGCGTCATGCAGGTTTCCCAGGGATAGGGAAGCGGCGTGTCCGGGATCTGCTGCTCCGGCGTGCGGTAGTTTTCGTAGGGGCCTCCCACCGTGCGGTCCACCACGATCAAACCGGGCTGATTCCTGCGCGCCAGCGCAGCCAGGCCCGCCATGTCGATATCCTGCGGCCACGGCACTTCCATGCCGCCGACGATCGCATCCGGATGCGCCGTCGGGTTCACCCAGCCGCCGTCGAGCCAGAGAATATCGACGGATCCGTATTCCGATGTCAGCTCGCCGACCTGTCCATGCACGAACGCAACGAACTTCTGCCAGCGCTCTGGATATTCGCGCGTATCGTAATTCACGTCCCGGTTCGGAGTTGCCCATTCAGGCGCCCAATAGTCCCCGCTATGCCAGTCGGGCTTGGAGAAATACGCGCCGATTCCGAACGATTGCTTGCGAAACGCGGCAAAGACTTCCTTGGCGACATTTGCCCGCGGATTGGTATGAAAGGGAACGTCCGGCGCGGTGATGCGGTAATCGGTCAGCTTGGTATCGAACATCGAAAAGCCGTCGTGGTGCTTGGTTGTAAACACAACGTACTTCATGCCTGCATTCCGGGCGACGCTGGCCCAGACATCGGGATCGAACCCGATCGGATTAAACGTCTTCGGCAACGCCTCGTATTTTCTCTTGTAGTCCACATAGTTGGTGCCAGCTGGGCGTTTGATCCAGTCCTCCGAACAGATCGACCACGATTCCACCACGCCCCACTGGCTATATGTCCCCCAATGCATCATGAAACCGAACTTCCAGTCCTGCCACGCATCCAGCTTGCGCACCACCAGGGAATCCGTCACGGGCACGTAGGGGTTGCTCTTCTCCGCAGCCCCCGCCACGCCAACCGCCTTCACCGCCGCCGCTACCCCCATCAACTTGCAGAATTCTCTCCGCCGCATTGCATTCCCTTCTATCCATAGCTTTGACCTGTCTCCAGGCCCTTATGCGAAATCATACTAAGCGAAGCCAGTTGGAGCTGTGGCAATACGCTCACGGGTATCGCCCATCCGTTCGCAAGTCGGCTTGTCGGAAGGGATGCAGCTCTGCTGATAAGAATTATTTCCGCCGGCGTGGCTTTGGCCGAATAAACAACGATCGGGCGGTCCGCGGAGCACGGATCCTCGCGCTGGGAACGCTTTCCTCATGACCTTCCGGTTTTGATTCCTGTGCAGGCATCGGGCGAACGCCCCATGCGTTGATGGAACCATCCGCAGGAATTGTCGGCTCTCAGGATGTGTATCCCCGACCTGCGGCAGCACCGCTGCTACCGCTGGTTGACCGCAGCCAGGGCAAGCCGCGGTAAGAATCGGCAACCATCCAGGCGCCGGCCAACAGCGCTATGGTAAAGATGGTCTCACTCCACTGGAACGGGCTTCTGGAGCCTGTCGCCACAATAGGTATCCACACCACGAACAGGAACAGTGCGATTTGAAAGGCCGAGAGCGCGACAGCCAGCCGTGCACAGAATCCAAGGACGGTCGCGATGCCCGCTGCGATGAAGGCACAGCCTGTGAAATACGCCCAGAACAGGTGGCCCGGCAGCCAATGGGGGATGAGCGATACCGTGTCTTTTACGTCGATGAAATGGGCCGTGCCGAAAAAGATCAAGCAGAGGCCGTAGAGCCCGCGCGCGATGCGTAGGCCGTTGTTGCTGCTGACGAAGCTGAGATGTTTACGGTCCCAGTCGGCGGCAAACCAGACATAGAGCACCCATGCGGCAGCCAGCATGACCGCCAGCGGAAACACCGACCAGCAAGCTTGGAAGATGGGTTCAAGAAAAAAGTTTGGCAACCGGAATAGCAGCAACCAAAGGAAGAGGGTGGCCAGCAGCACGCGCGCGGCAATAGTCGCCATGCGCGGAACAAGCAGACCAATGCCGGCGGTGAGGGAAATGAGAGCGCCAAAGTAAAGGAGTAGTTCGTGTGCGGAGACACTGGCAGGAATAGGATTCCACAACGGAACGAAATCGGGATGGAGCAGGCCCACGACTCCGAGACCGATCATGGTGACCGCGAAGATAACATGACCTACGCTTGCAATGCGCATCGGCGTTTGCTCCAGAGGATGCTCCAGTGTATCCGCAGTCCGACCGACACGTCGAGTTGTCTCAGCTCGGAACGTCCTTGTGCTGAACCGTGTGACCTACTTCGGCAGCACCACGCCTGCGGACCAGGGTGGCACGATGCCGTTCATGCGAGCATAGGCGATCAGTTGTCCCAGGTGCTCGTTATCGTGACAGATAATTCGCAGGTACATCCCGTCTACGTTCACAGTTTCGCCATATATCTTTACCTTGCGCTGCAGATCGCCGGGCTTAAGGTGCGACCGAGCTGTCTTGACTGCCTCAAGAGACCGCCGCAGGTAGGCCACCACCTCCGGCTTCGATACGATCCTTTTCTCCACGTCGTTCGACGCAAGTTCCGGTGGCATCTTCGGCCCCGTTACGCTGAGCAGGTAGTAGTTTGATTGGGCGATGTGCATCAGCACTTCGCTCACCGAACGCACCCCCGGCCCCGGTCGCCAACTGTACTTGTCAGCCGGAATCGCCTCTGCGATCGAGATCAGAAGGCGCGAAACGTACCGCCATTCTCCGTTGTAGCCGTGCCAGATTCCCTCGCTGGCCGCCGCCTCGGCAGGACTTTGGGCGTGTAGCATGTAGGCGCCTGCGCCTAAAAGAAGAGCAACGAAAAGCAGTCTCCTAAGCATGCCCCCACTGTAGCAGGCTGTTCGGCAGTGAATCAGCCTTCACAAAGTAGATCAGCCCCTCACAAAGTGGATCAGTTCCCACAAGTCGTCCTGGCGGAAGTCAATCGGATCTGCCTGCCATCGTCTCCCGGATCACGGACAACGCGGCCCTCGCCTACCATCTGCACCCGGTCACCCATCCGCTCCGGTGTGACCGGAAAAGTCCTCAAACCGGGCATTCCAGTCCAACAGGTTACCTATGGTTACTGGTTACTAAAGTTGCATAGACCTCCGTACCGTTGTGGTTATCAGCATTTACCGTTTTAATCAGTTCTACCGATCATGGATTTGGGAGATCCGGGCTGCATTCGCGAGAAATCGCCAATGCGGCCCACTTTTTTGCTCGTCAGCTTACTCCTGGCCGGCGAAAGCGCATCTTATCAATCTGGGAGATCGGGCCGCATCTGTCAGAAACGGCCAATGCCGCCTGTTCCTTGCCCGCCAGCTTACTCTTTGCGGCAAAAACGCATCAGAGATACCAGCCAGTATTTCTGTTGCTGCAATGATTTTCTGTTGATACAACTTAATAGCTACAATACAACGCACCCATCCAAGGACAAGGTGCTGGAAAGGTACCAAATCTATGAAACGATTTACGATCATACTCAGTGCGTGCGTACTCTGTCTGCTAACGGTCACGCCGGGATTTGCAGCTTCCGATATGGCCAAGCTCAATGGACGCCTCAATGATGCAGCCACCGTAATCAAACAGATCATGGCCACACCGGACAAGTCCATCCCCGGCAGTATTCTTTCTTCCGCTACCTGCGTTGCTGTCATTCCTTCCTACAAAAAGGGAGCCTTTATCGTGGGCGCGCAATACGGTCAGGGCGTTGTCACCTGCCGGACCCGTCGTGGCTGGAGCGCCCCGACCTTCGTCCAACTGGCTGGTGGCAGCTTCGGCTTCCAGATCGGTGGTCAGGCCACGGACCTGGTGCTGATCGCGGTCAACAACAAGGGCATGCAGGATTTGCTGCGCAGCAAAGTCAAGCTCGGTGGCAATGCTTCCGTAGCGGCGGGTCCAGTGGGACGCACCGGCACGGCAGCCACCAGCCTGAACCTGAAGGCGGAGCTGTTGTCCTACTCGCGTAGCCAGGGAATTTTCGCTGGAATCGATCTGTCCGGTTCCACCTTCACCCAGAATACCGATGACACTCGTACCTTCTATGGATCGAATATTCCGTTTTCCACGATCCTGGGCGGCGATACGCCGACTCCGGCATCAGCCCAGCCGTTTGTACGCACCGTGGCTCGTTACT
Source organism: Acidobacteriaceae bacterium (assembly GCA_036267255.1). Taxonomy (GTDB): domain Bacteria; phylum Acidobacteriota; class Terriglobia; order Terriglobales; family Acidobacteriaceae; genus DATAWK01. The sequence goes on along the minus strand of DATAWK010000032.1, from coordinate 70,191 downwards.
TCGTAAGAGCAAGAGCCGACAACTAAACCTGCTGTCGTAAACAACCCAGTGTCGTAAACAATAAAAAGGCGGACCAGAATCTCTGGTCCGCCTTTCTCTTTGTCTGTCGCATCGCGCCATACGCACTGCGCCGCTTATCGCACCGCCGGAGTCTATCTCACCGCCGGAGCCTATCGCAACGCCGGAGCCTATCGCACCGCCGGAGCCTATCGTAACGACTGCTCCACTTCCTGCAGCCAATCCGGAGACTTCAAGATCTCGCGTGGCCTGGAACCATCCGCCGGACCCACAATGCCATCCCGCTCCATCATGTCGATCAGGTGCGCCGCGCGGCCATAGCCGATGCGCAGTCGCCGCTGCAGCAGGGAAGTCGAAGCCTTGCCAAATTCCAGCACCAGCCGCACCGCATCTTCAAACATGGCGTCCTGCTCGCCCTCGCCTTCAGGATCGCCATCCAGCTCGCGGCCTTTCTCGTCGCGCGGCGACTCCAGAAAGCCCTGCTGGTACTCCGCCGATCCCTGCGACTTCCAGAAGTCCACCACTGCGGCAATTTCCTTCTCCGTCACAAAAGGAGCATGTACCCGTTGCAGCCGCGATGTTCCCGGCGGCAGAAAGAGCATGTCGCCGCGTCCCAGCAGCGATTCCGCGCCGTTCGCATCGAGAATCGTCCGCGAGTCCACCTTGGTCGCCAGCCGGAACGAGATGCGCGTCGGCACATTGGCCTTGATCAATCCCGTAATCACGTCCACCGAGGGCCGCTGCGTCGCCAGCACCAGGTGAATCCCCACCGCGCGCGCCATCTGCGCCAGCCGCGTGATGGCTTCTTCCACGTTGGCCTTGTCCAGCATCATCAGGTCGGCCAGCTCGTCGATAATGATCACGATGAACGGCAGAGGCTTTTCTTCCTCGCCGCTGTTTTCGTCGAACAGGCTGGGCGTTTTGTTTTCAAACAGCTTGTTGTACTGGTCGATGTTGCGCACGCTCCGGCTGGCCAGCAGCTTCAGCCGCCGCTCCATCTCGCGCACCGCGTTGCGCAGCGCATTGGCCGCCAGCTTCGGCTCCGTAATGATCGGCGTAAACAGATGCGGCACGCCTTCATACATGCCCAGCTCCACGCGCTTCGGGTCCACCAGGATCATTCGCACCTGCTCCGGCGTGGCCTTATACAAGATCGACATGATCATCGCATTGATGGCCACAGACTTGCCGCTGCCCGTCGAACCGGCAATCAGCACGTGCGGCATCGTCGCCAGATCGGCATGCACAATTCTGCCGTTGATGTCCTTGCCCATGGCCAGCGTCAGCTTGGATTTGCTGTTGCCGAAGTTGTCCGACTCCACCACATCGCGCAGCCAGATCGTCTCGCGGTTCGCGTTCGGTACCTGGATGCCCACCGTGCTTTTTCCCGCCATGCGCTCGATCAGAATGCTCTCGGCGCGCATCGCCAGGCACAAATCATCCGACAGCCCGGTCACGCGGCTGTATTTCACGCCCGCATCGGGCCGAAATTCAAACGTCGTCACCACCGGCCCGGGATTGATCTGGACAATCTGCCCATTCACATCAAATTCCGCATACTTCTCCACCAGCGTCGTCGCCTCTTCGCGCAGCACGTCTTCGCGAATAATCTGGTGATCGTCGCTGCGATGCAGCAGGGAACTCGGCGGCAGCCGGAAGCCATGCACATTCTTCGGCGTCACCGTCACCGGCTTGATCGAGGCATCGGCGCGCGTGCCAATCGTCAGGTCGTCCGCAATCGCAGCGGCCCTTTCCGCAGCCGCAGCCGTCATCGCAACCGGCTTGGCCGACGGTGCAGCTTTCGCTTCTCGAACCGGCTCCTCGGCAAAATCAAACGAGCCCGGCGCAGAGTTTTCCCGCTCGCGCCCCGCATCTTTTCCATGCCGTGCCACTGCAGACGCCGTCGGCGTCTCCCAGATATCCGGCAGCTTGCGCACCCGTCCCGATCCCGCAGCATACGTAATCGGCGTGATCGTGTCGTCCACCTCTTCGTCCGCAGCCGGTGTTTTCTTGCTCATCCGGCGCACATCCGCCTTGCGCATCTGCGCCTGTTGCCGGGCTGTCGCCTTAGCCTGGCGCCGCTCCGCGCGTGTCGTCTTCCAGTTGTGCCAGCGGTCGCGCCACGCCATCACAAACGCAAAGTGCACCGCCCACCAGTTGCGCGCATTGTCCAGCGAGAAGGTCGTCGTCAGATAAATCGCTGCGGCCACCAACGCCAGTGCCAGAATGCATGCCCCCGGATAATTCAGGTAATGCAGCAGACCGTCGGCCATAAAGCGGCCCACCAGGCCCTCCAGCGCCACGCCGTGGATCGACAACCCATGCAGCGGCAACAATCCGAACAATGCCGGGGCAAACAGCAGCCACAGAAAAGCGCCGCTCAGCTTGGAACCCGGCGACATCGCCGGACGCGAACGCATCCACACCCACCCCAGCCCGCCCAGCAGCAACGGCAGCAGGAAAGACGCCACGCCCTCGGACTGCAGCAGCAGGTCGCTGATGCCAGCACCCAGCAGTCCAGCCCAGTTGTGCGCAGGTCGTCCCGTCAGATATCCGCCCGCAGTGTTCAGCGACGGATCGGTCGGTGTATAGGAAAGCAAGGAGAGGAGCAGAAGGAGGCTCGCGACCAGCAGCAGCAGGCCGACCAGCTCATTCACCCGGCGATTCTTCGTCGGGGAAAAGGCAACACGCAGAACATTCATAGGGGGCGCTTGCACAGAGCACACGAAAAGGAGACCCTCCCGGTGCTGCGTGCCAGAGACGCCAGAGCAACTCCATTATCCCAAATCTGCCCGGCAAAGTCAGAGAAACTACAGCCATCCCGAAGCCGGGTATTCAGTTGCCAACCCATCGGCCTATTGCGGGAATTTTTGTTCTCTCTTCCGGTTTTCGCACTCCTCAGTGTATGAAGAGAAGTATCCCGGCCTCCAAGGAGCACGCCCATGCTGCACAGTATGTTTCACATGTCGGTCCCGCTGCTGGAAAAAATCGTCCGGCCCGTCATCGTGTATGTCTTTCTCATTTTCCTGTTGCGCATCTTCGGCAAGCGCGAACTGGCCCAGCTCAATCCATTTGATCTGGTCGTGCTCCTCTCGCTTTCCAACGTCGTGCAGAATGCGCTCATCGGCGACGACAACTCCATTACCGGCGGCATCATCGGCGCCATGTCGCTGTTGACCATCAACTGGCTGGTCGTGCGCCTGCTCTACAGTTGGCCGCGCGCCGATCGATTCGTCGAAGGCACGGAGCAGGTGCTCATCCGGCGTGGCAGGCTCGATCACAAAGCCTTGCGCCGGGAATTGCTCACGGAAGAGGAGCTGCTCTCCGTGGTGCACAAGCAGGGCTTCGACGGATTTCATCAGGTTGAAAAATGTGTGATCTCGCCGAACGGCACGTTCTATATCGAAGGCCGCAAACCCAGCGATGCCGAACTCCACAGCGCCGATGTCGTCAAACGGCTGGAGCAGATTCAGAACGATCTGCTGGCCTTGCGCAAACAATTGCCCGCGGTGTAAGGAGTTTGCGCCGGAGAGCCATTCGGAGCGCAACGCAGCGAAGGCAGAAGGAAGAATCCAGACAATCTCGAATCGGCGAAAACACGCAACAGAGAAAGGATCGCGGGTGCCCCATGCTCGCGAACCGGGGTCCCCGGCGAGCCTGCTCGCTGGGGTGGAGAGCTAGCGTGGGGTTTTTTGCTCGCTCCACAATAACCTCAAGCACGTCATTCTGAGCGCAGCGAAGAATCCTGACAATCTTTGCGGGCAAATCTTTGAAGGGAGCGGGCTTCACCCCGTCCGTTCATACTGCCAAAGGAATGCGGCTTGAGCCGCTGAGGGACGGCTCCGAACTAAACCAGCTTCCTACGCATACACCTCAGCCGGCACGCCTTCCTTCTCGATCACCCCATCCGGCACACTCGAGGGCGCGAAGGTCACAACCAGCGACTTCGATGTAGGCGTGTTGCTCTGCTCTGCCACGCTGCCAATCGGGACCAGCACATTCGCCTCTGGAAAATATGTTGCCGCGCACCGTCGTGGAATGTCGTAGGGCACGGCAAGAAAGCTGGCAGCCGTGCGTTTTTCCGTTCCGTCTGGAGTGACAAAGTGGCTGGTAATGTCCAGCCGCTCGCCTTCCTTCCATCCCTGCTCCCGCATGTCCTCTTCGTGCAGCAGCACCACGCGCCGTCCGTTGTAGATGCCGCGATAGCGGTCGTCCAATCCATAAATGGTGGTGTTGTACTGGTCGTGGCTGCGGATGGTCATCAGCAGGAATTGGCCCGCTTCCAGATGCACCCCGGTCAAAGGACTCGTTGTAAAGTTCGCGCGGCCTGTCTCCGTTTTGTAGTCGTCGTCGCGTGCCCCGTTGGGTAAATAGAATCCGCCGCGATGACGCACCTTCTGGTTATATCCGTCGCAATCCGGAACCACGCTGGCAATGCCTTCGCGGATGCGGTCGTAGTCTTCCACCATCTCCATCCAGGGGATGCGGGTCTTGTTCCCGGCATGATCGTTCAGCGTGGCCACAGCCATGCGCGCCACAATCATCGACTCGCTCAACAGGTGCGGCGATGCCGGTTCCAGTCTCCCGTGCGACTGGTGCACAATGCCCATCGAATTTTCAACACTCACAAATTGCGGACCGGATTTCTGCATGTCGAGTTCCGTCCGCCCCAGGCAGGGAAGAATCAGCGCCTGCTTGCCCGGGATCACGTGCGCGCGGTTCAGCTTGGTGGAGACATGCACCGTCAGGTTGCACTTGGCCAGCGCGCGCGCCGTCAGCTCCGTGTCCGGCGTGGCGGAGAGAAAATTCCCGCCCATCGCAAAAAATACCTTGGCCTCGCCGCGGTCCATCGCCCGGATCGACGCCACCACATCGTGCCCATGCTTGCGCGGCGGCTCAAAGCCGAAGGTGTCGCGCAGCTTGTCGAGAAAACTGTCCGGCATCTTTTCCCAGATGCCCATCGTGCGGTCGCCCTGCACGTTGGAGTGACCCCGCACCGGGCAAACCCCGGCGCCCGGCCTTCCCAGATGGCCGCCCAGCAGCAGCATGTTCAGCACTTCCTGAATCGTCGCGACAGAATTTTTGTGCTGCGTCAATCCCATCGCCCAGCAGGCGATCACCGTCTTCGAGCGCATCACAACCTGCGCAATCTCGCGAATGGCATCGCGCCGAATTCCGCTCAGCGCTTCAATCTCCTCCCACGGAACGGAGATGGCCTGCCGCCGGAACTCCTCAAATCCATGCGTGCGTTCATGGATAAACGTCTGGTTCAGCACCTCGCCCGGACGGCGCTGTTCCTCTTCCAGAATTTCGCGGATCACACCTTTGAAAAAGGCCAGATCGCCGTTGATGCGCACCTGCACAAAATGGTTTGCGATTCTCGTGCCGCCGCCCAGAATGTGCAGCACCTGTTGCGGATGCTTGAAGCGCAGCATGCCCGTCTCACACAACGGATTCACGCTGATAATATTCGCGCCGCGCCGTGCCGCCATCTGCAAGTGCGTCAGCATGCGCGGATGATTGGTGCCCGGATTCTGGCCGATGATCAGGATCGTGTCGGCCAGCGTAAAGTCATGCAGCGTCACCGTGCCTTTGCCGATGCCGATCGTCGGCGTCAACGCCGAGCCGGAAGATTCATGGCACATGTTCGAGCAATCGGGCAGGTTGTTGGTGCCGAACTCGCGGACAAAAAGTTGATAGAGAAACGCAGCTTCGTTGCTGGTGCGCCCCGAAGTATAAAAAATCGCCTCATCCGGACTGGCCAGTGCATTCAGTTCGCGGGCGAGGATGGAAAATGCCTCGTCCCAGCTCACTTCCTGGTAATGGTCGCTGCCCGCAGGCAGATACATGGGGTTCGTAATGCGGCCCTGCTTGGTCAGCCAGTAATCGGATTTCGTCGTCAGGTCCGAAACAGACCAGGCATGAAAAAAATCCGGCTCGACGCGCTTCGATGTCGTTTCTTCGGCAATCGCCTTCGCGCCGTTTTCACAATATTCATTGGCGCTGCGATGCTCATCCGGATCGGGCCACGCGCAGCCCGGGCAGTCGTAGCCGTCGAACTGGTTCAGGCGATAAAGTGCCGCTGTCCCGCGAATCGCACCCGGCTCCTCCAGCGTGAACTCCAGCGTCTGTGTGATGGCCTCCACGCCTGCGGCCACCTCGACCCGCTCGCCGATCTTTACATTTTTGGTTTCAATCGGCGGCTGTGCGTGGCGCATTTCAGGAACAGGAGGATGCGGGAAGGGAGGCGGGTCAAAGGAAGAGTTTTGCACGGCAATCTCCTTGCACTCCTACAATACAACGCATCAGCCTCCGGAATCTGTCTCTCATTTGTCTGAAAATGCGCCAATGATAGGAATTTCCTATCATTAAGATGATTGCAATCGTTTTTCCCTATAACGCGAGTCGTTTTATCGGTACTTTTTGGCCGGTTTTTGCTCCATTCCACGTCGCAAAACCGGTGCACTTTTACAGAACCAGTTGCAGTCTATACAGAGCAGCCATTACTGTGACCTGTAGAGACAAAATCCAACCCAGCGCGCTGGATTCCGTTGAATCTAATGAAGGATGCAGGATGAAAGACAACAAGCCATCTCCCTCCGAAGAAAAGAAACAGCCCGCCGCCAACGCCAATTTCGATTCTGTGCTGCACGAAACCCGCGTATTTCCTTCACCAAACGCATTTGCAGCCAAAGCGCATGTTCACAATCTTGCGGAATATGAAGCGCTTTATCAACGCTCTGTAGAAGATCCCGAAGGCTTCTGGGCAGAGGCAGCGCACGATTTGCACTGGTTCACGCCGTGGAAACAGGTGCTGGAATGGAAAGCTCCGTGGGCGAAATGGTTTGTCGGCGGCACGATGAACCTGGCCTACAACTGCCTGGATCTGCAGATTGCGCGCGGTCGTGGTAACAAAACAGCCATCTTGTGGGAAGGCGAACCGGGCGAAGTTCGCAAACTGACCTTTGCGGAATTAACACGGGAAGTCCAGCGCTTCAGCAATGTGCTGCGCGCGCACGGCGTGCAGAAGGGCGACCGCGTGGCCATTTACATGGGCATGGTGCCGGAGCTGGCCGTAGCCGTTCTAGCCTGCGCGCGCATTGGCGCCGTGCATTCTGTGATCTTTGGCGGATTTGCCGCAAGCGCGTTGGTGGATCGCATCAACGACGCGCAGGCACAGGTTGTCATTACGCAGGATGGCAGCTATCGGCGTGGCGGCGAGATTCGTTTGAAGCCCGTGGTGGACGAAGCGATGGAACGCTGCCCGAACGTGCGCAGCGTGATTGTCTTCCGGCGCACCGGAACGGAAATTGTGATGAAGGCAGGCCGCGATCATTGGTGGTATGAAGAGATGGCCAAGGTCAGCGATGTCTGTCCAGCGGAACAACTCGATTCCGAGCATCCGCTGTACATCCTCTACACATCGGGCACAACGGGAAAGCCGAAGGGCATTGTGCACACCACGGGCGGTTACGCCGTGCAGACCTATCTGACCAGCAAATATATCTTCGATCTGAAAGAAGACGATATCTACTGGTGCACGGCGGACATTGGCTGGGTGACGGGGCACTCCTACGTTGTGTATGGCATTCTGCAGAACGGCGTCACCAGCGTGATGTATGAAGGCGCACCGAATTTTCCGGAGAATGATCGCTTCTGGAAGATGATCGACGAGCACAAGGTAACGGTCTTTTACACTGCGCCGACAGCGATTCGCGCCTTCATCAAGTGGGGCGATGAATTTCCCAAGCGTCACAAGCTGGACACGCTGCGTCTGCTGGGTACCGTGGGCGAGCCGATCAATCCGGAGTCGTGGATGTGGTATCACACCGTCATCGGCAAGGAACGGTGCCCCATTGTCGATACCTGGTGGCAGACGGAAACCGGCGCCATCATGCTGTCACCGATTCCCGGTGCTGTCGCGACCAAGCCCGGATCGGCGACGCGGCCGTTTTTTGGCATAGTGCCGGAGGTAGTGACAGTCGAGGGCAAACCGGTGCCGGATGGACAAGGCGGATTGCTGGTGATCCGCAAGCCGTGGCCTTCGATGGCGCGCACCATCTACAACGACCCCGATCGTTATGTGAAGCAATACTGGTCGGACATTCCCGGTTCCTATTTCACCGGCGACGGCGCCCGGCGTGACAAAGACGGATACTTCTGGCTGATGGGCCGCGTGGATGACGTGATCAATGTCTCCGGCCATCGTTTGGGAACGATGGAAGTGGAGTCGGCGCTGGTGGCCCATCCGAAAGTTGCCGAAGCTGCCGTAGTTGGGCGACCGCATGCATTGAAGGGGCAGGCCATTGCCGCGTTCGTTACGCTGGAGTCGCAATATGAGCCGTCGCCTGCACTGAAAGAAGAGCTGCGTGCGTGGGTGGCCAAGGAGATTGGCGCGCTGGCACGACCCGACGATCTTCGCTTTACCGATGCGCTGCCCAAGACGCGTTCCGGGAAAATCATGCGCAGGCTGTTGCGCGAACTGGCCGCAACCGGCGAAGTGAAAGGTGACACGACGACGCTGGAAGACTTCAACGTGCTGGCGCGGCTGGGCCAGCAGGACGAGTAGGCCAAAGGCTATACTGCAAACAATTCAAGTCCATCCATGACGAACCAGCCATCCAACGTTGCGACGGGCCCCGTTGCTGGTCCTTCCAAACACTTGCCGGCGCTGGATGGCGTGCGCGGTCTGGCTATCCTGATGGTGCTGGTCGATCACCTGATGCTGTTCAATAACAGGTCAGGCAACCGATGGATGGACTCGCTTTCTTCTGTGCGTGGGCTGGGCGGAACGGGCGTGGATTTGTTCTTTGTCCTCTCCGGATTTCTGATCACCGGCATTTTGTATGACACGGTGCAGGATGCACATTACTTCCGCAATTTCTACATGCGCCGCTTTCTACGTATCTTCCCGTTGTATTACGGATTTCTGTTTGTGCTGTTGATTCTTACGCCGATTCTGCATGTAACGTGGGGCGGGCGTCAGTACGTCCTGCTGGGGTATCTGCAGAATACGGCGATCTGGTTTCCTGTCGCGGGTTTTCATCCGGCAGAACTTGTCGATCTGAACCACTTCTGGTCGCTGGCGGTGGAGGAGCAGTTCTATCTCTTCTGGCCGATGCTGGTGTTTCTGGTAAAAGACCGCAGACGTTTAATGCAACTTGCGCTGATTTTATCTGCGTGCGCACTGGCATTACGGATTTTGCTGTGTTGGCGCGACAGCGCAGCCCTATCCGCGGGCATCGTGCATGCCTGGACGCTTTGCCGCATGGACACGCTGATGATCGGCGGCTTTCTCGCTTTGTGGATGCGTGGAGGCAGAATCAAGATACCGCGTCTCTGGATTGCGGTGTGCTTCTGGATTCCAACAATATGGATGGTGACGATCGCAGCCATGCATCCAGGGGTCGATGTGAATGACCTGCCGTTTGTCGCGACCTTTGGCTATAGCATGCTTGCCGTTGCGTTTGCTGCGTTGATCTCCATGTCTCTCCAGCCCGGGTCGGTATGGAACAGACTTTTTCGTATGGCGTGGCTGCGTAGTCTGGGCAAGTACAGTTACGGCATTTATGTGCTGCACATTTTAATCGGGCATCTATTTGCGATGTGGATGTACAGAATCTTCGGCGAGAGCCTGCGCAACTTTCTTACGCCGCGGCTGCATTCCCGAATCGTCGCAATCCTGATCGAGTTTGTTGTCACCGCATGCGTTGTCTACGCTGCGGCGTGGCTGAGTTACAACCTGTATGAGGTTCACTTCCTGCGGCTGAAACGGTACTTTGCCTCCCGATCCAGACGGGCGAAGCTGCCTGGAGCCGAGGTTCCACAGACAGTCGAGCCATAGCTGCAATTTACGGATTGCTGCCGACTTTGCATTCGCACAAGGCTGCAGCCGGCACATCGTCATTGCTGCTGTCGAGCACGACTTTCCAGGTTCCATCCGGCTCTTTTTTCCAGACGGTTATGTAGCGTCCCTGCGTTACGGTCGTGTTGCCTGCCGCATCGTTTGCGCGGTCCTCGTAGTGCCCCCAGGTAAATCCCATGTCGCCAGCTGGAGACATCTGTCCGCCTTCGGGTGTCCACGTGAGCTGATAGTTTTTTGGCGACCATGTGGCCTGTGCTGCGATGGCGGTCTGCCCGATGACAGGTGCGGCGTGGTTGCCCAATGTCATGCCGTCTTTATCAAAAAAAGATGCGAATGTGGGACCACCGCCTTCGGCCACGGCGGCAGCGAACTTCTTTTCGAGTCCAAATAAAAACGCTGTGCCGGGAGTCATGGTGGGCGTCAGCAGAAGGTTTGGTTCCGTGGATTCGGAGGACAAAGGCGACCCGGGCGACAACGGATTCAACGGGGACGATTGTTGCGCTGCAGCAACCTTAGACACAGCCAGGGTCATCCAACAGAGGAATAGTGCCTGCAGCAGAACGGTGCGCGGCAGATTAAAAAGAATGCGATAGCTTTGGCGCATGGAAATCCATCTCATGGAAGGCCGGAACATGGTTTCAACAACATGATACCTGTGCGAGGGCAAGCAAATTTCCGCTGCCGCAGTTGCAGTGAAGGGCGAAGAATGTGCGATATACTGTAGCGAGACGTTATTCCTGCCCAGGCCACCCCGTAGTGGGGTTTTTTTGTTGGACGCGTGGCATCTTTTCAGGAGTAAAGCGGGCATCGACGCACCCGCAGTTCAAGAGCCGATGAGCAATATTCTCGACACAATCAACTCGCCGAGCGACCTGAAGCAGCTTCCGTTGGCGGATCTGGAGTTGTTGGCCCAGGAGATTCGTGAACGCATGATTCAGGTGCTCGCGAAAACGGGCGGCCATCTGGGGCCGAATCTTGGCGTGGTGGAATTGACGATTGCCATGCATGTGGCCTTCGATACGCCACAGGATCATTTTGTATTCGACGTCAGTCATCAGGCGTACATCCACAAATTGTTGACAGGCCGCAGAGAGCGCTTTGAAACGATGCGGCAGCCGGATGGGCTGAACGGATTCATGCTGCGCACGGAGAGCGAACACGATGCCTATGGCGCCGGGCACGCAGGCACGGCGTTGTCTGCAGCGCTGGGCATGGCGGTGGCGCGCGATCTCGCCGGCGGCAAGGAGCATGTGGTTGCCCTGGCCGGAGACGCTGCGTTCACGAACGGCATTTCCTATGAGGCGTTGAACAACATTAGCGGGCAGACCAGACGACTGATCATTGTGTTGAATGACAATGAATGGTCGATCGATCGCAACGTAGGCGCCATCTCCGCATACCTGCATCGCATTGTGACCAATGAGCGGTATGCGCATCTGCATGACCGTGCAGTTCGTCTGCTTGAGAAAGTAGGCGGCAAGACGGCAGGGAACGTGGCCCGGCGCGCTGAGGAAGCAGCCAAGGGATTGTTGCTGCCATCGCTGCTGTTTGAAGAGTTCGGCCTGACCTATTACGGCCCCATCGATGGCCACAATCTTGGCCTGCTGATTGAAACCTTTCGCTTTCTGAAGACGCAGGAGCGGCCTGTGATTCTGCATGCACTCACGCAGAAGGGGCGCGGTTTTCAGCCGGCAATGGACAAACAGAAAAAGTTCCACGGCCTGGGACCGTATGATCCGGCGACGGGCGAAACAAAATCCGGCGGTCAGAAAACCTACTCCGAAATTTTTGCCGAGACGATGGTCAAGCTCGCCAACATGGACGAGCGCGTTGTCGCCATCACGGCGGCCATGCCCAACGGCACGGGACTCGATCTTTTCCGCCCGCATCATCCCAAGCGCTATTTTGACGTGGGCATTGCGGAAGAACATGCCGTCATTTTTGCCGCAGGCATGGCGACCAAGGGGTACAAGCCTTACTGCGCCATCTATTCGACATTTTTGCAGCGGGCGGTCGATCCCATCATCCACGATGTCTGTCTGCAGAACCTGCCCGTGGTCTTCTGCATGGATCGCGCGGGGCTTTCGGGAGACGATGGGCCGACGCATCACGGACTCTTCGACATCAGCTATCTGCGCGGCGTGCCCAACATGGTGCTGATGGCGCCGAAGGATGAAGACGAGCTGGCCGACATGCTGTACACGGCCAAGCTGCATGCCGGGCCGAGTGGAATTCGTTATCCCCGTGGTACGGGGCCGGGCGCGTCGGTAAAAGAAAAACCGGTTGCATTGCCCATTGGCAAGGCAGAGGTGTTGCGTTACGGCGACGATGTTGCTGTTTTTGGGTTGGGCGCAATGCTGGCGACGGCGACGGAATTTGCCGATCAACTGGAGCGCGAAGGCCATGCGGTCACGGTCATCAATCCACGATTTGTGAAGCCGCTGGACGAGGATCGCATCGAACAGATTGCCCGCCGCGTGGGTGTGATTGTCACGATGGAAGATCATGTGCTGATGGGCGGCTTTGGCAGTGCGGTGACGGAATTTCTGAATCGCATGCAATTGCAGACGCCGGTGGTTCGCATCGGCTGGCCAGACCAGTTTATCGAGCACGGCAAAGTGGACCAGCTTCGCGCCAAGTATGGTCTTTCTGTTGCGGCAGCGCTGGAACAGGTACGGCCATTTCTTCAGACCATCCGACGCAAACACTTTGCCATACAGCGTTAGAGCATCTTCTGACTCGCTGCGCATCGTTCGAACAATCGAGGATTCAGGTCCGTTTGGCACACGGAAAGATACAGACGCCCTGCCAGGCGTCTGTATCCGCTGTTGCAAACCGTGGTTTGTTTTCCTTAGTTCGGCAACAGAACTGCTCCATTTGCCGGGCAGCATTTTGTAGCCCGGTTTCGCCTAGAGCGCATTTGATATGCGAAGATGAAAGGAGCAATGAATACGTTCTGGAATCGTTCTTTTGTGAAGCGTTCTTACTGCACCGCTTTTGTTCTGGTGCTGTCCGTTTTTGCCGTTGCCTCCGCGCACGCGCAGACAGATGTCAACATCAACGCCTTTGGCGCCTTTCCGGGCACGGCCACAGGGCCGGCGACCGTGACGGGACAACCGCTGAAGCAAACGGCGGATCCTTCGCTGGGCTTTCGTATTGGCGCGCGGCATGTTTTCAGCCCGTTGTTTGGGCTGGAGATAAATTACGGCTACAGCCGCGCGGTGCAGCACTTTACCGGCGATCCCAGCCAGACGGGGCCTGTGTATGCTCACGCCAAGCCGTTCTCCATTGACTACGTGGCAACATTCCCGACGTTCCATGGATTCAAGCCTTTTGCGCTGGGCGGGGCAGCCCTTGTGACCTACAACATCTCCAGCTTCAGCGCCATTCCCGCACGTCTGGAAAGGCTTCCCGCAGGCGAATATGGGGTTGGCGCGGACTACAGGCCGGCGATGTTTCCACGATATCTAGGGTTCCGCTTCCAATATCGCGGGTTGGTGGAGCACGCCCCGGACTTTCGGCTTCCATACCTCCAAACCAATAATTTGATTAATATTGCAGAGCCTTCGGTAGGGTTATATTTCAAGTTTTAGACCGGTTCTGCTGATGCTGTAGATTACGGAGATTCCATACGTGCAGCCTTCCTTTAGGTAAGGCTGCGCATACAGCATCTCCCCGGTATACCCCTGCAGGAGAACCGATCGAACCCAGCCTGAGCGAAGCCCCCGCAAGACGGTGGAGACCTGGGCCGTTTAGAGGTTTGATCCAACTGGGGGAGATCTGGGTGGCAGGGAAAGTCGCGAGTTCGAAGCGGCACGTGTCCCGGAAAAGCGGGCATCGTTCGCGTGGTCTCATTCTTATCGGCGTACTGAAGCTGATGAAGGGCTCGCTCTTCGTGGCGGTGGGCTTTGGTCTGCTCAAGCTGCTGCACCATGACCTGTATCCCATGGCGGTGAGGCTTGTCGAAGCTCTCCGCTTCGATCCGGGCAACGCATTCATCAACACTATATTGGACGATGTGTCCCTGGTGAATGACCACCGTCTGCGGCAATTGAGCGTTTTTACCTTTGCCTATGCATCCCTGGATTTTCTGGAGGGTACGGGACTGGTTCTTCAGAAAACCTGGGCGGAATATGTGACCCTGGCCCTGACGGCATCCTTTCTTCCGATCGAGATCCTGAAAACAGTGAATCATCCAACATGGTGGAAGCTGCTGCTGATTCTGGCCAACCTGGCAGTTGTGCTGTATCTGGTGTGGCTCCTGCCGAAACAGCAGGGTGCTAAAACGGGAAAGAGCCGGGCAGAATCGTAAGAATCGTGTAGTATGGTGCCCAAGGTTGTGTTGTGAGGGCAGTTTGGAGCCCGGAGCAAGTCCCAATTTGCTCCGAACGTAAAATCAGTAAACACAACCTGTAGTGTGTCTCATCCATCGACCTACATCCTGCTGGGATTTCCACAGGTCGCCTGCAAAATATACCGGAAAAGCGCAATTTCTTGTTGGACAAGACGTATCTTCGCGGTAAAGTAGTGGACGAAAGTGGTCGAAAGTGGTGAGTAGAGAGCAATCTCACCTCATTATTGAAGCAAAGTTGGGGTCAATGGTCCAACGACAGCTCCTCGACAAGGCAGGCAACGATGTTCCGCGGCAATCACCCAACCCGGGTCGACGAAAAAGGACGGCTGAAGCTGCCCGTGGAATTCAAGCGCCAGATTGAGGAGAAGTACGGCACGCAGTTTTACATCACCAGCAAGGATGGACGGGTGGCGGAGATTTACCCGCTGCAGGAATGGGAAAAGGTGGAAGGGATTCTGTCCAAGATTCCCAACTTCAATCCGGCGAAGAAGAAGCTGCTGTACCGGGTGAACTATTACGGAAAGATGAGCGAAATCGACGCGCAGGGGCGGGTGCTGATGCCACAGATTTTGCGCGAGGAAGCAAAGATTGCGGGAGATGTGGTGGTGATCGGGATGATGACGTACCTGGAAGTGACCAACCACGACGCGTTCCGGCAGAACATGGACGCCAGCCCGCTGAGCAACGAAGATGCCGAGTCGCTGGCTTCCTTCGGGCTATGACGGTGGATGCCGTCGGCAGAGTTAGCAATCCCCCCAGGGGGTGTACATGCAGCAGCAACGACATGTACCGGTTCTTTTAAAAGAAGCAATCCGATACCTCGGAATTTCGCAGGGCAGCACGATTGTGGACGCGACGTTGGGTTTTGGCGGCCACAGTACGGCGATAGTCCAGATGCTGGGGCCGAAAGGCCATTTGATCGCATTCGATCGCGATCCGGCAGCAATGGAACAGGCCAGGGCGCGGCTGGAACAGTTACGTGAAGAGCTGGCTGAGGCCATGCCGCAGGTCACGTTGCATGCAGCGGCCTTTGGCAGCATTGCAGAGCATGTGCCGCCAGCCAGCGTGGACGGCATCCTGGCAGATTTTGGCGTCAGTTCGATGCAACTGGACACGGCGGAACGAGGATTTAGTTTTCAGGCGGATGGGCCGCTCGACATGCGGATGGATACGCGCAGCGGGCCAACTGCCGAACAAGTGGTAAATCAGGCGGGCGAAGAAGAACTCGCCAATCTGATTTACGAATTCGGAGAGGAAAGGAGGTCGCGGAGAATCGCCAGAGCCATTGTCCGGGCGCGGCCGCTATCGACGACGGCACAACTAGCCAAGGTCGTAGCAGCCGCAGCCCAGACGATGAAATACGAAAAGATTCATCCGGCGACGCGCACCTTTCAGGCCCTCCGGATTTATGTGAACAAGGAATTGGAACAGATACAGGCATTGCTGGACGTAGCGCCAGATCTGCTGAAACCGGGTGGAAGGCTGGTAGCGATCAGCTTTCATTCGCTGGAAGACCGGCTGGTAAAGGATGCCTTGCGAAGCGGTCAGCAAGAAGGAGTCTGGCAGGTGTTGACGAAGAAGCCAGTCCAGGCCGACGACGCAGAGATTGAGCAGAATCCGCGATCGCGCAGCGCAAAGTTACGGGCGGCGGAACGAGTGGCCGCAGAAACGCAGGCGCAGAAGATCGGCGGCGGAAACAGGAAAGGCAGCAAACGATATTGAGTTCGGGCTGGGCTCGTCCCACCCCAAGGCGAAAGTAAAAGCGAACCAAATCCCTCCAAGCAGCGATGCCTGGCCCGATTTTTGAGGGAGGTTCGAGAGATGGAAAAGCCTTGATGGGGAAGGGACACGAGGTTGGTTTTTAGAGTTTGAAGTTTGCTCTGTGCAACGGCACGGAGTTGTTTCGGGCGGCAGAGGACTAGCAGGGAAATCTGCCCGCTAAACATTCACAACGGTCAACCATTCGAGGAGGACATTATGACACGCATCATCAACCACTTTGATAACCACGCGGAACTTTGGGGCGCAATTGTACTGGGCGCGATGGCAGTTGCTTCCTGCATTGCAATGGCAGCAGCTTTCGGCGGAGCACTGTAACCGGTCGGCGTCTAAGGGATGAGGTTAGCTGCAAGCAGCAATTTCTTCCTGATGGTGCTTTTCTTAGGCAGTAACACGAATTAATAGAGGTATGTTATGGCAACAGCAAGCATCGCGATGGAAACATTTCGGCAGCGGAACCAGTGGAGCGCTGAAGCGGCGATGGAGCACAACCGTTTGCAGTTTGCGGCGGAATTGCGCGCACGGCGGGGACCAACGCCAGAGGCTTTTTTCGATAAGCGCCTGGACAACTCCCGTCTGGTGAAGGCGGATGATCCGCAACGCAAGCGGGACATGCGCAACTTCGCCATCGCCGCCACGGTTTTCTTTGCGCTGCTGATGACCTATGCTCTGCAGCATTTTCGATCTGTGGAATTCGGATATCAGGTAGAGGCGCAGAAGCAACAACTGGAGCATCTGCATGAACAGAATCGCCAACTGAATTTGACCGAGGCCCGGCTATCGCAGCCGGAGCGGATGGATAAGCTGGCGCGGCAGATGGGCCTGGCGACACCGCAGCCCGGACAATTTGTGACGCCCAGCATGACGGATGAAACATCGAACGGCCCGCTGCTGGCGCAGGTGGCAGAGCCGGCTCCGGTCGCGACCATGCAGTAAGAGGAGATAAGATCAGAGAAACGGCGCTGCCAGAGCAGCCAGGACAGTTCAACCGGCATGGATAGGAAGGTTCGAAAACCGCTGACAGCACCCATCCCGCGGATGCGGTTTGTGCTGTTGGCGGGTATTTTTTTGTTCTGGGTGGGTGTGATTGCAGTCCGACTGGTGTGGCTGCAGGTGTTCGAGCATGCAACGTATGTCGAACGCGCG
This sequence comes from Acidobacteriaceae bacterium, assembly GCA_036267255.1. Lineage (GTDB taxonomy): Bacteria > Acidobacteriota > Terriglobia > Terriglobales > Acidobacteriaceae > DATAWK01. Next base: position 53,029 of record DATAWK010000032.1, on the reverse strand, counting down.
TCCCGTCAACAGGAGCGCACCTTTGAAGTAGCACCCCGGCGCGGAGTGCTGTACGACCGCAACCTGCAGGAGCTGGCGATGACGGTGCTCGCCGATTCCATCTACGCCGTTCCCAGCGAAATCACAGACAAGGAAGATACGGCGCGGCAACTAGCCAGGATTGTTCACGTCGATCCCAGCGATACCTTTACTGCGGCAAAAGCTATTGATGAGCGCCTGGAGAATTTCCGCAACTTTGCATGGGTCGCACGCAAAGTCACTCCAGAGGAGGCGGCACGCGTTGCCAGTCTGAATCTGAAAGGCATTTACGACCAGAAAGAGTTCAAGCGCTATTACCCGGACAATCGACTGGCGGCCCAGGTCCTGGGGTATGTCAGCCTGGATGACAACGGGCTGGGCGGCATTGAGCATCGGTATGACACGGTTCTGCATGGAACGCCGGGCCGCATGCTGACGGCTGTCGATGCCAGACAGCACAGCTTTGGCAGCGTGGAGCGCGATCCGCAACCGGGCGAAAATCTAGTGCTCACGATCGATGCGAACATCCAGTTTCTGGCAGAGCAGGCCCTTGAGCATGCCATGGAGCGTACGAAGCCGCTGAACGGCACGGTGGTGGTGCAGGATCCACATACGGGACAGATTCTGGCGCTTGCCATCCGTCCGACGTTTGATCCCAATGATTTTCGTCATGCGACGAGTAGCCTGCTGCTGAATCATGCAGTGAGCGATGTGTATGAGCCAGGTTCGACTTTCAAGCTGGTTACCTACTCAGCGGCCTTGCAGGAAAAAGTCGCCACACCCACCTCGATGATTCCAACACTGGGTGGCCAGATCAATGTTGCGGGGCGGATTGTGCACGACGATCGTGACGCAATCAATTATGAGAGCCACTATCACAATGTGCTTTCGGCAACGCAGGCACTGGAGCAGTCGAGCGATGTGGCGGCTATCACACTGGCGGAGCGAATGGGTAAGGATCGCTTCTATAGTTACATTCGCGCTTTCGGATTTGGACAGAAGTCCGGTATTGAACTTCCGGGCGAGACACGCGGCCTGTTGAAGCCGCCCAACCGCTGGCAGCCGACCACGATCGGTTCCATCCCCATGGGACAGGAGATCGCCGTCACGCCGATCCAGCTGGTCACCATGGCGTCGACCATTGCGAATGGCGGCATGTATCTGCCTCCGCACATCGTGCTCGAAAAAACTCCGGACTTCAAAGGGAATCCATTGTTAGTACCCGCAGCATTTCATCCGGAAGACAACACTCCGGAGACGCTGCCGGCGGGCGCGCATCGTGTGATTTCAACCATGACCGCAGCAGAAATGCGCAGAATGATGGAAGGCGTCGTACTCTTCGGGACGGGAACGACTGCGCAATTGAACGGCTACAGCGCCGCCGGTAAGACAGGTACGGCGCAAAAGATTGACGTGCGCACGCACACATATTCGAAGACAAAATATATTGCGTCCTTTGTCGGCTTCGCTCCGGTCAACAATCCAGCCATTACGATTGCGGTTATCATCGATTCCCCTTCGGTCGGTTCGCACTTTGGGCGAGGAGTCAGCGCCCCGGTGTTTCAGGAACTGGCGCAGAAAATCCTGGAGTATCTGGGCGTGCCGCACGACGAGCCGATCAAATCGACGAGGGAAATGGCGGCAATTGCGAACCGTCCGGCAGCGGACGATGCGCCGGAGGCACATCCCGATGATCTGAACTCGCTGTTTGAAGAGGTCAACGATCTGCCAGCGGATGATCCGCTACGTCAATCTGCCAAGACCGCCAGCGGAAATGCAGGAGGCCAGTCTGCGGTGGCCGATACAGATACAACCGACGGCGCATCGGGGTATGGCGTGAGCGCGGGACGGTCCGCCGGTACGCAGCAACAGGCGGCTGTGGCTGCCACGGACAAGTTGAAAGCGAGCAAGCCGGACAAGACGCTGAATATGCCAGGCGCAGCGGCTCCGACGGCAGTGGAAGTTCGCGCGGGAGACAGCATCACGGTGCCAAGTTTCGTTGGCCAGCCCATGCGCCAAGCGGTGGAGAGAGCGACCAGCCTTGGATTGGGCGTACAGGTGTTAGGCAGCGGAATCGCGCGGCAACAGGCTCCTGCGGCAGGCACGCGCGTGCCTCCGGGAACACAGGTCGTCTTGCGATTCGCGCGATGAAGCGTCTTCCCAAAATATTTGGTTTCGCTGATGTACATTCATCGCTTTTGGCTGAATTAAGTCAGCGACCTATTATCCAATCGGCCTTAAATCAAAGGGCTAAAAAAGAAAGATTTCCGCTTTGCGATTTTGCCATCATCGAAGTGATAGATATCTGCAAATTCCACAGCAATGGATGAGCCATCCTTATGTTGCCCAATGAGTCGTCCCCAGCACGCTCCAATTCTCTTATCCACGATAATGTGATCAATCCAATGCGTACCCCAGGCAACCAGTCGTTTTTCTCGATAAAAATATAGAACTTGATCAAGGCCAACAAAGGGATTGTAGCCAGGACGTTCATAGATCGCACCTTCACTGTAAAACTTTTTCAACGATTCCCAATCATTCGAGTCAATCGTCCGAAACATTTCCGTTATAAGCATTGCTGACAAGATCCTTGTACCTCCTAGCTGAATAGGACAGGAGCAGTAACGAGAAACTCCTACGCTATACAGGTTCATTACAAAACAACGGACGAAAAATATTCCGCTCGGGTGAGCCCAATTCCAGAGCGTACGATGCTGGTTGAAAACCCAGCGTTCCAGCACTGGAATCAATTCGCCTCAATGTACATTGAGGGGGTCAGAAACATCAACATAGGATGTATATGCCGCAAATCAGACAATTTGAAGCATATCGATCAATCTCTTTTACGAAACGTTCCGCAAAATAACTTCCCATACGAGTAAAATCCAATCCTATCTATGGATTTCGATCAATCACTGCAAGGCATAGCGATCGTGCAACGGACGGACGCGAATCCTGCCGTCTCGGGCGTGGAGTATGACTCGCGACGGGTGCAGGCTGGCGCGGTATTTGTTGCCATGCGCGGGGAAGTGACGGATGGAAATCGATTCATCGATATGGCCATTGAGCACGGCGCCACAGCCATCGTCACAGACTCCGCCGCAGCTTTCGCTATGACGGTGCAGCGCCATCCCGAGTTAGGCATTGCGCAGATCGAACATGGTAGACGAGCCTTGGCCGCGATCAGCGCGAATGTCTTTGGTCATCCTGAGCGCAAGTTGCACCTGACAGGTGTGACGGGCACCAACGGGAAAACGACCACGGCGTTTCTGTTGGAAGCGATGTTGCGTTCGGCAAAGCGACAATGCGTACTGGTGGGAACCATTGAGTATCACGTCGCAAATAATGTTCTGCCTTCGCCGCATACCACGCCGGAATCGCGCGATCTGCTGCAGTTGTTTGCCGACGGCGTTGCACTGGGCGCGACGGAAGCCGTGATGGAGGTTTCCTCGCATGCGCTGGTTCAAGGACGCGTGTGGGGATTGCACTACGAGACGGCCATCTTCACGAATCTGACGCAGGATCATCTCGATTATCACGGCGACATGGAAACGTATTTTCGTGCCAAGAGCCTGCTGTTTTCCGGAACAGGCGCCGCTCCTCCGCGGTCTGCGGTCATCCACACGGAAGATGCTTACGGACAGCGTCTGGTCAAGATGGCGCAGGAGGTTGGCTCGCAGGTCTTCGACTACGCGATGCACGAAGGGTCCTTTCATGCGGAAGCCATTCAGCTCGCCGTGAACGGCACACAATTCGAGATGGTGACTCCTTTCGGCACCAAGCGTATCCACACGCGGCTGGTAGGCATGGTCAACGTGCTGAACCTGCTGGCTGCATCGGCTGCAGCGGCGGCGCGCGGATTGAGCATGGATGAGATTCTGCAGGGGATTGCGCAGATGGACTATGTTCCGGGGCGCTTCCAGACCGTCGATTGCGGTCAACCTTTCACCGTAGCGGTCGATTATGCACATACAGAAGATGCCCTGCGCAATGTGACGCGACTGGCGCGGGCACTGGCTGAAAGCCATGGAGGTCGCGTGATCACGCTGTTTGGTTGCGGTGGGGACAGGGACCGCACGAAGCGTCCGCGCATGGGGCAGGCCGCGGGCGAAGGCAGTGATTTTGTCGTGATGACCAGTGACAATCCGCGCAGCGAAAATCCTCAGGCGATTCTGGACGAGATACTTCCCGGTGTTCAGGCAACGGGTGTGCCCTATATAGTGGAGGCTGATCGTGCAGCAGCCATTACGCAAGCCATTGCAGAGGCCCGTGCCAACGATGTTGTGATTCTCGCGGGAAAGGGCCACGAAAAAATTCAGGTTCTAGAGAATAACTCCATTCCGTTTGACGATGCGGAAATTGCACGCACAGCACTGACAGAATTAGTAGAACATGCGCGACCGGCAGAGAAATGAGGCAAGCATGCAGCTGACTCTGGAGCAGGTTCGGTATTGGATGGACGCTGAGTTTCCCGGCGGTCCGGCACATGCGGCTGTTGCTACGGGATATTCGATTGACTCACGAACGATCTCTGCAGGCGATTTATTTTTTGCCATTCATGGAGAACAGCTGAACGGGCACGATTACGTTCTGGCCGCGCTGGCTGGTGGCGCCGTAGCTGCTGTTGTGGCCCGCAGCGAGATCGATCGGTATGCCGATCCGAACGTGCAGGATCGTTTGCTGGTTGTGGACGACACGCTGCATGCTCTGCAAGCCCTGGCGCATGCGGTGCGTCGCCACTGGGGGAAACGGCTGATCGCCATCACCGGCAGTGCGGGAAAGACAACGACCAAAGAGGCGATTGCTGCGGTGCTGTCCTTGCAATATCAAGTGCTGAAGTCGCATGGCAATCTGAACAATGGTTACGGACTGCCACTTCAACTATTGCGGTTGCAACCGGAACATGAGGTTGCCGTGGTGGAGCTGGGCATGTCGCATGTTGGCGAGATTGCCGCGCTGGCCAAGATTGCCGCTCCGGATTGGGGAGTGGTGACGAACGTTGGCGTGGCACATGCTGAAAATTTTCCCGATGGCCAGACAGGTATCGCACGCGCCAAATATGAATTGATTGCCGCATTGCCGCGCCATGGAATGGCTTTTTTAAACTGTGACGATGCATATGTGTCGCAGTTCGGGCGGGATTTTCCCGGAACGGCAATTTATTTTGGAGTGGGATCCTGTGCCGATTTACAGGCAAAGGAAATCCAGGCTTTGGGCGCTCTCGGGACCAGGTTTCAGGTGGCCGCGGGCGAACACCATGCTGATGTAACCCTGCAACTGCTGGGCAAACACAACGTGATGAATGTGCTGCCTGCCATTGCGATTGGCATGGCATCCGGAATTTCCCTGGAGGCTTGCGCGTCTGCGCTGGCATCACTGACTGCTCCGGAGAAGCGCGGCCAGATCGTGAAATTTCGCGGCGCGATGCTGCTGAACGATTGTTATAACTGCAACCCGGCAGCACTGGACGCGATGGTCGATGTGTTGCGCAGCATTCCGGCTAAGCGGCACATTGTTGTTGCGGGAGAAATGCTGGAGCTAGGGCCGAGTGCTGCACAGCTCCACGCGGCTTGTGGGCGATCCATGGGAGAACGCGGCGTGCAGATCGTTATAGGAGTGCGCGGCAACGCAGAATCGCTGGTTGCGGGAGCGCGCGCCGCCGGCAGCGAAGCCTTGTTTTTAAATACGCCGGAAGAGGCTGGCACGTGGCTCAAGGAAAATCTGCAGCCGGAAGATGTTGTTTTGCTGAAGGCATCGCGTGGCGTGCGGTTGGAACGTGCACTGGCGTCGCTGGATCTGGATGAAACGTAGCATAACGCGAGCGCATGCTTGCGCATGCACTCGCGATAGGTGGCGGGATTACTTGTTCGGTTCCGAAAGCACGGCGACGCCGTAGTTCGGCAGGGTGACCGATTGTGTGGTGCCACCGTTCAGCACGTCCTGCATGGCAGAGGGAAGTGGAATGGTCTGGGTAGCCTTGGACAGGTTGACCAGGATGAACACCGTGTGGTCTTTGCCGTAGCGCGGATCGACTTCCACCCCTTTGGGTACAGGCCCAAACGCAGGCTTTACGTTGCTGACAGAGGTCATCCATGCGGCGGCATTGGCCATGCCAGCTTCATCCATCCAGGCGCCAATATAGGTGATGCGCCCTTTGCCGACTTTGCGCGTGATGATGGCGGGTTGCCCGTCTAACCAGCCGTTACTCTTGCCATAGCGTTCCAGCACCTGCACGTCGGGCTTCTCCACCTGCAACAGTTCCGCCCACAGCTTGCTGGTGTTGCTGCCAAACTGACCCTCCACGGGAACGGGATTTTGCAGTGCGTAGTAGGCCGCCACACGTCCGCCGAGCAGATCGGTCAGCGGCCCGGGCTGACGCTCCGGCTGCAGTCCGTTGTCGCTGTTCTTCATGGCGGCGCGTTGGCCGAGAACCAGATGGCCGCCGTTGCGCACATAAGCAATCAGGTTCTTTGCGGCGGCATCGGAGAGCACATTGAGTCCCGGAGCGACAACCAGCTTGTACTGATCGAGCGATACGGTGGGTTGCACAATGTCGATGGACTGCGCGATATCGCGCAGCGGCTGGTAATAGCTGAGCAGCTCTTCGATGGGATCGTAATTCTTGTTATGTCGCTGCCAATTGATAGCCCAGAAGCTGGGATAGGTGTGGAGAATCGCGACTTCGGATTTAGGCGATGTTCCGACCAGCACAGGCCCGGCTTTTTCAAACTCCCTGCCGATTTGGGCAACCTCGGAGTACAGCGGAACCGGAGTGCCATCGGGGCCGACGAGGGTACCGTGGTATTCCTCTTGTCCATTGAGAGCGCTGCGCCACTGCCAATAGCTGATGGTTTCCGCACCGTGGCCGATGTTGTGCCAGGCCATCGCACGCACTTCTCCCTTGTCGAGATCGTTGTTGATTGCGGCCCAGTTGACATGTCCGGGCTGCGTCTCCATCACCCAGAAATTCTTGCGTTTGAAGCCGCGCGTCAAATCATCGGTGGCCCCGTTCAAGTAAGCGTTCAGATGTCCTTCGCCGATGTAGTTGTCCCAGGCAGCAAGATCGAGATCCTTGGCGACGACGTAGTGATCGTAACCGTCAAACCAGCCCATCATATTAGTAGTGATGAACTGGCGCGGGCCAGCGTACTGGCGGATCGCATCGAGCTGGTTCTTCTGATAGCTGCGCCAGGTGTCGCTGACAAAACGCTTCCAACTGAGCAGCAGCCCGGGGTTGCCATAGGTGGTCTCAATGGGAATCTGGTTCCAGTTGGAGTATGTCTGACTCCAGTAGGCCGTTGTCCAGCGCGCGTTCAGATTATCGAGCGTTCCGTAGTAGTGCTTCAGCCACTGCTGAAAGTCCGCTTTGGTCTGTGGATCGAAGGAGACCTCAGCATACTCGTTATCAATCTGCCAGCCGATGACGTAGGGATTGTGCCCGAAGCGTTGCGCCATGCGACTGGCAATGTCGTGTGCCAGTTCGCGGTACTTTGGATTGTCCCAGTTGAACTGCTGACGGTTGCCGTGCTCGGCGCGGTGGCCTTGCTCATCCACACGCAGGGTCTCAGGATATTTCTGCGTCAGCCATGCCGGAGGCGCGGCAGTTGGCGTGCCCAGTACGGTATAAATACCGCGCGCACCTGCTTCGTCGATGGCCTTCTCCAGCCAATCAAAATCATACTGACCCTCGGATGGCTCCATGCGGCTCCACGCAAATTCACCCACACGAACCATGTGGATGTGCGCCTTCTGCATCAGGTCCAGATCAGCAGGCCATCGCGATTCGGGCCACTGCTCGGGATACCAGGCGTCGCCGAGCAGAATGGGAGGTGGCGGAGCAACATTTTTGGGTGTGGTTTGTTGTGCATGGGCAGGATGGATGCAGATGACAGTTGCCAGAACGAGACTGGCAGTCAGCAAACGAGAGAGGGGGCGCACGATGTTCAAAGCAATCTTCTCCTCAGTAGGGCCACATGGGCAGGACAAATAATTTTTGCAATATGGACAGGAATGACATTCGTGGTAATCGTTTACAAATGGAGACGCGAGAACCACCACGCATGCTGCGGATTGAGGTTATGCTGGATGCCCTAGACGGGTCAAGTCTGTTTTGCTCGCAACGTGGAGGATGCGATGTTTCGGAGTGATGGCCGCATGGGCCATTGCGTGAAACGAGTATCCATGTGTGCAGCGCATCGGCAGCATTATCCGGTTTGGCGTTCTGCATGTTCTCAAGGTGAAACATAGACAACATGACGCCGCATCGGATTGCCTTCCGGGATGCGGGGATGGTCGAAGTCGCCATCCTGTATATATTGCATTCCGATCTTTTCCATGACATGTCGCGAGCGCACATTGTTCGGGGCCGTGATGGCGACAACCTGGTGCAGTTTTTGCCGGCGTAAAGCATGGTCCATCACGGCACGCGCTCCTTCCGTTGCCAGGCCTTTTCCCCACAGGGAATAGGGCAGACGCCATCCGATCTCCACCGCGGGTTGCGCGATGTTGGGAATAGGAAAATCCATGATCTGCATGCCGATAAAGCCGGCAAAGGCGCCAGTCTGCCGCAGCTCTGCCGCGAGAAAGCAGAATCCGTGCTCGGCATATTGATCCTGATAACGGCGGATGGCGGCGTCGCTTTGCTCGCGCGTAAGCGTGGAGGAAAAAAACTCCCGTACGCGAGGATCGGCATTCATCTGGGCGAAAGGCTCGAGGTCATCCTCGCGCCAGGGGCGAAGTATGAGGCGTTCGGTTTGAAGCAGGGAAGGGATCATTTGTAATCCGCGGCAAAATTGCGATGAACAACACCATGCACGACAACAGCGTTGCTGCTTTTCGCATCCTATCCATGCTAATAGGCAGAGGTGCCAGGATAAGAATAAAATCCTCGCTGAAAAGATTCCCAGCACCTATAAGATACTTTTGCAGCTCAGTTACTTTGCGCCTTACGCACCAAGTTCAAATTTGGCGGAGGAATTATGAATACTCGCAAGACCAGTTTCGCGTTGGTGTTGTGTATTGGTATGGCAGCAGTGACAGCCGGTTCGGTTCATACATTTGCTCAGGACCAACGGCCCCAACAAGGGAATCAGCAGAAGCCGGGAAACAACGGGAATCGTCCGCAACAGAATCGGCCACCCGCGGCAAACCGTCCGCAGACCAAGCCGGTACAGTCACGGCCGCAGACAAAGCCAGCTCAGACCAGACCAGTGCAAGCGCGGCCGCCGCAGAAAAGGCCGGTTCAAGCGCATCCGTCGACCAAGCCTGCTCCGAATCGTCCCCCAAATCGCCCACCCCAGCAGACGCGGCCCAATTATCAGTTTCGCAGCCAGGACACAAGCCGTTTGCGTCAGTATTACAAGGGTAATTTAGGTCGTGTGAATCGGTCGCGCAGGGCACACTTCAGCCGTGGCGGTTATATTCCTGCCTACTATCGCCACTATTTCCGCCCGGTTCCGCCTACGATGATTGGGTATCTGCCACCGGTGCCTCCGGGATACGTCCTTGGCTACTACAACGGATATATTGTGGTCTATGATCCGGCAACATTCCTGATCGTGAGCGTGTTGAATCTGTTGCAGTAACGTAAATGAGTAGGATTGCCGCAGGATTCCAGTGCAGCTTTCATAAGGCCGGATGTGCTCTCTTTTTACGGGGAGAATGCATCCGGCTTTTGCCTGTTCGCGTTTGTTCTTCCCGGCAAAGCGTATGCGTCGCGGCCTTTCCCACAATCATGTAGTAAGGTGGTTCTTTCATCCGGAACATCGGGTTTCAAAACATCTGAAGTGGGGGCAATTTTTCTATGCTGCGATTGCGTGTAAAGTGTCGTTGGTTTTCTGCCGTTCTGGCGCTGTTCCTGCTGCCTGCTGTGTGTTTTGCAGCGGACCCGGCGCGAGAACATGCGGGGTCAATGACGGTCAATCGGTATGGCATCGTCGCCACAAGCCAGGCGCTGGCGTCACAGGCCGGAGCGTCAGTTCTGGCGCGTGGCGGAAGCGCGGTGGATGCAGCCATCGCCGCCAATGCCGCTCTCGGTGTGATCGAGCCCATGATGAATGGCATGGGTGGGGATCTGTTTGCGATTGTCTACGATGCGAAAACCAAGAAGCTCTATGCCCTGAATGCCAGCGGATGGGCACCGGAGAAGATGAGCATCGCGGCGCTGAAAGCGAAGGGAATCTCGGGTGAAATTCCTTTCGATAGCATCGACTCCGTTACGGTTCCAGGCGCTGTGGCCGGTTGGGCAGCGCTGCATGATCGCTTCGGAAAATTGCCGCTCCTGGAAGATTTGCAACCGGCGATTGATTTTGCGCAGAATGGAGTGCCGATTCCTGAAACCGACGCAGAAAACTGGAGCACCTATGGCACGCCGTTTGCCAAGGAGCCTACGTTTGCGCCGGTCTTCTTACCGGATGGCAAGGCCCCTGCAGTGGGACAGATTTTTCGCAACCCCGACCTCGCTGCTTCCCTGCGGCTGGTCGGGCAAAAAGGGCGCGATGGTTTCTATCGCGGTCCCATCGCAGATGCCATTCTGAAACTCTCGGCGGAACGCGGTGGATTGATGGATGCCGCGGACCTGGCCGATTTTCAACCGGAATGGGTCGATCCGGTATCGACGACATATCACGGCTGGACCATCTGGGAGACGCCGCCGAATACCCAGGGCATCGCAGCACTTTCCATGCTGAATATCATGGAGCAGTTTCCTCTGAAGCAGTGGGGGCACGATAGCGCGCAGACGCTGCATGTGGAGATAGAAGCGAAGCAATTGGCCTACGCCGACATGCTGCACTATGTCGGAGATCCACGGACAAACTCCATTCCGACTGCGCAGCTGATATCGAAGAGCCTTGCGGAGCAGCGTGCCAAGCTGATTCAGGATCGCGCACAATGCAAAGTGCTGCCCTCAGTCCTGACGAAACAACTGGCGCTACTGTCCAGCGATACGACGTATCTTGCGGTGGTGGATCGCTACGGCAACGAGGTTTCGCTGATTCAGAGCAATGCCGGTGCTTTTGGGAGCAGTCTGGTTGCGCCAAAGACGGGCTTTGTTTTGCAGAACCGCGGCGAAGGTTTTACGTTGCAACCCGGACAGCCCGACTCTCTGGCTCCGCGGAAACGCCCCTTGCATACCATCATTCCTGCCTTCATGCAGAAAGGCGATGTGACGATTGCCTTCGGCATCATGGGAGGGTTCAATCAGGCACAGGCACACGCGCAGTTCGTCGCGAACGTTGTAGATTTCGGCATGAATATCCAGGAAGCGCTGGATGCGCCTCGATTCAGTAAACGCAGCTTTTCCGGCTGCGATGTTCCTATCGAAGACGGCTATCCGATGAGCGTATTTGTAGGACTCTCTGCGAAGGGTCATCTGTTAAACATTACGCCGCGATACTCCCAGGTTATGGGGCGAGGCAATGCGGTGATGCACGATAGCCGTCTGGACGTTAACTTCGGCGCCACCGATCCTCGCGCGGATGGAGCGGCTATCCCGGAGCAGTCTCCCGTTTCGCAACCATGAAGATTTCGAGACAGGCGAGACATATTGGACCGGTAAGATGACAGTGCGGAGGAGTTGCTGTTGCAGTTATGAAAGAACGCGCATCGCACGGACCTTTCCCTGAAATTTTGCGGGGTCATCTGATCGCATCCTGTCAGGCGGCTCCGGGCGACCCGATGGACCATACGGAATCGCTCCGACGGATGGCCATCTCGACCGTGCGCGGAGGAGCCCGCGGCTTGCGCGCCAATGGCGCGGAGCACATCGCTGCATTTCGCCGGGAGTTGGAAGTTCCCATCATTGGGATCGAGAAACACTATGGTGAACGCGGGGTCGAGATTACGCCGAACTTTGCCGCTGCCTGCCGCATTGCCGCCGCTGGCGCCCATGTGATTGCCCTCGATTGCACAAGCGGGCGTACCCATACGGCAGAACCGTGGCAGCTGATCGTGCAGCGCATTCATAGGGAATTGCATTTGCCAGTGCTGGCGGACATCGCTACGCTGGAAGAGGGAATTGCCGCAGAAGAAGCAGGTGTCGATGCGGTGGCTACGACATTATCCGGATATACGCCGGAGACGGCTCGAGTGCGCGGCGTGCAATATCAGTTGATTGCAAATATGGCGCAGCAGCTAAAGATCCCGGTCATTGCAGAGGGCCACATTGCGCGCCCGGAACAAGCTCGGCGTGTGCTGGATATCGGCGCGTATGCCGTGGTTGTCGGCTCTGCTATCACGCGCCCGGAAAATATTGCCAGAAGTTTTGTCGAGGCCATGCAGGCATAAAGCGAGAATGGCCTCAGTTACGCCTGGGTACTGGCAGTGCGGGGGCTTCAAATCGAAACCGCAGCACTATTCGACTGTGACGGCCTTGGTCAAATTACGCGGGCGATCCACGTCGTATCCACGCGCGGTTGCAATCATGTAGGAGAACAGTTGCAGCGGTATGACTTCGCAGACAGGCAGCAGATACTCGCTGACCGGCGGAACGAATACGCAGTGGCTGGATACCTTCCCGATCTCCCGGTCTCCCTCTGTCGCCACGGCCAGAACATTGCCACCCTGTTTATTGATGTCGTGAAGAAGCTGCAGCGTTCTGGAGTAGCGAAGAACAGAGTCCGGATCGTTCCGGTCGCACGTGGCCAGAACGACCAGGGGAGTTCCGTGGCTAACCAGCGCATTGGGTCCGTGCTTGAGCTCTCCAGTGGGATAACCCTCCGCATGGACGTACGAGACTTCTTTCAATTTGAGAGCGCCTTCCCGGGCAATAGCAAAATGAATGCCGCGGCCGAGAAATAAAAAGGCTTCCGCAGTGGCGTACGAAGAGACGATCGTGCGCAACTGCTCCTCCCACACGGGAATCCACTCTGTCAGGAGCGTGGGGATGGCGCAGGCCTGTTCGACGTGCTCCTCCGCAACAGTGACGGTCATCCTGCCGGTCATTCTGCCGGCATAAATGGCCAGCAGATACAGCATGGTGAGCTGCGTGGTGAAGCTCTTCGTGGCGGGAATCGCTGCTTCCGTGCCCGCGCGCGTGATCAATGCGGTGCTGGCTTCGCGGGTCATCGTCGATCCGGGCACGTTGGCGATGGAAATCGTATCCAGGCCGCGGGAAGAGGCCTCCCGCAGCGCTCCCAATGTATCGGCGGTCTCACCGGATTGAGAGATGACAATGACGGCTGGATTGTGCAGCGTATGGGTGGAGCGATAGCAATACTCGCTGGCATATTCTACGTCGACGGCGATGCCAGAGAAATCTTCGATAAGAATTTCTCCGGCGAGGCCCGCGTGACGGCTGGAACCGCTGGCGGCAACTACGATCCGCTCGTGGCCTTGCAGGACACGATGAACCCCAAGCCACGGCGCCGCATCAAATTTTCCATCTTGCGTGTAGGCGTGGATGGTTGCAGCGATGGCCTCCGGTTGCTCGTAAATCTCGCGGAGCATGGCATGGGGAAAAGAACGACTGTTTGCGTTGGGCACGCGCGAACCTCCTCAAACTGAAAGAAACGTGATTGAAGGCCAGGATAGCTATCCTGATAGCCTGTCTATACAATTATTTCATGAGATGCAATTTTTCTGGTTATCCCTTTAAATACAACGAGTTGTAAATATTTTTACGAGGAAATCAACATTTTTCCACATGCGGACATAAATTCGATGTTGCATTTTTATGACTTGTATATACAGTATGGTATCTGTACTGCTTCATAAGAATTTCTAAACGTCAGGATCATACGACCGGTAATTCACGAGAGTCGCGGAACCTGGAATTGAAATATGCAGCTACACCGTATGTAATTTGTCGGAGGACAGATGAAACGCATTTCTCTATGGGTATTATGCCTATCGCTCGTCGCTTGTATCCCAGGCCTAGGACAGACGACCACAGGCGCCATCCGCGGCACCATTACCGATCCATCCGGCGCGATTGTGCTAGGAGCGGTAGTTACAGCGACTAACCTCGCCACGAATATAAAAACTTCAGATACGACCAACGCAACCGGTGGCTATTCGATCCGGTTTTTGCAGATTGGCCAATATACCGTAACGGTGACAGCCAACGGTTTCAAGACTGCCAATTATGGTCCCTTCTCTCTCGAAATCGACCAGACAGCAAAAGTGGATTTGGCGTTGGCCATTGGCGCAGCTTCTACGACGGTTCAGGTGACGGAGGAGTTGCAGCCGATTCTGAATACCGAAAGCGCGACCCTCGGCGAAACGTTCACAGAGAACACAATTAACAGTATTCCGCTAAACAGCCGAGACTTTTCTCAGTTGACCGTCTATACGGCGGGTGCTGTTTCGCCCGGATTCTCCTCCTACGGCGGAATGAACTCTGCGGAGCGTTCCACCGGTGCTGACAATGAAGTCTCGGTGAACGGCAACCGTCAACAGTCCAACAACTACCTGTTGGATGGGCAGGAAATCAACGAGAACCTGAACAATACCATTGGCTACGCGCCCAGCCCGGATTCTCTGGCGCAGGTTCGCGTCATCTCCTCGAACGCCAACGCGGAATTCGGCAACGTGAACGGCGGCACCGTGCTGCTGGTTATGAAGAGCGGCAGCAACCATCTACACGGCAGCGCCTTTGCATATTTGAAAAATTACAACCTCGACTCCAATAGCTGGGGCAACGATAACAATGTCATTCCTACACCGAAGAATCCATACACACAGACACAGTTTGGCGGTACCTTGGGTGGACCCATCCTAAAAGACAAGCTGTTCTTTTTTGTCGACTACGAAGCTCTTCGCTATCACTCAGGCGGCGAGACGACGGCCAGCCAGGCGCCTCTGGCATTTCTCCAGGGCGACTTTTCGAAGTTGCTTGGGGGTGCCAAACCAGTTCAGCTATATGACACAACGGTGCTGACCGGTGGCCAGCCGACGCCATATCCAAACAACAAGATTCCAGCGAGTGAGCTCAACCCAGTTGCTAAATACCTTGCCAGCAACCCAAAAGCGTACCCGGCGGCAAATAACCCAACCAGCGATGCCCTGGGTATCTACAACAACTTCATTGGGCCTACGGGCAATTTCAACACGAACGATCAAGGCGACGTCAAGATCGATTGGCACCTCCGCACCAGTGATGTGTTTGCGTTCCGGTACTCGCAGGGATATGCACAGGATGGGCAGACTGCCGATCCACTTCCCGTTCAGTTCCCAAGCGCGAGCAGCTATCCAGATCATTTTTTCGATAGCAACTGGACGCACACTTTCTCGCCTTCCATCGTGAACCTGTTTACCGCGAGTTACGGGCGCATCCGCTTTAACAGCGGCGTCACCACGGACCCCAGCGGCATCTTCGGGCTTACCGGCAATCAGATCGTTGGTATCCCCAGCAATCCGCAACAGACCGCCGGTTTCAGCTCACAGAACTTTAACGGTACCAGTGGAGATACCTACCCCTCTGGCTTCGGTGCCAACCCAACGCCGGAAATATTCATCGACAACGTCTTTGGATATACGGACAACCTGACCTGGCAGCATGGCCGCCATCTCTTCAAGTTTGGCGCCGAATTTCTGCGGTACCAACAAAATAGCTTTTACCCGGGCAACGATGGCGAATTAGGCCAATTCAACTACACCGGTTCTTTCACCGCCAGCCCAACCAGCAGCGTTACCTATCCCTTTGCGGACTTCGTGGCGGATCGCGTTCAGGACGTGGCGATCGGCGCCGTGACTGGAAGGACCGGACAACGCCAATGGCGCGACGGCATCTTTGCCCAGGACGATTTCAAGGTGAATCCAAATCTCACCGTGAACATTGGCCTGCGCTGGGAGTTCGATCAGCCCATCTTTGAAGTCAACAACAAGATGGCAAATCTAAACCTGGATACGAAGCAGATCGAGTATGCCGGGGTGGATGGCAACAGCAGGGCACTCTATAACCCGTACTATGCCCAGTTCGAGCCACGTCTTGGCTTTGCATTTCAACCAACACCACGCACGGTCATTCGTGGCGGCTACGGCATCTCCACTTACCTGGAGGGTACCGGCGCCAACCTTCGTCTAACCCAGAATCCACCCTTCCACAAGGACTTTGAACAGATCGCCGTCAATCCATCCGGCGGTACCGGTGGTACGCCATATAACCCTGGCAAGTTCTATAAGGCGGCGAATGGGTTCCCAACCACGCAGGTTCCTACAACCACGTTCTATGCGTGGCCAAAGAACCTCATGCCATCCTCTACGCAGGAATTCAGTTTGACGACGGAATATGAGATCACTCCATCGGCATCGTTCCAGGTAGGCTATGTCGGTATCCTCGGACACCATCTGACTGTTCCCTATTGGGGCAACCAGGCACCGTCGGCAACCGCTCCACAACCCTATGTCAATGTTGTTGGAGTGAACGGAGTCCTGAAAATCACCAATACAGAAGGCGCGAGCAACTATCAGGGATTGCAGGCCACATTCAGACAGCACCTTACGGCCGGTCTGGAATTGACTGCCAACTACACGTATTCCAAGGCGCTGACGGATGATATTGGCTTCTATGGCACAACCAATGCCAATAGTAACCAGTACTATCAGCAGAATATTTATGACTGGGCAGACGAATGGGCACCAGCGGGTTTTGACACTCGTCAGAACATAACAGTGGCTGGCGAATATGACCTGCCTCTTGGTCAAGGGAGAAGGTTTGGCGCTAACTGGAACTATGCTGTGAACTCCCTCCTTGGCGGTTGGAAGCTAAGCGGAGCCAGCCTGTATTATTCGGGATTCCCTGTTACTGTCAGTTCACCGGCGAACTACTCGAGTAGTGTGAACGCATATACGGGTGCGGCAAGGCCGAACCAGAATCTTCCGCTCCACGTCGTTCACAAATCCATTAATGCGTATTTCGGTACGGAAGTGCAGGGTACTTCCTGCGGTCCGAACCAAAACAATGGGACCTGCGTCTACAGCCAGCAGCCGGACAATGCCTTTGGTGATGTTCGCCCGAGTTCGCTTCGGGGCCCCAGCTTCCAGAACATCGACATGGCCCTTGCCAAGACCTTCGGGATTTGGCATGAGCAGCACATCGATTTCCGGGCTGACGGCTTCAACCTTTTCAACATCGCCAGCTACAGTACACCTGACAGCGGCGTGACGGATTCTACCTTCGGTCAGATCACCGGTGCTGTCAGCAGTAACCGTAGCATTCAGCTTTCACTCAAGTACGCGTTCTAAGAGTGAATAGCTAAAACCGAAACTCTTCTTCACGCAGCAGCCGGTTCAACCGGCTGCTGTTTTATTTTGAGAAGTACTCCAGGTTTTCTACAAGCCAACCCCAGTGCGTTTGTTGTCGGGCCCCGAGATGGAACATTTGCTATGCAGAGATCGCATCTCCGGGTTTACAGTAGAAGTCGCGATGAAACGATCTCTTTTAATTCTGTTCGTGGGCGTCCTCCTTGGCCTTTCTGAAATTGCACCAGTAATGCATGCACAGGCCAAGAGTGCGGCGGCTACCACCACAACCATTCTGCTTCCTGCAGACACAGCAAAGCTCGCACCGCAAACGGTATTTTTCCGCGGCCAGAGTGCTTCGCTCCAAATGCGCAATACGTACGGCCTGCGCTTTCCAGACGGAGCGATCGTACTGGCTGGCCTGGTTGATAGTTCCGGATATTCCAGTGGAGTGCAGCAAAAATATCAGGGATATCTGGTCACGGAGGTTGCCCTGGACTTCTCTGGAAAGAAGCTGCCACCGGGAGCCTACGGATTTGGTTTTATCGCTCCGAATACTTTTGTCGTCATGGATCTCGGCGCTCATGACCTGCTGCGCGTTCCCTGGACCAAGGACACAGCGATGCAGCGTCCGCGTCCGTTCCAGATCGTGAACGGTGCGGCGGCAAAAGAGTTCCGTTTCTACGAAGGACGAAAAGCAGTGAGTTTTCGCCGTGAATAATCGTGCCGGCAATTCAATCTTGCGCACTTTTAAAATGCGGCAGACAGCGTATGCCTCGCACGGTGTGCTCTTGGGTGCTGTGTGTGTTTTTGGTATTGCTGTCCTGATGACCTGCAATGCCGCGCGGGCGCAGCGGTCAAAGAGTGGGAACAGGGAAAAACTTGTCTGGTCCGACGAGTTCAACCGTCAACAGGCATCTCCCGCTCCCGATGCAACCAAGTGGACATATGAAACGGGAAGCGCTCCGAATCAGGAACTGGAAATCTATTGTGCTTACGGGTCCAATACAGCGCCGTGCAGCGCAACGTCTCCCAATGCCTATATTGGTTCCGATGGCACCTTGCACATCGTGGGTCGCAGGGATGCGCAGGGCCGCTACACCTCTGCACGATTGAAAACCCAGGGGATTGCCAGCTTTCAATACGGGCGTTTTGAAGCGCGCATTAAAATTCCTGCAGGGCAGGGAATGTGGCCTGCGTTCTGGATGCTGGGCGATTCTATTTCCAAGGTCGGATGGCCCGCGTGCGGCGAGTTCGACATTATGGAGAACGTTGGCAAAGAACCAGCGACCATTCATGGGTCCATCCATGGCATGGGATTTACCGGCACCAAGATCGGCCTGACAGCCACGCTGCCGGGCAATGCGGTGTTTGCGAATGCTTTCCATACATTCGGCATGATCTGGTCTCCCGGGAAGGTTCAATATTATGTGGACGACCCGGCTAACATCTATGCAACTTTTACTCCCGCGAGCCTGCCCAAGGGCGCGGTCTGGCCCTTTGATGGAGGAAAATTTTTCATCATTTTGAACCTTGCTATCGGCGGCGACTGGCCGGGATCACCGAATCGGGCGACAACTTTCCCAGCGCAGATGCTAGTCGATTACGTGCGGGTATGGCAGGAACCTGTACCGGCTGCCCGGTAAGATGGGAGAAGGCTCCCGCGGGCATAGCCATCGCCCAATAGAGCCTGATGCTGTCCCATGGAGTTCGATGCTGCCACAATTTTCTGCGCGCGCACAATGGAATCTGCGGGAGACAGCCTACGCTGCAGCCCTGCGCAAGGCATACGCACAAGGGCAGGCGATCTTCGATTTGACGGCTTCCAACCCGACGACTTGCGGTTTTGTTTATGACGAGGAACGTCTGCTCGGCCTGCTCCACAATCCAGAATTTTTGACGTATGAACCGGATCCGCGGGGTCTGCGCCACGCGCGCGAAGCCGTTGCTGGATATTACAGGGAAGAGACGGGCGTCGCTCTTGATCCGTCGCACGTTGTACTGACGACCAGCACCAGCGAGGCCTACAGTTTTCTGTTTCGATTGCTGTGCGATTCCGGCGACGAGGTTCTGGTAGCCCAGCCAAGCTATCCGCTCTTTGAGTTCCTGGCCGATCTCGACAATATCCGATTGGTGCCGTATCCGCTCTTTTACGACCACGGCTGGCATCTGGATGTCGCCGCACTGCGGACCTGTATTACGGCAAGAACACGCGCCATTGTCGTCGTCCAACCCAACAATCCTACGGGACATTTCACCAAAAGAGCTGAGAGGATGGACCTCGAAGAAGTCTGCAAACAGCATGGATTGGCACTCATTGTAGATGAAGTTTTTCTTGATTATAGAGCAAATACCTCAAGTAACGCATTAGATAGCGCACAAAGCTTTATAACGGGAAATCACCCTGGATTGACCTTTGTCTTAAGCGGTCTGAGCAAGGTGGCCGCGCTGCCGCAGATGAAGGCGGCATGGCTGGTTTGCCGGGGACCGGAAGGTCTTTTGCAGGAGGCGATGGCGCGGCTGGAAGTGATTTCCGATACGTTTCTTTCCATGAATGCACCAATCCAGCATGCCTTGCCGGGCATGCTGGCCACACGACACGACATGCAGAGGCAAATCCTCGCCCGCGTGCGGGAGAATCTTGCAGCCTTGGATGATGTGTTACAGCAACAGCCGGTGGTGTCGCGCCTGGTGATGGAAGCCGGCTGGTATGCCGTCTTGCGGATTCCAGCGCTAGAGTCCGTAGAGGCAGCAGCGATTCGACTGCTGGAGACGGAACGGGTCCTGGTGCATCCGGGGCATTTTTATGGCCTTGCTGGAGAAGGTTGGATTGTGGTCAGCCTGTTGCCGCCCCTTGCAGAGTTTCAGGAAGGAATTACGCGGCTAGCAAAATTCTTTCGGGCCAACGGATAGTACACAGCAGGCCTACGTGCTCCGTACAAGAAAAGGATTGGTTTCGCGTTCATGGCCGATGGTGGTTGCAGAGCCATGGCCCGGAATGACACGGGTTTCGTCCGGCAGCAGCATCACGCGATTGTGCAGCGATTGCAGGATACTGCGGAGATCACCACCGGGCAGGTCCGTGCGGCCAATCGAACCGGCAAAGAGGGTGTCCCCGGCCAGCAATAAATGCTGTTCCGGTAAATGTAGGCAGATGCTGCCCTGGGTATGCCCCGGCGTGTGCAGAACGTGCGCCGTTTGTCCGGCGGCGATCAGTTGCAGACCGTCGTCTGCGCTTACATCTGGAGATTGGACTTCCGGCGTCGCGATGCCGAGCCATCCCGCCTGTGTGTCCATCATTTTCAAGAGCGGCAGGTCATGCTGGTTCATATAGATGGGTGCGCCGGTCAGCTTTTTCAATCGCACAGCGCCGCCTACGTGATCGATGTGCGCATGGGTGACAATGATCTGTTCCACTGTAAGTTGATGTTTTTCAAGCAGGCAGACGATGTCGGCGATGTCATCGCCGGGATCGATGACTGTGGCCTTATGCGTACTTTCGTCGCCGAGAATGCTGCAGTTGCATGCCAGCGCGCCGACGGGAAGAATCTCGTGAATCATAGAATGAGGCGCGAGATGGATGCTCTCCCGCGCATGCCTGAGAGGTGTGCTAATTCTTTTTTGGGACAGCAGGGCTGCCGGTGGAGGAGATTGGTGCGGAGTGAATCCCCTGCAGTACGGAGTGCCCGGTGCTACGACGTGCTACCAGCACGGTCAGACTGATCGATGTGATCGCAAAAAGGATGGCGCACCAGGTGGTGACCTTCGTCAACAGATTGGTGGTTCCGCGCGGGCCGAAGGCGGTCTGCGAACCCTGGCCGCCAAAAGCGCCCGCCAGGTCGGCACTGGTGCCCTGTTGCAGCAGAATGACGCCAATCAGCACGAAACACACAATAACGTGTAGGACGGTAAAGAAAATAATCATTTAAAGCTACTTTCTGCGCGGCCGGAATGAGGTGCTCCGGGCCGGATACGCAGGAATTTTCAGGAAATCGTTTCGATATCCGGTTTGCCTGGTATTGCTTGGTGCGGAAGAGGGGACTTGAACCCCTATGCCTTTCGGCGCCACCCCCTCAAGATGGTGTGTCTGCCAATTTCACCACTTCCGCTTGGAGACGTACGCAATCCCAAATATATCATTCCTTGCCATTCTCGCTCCAGCAGCGGCCGGGCACGATTTCCGATGCCTGGGAACCGAACAAACGGACCAATTTGTGGGTCAGTTTTTAGGCTCAAATTTGCATAACTGCGAAATGGCAGAAGCAAAGGGTTCGAAAAGGCAGCGTTGACCCCACGGTAAAGTGTTGATATTGCGTACGGTACAGGACATACAATGCATGTTGGTAAGACTACACTCCGACATAGTAGACCCCAATTTATGCTACGCGACGCGGCCGCCTCTCTTCGCAGAGTGAGAATATTCCGCCTATGGGAGTGCAATATGACACCGCCGACCCTAGCACCCACGCTTGCACGCGTGCAAATAAGGAATCTCATCCTTTGCGGTTTACCGGACGATCAGTTGAATGCTTTATTGCCCCACCTTGTGCCGATGGAGCTGCCGCGTGGACTGCGCTTGCTGGAACCCAAGCAGGTGGTGGAATTTATTTATTTTGTGAATCACGGACTTGTCTCAATGGACGCATTCACGTTGGAAGGTGATTCTGTCGAAGTGGGTGTGGTGGGGTATGAAGGCATAGCAGGAGCGGCGATTCTGCTGGGCCAGGAGAACTTTCCTCATCTGTCAATGATGCAAATGGCAGGATCGGGGTATCGTATCAAAGCTTCGATTTTGCAGGCAGAATTTGCCAAGGGCGGTCGTCTACTCCAACTGGTCCATGCTTTTCTCTATACGCAGCTGGTACAGATATCACAATCGGTGCTTTGCAACCGAATGCATGAGGTAGAGGCGCGACTGGCGCGCTGGATGCTGATGTCAGCGGATCGCACACAATCAGAAAGCCTGGATCTTACGCAGGAGTTTCTGGCGCAGATGCTCGGCTCCCGGCGCTCGTCGGTAACCGTGGCGGCGGGAAAATTGCAGACACTTGGCATGATTCGATACACACGGGGAAGAATCCAGATTGTGGATCGCGATCGCCTGGAACAGATGGCCTGCGAGTGTTATCACATCGTCCGAGATCACTATCTGGATGTTTTTCGCATACGCTAATTTTTTTACAATTATGTTATGCAGCGTACAGAAAACAATAGTCTTATTCGGTAAAAAAAGATCAGCTTCGTTGCAACTATTCCCCAAGAATTACAGTCTATGTTCTGTAATCGGGGCATTTGTTAAGAAAGCCATAACAACATCAATTCAAATTGGTATTGCTGCAATATTTGCGGTTTGGAAATTACGACGTCGTAAATATATGGAGCCGACTATGGCTAAAATTCTTTCCATTTGTGCAGATGAAGGATTGCGGGTTACACGGGAAATTCTGCTGCGCAAGACGGGAGCAGAAATCACTTCTGCCGATATTGCTACCGGAATCCAGCTTGCAGGAGAGCAACGATTTGACCTGCTGGTGATCGGTCACACTCTTACCGCTGAACAGGCTATCCAAGTGGCAGATATTTTTCGCCAGCGCTGGCTGGGTGCTAAGATTCTGCATCTCGGTTCGCCTGTGGCTGCGACGGGCAGGGCAGGCATTCCCTTCGACAGCGGCATTGACTGGACAGAAGGTCCTGAAGTTTTCCTGCGGACTTCGCGCAGATTGCTGCGGCTGGCCGCACGCTCTGCTCATTCTCCGGCGAATTCTGCGCTCGAAATTACTTCGGGCAGACGCGCAACGCAGTAGAGATCGACTGCCATTTGCAGGAAACCTGTGCAGGGTGTCATCTGCTGGCTAGCGAGGGCGTTGGGTGCGGAAGCGCGAACACGCCGACATACAATACATTCGCAATTCGTGCCCGGGTTCTGAAGGCCGATATCAGCGTTGGAAGGATGCTGATATCGATAGCCGATCGTTGCGCACGCGTAGAGAAAATTTTGTAACGCTACTGCAGCAGGATGTTGGCGTTTGCAACGCTGTTGACGGGTGAAACGGCATAGGAATCAAGAGCAGTCCTATGCCGTTCCATTTTCGTATCTACCACTGGACGCCTGGGTAGAGACTGGGCAGACGGAAACCGCGATACATATAAGAAGATGGAAGCTTCAGGTTCCATACGGTTTGCGGCGTGCTTGAATTGGTGACTTCAAAGATTTGTGAGGATTCCGGGCTTAAGCCGCACAGGTCATACTCAATGTTGCCATTGGCCAGCATTTGAGCGTTGCCGCCGAAGAAGTTGTACAGATTGGCAGCCAGCTTCTGGTGGAAGATGAGCGTAGCGGTCATGGTTGTCTCATTGATCTGAAACACCGGGATGGTGGAGTAACAGGGTGCGCCTACAGCGCCACACGTGGCCGGACTGGAGGTGCTGGAAAACATCCTGTCATCGCCGTTGTCCATCAATACCAGACCGAAGATTCCCGTGGTGTTGGTTGTGGTAAACGAAGGGCCGTGTTGCGCATATTGCCAGTCCACGGGACTGGTTCCGCCCTTGAGAGTGAAATCCGGAGTCTCTCCTGGGAGCGGCGCACCCAAATGCCAAATGACATGTCCGTCCCCAGCACCGTTGTTGTAATCCACCTTGATAACCCAGTTCTGATGGCGCAAGGAGATCAGCAAGTTGCCATCATCTTTGGAATAGAGAATCGCATTGGCATGGGTCCAATCGGGGAACATCCAGGGATGCCGGTTGACATCCAGATGGTCGAATCCGTTCCAGACCCAAACAGGATCCAGGTTGGTATCGAGATCGACGACCACATCTCCATCGACGGTTGTGGGTGTGGTATCGCCAGTCAGGATGACACTCTTTTGCGTGCCAGCGAGCACCAGCCAATGTCCGTTGGGCAGCACGGTGATGTCATGATTGAACACCCCCAGGGAAAGACCGGGGCTGAACGTGGCCAGTTTGGCGTTGAGATCGGTCATGGAAATCTCTTTGACCGTGTTTCCTGCCAGATCGAATTCCCGGATCAGGTTGAGCTCTCCGACGGACGGTGCACCAACCACGGTACTGATGAGGGCGATGTAATCTCCGTTGGCCAATTGCTTGATGGGCCAAGCCGTGGCTGGGGCAATCGGAGCAGGTGGGATATAGGCCCAGATGACATGGCCGGACAAATCCGTTGCAACTAGGTTTTCTGACGTCGACTCCACTGGATTGAGCATTTCTATTCCAGGTTGTGGGGTCATTCCCGGGCTGGTAGTGGCCACGATGTTCGGAATCTGGCTTGGAAGGTAGCTTCCCGTTGTAAAGGTGTGATCGATGTCGGTGCCGGTTATTCCATTGGAAAACTGAATGGTAGCCTGCATGTGATAGGTCGTGTTCCCCAGCATGCCGGCGACGTAAATACTGACGGGGCCACCGCCCACGGGCGTAGGTAGTGTGAAGGTTTGCAATCCGTATGCGGTTGTTTGGCCGAACGAGATCGTGACATTTCCTGCGAAGGGCGGAGTAATGGTGTACTGCGCCACTTGAGGATTATTCGTTGCTGTGACCACTCCGGGAGCGAGCACGGCTGAAATTCCAGAGAGGTTGACTGCGGACGGCGCACCCGGCTGTACATTGCCAGGATTCAAATTCACCACTGCGGTTTGGGTGGCTGGAATGGAGCTGGTTGTGGGCGCGTAGCTCACCACGATATTGCAGCTCACCATTGCAGCCAATTGAGCTCCGCAAGATTGATTGGTTACAACAGTAAAGGCAGCGTTTCCGGTTACAGCCAGATTCAAGGTAGCTGGGAAGTTGCCGGAATTCGTTACCTTGGCGACGGTCTGCGTCTGTACGGCGCCGACCAGGGCATCGCCGAAATTAAAGGAACTGCTACTTAGCGTCAAGGTCGTTGTTGCCGGTGTGGAAATTCCGGAGAAATTGATCGCCAGGGACGTGCCCGGCTGCACGCCTCCTGGATTCAAATTCAACGAAGCGGTCTGCGTCGCTGGAGTGGAAACGACAGTCGGCGCATAGGCGACGACGATATTGCAGCTGGCCATGGAGGCTAATTGGGTTCCACAGGACTGGGCCGCTACAACAGAGAAGGCGGAGTTCCCACTCATAACCAGATTCAGGGTGGCGGGATAGCTGCCGGAATTTGTCACCGTAGCCACGGTCTTGGTGGACACAGTTGTGACAACGGTATTGCCAAAGTTGAAGGACGTTGTGCTGAGTACCAGTGTCGTTGCCGCTACCGGAGTGACTGTGGGAGACCCGGTTCCGGTAGTACTGCCCATTTTGCTGCTACTGCCGCACCCGATGCAAAGCCCAAAAATAAGAGCGATGCATGCTGATCCAAGCAAGTTCTTCGCGATGCCGTGTTGCCTATAGGCGACATCGCATGGGAGGGAAATGAGCGATTTCAGGGTCATAGCGACAACCTTTCAGATCGAAGGAGGGTGGGTACTCGCAGACCGCGGAACATGAAACCAGCAATCCTAGCGGAAGCTGACTGGGATAAAGATACAAAAACTTCCTCTCAGTGGGAACAAGTTTTTGGCTGCTTGCAAAGAGAAGCCGTGTACCAAAGAGGTACAAACGCTACCCGTAGCCCTGCGAAAACAGATTTGCCTGTTCGACAGTTTGGGTGAACGAGCGAATTTCCTCCAGAGGGAATGCCTGGGAACCTGGGATAGAGGAAATCGATAATCTTCTGTTCAGGGCAAATGCTGCTCGAATGGTCCTTCATCGGAGGGGCTTTCAGGCAAATCGGAGTTGGCTGCCAGGGAATTGTTGCATTTTTCAATCTAGCAGTAGATATTGCAGCCAAAAGGGTTGCAAATACGACTAAATATGTCGTACATTAAGTACGACCGAAACAGTCTTGGATTGAAAAGCAGCCCAGATCCTCGCGAGAAACTCTTGGCGGAGTTCGCGAGGATCTGGAAAACACCTACAGTCTGATGGACTGCAGATGACCTCACTATAAGTCTCTGCCCACAGGCGTTCAACTCAAAATTCAGCCTGAAAGGCAAGAGATGATCTGTCAAGCATGGCGAGTGTTGTTAGCAGCGATTCCGCTGACCGTGACAATGCTGACTTTGGGCGCACCCCACGCCTTCGCGCAAGAGCCGCCTTATTTCGTTACCTACTCGCAAGTTCTTGAGGAGCCGGGAAACCTGGAAGTTGCCCAGAAGGGCGCCACGGCTTCTCCAAAAAACGCGAATGCCTTCTATAGTTCGACGTTTGAGTTTGAGTACGGCGCCACTGCATGGTGGACCACGGAAGTGTATGTCCAGGGACAGACGACAAAAAATGACTCCACGGTCTTTACTGGATTTCGTTGGGAGAACCGCTTCCGTCCGCTGCCAACCGAACACTTCATCAATCCCGTACTGTATGTCGAGTATGAAGACGTCAACCAGGCGGACAAAAGTTTTCTGGAGATCACGGGCAATCACACGATCTCCGATCTGCAGGTGAACAATTCGCAGAGCCAGCCGCTGATCGAGCGTTCCATCGAAGGCAAGCTGATTCTCTCCAGCAATGTGCATGGCTGGAATATCTCTGAAAATTTTATCGCCGAGAAAAATGTCTCCAATGAGCCGTGGGAGTTTGGATATGCGCTCGGCACAAGCCGGCCCCTGGCATCGGCAGCGAGCGCGAAGGCGTGTGTTTTTTGCCGGCAGAATTTTTCTGCTGGAGCAGAACTCTTCGGTGGTCTTGGCACGCGCTACACTTTCGGACTGAAACAAACCTCGCAATATGCCGGACCTACGGTGGACTTCAACATCCCACGCGGGCCTACGCTTGGTTTCTCCCCTGAATTCGGACTGAATGACAACAGCGTCGGAACGCTCTGGCGCGTGAAAGTTTCTTATGAGATCCAACAATTCCGCGATCTCTTCCTTCGAAAGGGAAACCGATGAAAAAGCGACTCTGGATGGTGTCCGTGTTACTGATTCCTGCGTTGACAGCGATGGGGGCCGCGAATGGCAAATGGCTGAAGAAGGTCCCGGATGCGGACCGCAAGCGCGTCAATCCGTATGCTGGACAACCGGAAGCGGCTGCCGCAGGCAAGATTCTCTTCCGAGATAACTGCGCCAAATGTCATGGAGCGGATGCGAACGGGCAACACGGCAGACCCAGCCTGAGGAGTGAGCGCATACAAAACGCTACGGATGGAGAGATTGCCTGGATTCTGAAGAATGGAGATCCGTGGAAGGGCATGCCTTCCTGGAGTTCTCTGCCCGAACAACAACGTTGGCAGCTTGTGACGTATATCCGCAGTTTGCCGCTGGCAGTTTCGGCACCAACCAAGACTGGAAGCCAGCCAGAGAAGGGAGAGAAACAGTGAAACGTACGGTCAATCTCCGGAATGATTTTCGCCGTCTGAGGGCAAGGCACGGCTGGCTGGTCTTGATTGTGGCATGTCTTGGATTCGGTGGCGCTGTGTTGGTCAATGGCTGTGGAAGCGGTGATGCTCCGGCATCTCCACCGAGCGAAGCTGTTACGCCTGCCTCGGACACGATTGGCGAGCGGATGTTTCTCGATACTCGTTTCTCGGAATACTTTGCAACGCACATGACGGGCATCAATCAGCCGCTTGCGGTGGGCGATCCTGTCGTAGAGCAGGTGCAGACCCCAAATGGAACTCTGCCGGGACCATTTGCAGGGCAATCAATCAATTGCCGATCCTGCCATTTCGTTACAGAATTTCAAGGCGTAACCGGAGGCGGCAATCGCACCTATGCGGACTTCACTACACGCAGTCCCATTCCACGGGAGATGGATGGTTTTACAACAACGCCGCGCAACGCCAGCCAGATGGTCGACAGTTTCACGGCGCGTTCCGGACCAATCTTTCTGCATCACGATGGCGAGTTTGTATCGGCTGCAGACCTGGTGGAGAGCACCATGGCTGGACGCAATTTTGGTTGGTCGCCCGCACAATATAACCAGGCCGTGGCCCACATTGCCCAGGTAATTCGCGAGGACAATGGATCGGACCAACTTGCTGCCGATCGAACGAACGGATTGTCCTATGGAGTTCTGATGCTGGGCACGGATCCGCGTATTACCAAAGACCTGCTTCTGCCACCGTCGCTACGGCTGAATGTTAAAACAGCCACCGATCAACAGATTTTCAACGAAATCGCGATGATGATCGGACAGTATATGAAGGACCTGCTCTTTCAGCGAGACGAGTTTGGCAGGTACGTTGGCTCGCCTTACGACAATTTTCTGCGCGTTAACCATCTTCCGCAGCAGCCGCTGGCCGGAGAAACGAAGGCGCAATACAACCAACGTTTGTATGCACAGGTACTGGCGCTCAACAATCCGATCTATATCACGCCTGCGGATGGCAGCTTTAAATACCATGCGCAGCCATATCAATTTGGCGCACAGGAACTAGCCGGGCTGAAGATATTTTTAAAGGCTGCGGCTGTGGGTTCCGATGACAATCAACACGCGGGGAATTGCGCAGGCTGTCATCAGGCGCCGGACTTTAGTGATTTTGTCTTTCATAACACAGGCGTCTTGCAGGAAGAGTATGACACTGTGCACGGAGCAGGCGCGTTTATGGCGCTTGCCATTCCCACGCTGGCGCAGCGCAACGCAAATTTCGATGCGTATATGCCGGCGTCGCCGAATCATCCGGATGCTGCGGAAGTCTTTCGGCGTGCGGCATCGGCGACAAATCCCTTGTATTCGGATCTCGGCCTTTGGAACATTTATTTAAATCCGGATGTTCCCAATCCGCAGGCAGATTTGAAAGGATTCGTGTGCGCCGTGGGGAAGGATTGTTCGATCGATCGGGGACTCGCGAGCACAATTGCACAGATAAAAACACCTGTGCTGCGCGATCTGGAAGACTCGGCTCCGTATTTTCACAACGGAAGCGCGCAGACATTCAATGACGTCGTTGAATTTTATATAAAGAGTTCGCAGTTGGCGCATCAGGGGTTGCTGCGGAATGCTCCTCCGGAGTTCGCAAACATGTCGTTGTCTGAAAGTGATGTTGCGAATCTGGTGGCGTTTCTGAAGTCGCTTACGGAAGACTACGATGACGCCTAGCTGTGTTTTCAGCTACGTTGCTTAAGACCATTCAGCAATGGTAACCATAGCGACGACACAACAACGCGCGTGTGAGGCTCCGCGAATGCGAGCCTTCGCCCGCTATAATTCTGGCGATAGCTCTATTTGCTGGGGAGACTGGTGAAGAAGTCCATCTTACGTTGCGTGATGTACCTGTTGACGCTTCCAGTTGTGATTGGCCTGGGTGCATCGTGTCGTTCTTCGCAAACGACGGCGGCATTGCCGACACAGAGCTTCAATGCGAGAGTTGCTGTCGTATTCCTCGGCACGGGAATGCCGCGCCCCAATCCAGAGCGCCAAGGGCCGGCTCTGGCAATTGTTGCGAATGGGAAAGCATACATCGTCGATGCAGGCACCGGCATTGTGCGTCAGGCCGAAGCCGCTTTTCAGCGTGGGGTTACGGCGCTACAGCCGAACCAGCTCGACATTGCATTCCTCACGCATCTGCATTCCGACCATACCCTGGGTCTTCCGGATCTGATTCTGACGCCCTGGGTGATGGGCCGTACCGTTCCATTGCGTCTTTATGGCCCGGTTGGAACCCAGGCGATGGCGGACAATATTGAACGTGCCTATGCGGAGGACATCGAGGTTCGCACGCAGGGTCTGGAACACGAAAGCCTGACTGGACACAAAGTTGTTGTGCATGAAATTCAGCCGGGGGTTATCTACCAGGACGAGAACGTAAAGGTCACGGCGTTTGCCGTCAAGCACGGAAGCTGGAAGGAATCGCTCGGATACCGTTTCGACGCGTACGGAAAGTCGATCGTGATTACAGGCGATACGCGTCCCACGGAAAGCGTAATCGAAGCATGCCATGGGTGCGATGTGCTGATCTCCGAGGTGTATTCCACACCCGGAAATGCCGATGCCGGCCCTTACT
Source organism: Acidobacteriaceae bacterium (assembly GCA_036267255.1). Lineage (GTDB taxonomy): Bacteria > Acidobacteriota > Terriglobia > Terriglobales > Acidobacteriaceae > DATAWK01. The sequence continues at coordinate 22,857 of DATAWK010000032.1, read as the reverse complement.
TTTCTTCGTTTCATACTTCGGCGGCACAGTTAGGAGAGATTGCCGCGAAGGCCAAACCCAAAATATTGATCATTACGCACTACATGCCTCTCGGCGATTCCAACCAAATCCAGATGGTGGAGGAAATCCAGAAGACGTTTCATGGACCGGTGATGGTTGCCAACGACCTGGATGTGATTGCGCCCTGATGCGTCCATCCGCGGAAGCGAAAACAATGCCACAAACTTCACCGGGCTTGTTGGGTATTTGCCAAAGCCATTGACAAAAGTAGACACTGAAAGAATCTGCAATCAGCACAAATATAAGCAAGAAGGATGGTTCTGCGAAGCATGGCTATGAACGAGACCGGCAATAACCCATCTGCCGGTGCAAATACGATTGCGCCCGCTAAGGGCAAATTAGGCATCATGGTCGTCGGCATGGGAGCCGTTGCCACCACATTCATCGCCGGGGTGGAAGCCGTCCGTAAGGGACTGGCCAAGCCGATCGGATCTGTAACGCAAATGGGCACCGTGCGTCTGGGTAAACGTACAGAGAATCGCACGCCGCTGGTGAAAGATTTTGTTCCTATCGCCGCACTGGACGATCTGGTCTTTACTGGCTGGGATATCTTTCCCAGCAATATGTATGAAGCTGCAAGCACGGCCAAGGTGCTGGATAAGGATCTGCTGCAGTCGATCCGGCCATTTCTGGAAACCATTACGCCGATGCCTGCGGTCTTCGACCAGTATTATGTGAAGCGCCTGCAGGGAACCAACGTCAAGAAAGGCAAGAACAAGCGCGACCTGGCCGACCAACTTCGCGCCGACATTCGCGAGTTCAAGAAGAAGACTGACCGTCAGGTGATGATCTGGTGCGGCTCGACAGAGATATTTCTGGAGCCGTCCGCAGTGCATGCGTCGGTCGAAGCCTTTGAGAAGGGCCTGGAAGCGAGCGACATCAACATTGCGCCCTCGCAGATTTATGCTTACGCAGCGCTGTCGGAGGGCATTCCTTTCGCCAACGGTGCACCCAATCTTACCGTCGATCTGCCGGTGATGCAGGAGCTTTCCAGGAAGAACAATGCTCCGATTTGCGGCAAAGACTTTAAGACGGGCCAGACGCTTATCAAGACGGTGCTGGCACCGGCTTTCAAGGCGCGCATGTTGGGCGTCAGCGGCTGGTATTCCACAAATATTCTGGGCAACCGCGACGGCGAAGTGCTGGATGACCCCGAATCTTTCAAGACCAAGGAAGAGTCCAAGCTGGGGGTGCTGGACTTCATCCTGCAACCGGAACTTTACCCTGAGCTGTACGGCGATATTTACCACAAGGTTCGCATTAACTATTACCCGCCACGTGGTGATAACAAAGAGGGTTGGGACAACATCGATATCTTTGGCTGGCTTGGATATCCAATGCAGATCAAGGTGGATTTTCTTTGCCGCGATTCCATCTTAGCGGCACCAATTGCACTGGATTTGGTGCTATTTCTGGATCTGGCGAAACGCAGTAGCGAGCTGCGCGGGATCGGTATTCAGGAGTGGCTCAGCTTCTTCTTTAAGTCGCCGATGACACCGGAAGGACTGTACCCGGAGCACGATCTCTTTATTCAATCGATGAAGCTGAAGAACACGTTGCGGCATATCCAGGGAGAAGATCTGATCACGCACCTTGGACTGGAGTATTACGATTAAGCAAGAGTTCGCAACAGGGAATCCGTGATTCAAGTAAAGCCGCATTCTACTGGGGATGCGGCCTTTTACTTTGGGCAACTTGCATTTTTCTCCTGTCAAAACATTCCGCTGCAGGGGGACAGGAAAAAGGCGCATACTGCTATGTAGGTACGATCCAAATCATGCCGGCAGAAAAGGCGTTGTATGAGGAATCTCCTAAATATCAAAACTTCACTCCGAAATGGCACGGTGGCTGTCCTTTGCATTGCGATATCGGGATGGCCTGTATTTGCGCAGAGTTCGCAGTCCGGGACTCCTGCGCAATCGGATTCGCAGGCGCCATCAAGCACGCGGCCGCAAACTCCCCAGACTCAACCTTCCGATGCCGGGCCACCGCCGCTCGACACCGACGCCACGCAGCAGGATGCCAACAACAAAAAGGCGCATAAAAAGGACAAGAAGGACAAAGCTAAAGACGACCAGAGCGGCAGTGAAGATCAGACCATGCCGGGCGTGAAGCCTGGCAGCGAAGATGACGTCAACGCTGTGGGCAGCCGTAACATCGGCGGCCGCGGCCTGGGCAATTGGTACTCCACCAACACGGAGATTGCCTGGGGCGCGCAATACTCTCAGCAGATATTGAAGACTGCCAAGATCATCAAGGACCCAGTCGTTGAGGAGTACATCAACCGCATTGGTCAGAACCTTGTGAAGAACTCCGATGCGAAGGTACCTTTCACCATCAAGGTGATCGATACGGATGAGATCAACGCGTTTGCTTTGCCCGGAGGCTATTTCTTTGTCAATTCCGGACTCATCATGGCCGCTGACAATGAGTCGGAGCTGGCCGATGTGATGGCTCATGAGATTGCCCACGTTGCCGCGCACCACCAGGCGCGCGAGATGACGCGCATGAATTACGCCAATATCGGTTCCGTGCCATTGATGATCATGACCGGCTACAGCATGACCGGCTATATGATTTACGAAGCCACTTCGCTGGCCATTCCACTTACCTTCCTGCAGTTCCAGCGCGATTTTGAAGCCCAGGCCGATTGGCTTGGCATTCAATACGCATATAAGGCTGGCTACGATCCAGAAGGACTCATCGACTTCTTTGAGAAGATTGAAGCGCTGGAGAAACAGAAGCCCGGTCTACTCACCAAGGCATTTGAGACGCATCCGCAGACACCGGATCGTGTAGCCCGTTCCCAATGGGAGATCGCTCATATCCTGCCACCCCGAGAGGAGTATGTTGTCGATACTTCCGAGTTTCACGATGTCAAGGCACGGCTGGCGCGCATTGAAAATAGACGCACTTTGAAGAACGGCCAAAATCCGAATCAGCCAACGCTGCGCCGTGTCGGTGCAGGGAACAACGATTCGTCTACTTCTACACAGACCGACGACCGGCCAACGCTGCACCCCAGAAGCGATTAGGAAGCAGGTAGCAAAAAGAAACGGCAGCCTAGGCTGCCGTTTCTTTTTGCGTTTAAGAAGACTCAGGCGCACTTGCGCACGATCGCGAGTACACGTCCCTGAATAGCCACGCTGATTGCTGGAACATAAATAGGTTGCATCTCGGCATTGGAGGGCTGCAAACGCACCGTGTCACCTTCCAGATAATAGCGTTTCAGTGTGCTCTCCGAGCCATCGACCAGCGCAACGACGATCTCTCCCTGCCGCGCCGTCTGCGTGCGTTCCACCAGGACAAAATCTCCATGAACAATATGCTCGTCTCGCATGGATTCGCCGCGGACTTCCAATGCAAAGACAGTTTTTTCGCCGAGGATGTCATCCAGAGAAATAGTTTCGTGGGTCTCGACGGCTTCGACTGGCCGGCCTGCGGCAATGCGGCCCAGCAGTGGCCACGTGTGGCTGTTGACTGCGCGCTGTGTTTGTGCGGGCAGCACATCAATGGAGCGGCTGCGATTGTGCGCGCGATGCAGCAGCCCTTTCTTCTCCAGATTGCTGATGTGCTTGTGTACGGTTGCCAACGAGCTGAGGCCGAGGCCGTGTGCAATCTCCTCAAACGATGGCGAGTAGCCGCACCGTTCGACAAAATTGCGGATAAAGTCCAGGACTTCCTTTTGACGTCGCGTGATTGCCATAGCAATTGTTATCTTAGCGAATGAAAGGCGAAGTTTGCAAGCAAAATTTGAATTCCTGGTTTCATTCAAAAATTCAGGAAGGGAACGACCTCAGGAAATGGAACGAGCTAGGATTCGTACAAATCTTTTTCGCTGACGACGGGCTCTCCACTATACGGCCTGGTAGCACGGTGAGCCGCGCCGAACATGGCGCCACGGGCAGGCTTGACTGGAGCGAAGCCCATGAAGCCGATTGGCTTTGGGATGTCGTCGTAGATCGCTTCCATGCCGCCCTGCATCAGATAGGTTTCGTGCCAGAAGCCGGTTCCCCCGGAGTTCCGCAAAAAGGCTTTCCACCAGTCGCGATGCGGTTCCGAGCGGGACCAGGTCAGGAGCGCTTCCATGTCACGCCAGTATTGGCGCATGCCAACATGGGCAGGGAAAAGGGAGTAGACCATGGTTTCATGCAGAAGCAACCCGTCAGGTTGAGCCGTGACAGAACTGGATATCTTCGGCCCGAACCCAAGCAACGTCTTCAGGCCGGTAAGGTGATTGACCCGCATTCCGAGATAGATAACAACCAGGTTCGGATACTGCGACAGATCGACGGTTCGACGTTCGACTTTCGTGGGCATGACGATGCATCTCCGGCCAGTTCAAGATAGAAAACGTGTGCAGCAACAGCAACAGCGAGAGTGATAAAAAGGCGGTGGGCGATTGCTCATCATCTGCACGCGTGAGCCATAACTTGTCGTTTCTCGGGGCGACAACGAACAGCATCCATTGTGAACCCTAGCCGCTGGTTCGTTCAAGCCCGCGATGATGGCGAAATAGGTTGAATCTCAACTCGAACAGGGCTGTTGCGTCTTCATGCGTTGATATGTTTTTTGTTTGGAGTGCGTGCTTTTTGCATACCGACAATCGCTGTGAGGACGGCGACCGCCACAGCGGACACGGCGGGAATCCATAACACATGAAGAGGACCGTAGGCGATTGCGTGTCCACCCAATGTCGGACCCGCCACTCCTCCAACCAGGCCAAGAGCAATGATGGTGCCGAACACCGTCCCGGTTTCACAGGAAAATCGATCTCCAGCGAGACCCAATACGGTAGGAAAAATCGCGGAGATTCCCAAACCTATGACCGTCATCGCCGAAACCATGGCAAACAATCCGTGGGCCGTCAAAGCGATGGAGACGCCCACTAAGACCAGAGATGTCGAAAGCCATATTGTGCCCAGGTTTCCCAACCAGTGCAGCCAGAAGACGGCAATGAGGCGGCCGATGCCGAGCGCCACACTTAGACCGACCAGCGCCAGGTTCGCCTGCGCTGGAGTGGTATGTAACGCCTCGGCGGCGATTTTGCTCGACCATACAAACATGCAGTTTTCGCTCCCTGATTCAAAAATCAGGAGGATTCCAAACAACCACACCGCTGGCTGGTTGAGAACCAAAAACAGGTTTCGAAGCTGGACCCCGGCCTTCAGCGGAGGCGGAAACTCAAAGAGAGTCACTGGAATCAAAACTGCAGCTGTGAGAGCGGCCAGGATGCGAAGCACAATCGATGGACGCAGTTCTCCGCTGATTGTCGACATTAGCAAAGGGGCCAGGACGGCTCCGACGCTGAAAAAGAAGCCCAACAAATTGAGAGCGCTGGCGCGGCTTTCAACATGCAGGTCCGCAATCAGAACATTTGCGGCTGTATTGAGAACCCCGCCTCCAAACCCGTAGGCCAGACAACATATCGCAAGCTGCCAGTAAAGCTGAAGTGATGGAATCAGAGCGAGTGATCCAGCGATCAGTATCAGCGCGAGGATCAATACCTGCTTGGCCCCGTGAATGTCGAGAACCGGACCGACAAGGACACTAGCAATCAGAATTCCAATCAATGGGAAAGACCCGAGGCTGCCGGCCTGGGCGTAACTTACATGGAGAGAGGGAAGCAAAGTTCCCATCAGGAACAGCACAAATCCGAAAATGAACATGCACGCATTGATCGTAAAAATCAGCGCGGTACGATTGCAATTGGCTTTCGGTGGCATATTTTTCATCAGCCTGAATGTGGGTTCGAGCCGTGCTACTCCTTTCATTCCTCGGGGGTCAGTTATGAACGCTCATTGTGAGATTGGGTAGTGTCCTTTTTGTTCGTTAACTTCAAAAGCCAATTTAGCCACGCCCAGCAGACTTGCCGCACCTTTCAGGCGGCTATGTACGATGCGTGTTTGCCTGACTGCAATTGGCTGTGCCCAGCGCTTCATTGTCTGCCGGGCCGGTTTAAGTATCAACTCTCCCGCTTCAGCAACGCCGCCTCCGACCACAATGATTTCCGGATTTAAGATGCTCACGAGATTGGCCAACGCCAGGCCGAGATAACAACCCGCTTGGTGGAGAACTTGCTGGGCGCGTTTATCACCCTGGATTGCAAGTTGAGTGACGTCCTGTGCTGTAAGCTTACGTTTCCTACCACGACTAGCGGTAACGCCAATCCCGATGCCAGCCGCATGACTTTCAAGGCAACCCACTTTGGCATACTGTGGCAGGAACTTATCGCGAACCGACATCCATCCTACGCACCCGGCCAGTTCTCGGTGACCTCTAAGAAGGTGCCCGTCCACTAGAATTCCGGCCCCAATACCAGTACCAACCGCCAGAAAAATCACATCGCGGCAGTCCCGGGCAGCACCCTTCCAGGCTTCTCCTACAACGAACGCATTGCGATCGCTTTCCACGATGACCGGCAACTGAAGCTGCTCCCTCAATCTGCGGCCAAGAGGCATACGCTTCCAGCCTGGAATGTTCGGCGCCCAGACGTCACCATTCTTGTAGGCGAGACCCGGGATGTCGACTCCCAAGGCACGCACATTTTGTCGCGGAATTCGCTGCAGCAGAGTCAGCACTGCGCCGATGACGGCAGTGCCACCGCCGGGAGGCGTGGCCGTTTCGGAACGATGACTCATCTGTCCAGTCTCGCTGACCTTGGCAACTCTAATCTTCGTGCCGCCAATATCGGCTGCGATAACAAAGTCAGGCATAAGACATGATCCTCTTCAGCGCTAACGATAGGCAGTCAAACTCTGTTTATGTCGTTGTGCCGAATTTGCGGCCCGATCAATGGGCCTCCAGGCTAACGACCCAAACTTCTTCTGGCGCAAATGTCTTTTTCAGTAAAACTTTGCCGGGCTGGATTAGAAACGGCACATCGCGATCGTTCGTCCACTCTACCGCATGTTGAGTTATCCACGGAACGGAAAGCGATAAAGTAGCATCCACGGAATCTTTAGATTCGTTAAATGCGAAAACTATCTGCTTATGATCGCCAACCAATCGACGTACTTCGATCGCCGAATTTCCGGGGCCCGATACTTTTACTTCCGTAGGGACCCCGGCAAGCCTGGCGAGCGAAACCAGGAGTTGTTGCGTGCCGGCATCATGATGCTCTTCGTAGGCCAGGGCCAAAAGCGATCCAATGAGGATCGCTTTTCCCTTGCCGGTCGAATTCTCAATGACCGCCGGTTCTCCGTCCTCGAAGCGCCCCAACACTCTAGATCCCGGATAGGGCTCCAGGTCTTCCTCAAATGCTGCCCCTGACACCAAATGGGAGGTCAGTCCTGAAAGGTTCGAGGAATCGGTGATCGTGATCTGCGGTTTGTCCTTCGGCTGGATGACTTTCTCTCTGGCGCCAAACACTTTGTCCAAACCTAGTCCGGGAATCACCGGGCTGGCAAATCCACGCTGATTATTCCAGGCCAAACGGGCCTCCGCGACAACAGTGCCTCCACCCTGAATATAGAGTTTGATTCCATCCGCCACATCTTTCGATAGCATCACCGGAAAGGGAACAAACATTATTTTGTATTGACTCAGCCTGTTCTGCGCGACCTCCTGCGTGGATACAAAGTCGACTGAAATCTGCTGTTCGGAAAACGCCCGATCCAGGCCCAGTGCGGAGTCAATCGGGGCACGCCCAAGTTTGGAACGAGATGGCTGAGATCCGCCCACCATGTAGGACAGCCGGTTGTACAGGATCGCGACCTGTGCGGGAGCAGGCGTGCCATTCAGCAAATCGGATGCATGCCGCCCGATGATGGCCGCGGTTTTTCCCGCTGCCGTGGCCCGATCCGTCAAGGTGCCATCCAGATGGATTAGTCCGTAACCGTTCGATTCGAATCCGGAACTCATCGGATACCAGGAAAAGATCGCAAACTCGCGTGCGCCGTGCGCAACCGCCTGCCATATCCAGAATGTCTCGTCACGGGCAGTGACGGGTTCTACGATGCGCATTCCCGTGGTGCCTTGGCCTGCCTGGAGTTCTCCAATCCAGAACCCTTTATGAAAACTGTGTCCAGCAGAACGAGAGAAATCGAGAGCGGTGTCCAGCACTTCATTGGACCAAGGATGGGTTGACTCCGAATGCATCGGATACATCGAGGTGCCATAAAAGTCCGCTCTTGCGGACATTTTGAAATCGTCCGGTTCGCCATAACCATCGGTCGGAGATGTGAAGAGGCTGGGCGAGTCGGAATGGCTTGTAATGGCGTGGAACTTGTCGGCTGTGCGAATGGCATTTACGCGCGTAGCCAAGTCACCCGCAAGCTTGTCGTCGATAAACATTCGCCAATCGATGTAGTCGGTGTAGGAAAGAATCGTGGGATAGCGTGGTGCCTCAACCTGGTCCCAGTTGGTGAAACTTCGATACCAGGCTGCATTGAGAGTGTCCAGCGTTTTATATTTTTCTTGTAACCATTGCCGGAACCTTGCTTGCGTAGAGGGATTAAAGCCGAATTCAGGATTCCTCAAGTAAGGGAACTCTGCCCAGTTGATGACATGGGGTTCACTCCATACGTCCCAACCATAAAGGGCTGGAAAACGATTGGCATCCTGCGAAAGGGCCTCCAGGAAAGCCACAGCTTCTCTCCGGACTCCGGGATTGTCAATGGAATAGCCCGGCGCCGACTGGGAATCGATGACTGCTCCGCTGCGGTCGACAAACCGGCCATCCGGATATCGCTGCCCAACCCAACCCGGTGCGGAATCAAGATAAATCTGAACGATGACACGCAAGCCACGTTCCTGCGCAAGATGCATAAGCAGATTCAGATTGTCGAAGTTAAACTTTCCGCGTATTGGCTCTCCGGTTTGCCAATCGATCCAGGTCTTAACAGTGTTGAAGCCAGCCGCTTTGATTTGATCCAGGTCCACGCCCCATCGCCTGGCACTCGTTGCATCAATTTTTTCGAGCATGGGGGCACGCGCCTTGCCGCCGCTATACCACACAGCTGCAGGATAGAAGGAGTTCCCTCCATCCCGTATCGTCTGGCCGCTAGCCAGTGGCGGATCCAGCTGCCCCAGCACAATCGAACCGCACACCAGAAGCGCAAATCCAATCCGCTTCACCCTGTCACCCCGGGATAAGACTTATACATAGCAGGCAATCGAGCCCAGAAATGCTACTTGCAATTTTCTCGCGTATCCTTGTCTACCTTTCACATAGCTTCAGATGCTGGGCCGATTGCCACTACGCTATGGCTCGATTTCCGTCATTTTCCGTGAAATACATTTTGCATGTACTCTTTGAACACCTGCTGATTGTGATCAGGGGACAAGCCAACGTTCGGAGATACAAACGTTGAAGGCCTGATCCCCGCTTCCACCAGCAGGGAACCGACCTCTGCTACCAAAGTCATTGCGATCGCAACTGTAGCTACGGTGGATCCAGCCCCAAATTTTTCCGGGATTCCATTGGCCGCAATCAATGCGTCCTCAGGCGGCACGCAATTATCGATCGCTATGTCCGACACATCGACAAGCTTCTTTCCTGTGGAATGCTTCGCAGCGGCCTGACGATAATTCAAATGAGAGGACACCGAAACAACTGTCACGCCGCTTTTTTTGGCCTCTATCGCCATTTCAATTGCGGCTGCATTTAGCCCGCCATGCGAAAAAACCAAGAGCGAATCGTTTGTTTTGAGTTCGTAACTTGAAAGGACAACCTCGGCATAACCCTCGCGCTGTTCCAACCAGAGCAGTTCGCGCGCGCCACCCGGCCCGACGACGTTGAACCACATAAGCCGGGGATCGTAAATGGGATAAAACCCAATAAAGCTACCGTAACGGGGAAAAATATCGAGAACGGGGATTACCGAGTGACCGCTCCCAAACATATATACACGGCCGCCAGATTTGATGGAGTTTGCAAACAATTGTGCTGCCCGTTCGATATTGTCCTTCTGCGTTTCGCGAATCTTGGAAATAACTTCAGTAATTTGGTTCAAGTAATCTAGTTCAGCCATTGAATCACTTCCTCTGTGCGGTAGGTTGACTACAGATTGGGTCCCACTTACATGGGAGTAGACGATGTTAATAATTCGCGATTCAGGCGCGTTAGCCGATTTACAATCTTGTAGCGGTCGCCTCGATAGGTCGCTTTCACATGTTCCACCGGCTGTCCACTTTGGATATAGGAAATCCGCGTAAAGTAGAAAACCGGGTTTCCCTTCGTAATTTTCAGTAACTTCGCTTCCTCGGCATTTGCCAAGCCAACCTCCACGACTTCATCCGCAACAATCATATGTATCCCGTAATGCTCAGCTAGAATCTTGTAAAGAGAAGTGCGTGGGTCGAAAGTATCAAGTAAATCCGGGCACAGACGCAGCGGTAGCGAACTGCACTCAATCCCCATCGGCAAAGTATTCGACTGGCGAATGCGCCGTAATTGAATTACTTCCTCATCGGATCCCAAGCGAAGCGCTTCCATCACCTGTGCGTTTCCCCGCCGGACCTCGAATGAGAGGACTTTTGACAGAGGCTTGGCCCCTCGGGCCTTCATCTCTTCGGTAAACGAAAGCACCTGTCGAAAATCCTTCTCCAGCTTGATTCCAGAAATAAAGGTTCCTTTGCCTTGTTTGCTGTAGACGACCCCAAGGTCGCAGAGAGACTTTATCGCCTGCCGGGCTGTCATGTGGCTGACCCCCAGACCCGCAGCAATCTCCTGCGCAGAGGGCAACGGTTCATCCAGCTTAAGTGCGCCGGATTGAATCTGGCTGAGCAAACGTTGCCGAATTTGATAGTAGAGAGGAACGATGCTATTGCGATCGAGTTGTTGAAGTTTCGTCATTATTACCCCATACATCCAGTCATCTAGCAGTATATGACTGGAAAGTCTCCCTAATTGTCAAATTTTCTCGCTACTACCTATTACCCTACTTAACGTGATTTTTCTAGTTATCGAGTTACCTTAAACTATCCAAGAACTGATACTGCAGCGGCGGCGCAATAAAAGATTGTTTAAGTACCCATGCCGATGCCTGTTACAGGAGAGTACCGAAGTAATCGCATTCCACTTACCTATAATGCGCGAATATGTCGTACACGTTGCTCCGCAGGTGACATCAGCGCGACCGCTTTCTTGAAATTCGCAACGCAGCCTCGCGCGACTGCCAGGCTGGCATAGTAATCGTTGTAGCGAAACCCGTTTTCGCCGCGCCACATGGGAAATATCGCGCAGGCATCCATCCACCGCGCGAACACCGGTGTTATATCCAGATAGGTGTCCGGGACAAATCCAGCAGCGTCTTCCCAGTTGTCGTTAAAAAACAGCTCTCGGACAGAATGAGCAGGCAGCTTTCGCACTATAGTAGGAAGCGCGGCATAGAAGATTGCATCTGCGACAATTTCGTAACACGCCCGGTGGTCCTTATGCCAGCTCCCCTTCCAGTGGGTCACGACGATGTCCGGTTTGAATTGCCGAATCATATCGCAAACGGCAAATTTTGCTTCGTCGTTTATCGGTACCTCTCCATCGGGATAGTGCAGGAACTCTGCCGTTGCGCCCAGCATCGCCGCAGCCTTTTGCGACGCCGATCGCTGCATCGCCCCATATTGCGAAGGTGGAATTGTTGCAGAGCCTTTCTCTCCCAATGTAAGACTCAACAACAAGCCTTCAGCCCCTTGGCCAGTGGCCAGCGCTACCGGCGTGCCCATGGCAAAAAAAGCATCTCCGGGATGCGCAGCGATGGCCATCGTATTGGAGGCTTTGTGTTCTCCTGAACTACCAGCCTCACTCGACGGCCGTCCTGGCATTGCACTCGCTTGTAGCGGCTCTGAACCAATAGAAAGCGCAGCCACACTGGCGCTGACATCTTTCAAAAAACTGCGTCGCGTAGAACCGGACATGCCTCACCTTCCCCGTTTTATTTTCGATGCTTGGCTCCGGAAAGAGTCCGGAGCCAAGCCACATTTCACCATCTCAACCTGGCAGGTATGTCCGCAGGTCGCTCGTTCACGCGAGACGCATGTCCGGTCATTTCAGGATATAAACCTCGATGCAAACTAGAACTGTCGCGGTGTATTTATATCACTTGTGATCTGGCCGAAGCCCGACATATTTCCGGTGTCGGGGAAGAGTTTCAGAACACATTCGGATAACCAAGCTGCACCGAATGTGCGACGTTATATCAGGAAAAAGAGCGCCGAAAAGAGCAGACTCCACTTCTCATCATCTCTCTCGATAGCATTAGCCCGCAGCCGTGCTGAGCGCTTTAACAGTGACGTCTGGAATGCCCCCCTCCAGATGAATCGGTGACCACACCGCCTTATCCTGCCATCGCCAGCTTTGCGTTCCAGGTCTTCCTCGACGTGCCTCCGGGTTCGAGCCACATTTCTAACATTTTCTATTATTTTCTGTCAACTAGTCATATAGATGAGTATAAATATTTCCTGTAAAGGTAAATGCCGACTTAAGGCTTATTTCGAAAGCGTGCGTAGATACAAGGTGAAAATTCCAGTACCTTCGTACTCTTGCAATGGCTCTGCGAGAGTGTGCGAGAATGTTGGGCGGGAGCAAATGCAGCAGCATGTGTCTCGAAACGATTGGCTTTTTGGAATGAAGGAAAAGCTTTACAGAATATCCGATAGAGGAAACAGAAGATCTCGGGGACCGGCCGGGGTTTACGGCAGTCAGTCACATTCAACCTTTAGTTATCGGAGAGTCTTATGAAAACGAATTACTCGCGACGTTCTTTTTTTACCATTGGCAGATCGGCTCTGGCCGCTGTAGGGTTGGCTAGTTGCATTCCGCCATTGGCTGCCATCGCAGAAGAATCGCCAAATACGAACGACGCGGTGGATTACTACGACAAACTGGGCGTGGAGAAGATCATCAATGCAGCTGGTACCTACACAATGTTTACGGCGGCAGTGATGCCGCCCTCAGTACAGCAGGCAGTTGCCAAGGCGGCTTGGCATCCGGTGCGTCTGAAAGATCTGCAGCTCCGCGCAGGATCTTACATAGCAGACAAATTGCATTGCGAAGCGGCGCTGGTATCGGCGGGAGCGGCATCTGCACTAACGCTGGGAACCGCGGCCTGTGTGACGGTGGCGAACCAGAATGCGGGAAGCGATATTCCTCAGAACATTCCGCAAGGGATGAGCGATCTAAAGAATGAAGTGATTATGCAGAAGGGGCATCGCTATGGATACGATCATGCGTTGTCGAACTGTGGCGTCCGCATCATTGAAGTTGTAACGCTGGACCAATACCAGGCGGCTTTCAATCCAAAGACCGTGCTGGCGCACTTTTTCAACGCGGCAGAAAGTGGGCAGATTGGCCGCGAAGACTGGATTCGCGTCGCGCATCAACATAATGTTCCGTGCATGAACGATGCGGCGGCGGATATGCCTCCTATCTCCAACCTTTGGAACTACACAAAGATGGGATTCGACCTGGTGGCTTTCTCCGGAGGGAAGGGAATTCGGGGGCCCCAAAATGCCGGGTTGCTGCTGGGCAGGAAGGATTTAATTGCAGCGGCGGCCAACAATAACAATTCGATCGATGACGTGGTGGGCCGAGGACAGAAGGTGGCCAAGGAACAGATTGTCGGAATGGTGGCCGCGGTGGATTGGATATTGAGCCAGACGGATGAGGGGATGGACAAGGAATTCCGCGCACGGGCGAACCGGATATCGAGCTATCTGCGGAACGTTCCTTCACTGAAGGCGGAAATCATTGTGCCTCCGGTTGCGAACCATGTGCCACACCTGGTGTTGCGTTACGACCAGAACAAGGTGAAGATTCCAGCACTGAAAGTGGCGGAGATGCTGAGGAAAGGTACACCCAGCATCGAATTGGAGCCGGGGACAGGACGCACGGACGCGGATTTCCATTCCAATGCAAGCACTATTGTGGTGGGAGTGTGGATGCTGCAGCCGGGAGAAGACATGATCGTGGCGAAGCGGCTGCGCCAAGTTCTGATGGGCGCTGTCAGCGCGTAGTGGATTTGTATTTGGTATAGGTGAGATCGAGTGGGCGCCCCGCGTTTCAAAATCGAGACGCGGGCATTTGTCTTTGAAGCTCTCTACTGTGGTCGAGTGTGAGTATGGCGGGGGTAGTCGTCGGCGGTGGCCCGGTTCTGATCCCCTGATGTGGGTGTGTGGTAGTACTGCTCGCGGGCCTTCTGCCAGGGCGCCGCGCTGAGACCATAAGGATCAAAAACGATCGCGCCGGCGCGTACTGTCATCTGGGTCTCCAGCTTTTCGTCGCCATCCTGACGAGCATAGCCGTCATCCATATAACTGAAGTGGCCGTGCAATCGCTGTAGGACGGCGATGTCCGCGTCCGAGCCGACGGACAAGGTCCCCAGTTCTGTGCGCTGAATTTCTCGCGCAGGATTCACCGTGGTCTGCCGGATGACATCCTGGAGGGTTTCACCCATTGCCAGGAATTTTGACATGACATTGTTGAGACTTACGGCAAGCTGGATGATGCTGCCGTCGTGAAGGTCGGTGGAGATCGAATCCGGCTCGAAGCCTTGCTGGATGGCAGGCATCGCATTACGGAACCAGAAGCTTGCGCTGCCGTGGCCCACGTCAAAGATGACCCCTCGTTTGCGAGCCTCCAACATGATGGGGTTGAGCTTGCCGTTGGGAAGAATGATGGGAAATTGCTGTGCGAAGACATGGGTGTGAACGTCACCGGGTCGCATGTGCTTGAGGATGAGATCGGAATAGGACCTGCCCGGGCGCGGGAAAAAGTCGACCATAATCGGGACCTTGGCCAAACGTGCGCAAGCTACTGCCCGGTCGACACCTTCCCACGGTTGATGTTCCGCGTCCCACGGCTTATCGGTCCAGTAGTGCGCGGTTTTGATGCCAACGATGAGATTGCTGTACTTCTCGATGGTGGCGGCGCACTTCTTGGGATCCATCTGATCTACATCCTGCTCGCGGCCGCCGCTCATTCCGTCGGCCACAATATTGAGCCATGACAAGACCCTGACCTGGGAATGGTCTGTCACTTCTTCCTTTTCGGCGAGGAAGGTATCGGAGCCGGCGGTACCGGCGTCCACCATGGTGGTGACGCCTGACTGGAGGCTCAGATCGGACATGATCTTATAAGGCCGAATGTGGGAGCGGGCGTCGGGAGAAAACCAGTTCAGCGGCGCGCCTCCCTGCGCAACGTGGACGTGGATATCGATGAGGCCGGGCGTGACGTAAAGGCCGTGGACATCGACGACCTTTCCGGCCTCGCTGTCGGGAATGCTGGCGGAGACGGCCGCGATCTTGCTGCCAGCAACAGCGACATCCATCGGGCCGTCAATATGATTGGCGGGGTCGATGACATGACCGCCCTTCAAGAGCAAGTCGTAATGGGGAGTTTGTGCGGGCATTGAGATTACACTCCAAAGGCCAGTGCCGGGACGCCGGCAAGCGTAGCGATTTTTCGGTCCTTATTCAGCAGGCTGAAGCTCCTTGGTGAAGGGTCATGGCTGCGAAGTAAGCGCTTTTAATAGGCGATAGTAGAAGGTGACTCCGTCGTAGTAGGAGTTGAGTTTTACGCGCTCATCCCTGGCATGCTCGCGATCGCCACCTACGTCGATGGCAACGCCGGACACTCCATAGGTCGGCATTCCGGCGGCATTCGTATATTTACCGTCGGTTGCGCCGGTGGACATGGATGGAACTACAGGCGCTCCGGGCCACATTTGCGCGGCGATTTTGTCGATGGCCTGCATTAGTTCCGGGCGCAGAGGAGCGGGCGGCTCGGCCTGAGCATTCGCGTAGGCGCTGCTCTGGTTGCCGGAAATTGCGACGTCAATTTTGGGGTCGGCGAGCACCTCGACGAGCTTCTGGCAGATCTGTTCGCGTGAACTGCCAGGCAGAATTCGGCAGTTCACGTTGGCTGTCGCACGTTGCGGGAGCGCGTTGTTCGCTTCGCCAGCAAGCAGGCGGGTGGCCACGCAGGTTGTGCGCATGGTCGCGTTCTGAAAAGGGTCCTGCGACAAACGCGCGATGGCCGCGGGATCGGGCCGGTTGGTGAGGATCGCTTTCATGTCTGTTGCCTGCTGGCCTTTGACTACTGTGCTTTCTTTTGCAAAGTAGGCGCGTGTAACAGCGTTCAGTTGGAATGGGAAGGTAAAGTGCTGAAGTTTCACGAGACCATCGGTAAGTTGATAGATGGCGTTATCGGGCCTGGGCAGGGAACTGTGACCTCCGGGATTGGTCACTGTGAGTTTGTAGTCGCAGTATAGTTTTTCGCTGGCGTCCACCTCGACGATGACCGGCTTTCCGTGGTTGGTGGTGACGCCTCCCGCATCCTGATTGAGCACGAACGCGGCATCGATCATGTCACGGTGATTTTTGAGTAGCCAACTGACGCCATTATGATTGCCGCCTTCTTCGTCGGCGGTCAGTGCGAGGATGATGTCCCGGTCGGGCTTATAGCCTGCCCGTTTGAGGCGGATGAAGTTGGTGACATAAATGGCGTCGCCATCCTTCATGTCCTGGGTGCCGCGGCCATAGACAAAAGGCGCTTGTTCGACGAATTGGAATGGATCAGTGGTCCAGTCCTGGCGGCGGGCTTCGACGGTGTCGAGATGGCCTATTAAAAGGATGGGCTTGTGCTGTCCGGTGCCGCGATATCGGACAACCAGATTCTTATGCTGGTCATCAGGGCCGATCACAGAGACATCGGTTTGCGGAAAGCCGGCGTCGAGCAGGCGCTTTGCCATAGCCTCAGCTGCGGCAGTCGTCGATTCGGTTGTGTTGATTTCGATCAACTGCTTGAAGATGGATTTTGAGAGCTGCTTGTCTGAGGTAGAGAGTTGGGCAGAGGCCGTGCCTATAAACGGGGCAGCGATGAAAAGAGCAAGTGTGAAGGCGGTGGTGCGAAAGGCCGGACGGAGTTGATGCATGAAAAATTGCTCCTTGGTTTGGGCAACCAGCGTATCAGAATTGCCATGGGCTGCCATAATCACGAGTCTTTGCTTCTTGATTTGTCGATATCTATAGATGCCCGTGAGGCAGGGTGCGGCCTGCGTGGATGCTGGTGAGTTGATCGTGATCAATGGCGAATTGGCCGTTGACCAGGAGATAGGTTACTCCCGTGGCCAGCAGCTTGGGTTCTTTGTAGGTGGAAAGTGCACGGATGGTTTTGGGATCGAATATAACCATGTCGGCGAAGTAGCCGGGCTTGAGCAGGCCGCGGTCCTGGAGGCGGAGGGTCTCGGCCGGCAGAGACGTCATGGAGCGAATGGCGAATGGGAGCGTGATGACATGCTCATCAAAGACATATTTGCGCAACTTGCGTGGGAAGGTCCCGTACTTGCGGGGATGGCCGGGGCTGCCGTCGGAGCAGGTCATGACCCAGGATTGGCGTATGAAGTTGCGGATATCGCTTTCCTGCATGTTGAAGGACGCAACGTCAGCGCCGCCATTTTTGATAATCAAGATGGCGGCGTCGATCGGAGATAGGTGATTTTCTTTAGCAATTACGGCCAGCGTTTTGCCGGTAAATTCCTTGTCGGGCGATACGGTGATGAGCAGGGATTCTGGGCCGCCGCGATCATCCAGATTTTTTTGCATATCGGTGATGAGGCGAGGGCGCTGGGCTGGATCATCGATGCGGTGCAGCAGGGCGGCTTGGCCGCCAACCTCTGCCCAGCGGGGAATCAAAGAAGCCTGGACGCTGGTTCCTGAAGCGTTGTACGGATATTGGCTAGCGGTCACGTCGACGCCGCTAGCGCGTGCGGCATCTACCAGGCCGATGACATCTGTGCTTTGACCCCAGACATTTTTGCCGAGCGCCTTGATATGGGAAATCATGACGGGAATGTGCGCTTCGCGTCCGATGCGAATGGTTTCCTTGACGGCACCAAGCAGCCCAATGGTGTAGGAGTCTTCATCGCGCATGTGCGTGTCATAGATGCCGCCATCGGCTGCGGCGACTTTGGCCAGGGCAATGACCTCTTCTGTGCTGGAGTAGCTGCCCGGCGCATAGAACAGGCCGGTGGACATGCCGATTGCGCCTTCCTTCATGCCGTGGTCTATAAGCATTTTCATGGAATCCATTTGCGCAGCTGTGGGGGTTGCATCGGACATGCCCATGACTGCACGCCGCACAGAGCCCTGGCCGATAAACATCGCGACATTCGTGCCAATGCCTTGTTGGTCCAATTTGTGCAGCGTAGCGCCAATGTCAAGCGGACTGGCACCGTCATTGCCGATGGTCACGGTGGTTACGCCCTGCATGAGATAAGCATCGTTGCGGCTGGTGGCCGGGTTGGAAAGGTCTTTGAGTGTGTGGGTGTGGGGATCGATGAAGCCGGGTGCGACGATGAGGCCGTGTGCGTCGATGATGCGCTTGGCTTTTTGGCCGTGGCTATTTCCGACGAGGACGATTCTATCGCCGCGAATACCGATATCGACTCGCCGGGCTGGAGAACCGGAGCCATCAAGAACGGAGCCGTTGCGGATTAGAATGTCTAGACTTTTCGCGGCGTTCTGTGCGGGCTTCTGTGCGCCCAAAGGCGTTGCGATGGAGAGAGCAATCGCGAAAACGGGGAGTGCCCGTAGGGTTCTGAAGATCATTACTATCTCCGAAAAAGCTGGTCACGCGAGGCCTGACCGTGCGCGATGAGTGGTCATCGCGCACAACCATAGAGGCGTGGATTCAGACCGGATGGAGCAATCGAGCAGACAGCTAAAAGTTAGCCTTTAACGCGAATTGAAAGATGCGAGGCGCTACAGCGGCAGTATTGATCACCCCGAACGTTGCGTCGTTTTGAGCAGTGTCAGGATCGGAAAATTGTGGAGTATTGAAGACATTGAAGGCTTCTCCACGGAACTCGATGTTTGTTTCTTTACCTAGTAAGTTGAATCCAAAGTTTTTAGAGAGAGCGGCATCGATGTTCCGCTGGCCGGGTCCCCTTAGAATTCCAGGACGCGAGTTGCCGAATCCTGTTGCTATGCCGTCGTCTCCGACGACAGGATAGGTGCCCGTGAAGCAGGTCGGATTGATATAGTCATGGATTTTGCTTTCGATGGAGCCATGCGTGACATATTGGCCCGGCTGGCACTTCCCACTGAGTTGAGCGAAATCTCCAGTGATACCAAGCACGTTATTGCCATTGAATCCGGAGATGGTAAGCGGATGCCCATCCTGAAGAGTGACCACGCCAGAGAGCGTCCAGTCGCCAAATGCCCGTTTCACCATGGCCTTGCTTCCGCTAAGAGTCGCAAGCCGATAGGCCCCGCTAAAGACGAAACGCTGCGGCCTGATAAAGTTATCCGGACCATATTGATGGGCAAGATCGAGCTGGTTGCCGAGTGCCGCACCGGCGGTTGTATTGCTCACCAAGCCGATCCCAGTTTGCATGGCTTTGGCCCAGGTATAGGAAGCAAGAAGCTGCAATCCATTGTCGAAGCGTTTCGTAAAGCTGGATTCTAAAGCGTTGTACCAGCTTTGACCGGTTGAGCCGATTTGAGTGTAGGCTGTGGGTCCGAAGCCCAATACAGGAAGGCGCTGCCCGATATTCGCGACCGTATTGGTTGTCACTCCGCGAATCGGATTCTCCGGACTTGCATATAACGCCTGGTCCGGCAGGGTAGAGAGGATCAGGTGTTCTCCGCGGCTGCCAATATAACCCAGCTCAAAAATCGAGTCCTTCGCCAACTGCGTCTGCACGTTCAGACTGAAATGCTGGACCATCGGCGGACGTATGTTTTGAGCGAATGCGGTACCGCTCTCCGTTGTCGTTGGAGAGTATGGCAAAAACGTCGGGAAGTTCATTGCCGGTGGGAACGGATCAGCCATGCTTATCGTGGGCGACTGAATTTGCAGACGCAGCGCCGCCCATGGCTGCTGGAAAATCAGCTGTACGGTTGGCTGGCCGCTAATGGTCTGGTGAAAGATGCCATATCCACCGCGCACGACGACATTATCGTTGCCGGGCAACTGCCATGAAAAGCCAATGCGCGGATTTATGGTGTTTTGCCCATCGCCACTATAGGCAAGCTTGCCGGGAAGGACGGTGACCCCTGCCGGGGGTGTGAACGGGTAGTTGCCAGCTACTTCGAAGCCCTGCAATGTACCCGTGGCGGGTGGATTAGGATTCAAAGCCGCGAAGTTGGTGTTGGCGTTCCGGCCATTCACCTCGGCCATGCCGCCCAACCGCTCGTAACGGAAACCGGCATTCAATACAAATCGCTGTGTAATCTGGATGTCATCCTGTACATATCCACTGTAGTTCCAGATGTCGAAATTGCGATCAATGAAGCCGGGCACATCCAGTGTCAGGAAAATGTTGCTATAAGGTGTCCCGTTTCCGCCAGTGGCAGTAGGGCCGCCGTGGCGTCCAAGCAGAAAGTCGGGGATGCCGAGGAACTCGAGGCCGCCGTAAAACTTATAGTCATCGTAAGCAATCTGATCGAGGTTTGCACCTCCTCCAAAACGGAGAGAGTGGCGCCCCTTGGTCAAAGAAAGATTGTCGAGAATGGAATATTGGTTCTGGACGTTGATATTTTCCTGCCCATTGCCACCTATACCGAATGCGCCGACGACCGCCAATACGGGCAGTGAATTATCGTCGATGCTCGGACCTTCAGGAGCGCTCACACCCAGGTCGGACCAACTGAAGGGCGTAGCCTGCTGGGTCGCAGCCACTACGCGGTTATAGCCGATGGTTGCCTGGTTAATGAACTGCGGAGTAAAGATGTAGGAATTGCTGAGGGTGAAATTGCGGAAGTGATTTGGATTTGTGGTGCCGAAGCCTGGAACCGCAGTTCCTGCCAAGCCCGGCGGATTGAGGGTGAGCAGCACGTGACTATTTACGAAGAAGAACCTCTCTTGCCAGGTACTTTTCTCGGACTGGTTCCAATCGGCATTGCCCATGTACTGATCTTCATTAAACGGGCATGCCTGGCTGAGCGCGACGGTGCCTGCAATTGAAGGATTGGCCGCGCCAGCGTTGATCGTTTGTGCATTCGGTATGACGAACTGGCCGTTCGGCAACTTGAAATTTAACGCGGCGAGGGCCTGCGGGCTAATGTTCGAGCCGTCCGCCCGGATAACATTCCCACCACCACCAGTACCTGCAAATCCGGATTGCCCGGCGAATAAAGCTCCGATGCCGGCGGCGGTGCGATTGGTGGACGTAAGCGCAGGTTCGTTAAAGCTGGCGAAGCAAGTGCTAGCAAAGCCGTTTGCTTGCCGCGTCCCTTGATAGGCAACAAAAAAAGTGACCTTGTCCTTTACAACCGGACCGCCAAGGGTAAAGCCAAACTGATTCTGCTGCAGAACTGGGCGAGGGCCGTGCACCTGATTGATAAAAAAGTCATTCGCATTGAGAGCTGTGTTGCGGAAGAATTCAAAAGCGCTTCCGTGAAACTGATTCGTGCCGCCTTTGGTGACGACATTTACGTTTGCGCCGGCGTTATGTCCATAGGAAGCATCATAGGGGACGGTCTGCACCTTAAATTGCTCAATCGCGTCGGGGCTTGGAATAGGATTACCACCGCTGAAGGTGCCGCTCCCTTGAAGATCGTTGATCTGAATGCCGTTCATTTCAAAGTTATTGTCTGTTACCGAACTGCCAGCGGCAGAGAGCGATAGCTGGGAGTCGCCGCGGCCAAGTTCGCCGGCATTGGTAACTTCGGTGCTTACCCCGGGCGAAAGACCTATAATCTGCACGTAATTGCGCGTCACAAGCGGAAGATTTTGAAGCATCTTTCCGCTAGTGACAGCTCCCAGGCTGCTTGTCTGGGTCTGCAACTGCAGATTCGCCGCGTTCACCTGGACGGTCTGGCTGGCAGCCCCTACCGTAAGGGTCATATTCAGCGCTTCGGTCTCGGTTACGTTTACAACTTCATGGCTATATTTGGCGTCCTGGAAGCCTTCTCTCGATACGGTGAGATCATAGATGCCCGGCTGAAGAAAAGCCGCCGTATAACGCCCGTCCGACGTGCTGCTGATCACGTGTGTTGTGCCGGTAGCAGAATTTGTAACCTTGATGGTTGCGCCAGAAACGACCGCTCCGGTCGCATCGGTGACTACACCGGCAATTGCGCCGGTGCCCGCACTCTGAGCAAAACCGAAACCCGCCACAAAGATAAAAAACAGAGCGAAGGTAATAAACGGGAAGCGCTTCATAAGATACCTCCTGGAGTTTGCGGTCACAGTTTGGTAGACATTTACGCCGCGTCTTCTGCCCGGCTTTTTTAAGAGCATAAATTATTACAAACATGGTTATGCCTGTCAAGCAGTCTTCTAGACAAGTAGTTAAAGAGTGTGTGATTACGGGCTCGCGCAGAATGTAAAATTCCCCGCATGAGATTGCTTCGATTTTTTCTGTGGGTTGTATCTGTAACTCTTTTCAGCATGGTTACATTGCCAGTGATGGCGCAATCGTCGAATGTTGCGGCGAGTATTGACAGCCTGGTTCAGGCGAAGATTCAGGGCTTTCGGGGAAACGTCAGCCTATATGCCAAGAACCTAGATAATGGTGTCAGTTATGAGCTTCATGCCGACGATCCTGTGCCGACGGCCAGCACCATCAAGTTGCCGATCATGATCGGTTGCAGGCAAGTGTAACGACTTCTTATCTCGTTGAGGGGCCGCTAACGAATGGGTTGCCCGCCTCAAAGAAACGCAGCAGCCGGCCCACCTCACGCGTGATGCGGATGCGCACAGTTGTGCTAGTATGCGCAGTCTCTCGAACCGCAGTCCCAAGCCAAAGCGGACCATTGGCACACAGGTCAACTCCATCCAAGCGCTGGTCGATTTCCAATGCAGCTGCAAGCCGTCCCGGACCTCTCGCCAAATCTGTGAGTTTGTCGGTTTTG
>DATAWK010000031.1:0-204040 GCA_036267255.1 Acidobacteriaceae bacterium | reverse complement strand
GCTTCTGAAACTCGGCGACCGCGTGCTCTGCTTTCACACGCTCCTCGTCGTAGATCACAACCGTGAGCGTGAACTCGCCGAAGTTCTTGCCCTCCATTCCCAGCGCAGTGAGTGCGCCACCCAACTCCGCGACAGCGGCTTCCTTCGAGTCATCGACAAGATTGTCCTGGTTGCCGGCGTTCTGCCGGTCCTGAAGATTGCTTACGAAGCTGGTCTTCGAGTTGTGGTAATGACGGCGACGCGACGCAATCTCTTTCCGCGCCTTCGCGTTGTCTACGGGGTGCCATTCGGTGACAACGTGGAAGTTGGCGGGGATGTCGAAGAGGCCCTGCAACAGCAAGGGCCGCGTCTCCGAGGGCAGTTCCTTCAGTGTGAGGACGCGGAGGTAGTCGTCATCCAGACGCAGGTAGCCGCGGTGGGCCTCCAGCTCCGAATCGCACAGCTGCGAATCGATCTGCCGCGCACTGTACAGGCGTGCATTCTGAATCTTGGAGGGGCGGAGGTTCACGAGACGGCGCAGTATGCGAAACGTCTCCTCCGCCCCTGGCAGCCCGACCGTCATGAGGTCGTTTAGCTGCCCACTCAAACTGTTGACCTTCTGCTGCAAACGCAGGCGGTCGCGCTCGATCTGCTCGTAGAGCAGCGTGCGCTCCTTGTTGCCGGAGAACAACGCGCGCAGGTCGCGGAGCGAGGCGCACGGCTGCTTCGGCAACTGCGCCAGAGCGTGCAGCAGGCCGGTCTTCTGGTAGCTGCCATCGATCATCACGACCCAATACGTCTCGATGCTGTAGAGGCGGTCGGCTTTCGATTGCAGAAACGCGCTGCGCTGTTCGACAGCGGCGCGGACCACCGGGTTCTCATACTCGGCGTGCGAGATCTCAGGCCGATTATGCTTGAAAAGAATCTGATACAGGCGGCACCTGTCATCGAGCGAGCGGAACGCTGCCTCCAGCCGCTTCACCGCATAATCGGGTCCGGCGTGGTCGAGGCTCTCGTAGTCGATGCCGCCGATCTTCAGCGCCGCGCCGAGGTCGCCGCTCTTGGTGAGAAACGAGTGCTCGTCCCAGAAGCCGTACAGGTTCACCTGCGCGGGGAACGATCCAGCTTCCTTCCAGTCCTTCGTGATGGCTTCAACCTTGAGCATCGTGCCTCGCAATGCGGATTTCAGTGGTGTCTGCTTTTATGGGGTCGTAACGGCGGCGGAACTTGGTCGAGTTCATGAGCACGCGCAGGATCTCCACGTCGTGCTTCGTGGCAATGCGGGCGATGATGACGCCCACAATGAACAGGCCGATGCCGCCGAGTAATGAGTGAAGGAGAGAGAAGATGGAGCCGCCGGTGATGAGCGCAACAAAGAACAGCCGCCGCTCTGCGCCCAGCACGGTCAGCGGGCGGTTCATCGCTTTGAAGACTTTGTTTTGCCGTGCGTCGTAGCGACTTGAACCGCCCTCTGCCATGTGCTAACCTCCTTCCTGCCTATCGTTTGTGGTTGATGGTTGGGCCTGCCGTCGAAGGACTACGACGGGAAAAGCCATGCCATAAAGTTGACCGCGCCGATAGCCATGCCCACGCCGAACACAATCCCGGCGAGCATCTTCTTCGACTGGCCCTCGCCATAGGCGAACATCAGGCCGCCGACCACAATGGCGACCAGGCTGAGGCCCTGGGCGATGGTTCCGGTGAACGCAGTTTTGAGGACACCCACGGCGTTGTCCCAGGGATCGCTGCCGGTCGATTGGGCATAGACCGGCAGCGCCGCGAGGAACATCAGGGAAGGAATGGTTAGTCTCCGGCAGTGCGTGAGCACGCGCCGGATGGGTGGCCGTTTGGTTGGAAGGGTGTTCTGCATAGGCTCCTCACATTTCAGATTTCCGGCGAGTGGACACTCCCGGTTGCAATGTCATGGAGCGAAGGTAGGAGCGGCGCGAATAGCCGTCTAATGCTTTTTAGGGGGTGGGGTATGCAGATTCTGCATACTCTTGCATTTCGCGCTGGAAGGGCTGCAAAGGCCGGGGTAAGCGGAGCCGGACGGCAGTGGAGGAGCTGCCAAACTATTCCTTCCCGACATGGCCAGCAAAGAAAAGCCGCACCGTGGCGCGAGTCAAGGCGGCGAGGACAACGACTCAGGAGATGGCTCGCCTTTACGCGCGCTGCGGTGCGGATAAAATGCACTCGGTCGGGAAGGAAGGAGAGGCCCTTCTTGCGATCCTCTCTTTCACGCGCTGAAGCCGCTCGCTCGCTGTGCGATGGTACTCGGCATCCAGCTCCACGCCGATGTAATTGCGGCGTATCAGCATCGCTGCCGCACAGGTGGACCCGCTGCCTGCAAAGCAATCGAGCACCAGCTCGTTCGGCAGAGTGAAGCTGCGAATCAACTGTGCCAGTGTCGCAACTGGTTTCTGAGTCGAATGGAGTTTGTTACCGCTGTAGGGCATCTCCATCACGTCCATGAGCGGCTGCTTCGGCAGTGGCGGCCTACCCTTCGCAAGCAGGAATGCCTGCTCGTGTGCATAGCGAAGGAATCTGCTCTTCGAGCTATAGCTCTTGCGAAACACGATGTGTCCGACAGGCTGAAAACCCGCGTCTTTCCATGCGTCGAAGAACACATCGACCTTCGTCCATCCGTAGAACATGATGGCTACGCGATTCTGCTTCAACACCCGATACGCTTCGCGCATCGCGGGCTTGAGCCAGTCTGCATTCACGTCATTCTGTATGAAACGTCCCGATCGGTCGCGGTAGTTCACCAGGTATGGAGGGTCGGTCAGGATGAAGTCCACGCTGTTCGCGGGCATCTGGTGCATGATCTCGATGCAATCTCCCTGCGCGATGGTGTTGATGAGTTGACTGGTTTGATTGTTCTGGATGGCCTGCATGACTTGATCTCCTTTGTGGTCCCGGAGTGATCTCTCAGGACACCCTCCCGCAAGGGCGCGAGAGATGGCTGCTCCCAAGGCGGGAAGATGCTTTTTCGGGGGGACCTTCAGGGGGAGCCGAAACCCGCAGGGCGCATGGGCCAGACTCGCCAAGTTTATTTCAGAGAATTAGATGGCCCATGCGAAGCAGAATCTTTCCGGCGCCGGGCGCAGCCTGCTTTTCTCTCGCGGTGCCTGAGAGAACACGCAGCACACAGGGGATCGATCTTAGCTTGCAGGCTTCCGACGAAACGGGCAGATCATCCACCTGTTTCGCATAGGCGACTGTCCGGGCGTCCGTACAGGGGAATTGACACGCTTTGGCTAATAAGAGACGACGAATGAAGAACTTATTGCCGTGCGGAGGGGGTATGCGGATTCTGCATACCCCACCCCCCCAAAAGCATAACCATCAGGCGGGAAATCTTCCTATCGTCCGACTCAGAGGCGTTCGGGCTGTTAGGTATCGGATGATTCCTGCACACAGATCACGAGGGCCTCATTTGCGAGGTTCATCGTGTCAAATTCAACCCGATTTCCGTCCGACCGATTGCCTGAGCAGGAGCCGGTTCAGCCCGAGCCGTTTGTCACCCCTGTCGAGGCTGCGGCATTCCTGCGCTGCGCTCCGGTCACGGTCAAGCGCCTGGCGCGAGAGGGTAAGATCCCCGCTCACTCGATTCACAACGGCATTCGTAAACGCTGGCGATTCCTGATTTCTGAACTGGCGATCTCGATGAAGAAAGAGGTATCTTCGGACAGGTCATCTACGCCGCTTTCCCAACAGAAAGGAAGGGTGAAAGCGGTATGAATAAACAACGGCAAACCTATCAACAGGGCTGTATCCAGCGGAAGAAGCGGGAGCGCGGCTCGGATGTATGGATTCTGCGGTATCGGGAAAACGGCATGTTGAAGTCCCTCACTATCGGCACGGTTCTGGAGTTCAGGACGAAGGCGGAAGCGCAGCGTTCGCTGGGCGAAGTGCGGGCTGATATCAACAACAATGTCGAGGTGGTGACGTTCGGCCAGTTGTGCGACCGTTACCTGAAAGAAGGCGTTCCCGAAAGGCACACGACAGCATCGGCGTTGCGCTCGATGGTCAACTATCGGATCAGGCCATATTGGTATACAGAACGTGTCTCCGATATGGCGAAGAACCCGATGGCGGTCGAGCAATGGATCAAGGGCCTGATGACGACTCCACGGAGGAAGGACGAGAAGCCACGGCCTCTCGCTCCGAAATCCAAGGGGCACACCAAGGCCGTCTTCCATCGCCTGTTCGAGTGCGCGATGCGCTGGCGGTATCTCGAAGTCCAGCGCAATCCGATGTCGCTGATCGAACTGCACGGATCATCGAAGAGGACGCGCAAGATCGTTCTCGTCACCACCGAGCAATACCAGAAGCTGTTGCCTCTGCTTCCTCAGCACTGCCGGGTCATGGTGACCCTGGCCATGTGCCTGGGGTTGCGCGTCAGCGAGATTCTAGGATTGCGCTGGGAGGATGTGGACCTGGAAGGGGCCACGCTTCAGGTGCGGCGTTCGGTGGTCAACGGTCATGTGTGGAATACGAAGACACTCGCCAGCGAGGATGAACTACCGTTACATCCCGATCTGGTCAGCGTCCTTCGTCAGTGGCGGGAAGCTGAGTTGCCGGTCAACGGCTGGCTGTTCGGCAACATCGACACCGGCAAGCCGTATCACGCGGACACGATGCGTCAGCGTCATCTCAACAAGGCGGCTGCGAAAATCGGCCTGCCGAGGTTGGGCTGGCATGCCTTCCGGCATACCTACCGGGCACGTCTGTCGGAACTTGGTCTGCCGCTCGAAGTGCAGCAAAAGCTGATGCGCCATGCGTCCATCGACATGACCACGAAGTACGGTCGGAACTCGATGCTCAAGCTGACACGTCCGGCCAACGCTCAGATCGTGGAAATGGTAATGAAGAAAGTCGCCGATAAAAGCGAAAAGGGAGCAGGTCTTGCCACCTGTTCCCTTATTGTTCCCTCGCCGATTTCGGCTGGTCTTGTAAGTTGTTGATTCTTTGGTTGCGGGGGTAGGATTTGAACCTACGACCTTTGGGTTATGAGTGACGTAACAATCGTAGTATCAACGAGTTACGCAGTATGGTTGGTAGTTTCAAAGAGCGCTAAGTCATTGAAAATAGGTTGAGGGTAATGGTATTTGGGGTTGGATTGGGGTTGAAGAACCCAAAGGTCGTGGGAGCGGCAACTCTCATAGGTTGGTTCCCAAAGGTCGTTGGGGCCGCAAACGGTCTCTTCTTCAGAGGTGAATTTAGGCTGGCTGATTGGGGGGAGTGAAAGCCTTGCGGAGAGGCTTCGCAAAAATATGAATGCCGCCCGAAGGCGGCATCCGACTACCCTGGGCACATATCGACGGAGCGACAGGGGTTCACCAGGGTTTACAAAGCTAGTATAGCACTGTTCGGTAGTATGGGACTAATGTCAGCATTTGAATATTCACCAGTGAATCTGAGCGAGATTGAAAGGACACTCTCCGCTGATCGTCTTCGGCCCTACCGAGAAAGCGTAGGCGGAGATGACGAGGTGGCGATTCGGCTTTATGAACAAAATACTCTCCTCGCGGAATCTCTCTATAGCGTTCTGCAAGGACTGGAAATCCCGCTTCGCAACACGATTCACGCTCAGCTCGCGTTAGATTACGGTCGGGCCGAGTGGTATGACACCCTGAAATTGGAGCCGGAGCAGAGTGCGATGCTGCGGAAGGCCAAAGATAGCCTGGTAAAGGAAGGAAAGCTGCTCGATGCTGGACGAGTGGTAGCCGAACTCTCCTTCGGCTTCTGGACGGGTTTGACCGGACCAAAGTATGACGTGCTCTGGCGGGACCACCTGGTGAAAATCTTTCCTCGTCGGCCAGTACAGCGCGTTGAAGTTCAGACGCGGCTCAATAGCATCCGCAAGCTCCGCAACCGGATCGCTCATCATGAACCGATTCTGTTCAGCGGGCGACTTCAGAAATACGTCAATCAGATATTCGACACGATTTCATGGATGAGTCCGACTACAGCCCGGTGGGTACGAAGCAATAGTTCTTTCGATGAACGGTTTGCAACATACCGGAGAATCTTTCCCCTTATCGGTGGCGGACGGCCATAAAACTATTTCCGCTTGTCGCGTCAATTAGGTGGACTGAGAAGCTCGGTGAAACATGAGTTTGTTCAGGGTCAGCAAAATCTATCGCTTTTCCAGAGGATTGAGTTTCAGTGCCGTAATGTCGGATAGTGCAATTGCGATGAAATCCTTCACGGCTGAGCGTATCTGATCTTTGCGAACAAAAATGGCAGTCTCAATGCGTATCAACTCGTCGGTCAGAGGTTTGAAGAGCACGCCGGGCCGCTGAAAGCGAGATGCGGATCGCGGCACGAAAGCAACTCCGACACCGTGGGCGGCGAAGTCAAGAGCCTGTGTGATGGTAGAGGCTTCCTGAAAGCGCCGGGGATCGAATTTTAGCGTGCGTAAGTAGTTGACGATCTGGTCGTAGAACAGGCGGTGCATGCTTCGCGGTATCCAGACCAGAGTTTCGTTCGATAGCTCCCGTGCCGCCAAGCGTGAATGCGTCGCAAGGCGGTGATGTTCCGCGATGCAGACACAGAATGGTTCATGCGCCACTCGCTCAATCCAGAGATCTTTATCAACGATCGGCATCACGCCAAAGCCTGCCTGAAGCTCACCACGCCGCACGCGCCATACTAACTGTATCGTCGGAGCGCTCTTGAGGACGATGGGCGGTGCTTCGCTTCCTGGCAAGATGAGTTGTTCGAGCAGGGGCAGAAGGCTCGCGTGAATATAGGGGGAGTGGCCCACATAGAAAGGGCACCGATGCAGGTTCGCTTCGTATTGCGCGAGATCGAAGGCCAGCTTTGCTTGTTCCAGACTTCTGCGGATTTGAGTGCCGTAGATTCGCCCAACGCTGCTTGGTTTCAGGCCGCGCGGTGTCTTGTCGAAAAGGCTGATTCCCAGCCCGTTGTTTAATGCTTTCAGGCTCCTGGAGATTGTGGAATGAGTCGTGTGAAGACGGTCAGCGGCCCGAACGAAGTTCCCCTCCTCCAGAACGGCTTCGAAGAAGAGAAGCTGCTGCAATGACGGTCTGTACCACATATTCCCGTCCACCTTTTACCGGGTGCGTCCCGATCATTTACACGCGGACAATTGGATGTTGCAGGTATTGCTCGTGATGAATGTCGCGTAACTGAATCAGGCGCTTTCGGCGTAACGTCACGAGAGTATGCCGAAAGGCAGACGTCAGCTTGGAAAATATTTCCGAAGAATTCCTTAAAATTCCACGGAATGGAATGATAACTGAAAGATAATGCGTGCCTCCTCTGGTTTCGTTGAAGGAAAATGTGGCAAAACCGGTCTGGCAATTCATCGTAAGAAACGGGTCCGGAGAAAGATCCTGCGGGCAACAATGCCGATTTCAAAAGTGAGATCTTCTTCTGGGAGATGAAAGTCAGCCGGAGAATCCTTTATTGAGCGAACGAATCTGGAACTCACCGTCTCTTTCAGGATTTCCACCCTTGACCCTGGAACACTACAAAATGTATTCCACGCGCCACGGAGAGCTGACACTGCGATGCCCTACCAGCAGGAGTAAAGCTTTGAGCGACGAGTCTCTCTCTTCATCGCTGGTCAGGTAACGACGCAAGGCGTCGTGTTTTAGCGAATAGCGTTGCATATCTTCGGCGATGCGCTGTAGGAGAAATGCTTCGCGTTCCAGAAGTTGCTTCATGATGTCGGTATCTTCCAGATGGGCAGTCAGCAATCGAAGATGGAGCAAACAAATAGCGGAAAGTGAACCGAGGGATGGCATCGTTTTCTCTGAGAGCTTGTGCGTGACGGCGGCCAGTCCCTCGGATTCGGCCTTTGAGCGAACTCTACAGAGAGGACAACTAGTCGCTGTTGCCAAGAGATCGGCAATCCCGGACTGAACGGCGTCTGGCGTGAGTTCTTCAGGGGCCTTTTCCGCGAACCATGCTGCCAGATGATTGAGGAGCGCGGGATATGCGGAGCAAGTGCCTTGAGGAGAGGCGATGGATTCATATTGCCAGGTATGCAGGCTGCAAAAACCCCCTCGCTCTGCATGGTCACGTTGCACTTCTGGATTGACAGCCAATTCGTATTGATAGTGCCTCAGAAAATCGAAGGATTGTCGCTGGATATGTTCACAAATTTCACAGGGTCGAAACTTCAATGAGGCAGTTTCCGCCGCCGCTGAAGATGCTTTTACTGGTATGTAGCGATGAGCATCGAGCTTCCCTTCTGAGAGATGAATCTTCAAAGTATTTACTTGTTGGAGTAAATGAGCCAGTTCTGCGGACTGACCCATGTCGACTAGCAAGTCGGCGACCCGGTTGCACATCTGAAGCATGAATTCGCTGCTCTTTTCCGTGAGCAGAAATTGGACGAGCTCGTCTTCCAATTTCCGAAGGCCACTAGTTTCGAGGAGTTGCATATCCTGTTTCTGTTTGCCCTCAAGGCCATCGCGTGCGGAAATAGAAAAAATCGAGGGTACGTCTTCTCCAAAAAGAGAGTGAAGTTGATCTTGCACGTACGATATGGCCTGCTCCCGCTCTTTCACATCGACCGTGTCTTGCTTGTTCAGCACCAGGAAAACCCGGCGCGCGGAATTGGATACGCCGCGCAGAAAGCGCACCTCATCCTCCGATAAAGGACTTTCATATCCCGTAACCAATAAGAACGCATCCGCTTCCGGCAAGAAGCTTTCTGTAGTCCGGGTATTTTCCTGGATGGGGGAACCCAGGCCCGGAGTATCCACAAAGAAGAACCCGCGCCGGAGAATATCCGATGGAAGATGCACCTCCGCAACCTTGATCTTTTTGGCATTCCCCGGATTGCCCGCCTGCGTGATGTAATCGGGCAATGCCCCCAAGGCGATCTGCGACCGCAGTCCGCGATCCTGATACTCGAGTACGACCTGCTCCTTGCTGCCATAGGTAACGGTGGTGATGACGGAGGTGAGTGGAACGATTCCAGTGGGCAATCGATCACTGCCAAGGACCGCATTCATTAAAGACGTCTTGCCGCGACTGAATCTACCAACAACCACGAGGTTGAAGCGATCTTCGGCCAAGCGCGCCTGCAAGTCGCGGATACGTCCATGCCGATCATGTTCTTCGTTGGGAAGGAGCGCAGATGCTGAACGCAAAACTTCAGCAAGTTCAAACTTGCGCCGTTCATACTCGCTCAGGTCCATGGTATCGCTCCTTATCGTCGCCCCATTCGATAGTCGAGATACAGAACGTGAAATTTGAGCTGATCATCCCTCCAGTATTGGGATTTGTGGGCCATTTTAACCATGTGGAGAACACTCCCCGGATTGCCGGCGCTTGACTGCACGATGGATTCGAGTGCGGCATCGAGATTGAAGGCCCGAAGGCCGGTTCGCTCCGCTTCATGGTGGGCGAATTCCAGCGCGATTGGCAGCGGCCAGTTCATCACTTCCAAACGTTCGCTCCTATCCACGCACAGCGGCCGCAATGCGCCAATGTCTTCCATGTGTTGTGAGCGCGCTCCGAGAAAGATCGGAGTGCGCCCGTAATAATTGAGTTCCTTGACGATCTTCGTAACAATGCGAGACGGCCCTTCTACGTGGTCCAAAACCATCAGGAATGGTTGAACATCGAAAGTTCTGTTCACTACGCCTCTCAGGGAGGATGTGCTCATGGCTGATGTGTTGGCTGGAAGACTTCGTGGCCCTTGGATTTGGCGCAAACTGCTGACGAGCGACAGCAGCAGGTCGTGGGGCGATCGAGCGTTTGAGACATAGAGCGCCAGAGGCTGTGACCGAACGAATTCTTGAAGCAGGCGGGTCTTCCCAACGCCTTCTGGTCCATGTACCAGAATAGATTTTCTCTGAAGAGCCTGGGCCTTCAGTCGCGCAAGCTCAACTCTGCGCTCGACGAATTGTAGATAATCTTTGGTCAGCTCGGATTCTGCATGGGATCGTTGCATCGCAAGCTACCCTTTCATTATTGGCAGTGCGGGTTATGCAGCGTTCTTTTGCTGATAGCGCTTGTGCGCGGTTTGAATGATCTCGTGCGCCGTTTGCCGGTCCTTCCAACCCAGAACCTCTGTCCGCTTTCCTTCAAGGTCTTTATAGATCGAGAAGAAATGAGCGACTTCAAGCAGGGTGTGCGGCTGGACTTCGGTGTAGTTCTCGACGCTGCTGAAGCGCGGATTGCCAGTGGCATATGCGAGGATCTTTTCATCCCGAATCCCCTGGTCGAGCATTTCAAACAAGCCAATCACGCGCGCCTCATAGATACAACCGGGGAATGTCGGCGCATCTCCGAGAATTAAAATATCGAGCGGGTCTTCGTCTTCCGCAAGCGTCTGCGGAATGAACCCATAGTCTCCCGGGTAGTGAACAGGAGAATGAAGGTTACGATCCAGACGGAAGACATGAAGTTCCTTGTCGTATTCGTACTTGTTGATTCCTCCTTGAGGAATCTCGATTACGGCTGTGACGACGTCTGGAGTCTGCTTGCCGACAGGAAGATCGAGGTAGTTGGTCATATCGCCCCTTGTGCTGATCACCGCGTAGGGGCAATAAAAAACTCCTACGCGTCTGTAGGAGTCATCAGCCGTCCGTATCGGAGGGCGGTTAAAGGCGGATTCCTTCGCCTTGTCATTATGGTACAGACAGCAAATGCAGGCTGCAAGGCGGCGCGGATGATCTGCCAATGGCATCCGCAGGCATCTCAAGGCAAAAGGGCAATGGCTTCGACAGGAGTTGCCGGTGCAGAGGAAAAGCACGTCTCGCATGATTGGCTCCGGCTTTGAGAGCATAGACTTTCACGCTGGCAACCGCCGCGTTCAGGAGGCTGTCCTGCGAGGACAAGGATGCGAGGTTTGTGTGAATCGCGGCTGCGTCGTTAACGGATGTCTCCACTTCCCTGAAGCTATCCGCGGCAAGTTCCGGACCATGGTGTGGTATTCGCCGTTTTCTCCGCAAATATCTATATTCGCCGTTTTGGCGACATTCGTAATGTCTTCGATAAATGCGTTGTTGATGGACCGACCCACCCAGTCAGACGGAAGACGCGGATCGTTAATCCATGAAATTTGCGCCTGTATTCTACGCTCGACGATTTCATGGAGCAGCGAAATTCTCGGTTCTT
Organism: Acidobacteriaceae bacterium; assembly: GCA_036267255.1. Lineage (GTDB taxonomy): Bacteria > Acidobacteriota > Terriglobia > Terriglobales > Acidobacteriaceae > DATAWK01. The sequence continues at coordinate 192,949 of DATAWK010000031.1, read as the reverse complement.
GCCACAATGGACGAATAGTATCAATAGCGACCGAGGTGCCGCATTGTGAAATCCAATTTGGAAGCCCAGCAACTTCATCGATGTCCCCGGTAACAACAGCGTCGACTCGGAATAGGGACTTTATGCGGGCAAGGCCGTCCTCATAGCTTTGTCGATATGGCGGGGACACGACTATTAGCTCATGATGTACGCCTAGCTCTTTTGCCTGACGCTGCATTAATTCCAAAGGATGAGCTTTGAATGCCGCATCAGCGCTTGGGACGAAGGTAGCTAGAACGCACACATGCATCTTCGATTCCAACACGCGGAACAGCGCAAGCCAACTGTCTTTCCCCCCGGTCCATAGCAGAGCGACGCGTTTAGGTGATCTGTTCATTACCGTCCAACTCATATCGGACAAGATAAAGTCTTACCAGCATTCGGTTGCCGCTGCCCATGAGCTATCCTACAATCTCCGATTCTGAGGTGGATTGCCAACCACAACGCCGGGTGACCGTTAAATCTATTTTAGGTTTCTGTTGTTCCATGGGCACGGGGTGAAACGGAATATTCCGTCACTCTCAAAGGAGAAATTGAGGAGACCTGGATGGATCCTGCCACAGCGCAAAATCGGGAACAAAACAAATTTCAGATTAGCGCCAAGCGCAAGAAAGCGCTCAAATTCGTCCTCATGATTGGAGTCGTCAGCTTTTTTGCGGACTTCACCTACGAGGGCTCTCGATCGATCACAGGGCCATTTCTCCTTGTACTCGGAGCAAGCGGATTCGTCGCGAGCGCAGCGGCTGGTTTCGGCGAATTGCTGGGGTACGGCTTGCGATTTTTCTCCGGACGCTTAAGCGAACGAACGGGCGAGTTCTGGCCGATCACCATCATTGGCTACATCGTGCAGATGGCCGCAGTTCCTTTGCTCGCACTTGCAGGAAACTGGCAGATGGCTGTTGGCCTGATTTTGCTGGAACGCATTGGCAAAGCGATTCGGAACCCTCCCCGCGATGTCATGTTGTCCCACGCCGCCAAAGAAATGGGAATGGGTTGGGGTTTCGGTATTCACGAGGCTCTTGATCAATTTGGAGCGCTCTTTGGACCTCTCCTGGTTGCGCTGATTCTGGCTCGCCGAGGAGACTACCGCCTGGCTTTCGGGACGCTCTTGGTTCCAGCGGTCATCACGATCATTCTCCTGTTGGTGGCCAGGTTTGTGTATCCACGTCCAGAGGACCTCGAAGCGAAAACGCAGAGCATCCAGACAAAGGGATTTTCCCGCTCGTTTTGGATCTATCTGGCAGCGGCGGCCTTGGTTGCGGCGGGTTTCGCGGATTTTCAACTGATTGCTTATCACTTCGTGAAAGCTGGTGTCACATCGAAAACCTGGGTCCCCATTTTTTACTCGGTTGCGATGGCGGTGAGCGGGACGGGTTCGCTTGTATTCGGAAAGCTCTTTGACCGTTTTGGAATCGCTGTTCTGATCCCGTTGACTTTGATCTCGGCGGCATTTGCGCCGCTTGTCTTTCTGGGAGGCTTCTGGCTGGCGCTCATCGGGGCTGCGGTCTGGGGACTGGGGATGGGAGTACATGAATCGATTATCCCCGCCGCAGTGGCTACGATGGTGCCTGCCGATCGCAGGCCATCCGCTTACGGCTTGTTCACCGGGACCTACGGGGTTTTCTGGTTTGTGGGAAGCGCCATCATTGGGGTTCTGTATGACCACTCGATTCCCGCGGTCATCGCTTTCTGCGTCATCGTTGAACTCGCTGCCATCCCTCTATTTCTCAAGGTGCGGAGACAGATGGCCGGTTCGTAGGGAGAGGGGAGCGTCCGAAGATACGCCGATACAGATCTTCTCCATAGCTCGTGGGCAACGGTTCGCCTGGGATAAGTCGAAACGTTCGCTGACCGTCGGCGAGCCTTTCCGCACGAAGAAATAGGGTGTCTGCGCTCTTTGCGAGGTAAAAGCCTTGCGCCAAGTCGAACATGTGCGTCACGTAAAAAACCTTGACCTCCGCTTCGAGCAGCGCACGAACAATCTGCCTCGCGATCTCCGACCCTTCTCGCTCGTTCGTCGAAGCAAACGACTCGTTAAAGAGGACGATGCTGCGAGGAGTGATCTTGCCAACGATGATGCTTATCCTGCTGAGTTCTTCGTCGAGCTTCCCGCTTTTCATACTGGCATCCTCCTCGCGCTTGAAATGCGTAAAGATACCATCGCACAGATTGGCCGCGAACATTTTCGCCGCCACAAACATCCCACACTGCATCATGAGCTGCGCCAGGCCCACACTGCGCAGGAAAGTGGATTTCCCACCTCGATTGGCGCCGGTGATCATGATGAGTCTCATAGCATCACCAGTCACATCGTTGCCGACGACGCTCTCTTCCATCCTCAAGCTAAGGCAGACATCGTAGATCCCTTGGCAGGTAAGCATTGGCCGATCGGCTGGCAGCGGTTTTGGAAAGCAAAGCGATTCTCGCTTCCGAACCAGTTGATCCCGCAAATTCAGACAGCTCACGTAGAAGCCCAATTCCAGTCGCAGCATGTTAAAGAAGCTCAAAATGTGATCGGTTGATTGAGCAAGCGCTGTAACAACATGGCAGATTCCCTGGCCCCGCAGATCTGACAGCGCCCTGAATCCCGCCTCATCGCGTTCGTGGACCTCATACACATGCTCTTGCCTATCTTTGGAGACCGCCTGTTCCAGCCACTCCTGAACCCGATCAATCCAGTTCTGCCTTGTGTTGGATGGCTTCCGCAGGATGTAGTTGACGCCCATGTTTCCTTGGCCGAGTTCGGCACTGATCAGAGTGCCATTGCGAAATCGAAGCCGCTCCAGGTGGTCCTCGGTTAGCTGCAGGTACTCATCATTGAGCTCTGTAGAGAGCATGTCGAAGAATCGTCTGAAACCTTCGGAACGAAATTTGTCGCTATGCTTATCGGCAATCTGCCGCAGCTTTTTGATGAGGCCCACGAAAATCTGAAGCACCTCAACAGACCGGTACAGCGTGCTCTCTGGGTATTTTGGGGACATCCAGCCCCACACCCTCTTTTCACGCTCAATTGCCTCAACGGCGATTGCGTAGAGATCCCTGACAACGTTTGGCTGTTCCTGGCAGTCGGCAAGTATCCGTTGCCGGTAGAGGATCGCCTCCGGCTCGCGTAAGCTGCCCAATATGGCCTTCTTCGCAACTTCTAGCAGGAATTCGTCACCGCCTGCCATCACCTGAAGAAGAATATCCAGCTCCAGATCCTGCATTAAATCGGCAGTATTCGATGGGTGGTCTTCATTGAGTCCAAAATCCCGATCACTGTACATGAGAAAGGCCTTCATGTCGTCACGCTCGCCTTCACGTTCCCGGCAATCCGCTCCCGTACAGCATCGCGCGTGAGCTGGTATTTCTCGGCAATGGCGGCAGCATAGGCAAGTCCGTCGGCTTGCTTGCGGACTACTTTGAAAGTCCTTAATGTCGCGTCCTCAGGATTCACGGTGCTGACCATGCTGACGGCAGCTTCACTGAACGATGCCAGTTCATCCAGGAACGTTACGGATACGCACAGCATATTCAACTCGACGATGCGCCGCATGATCTCTTTGCTGAGGAAAAGCGCATCGTTCAAGGTTGTAGACAGGAAACTCTCATTCATGATGAGGATGCTGTTCGGCGTGGCGCATTCCAGGATTTGGTGAATCCTGCGCAACTCCTCCTCAAGTTTGCCGCTGAGATTGCGGATGTTCTCCTCCTTTTCGAAGTGCGTGAAGAGTCTATCGCAGAGAAAGAGGCGTGCTTCCGTTCCGGGCGCTGGACAGCCGATACTGGCCAGGTAATGGAGTTGGCCGAAAGTGCGAGCAAAAGTCGTTTTGCCGCCCTGATTTGGCCCGGAGACAACAAAGATGCGCTCGGGGTCATGCAAATGGAAATCGTTCAGCACGACTGGCGACTTTTCCCGGCTGAGCTTCGTCGCCAGAGCGAGGTCAAACACGCCTCTTCCGTAGACCTCCTTAGACTGATCGGTAACGTCTGGGTAGCAAAAGGGAAGGCCAGTCTGTTTGAGGCGATGGACGTGCTCAAGCCATGCGAAGTAGAACTGCACCTCGCGATCGAACCTCGCAATCGTGTTGTTCAAGTAGCCACTATGCTGAGTGCAGTATTCCTCAAGGGACGAGAAGATTTCCGGATACAGCTTCGCAACGAGATCGAGTATGGCCGCTTCAACATGGTTCATGTCCGGTGTGGAGCGGTATTCGAACTGGTATGCCTTTGCCGCACCCTGACTGAATTTTTGGAATGTCTGTAGCACGTCTTTGCTGTAATCGGGTTCAGAGCCGTATTTGCTGACCGTGACGCGCCTGCCGGCGATATAAAGCGAATATCTGATACCACCGAGATCGATCTTGAGCTTCTGGGTTTCGGCTACTAACGCACGAAATTCACCGGACTCGATATAGGCCGCCAGATAGGCACGAAAAGCGCGCAAACCGGCTGAGCCAATCTTTATGTGCAGCAGCTTGTGGCTGAGCTGACTAACCGCACCGCAGTAGACCTCCACGGCGTCAAGAAACCAGCTCTGTTTCTGGCGTTTGTAGTAGAGTTTGTCCGCTTGACCGAGATGCGTCCGCATCTTCCGCATTTCCCGAGCAAACAATTGGATGAATCCAGCAAGCGCATGGTCTTCGAGATCGCGGAAGACCTCATAGCGGTAATTGACCGTTTCAACATGCGGTAATGGCACGTAAAAAAATGGTTTCAGGTTGTATTCGTCCCGGCCTGCTGTTATGGCTTCAACGACCTGGTCAAGATTCAGATTGACGAACGTTTCTGGAGCCTTGCTTTCATTTGTATCTGGAACAGTCTCGGCGAACAGTATGCTGCGAAAGAGTTCCGGTCCGACTCGCTCCGGCATCAAGATTGGCGGACAGGTCGAGATGCTTGAGGTAGTTTTGGATCTCATTCTCTCGCACCAAAGGATAGGAATGTACAAGAGGTTGTATGGGGGAACTTCAGACCGGTCGAATCCAATCCCGGACGACACAGGTTTTCAGAGAACGCGCTGAATCCCGCCAACCGCTCAACGGGAACACCGCGTTTAGCAGCGTGAGCAGGCATAGCCACTCCTTCCGAGGTCCAAACTCGTAGGAGTCATCTTCCCCTTCGGGCGAAGGGGCGGTTAAGAGTGGACTCCAACACCCGCTCTAGATTCAGTATCCTCGGCCCGCAGATCGCGTGTCAAACAACTCCGTCAGATCGCGAAGCGGGCCTGTTGTTTCCGCGGAGACTGTAGTTTGAAGAGGAGTCAATCCAGAACTGTGGTTTACGCCTTACAATGATCCTGTGCATCTCGACTTTAGATGCATGGGCGAAGGGGTTCGCCTTAACCGCTGTGGCGCCAACTTTGGCGGGCAGATGATGACCCCTGGCGAGGTTCGTCAGGGATTTCTCAAAAACCCCAGACCAAACCTCCGCAAATTTTAGCTCTCGACAGATTCTCTTCTTTGGAGAGGACATCTCGTTGAAGCGGGTGGGGGTTTTGTGAAGATAGCGATCGTCTCCGATATTCACGGAAATCTGGCTGCGTTGAAAGCATTCCCAGAAGCTGGCTATGACCAGCTATGGTGTCTTGGCGATCTTGTGGACTATGGCCCCAGGCCACGCGAGGTCATTCAGTGGGTGCAAAAAAACGCGGCAGTAGCTGTTCGAGGAAATCATGACCATGCAGTCGGGCTCGATGTGGACCCGCAATGTTCTCCGGCGTTCAGTGGCCTCGCTGATGTGACAAGAAAGTACACGCTCGCCATCGTAAGCGAATCGGAGCGCGAGTTTTTGAGAAAGCTTTCGATCCATCGGGAATTTGAGGTGGGTAAGGCCAATATTTATTGTGTGCATGCCACACCCAGCGACCCTCTCTTCGGCTACTGTGCCGAGAACTCGGACCGATGGCAGCAGGAAGTCGATCGCATCGCCGCCGATGTGCTTGTAGTGGGACATACCCACACTCCGTTCATCCGGAGAATAGGTCGGACGCTGATCGTAAATCCCGGAAGTCTCGGCCAGCCCAAAACTGGACGGTCTTTAGCGTGCTACGCCGTGTACGAAGACGGCAACTTCTCGCTCAAAGAGTACGAATATCCGATCCAAGAAACAGAACAGGATATTCGCAACATGCCTATCTCGCCTCAAGATCAGGAGGCGTTAATTGCCGTGCTGCACACAGGGACTCCATCGCCATCGGCAGATGCCAGACCGAGCCACGATACGTCGCCCAGGTTTATGGATATTGGGAAGGGAGCAAAATGAGCGGAAAGCTGAAATCCATTCAATCAGAGAGGGTCAGCTTTCTCGACGGTCTCTTTGTGGATTACGAAGGTCCAAACTTTGCGGTCCGCTTATGGGACGGCTTCTCCTGGCGCTTCTCAGACCGGGAGATTCCTGCATGCACGCTGGTGTTCAAGAACCCTGCCTCACTTCGGTCCCTCATCGTAAATCCAAATGAAATAACTTTGAGCGAAGCTTTCATTCATACCGACGTTGATGTGGAAGGCGATCTCTTTTCCGCTTTCGATCTTGTCGAGCACATATTGAGCCGGCCAGTTGAACTTCAGCACAGCTTCCTCCAGAAGATTTCTAAGGCATCATTCCGCGCCAAACAATGGCTGAGAGAGGCGAGACGTCACACTCGCCAACGGGACAGGACTGCGATTGCCTATCACTACGATCAGCCCGTCGATTTCTATCGGCTGTGGCTGGGCAAAACGCTGGCCTATTCCTGTGCTTATTTTCGGACTGGCGATGAACTGCTGGACGAGGCCCAGGAAAACAAGCTGGAACTGATCTGTAGGAAGTTGCGTCTCGAACCTCTGGAACGATTTCTCGATATTGGTTGTGGGTGGGGAAGTCTGATCCTCCACGCGGCCTCACAGCACAGAGCCTATGCTCACGGGATCACATTGAGCGAACAGCAAGCCAATACAGCAATCCAGCGGATCGACCAGGCGAATAGGACACAGAGTTGTTCCGTAGAGCTCAAGGACTATCGTGATATTGCCGATACACCTCCATTCGACAAAATCGCGAGCGTCGGCATGTTTGAGCATGTTGGGCTGGAAAAGCTTCCGCTGTATTTTTCTGTCGCTTATCGATTTCTGAAGCCTGGGGGCACCTTCCTCAATCACGGAATTGCGCGCTCGCCTCTGTCGGTTCAGCATAAGCCTTCCTTTATCGATCGATATGTCTTTCCAGACAGTGAACTTGTCACTCTGAATCAAGCAGTGGAAGCGGCGGAGAAGGCTGGTTTTGAAGTTCGCGATGTGGAGAACCTGCGCGAACATTATGAGAAGACTTTACGATTCTGGGTAACGGGTTTGGAACGGAATGCTGAACTCGCCCTGCAGCATGTTTCAGAGACCACGTATCGAATTTGGCGCTTGTACATGGCTGGTTCGGCAGCGGCATTTCGACGCGGAGACATCGCCGTCTACCAGATGCTGTTGAACCGGCCCATGAATGGCAGGAGCCGCCTGCCACTTACACGCGAAGATTGGTACAGTCCTGGTTCGCGGAGCTAGGGAAAACTCATGAGCAGCTTCCCAATCTCGCAGATCGATGATTCCCAGATCAGGCGGCTGGTTTCCGCCTTGGATTCCCTTGGGGATGGAGAGCTTGCTGTCGATTTGCTCGTTGCGTGTGGAGAACGGGCCATTGCTCCTTTGGAAGAGTTGTTGCTTCGGGGTGCGGCGAGAACAATCGCATTGCCGCGTTGCCGTGCCGCTCGCGCTTTGGGAGCGTTGGGCGCATACAAACCTCTGCTTGCCTACTTTGAAAAATGTAATCTGCCCAGCGATCCTGTCGTCTTATTTGCCGAAGACGCCGTTCGAAGTACGGTTGCGCACGAATTGTTGCGGTGGCAATCAGAGGAAGTGTTTCAGACCCTATTGAGGGCGGCAACGCAGCGCATAACGGTTGGCATGATCGACGCACTCGGCGAATTTCAGAGTGACGAAACGATCCCACTTCTGTTCAAAACTCTGGAAGATGATCTCTGCCGAAATGCAGCGATGGATGCTTTGCGCAAGACGCCGAAACAGACGGTTGATTATGCAATTCTCTCGTTACGGGAGAAAACGGAAGTAAGCCTCATCGGCGCTGCCGCATCGCGCCGCAGACGTGCGACAGCAGCGTTGCTTCGGACTCTCGGAATTTCCAGGGAGGAATGGCAGGAGATGCGGGGGTTCTTGCTCGAAGACGAGGATGCAGGGACAGTTGTGAATGCTGCGGCAGCGGGTTTCCGTGTGGCCTCGCCTGAAGACTTTCCACGCATGATCCAGGCTCTATTCAGGGTCGCAGACAAGCTGAATTGCCTTCAGGAAGATGAGGTCATACATTTGCTCGAAGAACACAGAGCAGAAACTAGTCATACAGCCAGGCAGATTGTAAGCAATCTGAACACGCCAGGACAGCATGGGAACTGGCTGTCTCCTACATGGCGTATCTTATGGCACCTTGGATACGTAAACAAGAAAGAGGGACAGGGGTAACATCCATATGCCAACTTTTGAAGTCTGTCGACTATGAAATGTTGTTCATCGTCCGCGATATTTCAGCAAAATCTCTCTAAGACTAGAAATCAAGAAATAGGCAAAGATCCCAATCCCTAGCAGCCACGGATTTCGATGCGAGCGTTGCCAAGCATGTAAACATATTGGCAACCCGATCAGGCCCGCAATTAGAAAACAAATATTTAGGGTGGATGCCTTCATGGACAGGAGCCTTTCGTATGGGCGATTCTTTCAAGAATCATCTTTACTGCGGGCCGATCATGAATCCGTGAATCTGCGCCCAGGCCAATCCCGCAGTAGGGGCAGTAATGGTCCTTGGAGGCGATCTCGTCAAAGCAATGGGTACAAAATGCAATCATGGCGTTCCTGAAGACAGGCTGTTGGTCCGCTGCCGGTTTGTATCGACGAATTACTTTACGCCACAATTCGCGAGCAACCTGCTATCACCGTGGCCAGTAAATTGAGTGCAATGGCCTGATTTTCTGTCTTGTGCGGCGACGTGCATAATGCTGACTTGAGGCTTTCCGTTACGGTGTTCACTGCTGCATGCAACTCTTTATCGAACTTGCTTATGCTCTTTTCAAGACGCCCAACATAGTCGTAGCGAATTCGACCCGCGTTGCGATCCAGAATACTGGAAAGGTTCTTGTCGAGTTTCCGAAATACAACCATGCGCAACAAGAAGCGTGGAAGCAAAAGAATAAAATTGTCGAGGGAATAAAAAATGGGTTCCACCATGTAGTAGAGATGACTCTCGACATCGAGATTGCAAGCAATCGAGAATTGCTCTACTGGGATTTCAAATAATATACTCGCGGCTTGTTGAAGTCTGTCTAAGATCCCATTGGCCTGGGCAACGAAACGATGGGAAAGTGAGTGAAGTTCGGCCTCGATCCGTGCGTCTTCCTGAACTCTCCACTTGCGAAATGCTTCGTCCACCGCTCGCATGATAAATTCTTCGAGAATGCGTCCTAAATCGCTGCCTGTTTCCTTGGGGTGCTGCGTTTCGAATATCTTGAGGCGCTTCCGTAGATCGGGAACCGTACTTTCTACGTGGGATCTAAGATCACCTTCGACTTGATACAGAATGTCTGCTGTCCGCTGCCGCAGCAGAACGTGAAGCTCGCGAAGCTCCAATTCAGCCTGCACAATAAGTTGATTGAGAGCCTGCCCTTTGCTGGCAATACCTTCAAGACTCATGGTCTTGGCGCGGATTCCGATGGTTGTCACAAATCGCATGGTGCGGGCGATAGTGATTAGGTCCAAAGCCACTGACTGAAGTAGCACCCGATCTTTTTCTGCAGAGAAGAATTGCAGCAGACGCTCTTCAAATTCTGTCAGTTCAATTGAGAAAGAGGTGTCGGTGAGACACCTCTTGGCGGAGAGCACTTGCCGTGCTGACAACGGAAAGAGTTCCGGCAACTCAAGCTGAAGTCGGTTTTCCAGCTCCTCCAGAAGAAAGTAGGAGATCGAAGAGATTTCTTCCGGCGTAACAAGATCAGTCTTGTTCAGGACGAAGAAGAACTTGGGAATATCACCCTTGACGCGTTCCAAGAAGTCAGACTCCACCTGGGTGATCGGCGGATCGACAGAAAGGATCATGATCGCCGCATCGATGTTCTCCAGATAGCTCTCAGTAGTGCGCGTATTGTGAGTGTGAGTCGATCCAATGCCGGGTGTGTCGATGAGAACGATGTTCGCTCCCAGAAAGGAAGCTGGATAGCCTACTTCTACGGAACCTACCTGTTTTTTATTTCCAGGGTTTCCTGCTTCGGTGATGAAGTCGGCCAGAAGTGCAATCGGAATGTTTTCGCTTTGACCCGTCGAGTAGTGAATGATTGCTGCTGGGCTAGAGCTGTACTTAATTTCCGTAATCACAGACGTGACGGGAAGAACTCCCGTCGGCAGAACGTCGGCCCCGAGAAGCGCATTGATGAAGGAACTCTTGCCTCGCTTCATCTGCCCCAATACGGCGAGGTGAAACCGATTGGAGCTAAGTTTCATTTGCAGCGTATGCAATTTACCGCAGATGCCACTATCCTTAGCTTCAACTTCGCATAGGGTGAGAAGCGAAGCGATGGCATACTCGATCGATTGTCTTTCTTCCGAAGCTCCTCCGGCATTGTCGCCAATCGCTGTCATAGAACCTTCCAATTCGTTCTAGCGAATGACCGGGGTCGAGTCGGACGGCGCTTTTGAATATCGGATCACTTGGACACGAGACATGGCGACCAGACCTTCGACGACCATTTCATCAAGAAAAGGAACGAGCTTTTGGATCGCATCTTCTCTATCAATGACACTAACCATGATCGGAGCATCTTTCGAGAATGACCAGATGCTGCTGTGATGGATCGTCGTGCTGGCTCCGAATCCCTCAATGCCGCGATAGACGGTCGCACCAGCGACTCCAAGCTCTTTGCACTTATTGACAATCGCTTCGTAGAGGGACTGGCCATGCCATTTATCGTCTTCCCCAAAGTGAATACGCAACATGCGCGCTTCATATTGCTCTTTCATGGCTGAACCTCCTTCTTTTCCGGCACTCCAGATCCCTCGTTCGCATGCCCACGGTAGGCATACTTGATAATGTCAACGTCGGAGAGGACCACAAGCCCTTCGTCAACCATCTGCTCCACTATGGGCAGGAAGGCATGCAGTTTCTCCTGCGTGTCGATTACAGAGAGCATGATCGAGCTGTCATGCGAAAGGTGCAGCGGTGCATCTTTATGCATCCTTCGGTGGGCGCCGTAGCCGAGAATTCCCCGATAGACGGTGACTCCTGCGAGATCGTTCGCACGCAGGGCATGAACCAGAGCTTCGTGAAGTGGCTTGTCTCGCCATTGGTCATGCTCGCCGATGTAGATTCGCATCAGTTGAGCTTTGCCTTCAATTTTGACGTGATTCGTAGATGCGGTTTTCTTGGGCTTTGAGATTTGAGCCGGTTTTGCAATCGTCGTGTCCTGCAGTTCAATCATTCCCGAGCCAGCCATATCTTCGAGTTTCCCCAGCAGCTCGTCCACCTTTGCGCGGGTCTCAATGAACTCGATTTTCACTGGGAGATGGTCTGAGATGGCCACCAGCGAGGAACTGTGCAGGTGATGGTCGGCGCCGAATCCGGCCACGCCTTTCAGGACAGTCGCACCAGAGACGCCGCGGAAATAGAGAAAGTCGAGGATGCTTGCAGACGTTGACACACCGTTGTGCGTCGAGCCTTCGCTTAGATAAATGGAAACCTTCACAGCCTTTCCAGCCTGTAACATATATGCTCCTTTATGCGTGAAGTCCACGCTGCGATACGAGAAACTCTGCTGCTTGACCTAACAATCCCCACCTTGAATGCTCCGACCCTCGTTCATCGAGCAGCCTGGTGAGATCTTCCGTTAGTTGCCTTCGATGACTTTCGAGAATCGCCTCAATAGCCGCCGCCGCCACCGGCGGGACGGATTTCTTCAGTTTCATTCCATGTGCAATACAACATGCGGTCTGGGATCGCAACCATTCCTTAACTTGCTTCTGGCCCAGACAACTCACAAACTCACGAATGCGCAGATCCTCTTCCTCCTGAAGCACATGACACATCTCGCACGGCGAACCGATAAATGTTTCGTATCGTTCCCGAAGCAATCCCAGAAACAGTTCGGCTGCAATTGCAGCATCCTGGGAGGCTGCCAGGCCCCAGGCATGGAAATTGCATAGATGTCCCACTTGTCGCGTTGCCGGGTCCTGGAGCAATGCCGCCTGAAAATTCTTCATGAATCGGCAAAACGGGCAACCGGACTCCGGAAGCACTTGCAAGATGGAATTGTAGGAAATGATTTTGTTCGCTCTCATGAAACTGCCCTCGCAAGCAATACTCCACACCACACGGCGATGAGCCCAAGAAAGAAACTGAGTGCTACGTAAAGAGCTGCCAAGAAGAACGCGCCGGTCTGGAGGGTCGTAAATGTCTCCCATTCAAAGGTCGAGAACGTGCTGTAGGCGCCGACAAAGCCGACCGGAATCAGGAATCGCCACGCCGAACTTAATTCTGTGCGCCGACCCAGAAACACTAAAGAAAAGCCAATGATCAGACAAGCCGTAATATTGATCACAAATGTCCCGTAGGGAAATTTGGTTCCCATCCGGTCGGCTATGGCTGCACCAACCCAGTAACGAGCGATGGCTCCAAGAGAGCCTCCAATAGCAATAAACAAATATTTCTGCAAGTTCACTCTCTCCTTACTTATGCTCGTTTTTCAGCAAGCTCAAGTTTGCTGGCCGGGTTCCAATTTGTCAGCAAAGCCAAATCTTCCTCAAGCTGGTCGGCATTGATCACTTTTTCGGACGTACCGTTCAGGCGATGGATTTGCACGCGATAGGCATCCGCATAAGAGTTCACCATAGCTTCCAACTTCCGTGTAACTTGCCTGCTCCACTGCGACAAAGCTAGACCGTAGAGGTGAAGTTCGTCCTTCAACAAGGAACCTATCGAGTCATTCAAGTTTGCCTTGATTCGAGAGCGCACAATGCTTTCGCCGAGAAACTTCCAAGGGCCAAGACGGATCGGCTGCGGAAGAACTGCGAGTTCAAAGCGCGGCATATCGCGCAGCAGAAGTTCTAAATCCTCGCGTGACGGAGCATCCATGCGACCCATTTCCCTGGCGGCGTTCTGGAGAGTTTCTATGGCGTGGCCGCCCACGGAGCGCAAACGTTCGATAGGCGGTTGCACGAAGGTCCAAACCACGTCGTGAATCCATTCGGACAATTGCAGCGGAGGCAAAGGGTTCTCAGAATTGCTGCGTAGCCATTCTATGGCGTGGTCCGTAGCGCCATCCAGAACATTAGTTGGCCGTTCGCCAAATTCACGAAATGTCCGATCCAGGGCCGTGCTCAACTCGCCCACTTCTCCGGTAATAACTCGCAAGGTCGATTCAATCTCAGGCGTGTCCAACTTGTTTTGTTGAACCGCGCTCCGTTTCTCGCGATTGAGGTTACTTTCAAGAGCAGCTTTGACGGCTTCCCGAAGGGCGCCTATCTTCCGTGCTACCGAAGCTTCTCGAAGAACCCGTGCCTGATCGAAGCGCGGAACCAACTCTCGCTCGAAAAACTGGTCTAGTATCGTCGAGCTGTTCGGCAGTGCGCTTACCGGATGGATCACAACATCCAGTTCGAGATCGTGTTTGACATGCTGTTGGATATAGCTTATCGCCCGATGAAGGTCCGCTTCCGCGAGCAAATCCGACTTGCTGAGAAGAACCAGCGCAGGAACGCCGGCCTCGTAGAGAAGCCGCAGAGTGCCAATATCTTCTTCGTTCAGCGTAGCGCCAGCGTCGATCAAGAGAAGAGCGAGATCGCAGGATGGAAGATAGGCCAGTGTTTCTCTCGCTCCCCGTTTCGCCAATGACCCCAATCCCGGCGTGTCCACCAGGAGAATGCCTTCTTTGAGACGCGGAGAAGGAACCTCCACAATCGCGCGCACAACGTTCTTTAGATTCCCAGGATTCCCCTGCTCCGTGACCAGATGACCCAGTTCTTCAACCGTGACCAAATCGCTCCGGCCATCTCCGTAAGACACGGCCGCCTTCAGCTCTGTGCCATAGCGGAGCTTCGTTGGAACCGCCGTGATGGGATTGATGCCGACGGGCAATACATCTGTACCGAGAAGCGCATTAAGGAGTGAAGACTTCCCGGAACTGACCCGCCCGAAGAGAGCAACCTCGAAGCTATCGTCTTCCATCCGAGAAGCGAGTGCATCGATCCTTGGCCGGAACTCAACCAGGCCGTCGCGGGTGACAATTTGCTCCAGCAGGCGAAGCAACCCCATGTCATAACCTGTCTTCTCTAGCTGCTGCAGACGTTGCTCGAGATTCGTGCCGAGTTCCTGCTTGAGATAGCCCTGCATCCCATCGACCGCCGAGCGAAGTTCATGTACCACACCATTCAGTTCATTGACCGCATCTTCAGGAACTGCTCCAGAACCTCGCATGTACTTCGGTTTAAGTTCTTCAATGGCGATGTCGATAAATGTTAAATAGGTAAGCACCGCCCGTGTCGCCGGAATATCGGATGGTTCCGGCTTCATGTCTTGCCATGCGATGGCGTGAACTAACTGAGAGCGAATACGGCGAATGTAGTCCTCAAGGACTCGAATCTGTGCAGGGCTGACATCCACGATGTGACGGGGAAAGGGCGACTGAGAGGTCGCCTCGTGGAGAATATCCTCGATATCGGAAAGCAGCTTGTCGATATACTGGCACGAGATGCGAAGGCGTCTTTGCTGATTCTCGTTCAACTCGCCAGCGTGTCGTGTCATCGTAACGTTCCGGTCTCGTTCGGGCATAACTCCTCCAAGTGCCTAAGAACTTCGAGGAGTCATTTGCCCAATTGAGCGGTTAGGGGTGGACTCCAACACCCGTGGGATTCCTCAAGCTTTTACCTGCTGCTTCCGAGCGTGAATTTCATGTTTCCCCGACTGCAAAGGCTTCCTCCATCGGCTATAGATGCTGGCTCCTGCATAACGTGCTTTACCAGCCAGCTCGCGTTCGATCGCCAGTAGGCGGTTATATTTGGCAATGCGTTCGCCACGGCTCGCGGAACCTGTCTTGATCTGCCCTACTCCGGTTGCTACCGCCAGGTCGGCAATGCTGGTGTCATCCGTCTCGCCCGAACGGTGCGAAATCACAGCCCCATAGCCGTGCTCTTGTGCGAGAGCGATGCACTCAAGCGTCTCCGTCACAGTCCCGATCTGGTTCAGCTTGATCAGGATGGCGTTGGCGATTCCGTCTTGAATACCCTGCCGGAACAATTCTGGATTAGTGACAAAGTTATCGTCACCGACCAGCTGTATCTGGTCGCCAAGTTCTCTCGTCAATTGCTGCCAGCCCTGGCGGTCCTCTTCGCCAAGTCCATCTTCCAAAGACCAGATAGCGGGGTACTTTTGCAACCACTCTCTCCAGAGCGCCACCATCTCAGCAGGTTCCTTGCGGCTCTGGTCGGATTTACAGAAGACATATGTGCCGTCTTCAAAAAACTCGCTGGCGGCTGGATCGAGCATGACCGCGATGTCTTCGCCAGGCTTGTATCCGGCCTTGTGGATCGCCTCCAAAATGAGATCAATGGCTTCTTCATTCGACTTCAACTCAGGAGCGAAACCACCCTCATCGCCGACTGCTGTGCTGTATGTTTTTAGCTGTAGTACGGACTTTAGGACATGGAAGGTTTCAACGGCTGCCCGCAAGGCATCTCTAAAGGAAGGAGCACCGACGGGCGCGATCATGAATTCCTGAAAATCGACGCTGTTGTCAGCGTGTCTGCCGCCGTTCAAAACGTTCAGCATCGGGGTAGGCAGGATGTAGTCTGTATCGCTGCTGAGATGCGCATACAAAGGAATACCGCGATCTTTTGCGGCTGCACGGGCTGAGGCTAACGAGACACCAAGAATGGCGTTCGCTCCCAGGCGTGATTTGTTCGCCGTTCCATCAAGCTTGCAGAGCGCCGCATCTAACGCTTTCTGGTCGTTCGGGTCCATACCGCGAACAGAATTCAGTATCTCGCCTTCCACGTACCCGCACGCTTTCAAGACCCCTTTACCGCCGTAGCGCTTCTTGTCCCCGTCTCGCAGTTCCACCGCTTCTCGTTTGCCGGTGGATGCTCCAGACGGAATTTTGGCCGTCGCTTTCACGCCATTGTTCAGAGTTACGGTCACGTCCAGAGTGGGATTTCCGCGTGAATCCAGAATTTCGAGCGCTTCGAGTGTTTCGATTTCAGCCATTGTTCAGTCTTTCCCGACCGAGAGGTCGCCGATTGTTATGAGTTTGGTTACTTGTTCCTGAACGGGAGCTAAGATCGGCTAAGCCCGAATCTTGGCCACTGTGTTTCGGAATGGGCAGGGGATACCAGTTGAGCCTTGAGCGGCCCATCTCCCCGGACGGCAAACACCGTGGAAGAACCTTGAAAGTCTCAAAGTCTGCGTGGACGCCGGCAATGTTAGCGATCTTCATGTTCACAATACCCAGCATTGCGGACCAAAACGCGGTCAGCAAACTCAAGTGTCAGGGTTGAACAGGGATCGCGCGGCAGACACAACTCCGCGACAGGGTTCCCTGTCAGGAGTCATCATCTGTCCGGCTTATACGGAAGGACAGCGGTTAAGGGTGAACTCCTTCACCACAGCACGCATTCAAGGTAAGATGCCGCCACTGCAATTGTCAACTCGGCATGAGTGGATTATTTCCATCTCTGGCTATCGTTAGCCGAGCGAGACCGAAGCTTGATACGCTGTGACAGCGAGCCGGCTTGTACTTCGCCCACGAATCAAGAGCTATGCTCTAAGCAAGATGTCCGAGTTTATCCAGATCGAAACCAGACTTCCAGAATCCAGCGCCGTGCCTCGACCGCCAGAACACCGCTCCGGAGCGGTGTTCTGGCTTCAGGGAATCACCATTATATGGATGCTGGTAGAGTGCGGACTGTCGCTCTATGCGGCAGCGGCGGCACACAGCCCCGCGATGCTTGCATTCGGCTCCGATAGCTTCGTGGAGTTATTGTCTGCGGGAGTGGTCATTTGGCAGTTTCTGCCGCGAGTTTCCATAACCGAACGGAACGCAGCCCGTGCTGCTGGCGCTCTACTGTTTGCTCTTGCTCTTATTGTTTGCATCGTGGCCATTGTTTCTTTGGCCCTGCGCCAACGTCCCGAGCCGAGCCCTCTCGGTATCGGAATCACCTTGGCGGCGCTGATCGTGATGCCGATATTGGCTTGGCTGAAGCGCCGGGAAGCACGCCGCAGCAACAATTCCGCCCTGGCTGCCGATGCGGTGCAATCGGCCACATGTGCTTATCTGGCGATGATTGCGTTGACCGGGGTGGCGATCAGCGCAATCTTCCATTTCGCATGGTTTGATTCGCTTGCCGCGCTCGTAGCCGTACCATTGCTCCTCAAGGAAGGCCGCGCTGCCTGGCGCGGTAAAGCTTGCGCCTGCTGTTGAGCCCCGGTGGGTTCAACCTTACCTACCAGCTACGATGTGAATTTCTTGACAACTGCAAGGCCGGAGCTTGAAGATTGTGATTCATACAATTCGCTTTAGGTGATGAGGTCCACCGTATAACCGCCTTCATGGCTGATGACTCCTACCCCAAGAGGGAGCTATGCCATGAAGAAGACTGAGACCCACTCCTGCCAACGCAAGAAAAATGTCGCCCGCCCAGTTCTCGGTTCGCTTCTTCCCGATCGCCAGAATAGCGGGAGTCTGGCGTGATCTTCTCCAACGTCCTCCTTCAAATCGGTCAGGTCGTGTGTGTCCTCCTGCTGGCGCCGCTGCTGCAAGGCTTCATTTTGAAGACCGAGGAACGAGTTCAGCGGAGTCGCGGTCCTAGCATTTTCCAGCCCTACCGCGATCTCTGGAAGTTTTTCCATAAACAATCCGTCGTGCCGGAATCGGCTTCCTGGATTTATTTCATCGCCCCATTTATCTCGTTCACGGCCATGTTGGTTGTGCCGATTCTGATTCCCGTGCTTACCGACCGACCGTTGCCACTCTCCGATATGGGCGACATTCTGGGCGGAGGCATGGTTCTAACACTCGGTTCTTTCGCCGTCATTCTTGCTGGGCTGGACACGGGAAATGTCTACGGCGGAATCGGATCGAGCCGGACGGCCATGCTTGCGATTCTTGCTGAACCAACACTGATTCTGGTGTTTGTGGGAATCAGTCTGCTCGCCAAGTCCATGCTGCCTTTTGTCGTCAACCATCTGCTGCTTGGCAGCGCTTCCGCATACTGGAGTCCCGCACACCTGTTCCTGATATTGGGTTTTTTTGCGCTGCTGCTGGTGGAAACCGACCGGTTGCCCGTGCATTCGAGCACGCATCTGGAAATCTACATGATCGACGAGGCCCGCATTCTCGAATACTCGGGGCCATTGCTTGCGTTGCTCAAGTGGGCGTCCATGATGAAGCAGTTCATCCTCTATACCATTTTTTGCAATGTGTTCCTGCTCCCCTGGGGAATGTCGCAGCTCGGATCGGCGTTTGGGCAATTCGGTTCTATCGTCACGTTGCTGCTCAAGTTCCTCCTGGTGGCACTCGTCGTTGTGATTGTGGAGACTGTGCAGTCCCGTCTTCGCTTCTACCGCTATCAAGAGCCTCTGGCCGCAGGATTTCTTTTTGCCATTCTTGCAATTGTCTCCAGTCAGTTGTTATGAGGAGAATTCGATGTTTTTGGCACACTTGAATTCGTTGCAGGCATCGATCTTCAGTTCCCTGGCTATTGTCAGTCTGCTGCTCACTTTTGTAATGCTGGGGTCGCATTGGCTACGCAATTACGTGTATGCCTTTGCTGTCCAATCATGGCTGATTGCTGCACTCTCCGCAGCCGTGGGATATTTCGCGGGTTATCCAGAACTCTATGTGATCGCGGTGCTCACGGCGCTTTTTCGCGGCCTGGTGTTGCCGTACTTACTGATGCGCATCGTCGACAGGTTGCATGTCAAACGCGAAATTCATGCGGTCCTCCAGCCGAGTTCCTGCCTGGTCGTCGGGGCCTTTCTGGTGATGTTCGCATTTGTGATCGCCAACCATATGAGCCGGCAGACCACGTCCGCCGCCCATGTGGTCGTGCTTGCCCTCACCATCATGCTATCGATGAAGTTCATCGGCTTCTTGATGCTTTCCGTGCGCGACGAGGCGGTCAGCCAGATTCTCGGCCTGTTGGTGCTGGAGAACGGCATCTTCCTCGGTTCACAGATTCTTGTGCCGGGCATGCCTCTGCTGATCGAAATCGTCATACTTTTCGATCTGCTCATTGTGGTGGCGTGCTTCGGTATGCTGGTCCGTTTTCTGGTGGTGCATGCAGGCACCACCAGCAGCCGTGAACTCAATCGATTGGTGGGCTGAGGCGACATGGCACAGCAGTTATTTCTAATTTTGTTTGCCGCGCCGCTCGCAGCCACGATACTGTCGATGGCTTTGCGCCATTCGCGGGTTGCGGAATATGCAACGGTCGCCGCCGCGATCATCGATCTTGTTTTGAGTGTGCCGCTGATCCTGCAAACACTGCATGGCACTGTCGTTTTCTGGCACAGCTACATAAGGATCGACACGCTGGGCGCGTGGGTCATTCTCTGCATTTCAATTGTGTACGCGCTCTCTTCCATTTATGCCGTCGGCTACATGAGGCTTCTCAACGAGGAGAAACGCCTCCCATTGTTTTATGCATTGTTCTCCGGTTTCGCCTTTACGATGCTGGCGGCCTGCGTCATGAACAATGTCGGCGTCTACTGGATTGCGATTGAGCTGACGACCCTCATCAGCACCTTTCTAGTCGGATTTGAGCGCGAAGCCGAAAGCACTGAGGCTGCCTGGAAATATATCGTTGTCGTCTCCGGCGGAATTACGCTGGCGTTACTTGGCACGGTGCTCTTCTATTGGGGTGGTTCGTTTGTCCTGGGACCGCGTTACGCGATGACATGGGCCGCGCTCCACACCTCGGCCCCGCAAGTCTACCAACCTCTGCTCCTCATCTCGTTTCTACTGGTCCTTGTCGGTTATGGGACGAAGGCGGGCCTGGCGCCCATGCATACATGGTTGCCGGATGCTCATAGCGAATCTCCCGCGCCTGTTTCCGCCATGCTTTCCGGAGCGTTGCTGAATGCATCCATGCTGGGTATTGCGCGTTTTCTCGGCGTTGTCAGTGGAGCATCCATCAGCCGGTTCGCGCATACCGCAGTGGTCGCGTTCGGGATTTTCTCCTTTGTGTTGGCAGCGCTCTTCATCGTGAGGCAAACAGGCGTCAAGCGCTTGATGGCGTATTCCAGCGTTGAACACATCGGCGTACAAGCACTCGGACTGGGTTTTGGCGGAGTGCTGGGTGTAGCAGGAACCTTTTACCACATGCTGAATCACTCCATGAACAAGTCCTTGATGTTCTTCGGCGCTGGCAATGCGATGCGCGCGTATGGAACAAAAGAAATCTCGGGCATCCGGCATGTGCTGAAGACGTTTCCGGTAAGCGGAACTCTTTGGCTGCTGGGTGCGGTGGGAATCGCTGGAGCACCGCCGTTCGCACTTTTTCTGAGCGAATTCACCATCCTGCGTGCCGGGATCGCCGGACCCTATCGTTGGGCCGCAGTGCTGTTCGTGGTGTTTCTGGTCGTCGTTTTCATCGGTTTCCTCGCGCACTTCCGCGCTATGTATTTTGACGAGGCGCCGGAGCAGCCAGTACGTCAATTGCCGTGGGTAGTCTGGCGAACCCTTCCGATGTGGCTGGCTTTCCTGCCGATACTCGTGCTGGGCCTTTGGTGGCCACATGGCTTGTGGGATGTCTTCCTAAAGATATCGCTCGAATTGGCGGGAGGTGGCCAGTGAGGGGCGCGACAGAACGGACACTCCAACCGAATGAAGTCCCGCACGCCTGCCAGCACCTCGTCGAAAACGGCGCGCGCCTGCAGATGGCCTACGCATGGTTCCCGGAACCTGGCGCACCTCCTGAGATCCTTTATCTCGCAGACCAAGGCCCACGTAAGTCGTTTTCACTCTTGCGATGCCAGCTTGCCGAGGGTTCGCAGGAACTTCAGTCGCTTGCAAAGAGCATCCCGCTCCTCGGGTGGTACGAGCGTGAAATGACGGACCTCTGCGGAATCCCCTTTCAAGGGCATCCTGAACCTCGTCCCCTCGTGTTGCATGAAGGCGCTCATCCGTCGGTTCCGCCGCTCGACCCACGCTATCCGAAAGACGAAATGATTCCATATACCGAGCAGCCGTGGGACTTGCCACCTGTAGAGGGCAGCGATGTCCAGATATTGCCATTCGGTCCTGTAAGGGCGGACGTGCTTGAATCGGCGCAGATCGTCTTCTACTACGTCGGCGAAGCGATTCTGCATTGTCATCCACGTCTGTTCTTCAAACATCGCGGAATGGAAAAGCGCTTTGAAGGGCTGTCACCCGTCCTGGGTACATTGATCGCGGAACGTATTTCCGGCGTGGACAGTGTTGCCCATGCGCTCGCATTTTGTCAGGCAATCGAAACAGCCAGCCAATGTGAGGTTCCCGAGCGCGCCCGTTATTTGCGGACCATCCTGGCGGAGTTGGAGCGTCTCTACAATCATCTCCACTATCTCGGCCATCTTTGCCACACGACAACGCTCAAAGTGGGCGAAGCGCAGGGCAAGCTCCTTGCCGAACAATGCAAACAACTGAACGGCTTTTTCACTGGCAGCCGGTTCTTGCGCGGGCTGCTCAAGCCCGGCGGTCTCCGGCGCGACCTAAACTTGAGTGCGTTGTCCGCGCGTCTGCGTGCGTTGGAACCCGATATCACGGACTACATGGCTGCGCTCGAAAACACGAACAGCCATCTTGACCGCTTGATCACGACTGGCCATTTACCGCACCAGATCGCATTCGACCAGGGCGCGACCGGCCCGATCAAACGAGCTTCCGGCATCCAGCACGATTTGCGTTGTGACCATCCCTATGCTGCCTATGACCAGCTTTCGATGGAGATACCCATGCGGACGGAAGGCGATGCACATGCCCGCTCTCAGATCCGCATGGAAGAAATTCGGAGCAGCCTGGCGCTTCTGCTCAGTGCGCTGGACGCCATGCCGGAAGGACCGATTGAGACGGAGATCACATTGCCTTCGGGAGGCGAAGGACTTGGATGGTGTGAAGGCCCACGAGGGTCAATCTACTACTGCGTGCATTTCGACGCGACAGGCAAATTGGTGCGCGTCAAGGTGAAGTCCGCGTCATTTTCCAACTGGCGCGTATTTCCGTTCACGGTACACGACACCAACATGATGGACTACGCGATCAACGAGGCAAGCTTCGGCCTGACAATGGCTGGCTGCGACCGCTAGAGGATTGGGGAGAAAATATGCCGATCTGGACTCTGTATGGGTTGAACCGAGGAATCGCCACAACTTCGTGGCCGGGAAAGGAAAATGCGGAAGTCCAGCCAGGGGTGCTGGGTCTGCCACGTTTCCAGCCGGATCGTTGCCAGGAGAATTGCCACGCCTGTACAGAGGTGTGTCTTCCCGGAGCGATTGGGATTGAAGCCGGACGAGATTGTGAGCGCCTTACCCTCGATTATGGGAAATGTATCGGCTGCCAGCTCTGCATAGAGTCCTGTCCGAATGATGCGCTGATGAAGTCCGAAGATTGGGCCTTTGGCGTGCGCAACCGCGAAGACCTGGTTTGGGCAGAAGCGCTGGCCTCGAAACCGGCCGACGAACTGACGAAGACAATTCAAAAATGTTTCGGGCGCAGCCTGCATATTCGTCATGTAGACGCAGGTTCCTGCAACGGATGCGAATCTGAATTGCAGGCGCTGAACAATCCCTATTACAACCTTCATCGACTGGGAATCTTTTTCACCCCATCGCCGCGTTTCGCTGACTTATTACTCGTAACCGGTTCAGTCACCTATGCAATGCGCGAGCCGCTGCTCGAAACCTACAATGCGATGCCCGAACCGCGATGGGTGATGGCGATGGGAACCTGCGCTGTCTCAGGGGGCGCGACGGGTGGCGGATACAGCTGCGCACATGGCGTCGAAGGCATCTTGCCCGTAGACATTTATGTGCCGGGCTGTCCGCCCAATCCTGCGGCGATAATCCACTCTTTGCTCCTACTACTCAACCGTGCGGCACAGTTCGTCCAGGGAGGCCACTTTGCAAAATGAATTGCTATTTGCGATGGCAGCGTTCTGGGGCCTCTCATTCTTGGCGGCATTGCTGGAGTCGAACGGGAAGCTGGCACGCGCGGGAATCGTGCTCGGATGCACCTGCGGTGTCGCGGCGTGCTTGACGGGCCTGCCTGCGGCAACGCCGACATTTGTGCTGGGATTCAGCGTAGGCGATACGCCGGTGAAGTTTCACTTGGACGCCGGTGGCTGTTGGCTCTTGCTGTTTGGCCTGCTAACCGCGCTTTTCGCGGCGGCCTTGAACACCACCGCATCTTCGCGACCGGCAAAAAGATACTGGCTGGCTGGCCTCTCGCTTACTCTCCTCGGTGCACTCGGAGTCTTCGGTTTGCAGGATGCCATGTCCTTCCTGATCGCCTGGGAGGTAATGAGCATTGGCGGAGCGGTCATGATCCTCGGCGAAGGTGTTTCACCATCCTCCGGCAGGCCCATGCTCTTTATGCTCTCGCTGCTGGAAGTGGGAGCCGTCGCAATTCTGCTCGCCTTGCTGCTCCTGGGAAACCATGCTGGTTCCTATTCTTTCGCAAGCTTGACGGCGCCGCGGGTGTGGCCCACCTCAGGCGCGTTGATCGTTGGTTTGCTGCTGCTGTTTGGCTTTGGCGCCAAGCTGGGCGTGCTGCCGTTTTACGAATGGTTTCCAGCCGCGTATGGCTCCGGCAGTGGCGCGACGGGCGTCATCTTCTCCGGCATCGTTCTCAATGCTGCATTCTACTCGCTCGCGCGCAGCGTACTCGAATGGCTTCCCCGGACCGGAGTGTGGGTGATGAGCGTTGCCATCATCATGATCATTGTCGGCATCCTCAGCGCGATTCTGACCATCTTCAATGCCTTCCAGGAAGAGGATTGGCGGCGGCTGTTGAGCCTCTCCTCTGCTGAAAATGCGGGCGTGGCCGTCGCGATCCTGGGTGTTTCCTTGCTGTTCGCTGTCAGCGGATTGCCTGGCCCCGCTGGCTTGGCGTGGATCGTTTGCCTTCTGCATCTGGCCGCACACAGTTTGGCAAAGGGAACGCTCTTTCTCGCTGCCGATGGAGTGTATTCGGTCAATGGCAGCTATGCCATTCGGCAAACAGGTCTGTTGCGAAACACTTCGGTCTTTTTCGGAGTTGGCGCACTCTTTGCGGCGATGAGCCTTGCCGCGCTTCCTCCCCAGGCCGGGTTCGTCAGCGAATGGTATGCTTTCCAGACCCTCTTCCAAGGAATGCAGGTGAAGGTAATCGCTGCGCGGCTGACGATTGCCCTGGCTGCTGCTGGCTTGGCATTGGTCGTGGCCGTTGCTTTGGCAACCTTCGCCAAGCTCTTCGGCGTGGGACTGCTGGGAGATGGGCATACCCATCCAACGCATCTCTCTCCAGCACGATGCGGCAGTGTGTTCTTTCTTGGTCTGTGCGTGCTCGGGTTGGCGGTAGGCATGCCGTGGTGGATACAAGCACTTGGGCCAGCAAGCCACTCTCTGTTTGGAGTCAACGCCGCGGCTCTTATGAAGAGCGGATGGGTCCTGGTTCCGTTAAGCGGAAATTTTGCCTTCATCTCACCGGCCATAATGATCATTGCCGGCCCGCTTCTGGCGTTAATTCCGC
This sequence comes from Acidobacteriaceae bacterium, assembly GCA_036267255.1. GTDB lineage: Bacteria > Acidobacteriota > Terriglobia > Terriglobales > Acidobacteriaceae > DATAWK01. Next base: position 168,156 of record DATAWK010000031.1, on the reverse strand, counting down.
TTGCCTTCTTCCTGTTCAGTCGACGGCTGTTTCGGGTTCGCCGCGTGCCGGTTTGGTCGGGTGGCCGACGTGAAGATGCGCGCCGTATTGCCACGACTTCTCTGGCATTTTCAAATGCGTTGCGGACGTTCTACGGATTCATCTACGGGCCAACCCATAATCTTGAGCGCGAATACGATCACGGGCCATACTTCGTGACCCGTTTGATCTTCAATCAGGAGGTTGCCCCGATCTTTGGACCGTATCTGTTCGCGCCGCTGACGCGCCTGGTGAGAAAAGCCGCCGATAAAATCAGTGTTCTGCAATCCGGCTATTTGAACTTTTATAACGCGTTAATCGGAATGCTCCTGGTGCTGATTCTTGGATTGGCATTGTTTTACAAATAGGAACATCTCCGACGATGCCTTGGGAGACGGCTGTCTGGACACCGTGAGCCCGCAGCGGGCTGACACTTATGAAGCAAAATCTATGTGGTCTTCAACAGAAGAGCATTCAGGTGAATAGGATGCGTCGGCCCAAGGTGAAACTCGACAATCTCATAGCACTTATGACAGTCGCGGCACGACACAACATAGATGACGCTGCCGATGAGCTTGGACTTTCCGCTTCCGGGGTCCGAAAACAACTCGATAATATCGAGGATATGTTTGATATCCGTCTTTTTCAAAGTGTTAGAGGAAGTCTGATTCTTACGGTGGACGGCGAATTATTTCACGAAGACGCCAGGAAGGCAGTCGATCAGGTTCTTCTTGCTGAAGAACAGGTTCATGCTCGGCAGGCGATCAGGAACCATCATCTGGTGGTTGGGCACTCGACCAATCTCCCACCCCGGCTGATCGCGGCCATTATGCATATCCACATCGAGGACAAACAGTTGGTGCATATCGAACACCGAAGCGGCCTGACATCGACCACTGTCCGAGGAGTGATCGAAGGATCGCTTCATGCCGGCTTTGGCATTCTGCCGATCCGCGCGCCCGAACTGCTTGCCCGTACTATTTACGAAGAGCCGTTGGTTGCTTGCATCCCGGTGGGTCACAGGCTCGCGGTAAAGTCCATAATCTATCCAAACGACTTCGACGGCGAATCGATCATTGCCATCTCCAGAGAACCTTGGCCGGAACGCCATCGGGAAATCGAAGATCATTTTGCAGATTTCGGGGTTGATCTCCGCGTTGTGGCTGATGCGTATTCAGCGCCGGAGGCTCTGGCCTACGTGGAGCAGAAAACAGGTATCTGCTTGTTGCCCGGTACGTCGATTACTGGCCAGCCAGGGATCACAGTAAAGCCTCTTTCAACGCACGTACTCACGCGGCGATGCGGCGTGTTCATCCGCCAAGATAATCGGTCGCCCTTGTTGCAAAAGTTGCTTGATACGTCGCTTCGGCTCATTGAAGGGGGTCATCCGAGGCGAGTGCCTGCTTCAACTCCAGCGTTAGCCAGGGAAGATTCCCGGAAAGTGAAGGGAGTATCTTAGTCCTCGCCCAAAAAATAATGGATCGTTTTACCGTATATCTTTGCGATTTTCTGCAATTCGATGATGTCCAACCGTCGTTCTCCAAGTTCGCATTTCGAGATAAAAGAATGCGGCTTGCCAAGGAGCTTGGCGACCTCTTCCTGCAGATAACCGGCGTCGTGTCGCGCTTTTATCAAGCGTTTCAAGAATGCTTGATACGCTCGTTGGTATGCTGCATCGCCTTTGTTCACAGACTGAGATTGCGGGACTGTTGACTCATTCCCCAAAATCGGGAATGCTTCTCAGTACACCGCACATCCGACTTGGTTGAGTCGGCGTATCAAAAAATGACAGAGGACAGTATGAACAATTGTTGTTTGGAATTCCCAGAGACGGCGGGCAAGACCATTGAGCGAATCCGTTACATCTACGATCCATCAGGCGCGCCGGAGGTGGACATCCGGTTTACGGATGGCGTTTCGCTCTCTATCAAACTCCAACTGAGTCTGAAGGCTGAAGGCGAACTTTATCGCACTCATGAGGGAGATGTGCAAACGCTTCAGCGGTATCCGCCTGTTTAGATGCGGTTATCCCTTGCAAGCTTTGTCGGACCTGTAGGTCGGAATGATCTTGTTGGGCAGTCAGATTGATCGCGGTCAAATCAGTTGGGTTGACATTGAGCGTGTTCGGAGTGAATCTGCTTACAACAAAGAATCGGGTGCCATGCGGCGAACGAGCGTGTCAGTCGCTGGTGCCTGGGAGGGGTGGCTCGGATGCGCCAATGGACTGTGCTGATTGCTTCCAGTCTGATCTTGTTCTCCGGCTGTAACAGTACAAAGAAGCCGAACGAAATAAACCTGCGAAACGCCATCGATCAATACCTTGTTGCACATGGCACGGCGTGTGTGGCTGTAGACGGTCAATTTCCGTTCGATGTGCCTGCAACGAATTGGAATGACAAATCAGGTGAGGCCGCTGAACTAGCTGCTTTGGAGCGCGCTGGCCTGGTGCAGTCCTCAAATACAACTGCGCTCGTACAGACCCCGGCGAATTCACTGTCATTGAGTCCACATAAGCCACAGCCAGTTAAACGATATACGGTAAGCGGTGAGGGCCAGAAATCCTTCCAGAAAGTCCGGGGCACATTTGGGCAGTCGGACGGATTCTGTTACGGCCACGAAAAGGTGGGCACGATTGTGAACTGGAGTGAGCCTGTGACGCGGGGCGACTATTCCGAGACAACCGTGACCTATACCTACAAAATCCCCGACCTCGCGGCCTGGGCGAAACTGCCTGAAGTCGGTCAGGCATTTCCGTCTATCAGTACAACACTGGGTGAGGTCGGGAAACAACGGAGCATCCCACTCCATCGCACAAATAACGGATGGGTCGTTAACGGTTTCTGATCGAAGGATCGAGGTCGAGGATTTGTTGAATCTGGCGCTGTGCTCCGTGACGGTCGATGTGGACGACGCGGTGAATAGATGAATGAATCTCAGCGTCGGCTTCTGTGGGTATCAGGGAAGACGTTCCGCGCATGAGCAGAGTGCGGAGCCGGAGCAACGCGCCTTTCGCGCTGCTGGCATGGATGGTGGCGAGCACTCCGCGATGTCCGGTATTCATGGCGTCCAACAGAGTGCGGGCTTCAGTCCCACGAATTTCACCGAGAATGATCCGGTCGGGGCGGTGGCGCAAGGCAGCTCTCAGCAGATCGTCGAAGGTGACGGGCTTCCTGTGAGTGTCGGTCTGGGCCTCTTCCGCAATCACATGCGGTTTACGGAGGTACAGCTCGGCGGTGTCCTCTATGATCAGGATGCGTTCCTCTTCCGGGATCGCATCAGCCAGAACATTGAGAAGCGTCGTTTTGCCGGTTCCAGTCCCGCCGGAGATCAGTATGTTATCGCCGCGTCGGACAGCATCGGCAAGGGTCTCTGCCTGCCCCGCCGTCAGCATTCCACGCTCAATCAGGTCTTTCATCTTGAAATTCCGCGAAGTAAATCTGCGGATCGTCACGAGCGGCTGCGGATGAACAATTGGCGGAATGGTTGCGGCTAACCGACTGCCATCGGGAAGGCGCAGGTTCATGATGGGCGCGTCCGCATCCAGCTTTTTCCCAAAACGGTTGGCGATTACTTCGAGGCCAGTCAGCAGAGCGCCTTCGTCAAAGCGGATGCCGGAAAGGGCCTGAATGCGTCCGTCTTCCTCTATCCAGACCGTGCCGTCCGGATTCACCATGATCTCTGAGATGGATTCTGATTCAAGCAGGTGCCGGATCGGTTTCAGGAACGGGATAATGATTTCAAAACTCATGAGTGCATTCTCCTGGGATCGAAGTCCATCCGCTCCTGGTCAAACCAGCTCATCGTGATTGGCAGAAAGTCTGGCTTCAGGTAGCAATATGTCGGCGGCAGAGGGCGAATGCCGTTGAAGGCGACGACGATGGCCTGCGCGTTCCTGAGATCGTAGAAGACATTCTCGTCGAACAGCGGCTCCCGGCGTTTCTGGTATTGCTTGGAAGCGGAGACCGATCCTTTACTGGATGAGGTACGGCCACTCAGCCAGCCGACGTTGGCATTGCTGCTCGATTCGGAAACGGTGTAGCTGATGTGCGTCCTGTCGGTCCTGCCACACAGCTCCGAAGCATAGCGGGCGGTGTCCGGGTCGGAAGTGGTAAGAAAGACTTTGGTACGGAACGCCTGCAAGAGCGTCTTCACGCCCTCATTCGGAAGGGCCTCTTTCAAGCTGGAGATACTTTGCGTGGCGACCAGCGGAATGCACTTCGGCTGGCGGGATAGGGATAGGAATCGCTCGTCTCCGGTCGGATTGTCGCCGCCCACGGTGGCGAAGTTCTGGTACTCGTCGCAGACGAAGACCGTAGGGCGGAAGTGCCGCTCTGGGTGCTCATCCATCTGCGGGATGCGCAGCATCACGGCCCGCTGGTAATCGACCTTCATCATGGTGCCGATGACTTTGGCGAGCGCCGGGTTGAGGGCCGCGGGAAAGTTCAGCCCCACGACCTTGCCCGATTCAATCAGATCCTCGAAGGGCGGCAATACCTCACCCTGCGGATCGGCGGCGGAAGGCTCGCCATCGTACAGTTCCTTCGGCGGGCAGAAGATGCGGCGCACCGTGCGGTCGGTTTCAAACAGCGAAAGGAAGATGGCGACGCCCTGGATGATCGCCGTCTTGGTCTCGTCGCGAAAGAACTTCCAGTGCTCCCAATACCAGTAATGGACGCTCTCCCAACTGGCCCGTGTATCCGGGTCGCCCTGCTTGCGCTTATATAAGGATGCGGCGATGGATGTCTTCTGTAGGATGACCGATTCCAGTTCCTGATTCGAGCGGACTATGTACTGGTTCAGCTTGTCGCTCCAGGCGAGGCCGAACGGCGCCAGCGCGGATTCATATTTCAGATAATCAGGCTTGCCGATTCCGATGAACGAAACAGCAGTGAAACGCCGCCCAGCCTCGGTCAGCATGGCTTCGAGCGTCCCGGCGCTGATGACGGTGCGGAAGATGTCGAGCATGGTCACATACCCATCGCGCACACGGTGCAGCATGATGACATACCGAACAAGATCGGTATAGGACTGCTGCCAGAACGGTTCCTTACCCTTGCCCCATATTGCGATAATGACGGAAGCGATGTTGAATGCCTGTGCATAGGGGTCGGCATCGTTATTGAGCGGGTTGTAACGGAGATTGCCTGTGAGCGAGATTTCGGCGTAATCCTCTTCCCGTCCGCACTCCTTCAATATCTTCTGCACCTGTCGGCAGAGGTCGCCTTTCACTTCGAGCACCACGCCAGAGAGTCTCCGCCTGGGATCGTTCGCCTTATACGCGAAAAGCTGTCGCATCGCCGGCAGCAGGATCGCCCTCGTCTTCCCACTACCCGTTGCTCCGACCACGCAGATGCCGGTATAAAGGCCGCGCTCCGGGATGGAGAGCCATTCAGGAGCGGATGAAGGCTTCGGTTTCAACGGCTGGTGGAGTTCCCCGGCGATCAGAAACAGGTCCTCGCGGAGGAGCGGGTCGGGATACGAAGGCAAAGGCCCGGAGACCGGATTGAGTCTCGGCGTATAGAAGTGGACATACGTGAGCGAGAACAGGATCGAGAAAACGAGGAACGGCGTGCTGTACAGAAACAGGTTGTAGCTCCAGACCAGGCCATCAAAGATCGCAGGCCGCTCCAGCGCCAGCAATCGCAGCAGCGGATCGGCGGCACGGATCGGATAGAGGCTCTGAAGCACGATGCCGCATGTCGCGCTCATGCCGAGCGAGAGCAGCAGGCGGTACTCGATCAGCGGTTGCATGATGCTCTGAAAATGAGCAGTCAGACGCATGGTTCTGTCCTCCTTATCTATGCGTGCGCCGTCGCAGACGGATCGGATTTGAGATTCGTTTCCTGTGCTGTCCTTAATGGCGACGTTGCCGGCTTAACGCTGCCGAGGGCCTTCGCTGGAACTGCGACAATACTGGCCTTGTACTTCTGAAAGTCCTCTTCCTGGGTCAGCGCAAAACGCAGAAGCTGGTTGATGACATACTGCGGTTCGTTGTTAGACCACTCCGACAGCGCCTGGATGTCTTCCGCGATGGACTGGTCAATGGATGCCTGAAGTTTCGCGCGGCGTATCCGGCTGACTCCGTGTTCTATTTTCAATTTGTTCATGGTGTCTCCCTTCGTTGTGTAACGAATCTGTTGTGGATCGCAGATAGATCACTCGCAGATTCCTAGCGGATTCAGTGAGTGATCTGTGACTGATCTCGTCCGCATCCGGTACAGATCGGTGAAATATCCGCGCCAGATACATCCGGGCACATGGGCGGGAGCGACCAGCGCGGCGTGAGCCGTCGCGGCAGGCTGGAAGCCGGGTCGCTCCCGCCCATGTGCTACCCACTTCTCTATAGCTGCTCCTGCTATGTACTTGCTCTTCAGGCACTTGATCGGCCTTCTATCTCCCGGCATGTGAACCCTCCATAGAACCCCTGAATTCACTTCGTTGAATCCGGGGATAGCTGCAACCAAGCAGGAGTGTGGTGAAGCGTGCCTGGAGTTGAGCGCGAGATTGCGCAGCAACCAAGTCGGCATCCTCATCGAAGAGGCGCGGACTCCGAGGTGAAGCATCGGAGAAGCGATTCCAGAAGGCGTTTCTGGCGGCGGAGAAATTGAAATCAGAGCCAGAGACATAGACGAGTTCAAAGCTGCCGACAGCATGCAGCACCGGGTCGGCAACAGCGAGAAACCGAAGAAACTTTTCTATGGAGACCAGTCCTTCATCGATGAAGGCGAAGCGCACCGGCGAGTGCGCAAGCCGTATGCGGTCCGCCAGCGAGACGGGGAAGGATGCAAGCAAAGAGTGCAATCTCCCGTCGTCGCTGGTGAAAAGCTCCGGCGAAACGCCGCGAATTTCGGTGAAGAAACGAAGCCGTTCTTCGTCGGACTCAAGATAATGATCGGCGTCATTCTCAAGGACATAATCGAGCGCCATGAGGCGGGCGCGCACCTGGGCGTCGCCCTTCCTGCGCCGGAGCTGCGAGCCGGGATTGTCGAGCAGACGGTAAATCGTCCGCGAGGAAAGATGGTAGACCTGCCATCCCTGCCGGTAATCCAGAGACTCGATGTGTCCGGCGCTGCGCGCTTTTTCCAGAAAGCGCATGACCAGCGCACCCTTGTTGCGATCGGTAAAATAGTCGAACTGGCGGCGCAGGAAGTAGCCGGAGTGGACGGCGACAAGGTAGATAAAAGCGGCCTCGCGTTTGGTGTAGCCGAGCGATTCAAGAGCGGTGATGGCATCGGCGGTCACGTTACAGCTCCAGAATGCGTTCCATGAGGTGGTGGTCGTTCTCGATCTTCGCGGTCAGCGTCGCGCGGTCGGAGGACGATGCGTAGACGTGGAAACCCGCCTGCGCCTTGTTGCGGAGATGGCCGGGCCGGTAGGCCGCAGTCAGAACTTCAATGTCTTCGTGGCTGGTGCGTGATCCCTGATCGACATCACGGTCAGGATCACGGGGCAGGTCATAGTCAATTCGAGCGTCAGGAATCTGAATGCCATCGTTCACATAAGGCAAATCGAACTGTCGGGCGACCTGCTGTTTAATCTCTGCCATATCCCGTCCGGGATCAGCTTTCCGCTCAGCATGGATAGCTTTCTGAATCTGGGACTTCAATTCAAAGTCAAGCTGCACATGGAGGTTTGTACCGCCTTTTTGTTCGATGCGCTCAGCCTCCTTGCGATAGGCGCGATAGATCTGCGCATCATGCTCCACCTCGCGCGGCTTGACCATGCCAGCATAGAGTTTCTGGTCCTGCGGTAGCCCGCTGGTCTGACGAGCCACGTTACGGCCCGCTTTAGTTAACGTGACAACCTCGATGCGTTCGACTCTGCCGCCGCGTCCATCGCGGCGGGCATTGACGGCATCGACCTGAATGAGTCCGTTCTCACGCAGGAAGGCCAGGTCGCGTTCCATGCGGGAGGGCCGGTTGTCATATATGATCTCGGAGATGTCGCGGGTGGTGATGACGCGAAAGCGGCCCACCTCGGCAAGCATCTTCCGTTCTTCATCCCGCAAGGACAGGCCCACGACCTGTTGCGGGATCGCTTGCCTGCGAGTGCGTTGGTCCATCGGACGATCAGGGGAGATGCTTCGTTGCCGGGGTTCGAGGGAACGTTCGGGATGCAGAGAACGATCGCGACTGGGATGAGGAATCTGCAATGCGCGGCGGTCACTGGCGCGCATTGCAAGGTCTTCCCGCCGCCTTTCAATGGGTGACGGCGCCAGCGGTGGCGCAGAACGCGGAACTTCCTGCGCGTGCCGATGAGGAAGGTCATGGGAAAGATCGAGGCGCATCAGTCTGTCTCCTGCTGTTTGCTCCCAAAGTCGAGGGGAGGCTGCGACGGGACGACAGGTTCCTCTTTCAATTGCCCCTGAAGCGTAGTGATGTCGTACTCCGAGACATCGCCGAAGGACTCCATCTCGCGTTGTGCGGCTTCTTTGGCGGCGCGGACGCGGGCAACCATGCCCATCGAGAAGTCCATATACTTCTCTTCATCGAATTCCGTGAAGGGTCGATGCAATGTCTCCGGCGTTCCGCTTGTATCCTGCTTACTCTTCGCCGAACTGCGCGGCGATCTCCTCTGAGAGTTCCGAATGTCCACTGTGTATCTCCTGATCGAAATGTTTGAGTTTGCGGCCTGTGTCGCGGAGGAAAAATTTGCGCTCGACCCAGATGGCAAGGCCGAGGATGTTGGCAAAGAGCAAAGCGCAGTAAAGCGCGATGCTGCCCATATAGCTGTGCAGGATGACGCTGCGCCAGGGAATGAGGAACTGCATCTCGCGTGTCAGCCAGAAGCCGAGCGCGAGAAAGATCAGCGTGGCGACGAACACGGCATTGGCGATCATGAGATTCCTTTCTGCCGCGATCATGACGCGGCATATAGCAGCAGAAATGCGGAGAGGATTTCTCCTCTCCGCAAATTAAGCCAACGAGTCACGTCTCCTCACCCTCGGCGCTCTCGTCGACGCCAATGGATGGAACTTCCAGCCTGCGTATCGTGAGTGCGTGGACTTCATAGGTGGACTGCGTGACCGGGAACCGCTCGCCCGCGACGGTGATGCTCCGGTCATAATCCGAGCGGTGCAGCTCGCCCGTGACCTCGATATACTCACCCTGCTTCATGCCGCGCGTGAAGCCGCAGAAAAACGGGCCAGGACAAATGACCCTGTGCCATTCGGTGCGCGGAATCCACTCGCAGGTCTGCTTCTTCCAGGTACCTGACACAATGCCCAGCACCAGCACCGCGAAAGAATCATGCTGGATATGGTCCGAGGTGGGAACGTCGGCATCTCCGCCGAGGAACCCGCGTAAGATGACGGTGTTTTCAAAGAGCGTCATGATTGCACCTCCCGTGGGAGGACAACGCCGCTTACGCGGCGTCATCCTCCGTGATGGGATTGGCATCGGGGTTCTCGCCAGCCTGGGGCTGCGTCAGCTTCCTGACGATGCTGGCGCGTATCTCCCAGCCCCGGCGTTTGACCGTGGCCTTCTTCTTGCCTTCGCCAACTTCCGCATCAAATTCGGTGCTGCGCAACTCGCCTTCTATCTGGACATAGTCGCCCTTCTTCAAGTTCTTCGCGTACTCGGCAGGCTTGCCGAAAGCCACGATGCGGTGCCATTCGGTGTGGTTCACCCACTCCTTCGTCTGCTTGTCCTTGTAGCCGGACTTGGTGGCCAGCGACAGGACCGTAAAGGTCCGCTGCTGTTTGGTGGCGAAGTTCTCGGCGTCCTTGCCGATGTAGCCCTTCAGAGTGATTTTGTTTTCGTAGAGTGCCATGTCATTTCTCCTGTTTTGTATTTGCCCGGATTGCCTCCGGGACACTCCTGCGCGAAGCGACGCGAGAGTGCCCCGCTCCCAAGGGCAAGCGGTGCTTTTTCGGAGGGTCTGGAAAATGTTTTGCGCGTTCTGTGCGCAAAAGATTTTCTGGAAACCGAAATCCGTAGGGCGCTCGCCAGAGCGAAGCAGAGCCGCGCAGTTCCCGCCGGGCGCGGGAAAAGCACTGAGCGAGTGACCGGAGGTGAGCAGGAAAAATACGGGAGAATTGGCGATCTATGTAAACACCCTGCTGATGGGCAGCTATATAAGGGCGTCCGTGCAACCGGACTACAGTGAAACCATGTTCTGTCGTTTGCCATGTATCCGGCTGCAAAAGCAGGGAGTGGGTGAACCATGCTCTCCGATGGCCCGCATCGTCCTCCGCGCCCTGCCATGCGAAGGACCTGTGTTTAGGCGACGGAGTGGGAGGCAAGCTGCGTGGCTCCGACGCTGTGCCTGCGAGGGCAGGAAGAAAGCCGCGATTCCTTTGCGCCTGGGAGATGTGTGCCTGCATCTTCGGATTGAAGGCGCCGCTGCTCATGACGACCTCCGCACGCCGCGCTCACGGAGGATGGCATCGACTTGAGCAATGCGCTCTCCGATCCAGCGCATGACCGGGACTGCCATTGAGTTGCCAAGGGCTTTGTAGCGTGGCCCATCGGCTGCCAGTCTGCCGCGGTACTCGACGAGCGTGTAGTCGTCGGGAAATCCCTGCAGACGCTCACATTCGCGGGGCGTAAGCCGCCGCACGGCCATCTGCGACGTCATCACTCCATCGGCCCTTCCGCCCTCGCCGCCACGTTGAAGAGTTCCCGCGACATCGCTTGATGCAGTGAGTTCCCCGGACCATGCGACAGCTACTTGTCCGCCGCCGTTGGCGTGACTCCCGCCGTGCCCCATGCCACGCAGTGTGGGCGCGATGTCGTCCACGTCGGCGCCATAGTCCTTTGCCGAGAAGGCGACGTAGCTGTTACTACTGCCTCCCGTGGCAGCGCGGATGCTGGCTGCGTCGGACACTTCCGGCAACGCACCACCCTCTCTGCCGCGCAGATTGAAGGCGACTGCTTGGGAGGTTCCACTCTCCAAGGTATGTGCAACGCCATCGGAGAAGCCGCTGCCATTGGATTGCGTGTGCGCGGTGCAGATGGCGACCGGAATCATCGGCGTCCCGCGTCCGGTGCCATCTTCGCCCGCGTCAAATCCATCAGCGAAGAGAGAGTGCGCGATTAGCGTTTCTGTTTCATAATCCTGTCTGCCCGCGCCGCCCGCGTTCAGGCAGCGAGAAATATCGTCAGTGTTTGGAATCAGGCCGCCGTCGAGGTCGAAGTCCGTTCCTGGCCCGCCACCGCCATGAGCGCGTGCGCTAAGGGTAGGGGCAATATTTTGCCTCGTTTCTCGGCGCGACGGAGAATGCCCCGACAGGCACGCGCGCTCAACCAGTACCGCTGAGGCGGCTCGCCAGTCTCCAAGATGTCCGACAACGAAGACGCGGCGGCGGCGCTGGGGGACTCCGAAATAGCGAGCATCCAGGATTCGCCATGCGAGGCCATACCCGAGTTCGACCAGCATCCCAAGGAAGGCTCCAAACGTCCGTCCGCCGTCAATCGACAGCACACCGGGGACGTTCTCCCACACCACCCATACGGGCCGGAGGCGATCAGCAAGTCGAGCAAACTCGATGGTGAGGTTGCCACGCGGATCATCCAGTCCCGCTCGCTTACCGGCGATGGAGAAAGACTGGCAAGGTGTTCCTCCGGCCAGAAGGTCGATTGTTCCCACATCGGCTTTACCTATCCTGGTGAAATCTCCCGCGTTGATCACATCGCCATCGGCAGGCAGAGCAACGATGTTGCGGATGGCTGCCGCGCGGCGTCTCTCCTCTTTCTTGTCGGGCGCATCATGCGGGCTGGGCATGAAGATGGGCCGCGATGCGCGATAGCGCGAGCGCAGTAGCCAGCAGCAAAACGGATCGATCTCCGCAAACATGACGGGCTGCCAGCCGAGTGGCTGCCATGCGACGGAGACCGCCTCGATACCCGAACATACGGAGAGATATCTCATTCAGCGCTCCGCGATTTGGGTCCTGGTTTGCGACGACAAAGCACCTGAAGCGAAGCAAGGATGTGCGCTGTCGTAGTATTGCGGCCATAAAGCACTATGTCGGCGTAGCGAACGGGTGCGAGGTCTCCGGCACGGTCCACCAGCAACAGAGGAATATGCAGACCCGATTCCAGCAAACGGTGAATGAGCCTTCCGGCAGGATCGGCCTGTTGCGCGTGGATCAGGACCCCACAGATGAGAGCGGTATCTCTGATCGTGCCTATCTCCACCGCGACGTTGCTATCGTGAACGGCGGTCACGTCATAGGGGTGCAACCGCAACACGAACGCGAGAGCAGAGAGCAATTCACGGTCGGAGCAATAGAGCAGGATGGGCTTCTTTGGTCGCATGGTTCTCAACTCCCAAACGCCTGGTCTTCGTGGACGTAGCTGATAATGAGACCGAGAGGATTCGTAAGCAACATCTGGTTGGGGACTTCACTGCGGAAGCTATAGATGACATTCGCGGTCCAGCGTTCACGCCGTTGTTCCTGTCCGTCCCCCGGAGAACGAAATATCTTTTCGAACTCAATGTCTGCGCGATAGGGCGACTGTCGGGTGTCCTCTAACACAACCGCGTCAATCTCAATGTCCACGTTGGGCGCACTCGGATCGAGCAGGAAGCTTTCGAGCATTTTCTGCTGGTTCACCCGCGTCAGGGTTGCAGACTGCAACTCATTCGAGAAGAAGTCTAGCGATTGCGAAAAGTCTCGCTGCAAGGTGGCGTGATTGCGACCGTAGTAAAGCCCTGTCCATCGCGCCAGATAGTATTTGCTGACGCGCTCGACTGGAATTTTGGCGAAATCGTCATAGTTCATCACCTGACCGCGCCCAATGTCGGAGATGGAGATGACGAGCGGCTTCAGCCGCAGAGCGGCGGTTTCGGCGCGATAGAGAAGCGCAAGCAAAGCGAGCGCGACGACGGAGAGTACAAGGATCGCCACCTTGAGATAGGTATTGGTGACAACCGGCTCCGCATACAGTTCCAGGAATTTGTACCCGGCATCGGTAATGGGAAGTGTCTTATTTGTATCTGTCATGGAGTTATTTCCCCGTCGGGTTGACCCATGTGCCGCTGCGTCCGCTAAGGATGGCTCCTGTCAGCTCCGGAATCTTGACCAGGCCGTAGATGCAGACAAAAAGCGTGACGAGCAGTGCGGGTAGAATCGTGAATGCGTTCGAGATGCTGATGTTGCCAATGACCTTGAACATCGAGGTCAGGACTTGTGAGAAGACATAGATGAAAGCCGAGGCGATGACCTGGTAGAAACTGAAGCCGATGAACGCCTTGAACCATCCCCAAAACAACCAGTCCATCTTCGGCACGATGAACCAGGGAATGAAGATAGGACCAATGAGAACGCAGACGGCGGCGGCAACGTAGCCATAGGCAATGACAGCAAAGGCCACAGCCTGCATCGCCGCCAATATCAGAACGATGAGCAGGTAAGTTAGATCCTCCAGGATGCTGAACTTGCCCGGAGGTGCGCCGAGTTGTTGTTCCGCGTTAACCACGGCGGTGGCGATCTGCTGTGTCTGCTGCGATTCAATCTTGCCGGAGAGACTGAGGGCTTCCTGAGTGATGAGATCGCTGAAGCTGTAGCCGACGCCGGGGATCGGCGTGGAGTAATAGGTCAACATGCCCAGACCGAAGGCGATCATCAAGATCAGGTCGGCGAACTGCGCAAAGTGGAAACCGCCGCCGTGCCCTTGCGCAGCGGAGAGCGCGGACTTGATTCCGAACCAGACGATCAAAATCACAGCCAGTCCACGGAAAATGTCGAGACCGGTGGCCTGAAGCGTAGGGCTGTTCGTCATCAATAACTGGCTGATGGCCTGGTTGAGAAAGGTAAAGGGGTTCTGCTGCATGGCTCACTGTCCTGTGGTGCTGAGGGAGATGGCGTGGATGGAATCGCTCACGCCGCCGGTCACATTCTGCATGAGGGTGGGAAAGTTCTGCTGAAAGTAAATCGACTGGTTGATCAGGCGATTGCGCTCGTCCAATTCTTCTTTCGCGTCGAGCACCTTCTGTTGCACGGCGGCGGCGAGAATTTGGTTGGTGTCCTGCTGCGAATGAATTTGCAGGAGTGTGGCCGAGTTGATTTTGCCGAGCAAAGCGTTCTGTGTCTGCTGGCCGGGGCTAGTGGAATAAGTATCCGATTCGAGGTTGGCCAGCTTCTGCTGGAAGGTCTGTGAGTTGGACCGGATGGTGCCCAGCGTGGAGAGCATATTGGTCACATTGGTCTGCCCGATCTCGGAGCTGGCGTACTGGTTCTGGACCGTGGCCTGGGTCGTCGAATCGAGCGCCGACAGGCTGCCGGAGGGATAACTCTGCAATGGAATCACGGCGCCGTTGTAAGCGGACATGGCGCGCGTGGGGTTCCCGAGATCGAGCGCGTTGATCCACGCCGAAGTGATACCGGAAGTGTTCGCCGCCGAGAGGCTGGGATTGGTGAGGTTGGTCCACATGGAGAAATCCGACTGGTAGCGCGCGGCGAGGTTCTGCGGCATCCGCGACATCTGGTATGCGAGGTTGTAGGCGGCGATGACCTGGGTCATGGTTTTGTAGGTGGAGGTGTAGATCTGTTCCGCGGGCTGGAGACCTTGCACATTCTGCTCGATCTGCTGAATGGCATGGGCGCTCTGAGTCGGATCGAAGACGATGCCCGATCCAAACTGCGCGCGCGCCGCAGGCGCAAGCGCGACAATGAGAGCGAGAATCGACACAAGTAGTTTGGTGGATTTCATGGCAGTTCCTTTCTGTGCGCGCCGAGCGTAAGCAACGGCGCGGTGGATATGTAGCGATAAGGGGATGGCTCATTCCGTGGCGAGGGAGAGGCGCAGCCAACCACGAGCACGAGAAGCGCGAGCGCAGCGATGCGCATCACATCACCCCTGGCATGTCGTGGTTTTCATATGCGGGCAGCAGCATGTCCTGGGTGAGATAAATCTTGATGCGGTGTCCTTCACGGATAGTGATGGTCGGAGGAATATTGATGAATTTATCGAGTACGTTCGCGCCAGAGGCGGAAAGGCTCGATGCCATGCCTTGGCGGTACATATCCGCGCCGTTCTGCTCGTAACCGGAGTCCGTGGTCGCTTCGGCTGCGCCGGAGATGATGCCAAGCGCAATCGACGCGCCAAAGATTTGGAGGTAATGGTTGTTGACCTTATCCTTGAGGCCGGTTTCCCCAACCTGATCGAGACCGCGGAACTGGTCAAGGTCGACGGAGTACCCGTCAGGCATAATCATGCGGTGGAAGGCGACGGCGAGGCGTTTCTGGCCGAAGCCGGAGACCTTCTGCGCATCACCGAGAATGAACGTGCCTTCCGGGATGAGGACATGCTGGCGGTCCCGGCTGTAGACAGGATTCGTCACCATCACTTTCACCGGTCCGGCGAACTCACCATCCAGACGGTTCACCAGCGCAGTGTCGATGGTGGTTCCCTCGAAGAGAACGTAAGGCTGGCCGTGCGCGGAGTTGACATTTACCTCCGGAGGACGCTTTGCATCCGCGTCAGGGTGCTGCAGAGCAGGAGCAGATGGAATTACAGGGTTATTCACGGCTACACCGTTCGCAGCGGGAGAGACGATCGGCGCAGGTGATGAAGACCCTGTAACGTTGTCATTGCCGGAGACAAGGTTCGACGCGAAGCGGGCTTTGAAAGTCAGAGCCTTTTCCGCATCGACAATTGGATCGCGGATCGGCTCAGTAGGGGACGGCAACTGCGCAGCGGGAGCCGCACTACTCGCCTGAGCGGGGTTTGTCGTATCCGCAGCGCCTCCTGGAGATGCCACTGTGCCGGCCTTCTGCTGACTCTGGCGCTGGTCGGCGCTGAGATCCTGTTCCAGCTCATGAATCTTTCGCTGGTTCATGTCTGTGGACACAGCCAGCGAGGGTTGCAAGACATCTTTCTGCGCAGTCCTGGCGTGGTCCTTTGAGAACATCACCGCCATCAGGATCAACACGGCGAGTCCAGCAACGACGTATCCTTGTGCCTGTTTAGGCACAACGCCCTCAGGCCGCACGCGCTTGTCGTGCAGGCTAGAGGCATTCTCGGTGACCGAAGGGGCTGCCTGAGATTCAGGCGATGGCATTTCGGGGGCTTGTTTTTCCTCTCCCATCACGCACCTACTGTCCTTTCCGCTGGAATTCCAGCCGGCGCTTGCCGATTTCGAGATAGCCCTTATCGACAACAGTGGGAAGAATGTAGGTGCCATCCTTCAACTGAAAGGTAATGAGGTCGGGCTTGCCATCTTTCACCTCGTACACGGCGAACTTCTCCCCAGCCGATGACTTGATGTAAGTGAAGTTGTCGTCGTGATAGATCGCCGAGACATCGAAGGGCTTGCCGTCATGGAAGATGTAATCGAACTTCAGCGCCGCGGTAGGATAGTTGGCGCGGAACTCCTCGACTGCCTGTACCGCATGACTCTGCGCGAGCCGCGCCTGCGCTTGCGCAGCAGCAACCTCGGAAGCTGATACCAGCTTGTCCGCGCCATTCGCGGCGGCGATGGAGGACGGGTCACTCGGCTCGATGACCACTTTCAAGTCCGGCTCGGCAGTCTCGTCATCGTCCAACAGGAATGAATAGACATTCCCTTTGTCGGTAATCAGGTTGAGGTCGCTGTGGATGCCAGCCTGTGCCGGATGCAGGAAACAGTAGTTACCAACCGCATCGATGATCCAGAAGTCTTTGTCCCCGGTGGCAACTTGCAAGATTTTTTCGGTGGCTGGTAGCTGGATCAGCGTGGTGTAACGCATTCGGGAGCGGATGCTGACGATGTCGTTCTGGTGATAATGCACGATGCGGGCTGATTGCTGACCGTGCGCGACGGTCGCAATCAGGCCCAACACCAGCAGAAAAATAGGGGTACGGTTCATCTATTCACCTCATACGGTTTTTGGGGTTGTGTAGGATTTGGGTAGTCATGGACCAGGCGCAGTAGCCCTTGCTCAGGTCCGTAGCGGACGAAGTAATCCTGCTTGCACATGTTGTCGCGGGAGTTGTTAGTGGCGATCCAGTACGTCATTGCATCGACTTCTAGCACCAGTTTTTTGGTTCCGCGCGGCTGCAGCAGCAGCAGCTCGCGCTTGGGGATGAGCGATTCCAGTAGCTCAAGCTGCGTATCATTCAACTGGAAAATATCGCGGTACAGTTTGCGGTCGATGTTGGGGTTGGCCAGGAAGATTTTCGTCGGACAGGACTCGTTTACGATGTGCAGCATGTCCGAGGCGGCCAGCTCCACTACGGACTGTGTAGCGAGGATCATGGCCGCATTTTTCTTACGCCAGGTTTTCTCTGCCCGAACGATCCAGTCCCGGATGGTGTTGTTCTTAAGGAATATCCACGCCTCGTCGATGACAAAAACCTTGAATGTGGCCGCGTTCGCAGGCTTTTCGATCTCGGAAGACGCCCGCTGCAGGACATAGAAAAGCAGCGGTTCCAGCACATCCGGGTACTCGGACCAGCCATCGAAGTTAAAGGTTTGAAAGCGCGTGAAGGCAAGCGTGTCTTCCGCGTTGTCGAACAGATGACCGAACTGCCCCGCCTGCGTCCATCGATGCAGTCGCTCACCGAGAGGGCCAAGGATCGATGCGAAATTGGTTAGCGTCCGTATTTCGGCGGGCAGCTTGTACGCGCGCTCGATGGCGGCAAACAGCGCCTTCTCATCGTCCGGCGTCAGCTCGTACCGTCCACCGGACTCGATCAGCACACGCAGGAACAGATAGAGGAAATTCTGGTTCTCGTCGGTCGGTTCCAATGAAAATGGATTGATGGTGAAACCGGGATTTTTCAGTCCGACATTGAGATAGGTTCCGCCGAAGACGCGGGTTAGCGCTTCATAGCTGCCGCCGAGGTCGAAGATGAAGGTGAGCGGATCGTATTTCTGCACGGACTGAAGCAGAAAACTAGTGGCGAAACTCTTGCCCGATCCCGTGGCCCCAAGCATGAGCGCATGGGCCACGTCGCCGCTGTGCATGTTCAGGTAGTACGGCGTGCCGTGCGTTGATTCGAGAACGGCGAGGTACTCGCGTTCGAGATATGGATTCCATTGGGAGCCGCTGTCAACGGCAAACAGGAACGACAGGTCGGCATAATTGGAATTGAGCGCCCACTGCTTGCGAAGATTGAACTGCTTGTTGCCGGGTATCGTGGCGAAGAACGCATTGAGGAGGTTATAGCGTTCCTCATACACCAGCCCGTCATGCTGCGTGAAGAGTTTCTGAAATTCTGCAACAGCGTGCTCTACCTTCGCGCGGTCTTCGTGGTAGATCACGACAGACAGCGTGAACTCGCCGAAGTTCTTGCCCTCCATGCCGAGCGCGGTGAGCGCCGCGCCCAGCTCGGCGACGGCGGCCTCTTTTGAGTCATCGACCAGTTCATCTTTCGGTCCGGTGTTCTGGCGGTCCTGGAGGTTCGAGACGAAGCTGGTCTTCGAGTTGTGGTGATGACGGCGGCGGGAGGCGATCTCTTTCCGTGACTTTACGTTGTCGACCGGATGCCATTCTGTGACCACATGGAAGTTTGCGGGAATATCGAACAGTCCCTGCAACAGCAAGGGCCGTGTCTCCGAGGGAAGCTCCTTCAGGGTAAGAACACGGACGTAATCGTCATCCAGTCGCAGGTAGCCGCGATGCGCCTCCAGCTCCGAATCGCAGAGTTGCCAATCGAGATGGAGCGCGCTGTATAGGCGCGCGTTATGAACCTTTGAGGGGCGGAAATTCACGAGACGGCGCAGTATGCGAAACGTCTCTTCCGCCCCTGGCAACTCGACCGTCATCAGGTCGTTCAGCTGCCCACTCAAGTTCTGTGCCTTCTGCTGCAACCGCAGGCGGTCGCGCTCGATCTGTCTATAGATCAGCGTGCGTTCCTTATTACCCGAGAAAAGAGAGCGCAAGTCGCGCAACGACGAGCGCGGCTGCTTCGGCAGCTGCGACAGGGCGTGCAACAAGCCCGTCTTCTGATAGCTGCCGTCGATCATCACGACCCAGAAGATTTCTATGCTGTACAGGCGGTCCGCTTTGGACTGAAGGAACGCAGCGCGCTGCTCTACCGCGGCTCGGACCAATGGGTTCTCATACTCGGAGTGTGGAATCTCAGGACGGTTGCATCTGAAGAGAATTTGATAGAGCCGTGTCCTGTCGTCGAGTGAGCGGAGCGCCGCTTCAAGGCGCTTCACCATGTAATCACGCCCGGCATGGTCGAGACTCTCGTGGTCGATCCCGCCGATCCTCAGCATCGCGCCGAGGTCGCCCGATTTTGTGAGAAAAGCATTCTCGTCCCAAAATCCGTATAGGTTGATCTGCGCCGGGAATGAGCCTGCCTCTTTCCAGTCCTTCGTGATGTCGCTAATTCTGTGCATGACGATTCCTGATAGTGATCAGCGTCGGCTCCCATTTCATGGGGTCGTAACGTCTGCGAAATTTACTGGAGTTGAAAAGCACGCGAAGGATTTCGACATCGTGCTTGGTAGCGATGCGGGCGATGATGACGCCCACGATGAAAAGCACGATGCCTCCGACCAGCGAGTGCATCAGGGAGAAGACCGCGCCTCCGGTAATCAGCGCGACAAAGAACAATCGCCGTTCAGCGCCGAGAACGGTCAGCGGGCGGTTCATCGCTTTGTAAACTCTGTTCTGTCGAAAACCGCCCTCTGCCACGTCAGCTCCTTTCTGCCCATCGAGTGTTTGGTTGTGGTTTCGCCTTCCGCTATGGATTAGCCGGGAAAGAGCCAGGCCATGAAGTTCACGGCTCCGACCGCCATGCCGATGCCAAAGACGATTCCGGCGAGCATCCGCTTGGACTGACCTTCGCCATAGGCGAACATCAACCCGCCCACGACGATGGCAACCAGCGAAAGCCCGGTAGCAATCGGGCCGGTGAAGGCGGTCTTGAGGACGTTCACCGCGTTGTCCCACGGATCGTTGCCTGTGGCTTGTGCATACACGGGCAGTGCCGCAAGAAAGAACAGCGAGGGTGTGAGCCACCTCCGCCAGTGCCTGCGCACCGTGAGAAAACACGGACGTTTCATTTGAGTGAGTGTGTTCATGTGCTCCTTTCGTTTGCGTAACGGTCGAGTGGCACTCCCCGTTGCAACGTCTGGAGCGAAGGTAAGACGGAAATGGGCGCATGCCCATTGCAGAATTCGCAGAGGGTGTGCGAGTTCTGCACATCCCCGTTGATGAGAGAAAAACCCAGTGAATATGCAGGTGGAAGCTCCCAACAAGTTTTGGCTACACGGGGGAGTCAATGTGGGAGGTGAGACGAGGAGAGAAGGCAACAGAGGGGAGATGCGGTGCAGGATGCACAGACCCATTCATTCCCACGTTGATCAGCAAAGAGCGTGCGGGACGGCGCGGGTCAAGGTTGCGAAGATCACAACTCAGAACAACTGTTCGCCTTGAGGCGTGCTGGCACGCACGTATCATGGATCGAACGTGGGAAGGAAGAATAGAACTTCCTTGCGGAAATCCTCTCTTTCACTCGGTTCATTCGACTCACTGCCTGCTGGAAGTAAGCATCGTCCATCTCTACGCCGAGATACTTGCGGCCTGAGAGTAACGCTGCCGCGCAGGAACTACCGCTGCCTGCGAAAGGATCGAGTACCAGATCGCCCGGCAACGAGAAGCTGCGAACCAGCGGAGCCAACGCAACTACTGGCTTCTGGGTCGGATGCAGCTTGTTGCCGCTGTAGGGCATATCCATTACATCGCCTAACGTCTGCTTCGGCAGTGGCGGTCTGCCTTTCGCCAGCAGGTATGCCTGCTCGTGCTGATAGCGAAGGAACCTGGTTTTCGATGCGTAACTCTTGCGAAACACCAGATGTCCGACCGGCTGGAAACCCGCGTCTTTCCATGCGTCAAAGAACATATCGACTTTAGTCCAGCCATAGAAGCAAAGCATCAGTCGATCCTGTTTGAGGACTCGGTACGCTTCCGCCATCGCTGGCTTAAGCCAGTCGGCTTTCACGTCGTTCTGAATGGTGCGCCCATCCCGGTCGCGGAAGTTCACGAGATAGGGCGGGTCGGTGAGGATGAAGTCTGCGCTGTTCGCTGGCAGATCGCGCATGACCTGGATGCAGTCGCCGTGAAGGATTGCGTTGACGGGAAGCTGTTGTTGGATCGTGTTCATGTTCATGATGTCACTCCGTTTTGTGTGGTCTCCCGGTGAGTCGGGGCACACCTGCGCGAAGCGACGCGAGTGGGTCAGGCTTCCAAGGTCAAGGGACGCTTTTCGGGAGGGACCTGAAGAAAGTTTTCGTGTTCGTTATGAAAAGTTTGTTTGGCGAGGAACCGGAAAAGCAGAGGCCCGCAGTGCCGCCGGACGCCGGTGAAACCCCGAGCGCGTGCCCGATTCAGCGAAGACCACGATTTGTGAGTGCCTGAACGCGAATATGTCTAACAGCACGCATCGAACATGATTCGACTACTCAGGCAGTCGATGTGCAGAACCTGCACACACCTGATGAATTCTGCAATGGCCTCCCCGGTCTACCGCGCCTATTTTGAGGATGTCAGAAGAGCGATAGGTAGTCCGCGAGGTTCCGAATATGCAGTCAGTTCAAAAATCGAGTGAAGGGTCAGCTTCTCCGTCCTTCGAGCCGCTGCTTGATTTGCGGGAAGCGGCAGCGATCCTGGGGATGCACTGGAAGACGCTGGAAGGGATGGCCCGCAATCGAAAAGTTCCGGCCCTGAAGGTCGGCAAGCGGTGGAGATTTCGGCTGAGTTCGTTGAATACATGGCTGGAAAACGAGTTAAACTCCACTACAACCAACCATGCTGCGCTGACTGGAGAGGAGCAACACCCTTGAAATTCACGCGGCAAAGATTTCAGCGAGGCACCCTGCGCAAGGTTGCGCGGGCCAACAATCAATGGGCCTGGGAATACCGTTACCAGGACCCCACAACCGGCAAACGAACCTCTATGTTCCTGAGCACAGAAAAGTTCCCCACGCAGGTCGCGGTTGAGCGGCATCTGGAGGCTTTCGTGCTCAAGCTCAACACGGAAAACCCAACCTTGGCGATTCTGGAGCCGACGTTCGCCGCCATTCTGGACCGCTTTATCGAGGAGGAAAAGATGCTGGAGATCAAGCAGCGCCGCCCCGGTGATCGGTGTGACAGTGAAGGCGAACTGAGCTATTCGACAGTCGTTTCGTACCTGAGCGTCATCAAGCGGGTTCGGGAGAAGTGGGGAACCACCCGCATCACTCGAATGAAGCCGCTCGGGGTGCAGGACTGGCTGAAGAATATGGAGGCCGCGCCCAAGACCAAAGGCCACTTCAAGGCAGTCATGCACCGTTTGTATGAGAAAGCCATGCTGTGGGAGTTGGTCGAGTGGCAGCGGAATCCGATGGAGCTGGTCGAGATCAAGGGCATCAGCAAACGGCAGAAAAAGCCGATTGTGCTGACGGTCGAGCAGTTTTACCAGATCCTCGAACTGCTGCCGCAACCCTACTGCACGATGGTGGTGGTGGCGCAGTGTACGGGCCTGCGGGCCGAAGAGGTTCTGGCGCTCGAATGGCAAGACATCGACTTCGAGAGCCTGAGCATGAAAGTCGTCCGGGCGGTCATTCACGGTCGGGTCAAGACGGTGAAGACCGAATACTCGGAAGATGAGCTTCCGCTCGATCCCGAGTTCGCAACAGTTCTTCTGGACTGGAAGATTCAGTCCGAGGAAAGAGCGAAATCGGAAGGGAAAACCCCATTGATGGGGTCAGACCTTGTCTTTCCCAGCACCGCGACCGGCAGGCACTTCCACACGGCTCCGATTCAGCAGGACTATATCCGTCCTGCAGGATGCTGTCTGGTGGCGTGCCCGAGGTGCGGCGCGGCTGTCGGCGTCTGGTGCCTGACCGACAGCCCGACACCGAACGGCAAGCGGTTGCCACTCCATGAAGAGCGGTGGACGGCAGCCGGGAAGTACAACAGCGTGGGGTGGCACACCTTTCGCCACACCTACCGTTCGTGGCTGGACGATACCGGAGCGCCGGTGGGGGTGCAGCAAAAGCTGATGCGGCACGCCCAGGTCTCGACCACGATGAATGTCTACGGGAACGCTTTGATGGACGCCAAACGGGAGGCGAACAGCAAGGTGGTCAGAAGAGCATTGCGGAGCGCATAGCCCATGAGAACCCTGCAAACACACAAGAAACCCCTCGGCGTTTTTCCGGGCGCTGTTATTTGGGGTTATCTGGGGTTGGCATTTCGCCTAAGTGGTTGCGGGGGTAGGATTTGAACCTACGACCTTTGGGTTATGAGCCCAACGAGCTACCGGACTGCTCCACCCCGCTTCTTTATGTTAAAGGGGTAATGGTTGGCGGTCAAACATAAGCTGTGCAAAGCTATGCAAAAGAGCAGGTTCTGCTGGGTTTCTGGATCTTCATCGGGCATGCAAATCAGAACGCCATTTTCATGAAGCGGATACTGCAGGGCTTTGATCTCTATTGCTTGCCACCGTATTGGGTGCCATTACCAGGAGGGTTTGGAGGAATATACGGTTCGACGCTCATCAAGTTACCCAGAATCTGACGTTCCTGGTCGGAGAACTGGCTCTTGAATTGGCTTGAGGAAAGAATTGCCTGGCGTTGCTCCGGCGGCAGGTCGCGTAAATCGCGGAAGGCCTTCCGCATCATTCTTTGGCGTGGCATTGGCATCTGACTTACCTGTTGCATCACGTGGCGCAATTGTTGGCGCTGCTGCGGGCTCAGTCTTTCTACTGCTTCCATATGTTGGAGGGTGCGCTCTCGTTGCGCAGGAGGCATCGAGTTCAGCTGGTTCAGGCGGTTCTGCAAGCGTTGTTGTTCTGCAGGCGGCAAGCGATTGAAGCCAGGCTCGTTGTGCAGCGCGCGTTGCTGCTGTTCTGGAGTTAGATTCTGGTGATTGCGCATCCATTCGGACAAATGCTGCTGATGCCTTGGTTGCTGTTCATGGCGCCAGCCGTTGTGTTGCCATTCCCCACGATGGCCGCCACCTCCAAATCCATGCTGTCTGGCAGAGGCTGTCGATGTGAAGGTAAGAGCAAAACAAAACAGGCAAGCAAAAAATAATATGCCGAACGAAGCAGTGCGCAGATGGAAACTGGAATTGGCAACGGAATTCCTACGCTTGGCACGTTTGGGGAACAACCGTCGAATTACACGCAAGCAAGCCATACCAATCCGTTGACGCACACAGGAAGGGCACTGCAGACACTTGTGCCAACAGTCTAATGCGGCACAGATGCAGAGCCGAGAGAACCCTGAAAATCACTAATTGGATGTTACTGCCACGCCTGCGGTCCCATTGCTGTCGCTATCGTCGTCGAAAGCATTCAGCTGCTGTATGGTTTGGTCGTTTGCATCCAGAATTTGTAGATCATGAACCGCTGCAGATGTCATCTGGGGTCGCTGCTGCATGGTGCGGTTCATGCTGATAAATCCAGCATACGAACCACCGCCCACAATAATTGCCAAGGCCAGGGTAGCTGCCAGGGCAGGTCGCAGTTGCATATTGCTGCCGTAAAGCAGACGCATGCGCATCCGTTCAAAAAATCCAGCCGGTTCAAACCGTTTTTCTTCACGCAGCCGCCCCGCCAGGCGGACATCAAAATAATGGCTCGGTTCCGGCACCTTCCATTCATCCAGCAGACGCATGGTTGCCTGCAACTCGGCAACTTCTTTGCGGCAGGATGCGCAGGCATTGATATGGTTCTGTACCGAGGACGGTACGCAGGCTGGATCAAAAACCAAGTCCGGCAGAAATGACTTCAGTTTGTCGCACTGCATAATCCCACACCCCTCTCTTCAGACAAACGCTTTCAGGCTCTCGCGCAATGTCTGATATGCGCGAAAGAGAAGTGACTTTGTTGCGGACTCACTGAGCTTGAGAACGGCTCCGATATCTTTATAGTTGAGCCCCTGATATTTGTGCATCAATACAGCCATTTTTTGTCGTTCCGGCAGTGCCAGTACCTGCGCGCGAATCTGGCGCATGCGCTCCTTTTGCAGCATATCCTGCTCGACAGAAGGGGTGCTGTCTGCCACATCGGGTGAAGTACCGGTCTCTGCATCGACGGCATCCAGGTAGACACTCGACGCGCTCCGTTCATACTTGGTGTCCCGCGCATGGTTGACGGCTAGATTACTTGCAATGCGGTAAAGCCAGGTGCTGAAGCGTGCCTCTGCACGATAACTTTGCCGTGATCGATACACGCGGAGAAAAACCTCCTGCGCCAACTCTTCCGCCACCGCTTGATTTCGCACCATGCGAAACATGAAATGCACGATTGGCCGGCGATACTTGGCGACCAGATATTCCAGGCAGGCATCATCTCCTGTTCCGGCGCGCTGCATGATTTCAGCGTCGCTCAGCTTGGACCAGTCATCGGTCCGCAGCGGCGCGGTCGCGGCGGACTGCTTTCCTCGGAACGGTGCCCGGTCTAGCGCAATCGTACCCATACCATCAGAAACCCCATTGGACCCTGTAAGTTGCGCCTCCAAATCAGGATTTTCTTCGTTTTCCGGGAGGGTTTCGTCCGGCTCCGGTATGTCATTTTGGGAACTGCTATCTTCCTCAAAGAAAGGCTCCGATGGCAGGTCTATCGGATATTCCAAAAGGTCTTGGCCATCCTCAGAAACGCCCTCTAGAGACTTTTCTCCTGGGTCTGGCTCCAGACTGTCCTCAGGAACTCGTTCCGGCACCTCAGGCGAGTCATCCGCCGATGCAGTGTCGGCTTCACGATTGCCCTGGTGGTCTCGAGGAAGTCGCTCCGGACTGCCGTCGTTCTGCAACATTGTCATGCTCGAGTTCTAGCGTATACTTTACGCAGAACAGACGGAAAGTGCATAGTCTTGCGGCTTTCTGGGATTCCCCAATCCATCGCGCGCATTCGCGCTGCCCAATTGCCGCAAATGCGGATTCCAGGGCGCTTAACTCAGCGGTAGAGTGCCACCTTCACACGGTGGAAGTCGCAGGTTCGAATCCTGCAGCGCCCACCAGCTTAGGAAGGTAAGAAGCGGATGACCTACACGACCATCATGATAGGGTTTTTCTTCGGATTTTTTCTCGGGGTAGGTTGTGCGCTGGCTGTCATGTATTCGATTTATGCAGGTGGTTACCGCAAGGCAATCGCAGACTCTTTGCTGGTACCGCATCCAGCAGAATACACGCGACTCTTGCTCAAAGCCCAGGCGCAGAAACAAGCATAGGCCGTGTTTGAACCTCGAACAGTAGGCAGGCGAGCAATTAGCCTATATTTTTCGGCTTGTTACACTTGCAATTAGATACTCTGCAAGGAAATCCATTTTGCCGCCAATTCTAAATGCACAAGGTCTCTCCATACGTTTTGGGGCGCAACCATTATTTCGCAATGTCTCTTTTACCGTGTCTCAGGGGGACCGCATTGGCCTGATCGGGCCGAATGGATCCGGTAAATCAACCCTGATTGGAATCCTTGCTGGGCGTATAGACGCCGATGAGGGTGAAGTTGCCTTGCGCAAGCTGGCTCGCGTGAGTTTCGTTGCGCAGGAATCTGAGTTTGCTGCCGGCATGAGCGTGCGCGATGTACTGACGAGCGCGCTGCGAAAAATCAGAGCTCCAGAGTCCGAATGGGAGGCGCGCATCGCCGAGACATTGGGACGTACTGGATTCGAAGATTTCGACCAATCGGCAGCGAAGCTTTCCGGTGGCTGGCAAAAGCGTCTTGCAATTGCAGAGGCAATGGTGGAGCTGCCCGATGTGTTGTTGCTGGATGAGCCAACCAACCATCTGGATCTTGCCGGGATTCAATGGCTGGAAGATTTGCTGAACCAAGCTGCGTTTGCCTGTGTTTTTGTCAGCCATGATCGCTATTTTCTGGAGAATGTCGCACTGGAAATGGTGGAGCTGGATCGCATCTATCCCGATGGCGTGCTCCGCGTGCGTGGAAAATACGATGAATTTCTGGAGAAGAAAGAAGCATTTCTTCTTGCGCAGAGCAAGCACCAGGATGCGCTGACCAATCGTGTTCATACGGAAATGGAATGGCTGCGTCGCGGACCGAAGGCGCGTGCTACCAAAGCGAAGGCACGCATTCAGACTGCCAATGCGATGATTGGAGAACTGGCTGAAATGAAATCTCGGACGCGGACGGCGAAGGCCGGCATTGAATTTTCTGCCAGCGAACGCCAGACCAAGCGGTTGGTGGAGTTGGAAAATGTCACCTATGCGGTGAATGGTCGCACATTGTTTCAAAATCTGAACTTCATTCTTACAGCAGGAATGCGCGTGGGTTTGGTGGGTGCGAATGGTAGCGGCAAGACAACGTTGCTGCGTTTGTTGACGGGTGAAACGATGCCCATCGCAGGTTCCATTAAAAAGACGGATGCTCTCAGAATCGTTTACCTGGATCAGACACGCGAACTGGATGAGAGGTTGACACTGCGGCGTGCGTTAGCGCCGGACAGCGATTCCGTGGTGTATCAGGGACGAGTTGTGCACGTTGCAAGCTGGGCTGCAAAATTTCTGTTCACAGGAGAACAGTTGAATCAACCGGTCGAGAGGCTTTCTGGCGGGGAGCGTGCACGCGTTCTGATTGCCAGACTGATGCTGCAGCCAGCCGATGTGCTGCTGTTGGATGAGCCAACCAACGATCTTGATATTCCCACGCTGGAAATTCTGGAAGAGAGTCTGCTGGAATATCCCGGTGCGTTGGTGCTGGTAACGCACGATCGCTACATGCTGGATCGTGTCTCCACCGTTGTTTTGGGGCTCGATGGCCAGGGCGGAGCAGAGCGCTTTGCCGACTATTCTCAGTGGGACACATGGCAGGCGCAGAATCAGTATGCTGTCATGGCAAACACGACCAGTCCGTTGATGCCAGAGACGCAATCCGCAAATGTTTCCGGCGGAACAGTTAAGAAGGTCAAGCTTTCTTATCTGGAGGCTCGTGAATTTTCTGGGATTGAAGATAGAGTTGTTGCCGCAGAAGGGGTGCTCGACACAGCTCGCGCTGCATTGGAAGATTCAGCTATTGTCAGCGATGGCCCACGTCTGCTGGCTGTACATGCGCAATTGGAAAAAGCACAAGATGCGGTTGACCAACTATATGCGCGATGGGCAGAGCTTATAGAGAAGCAAAAATAGAAATCTCATAGATGTCCATGCACGACTTGGAATCCGCGAAAGCCATCCGCTGACATTGTGGATGGTCTGGAGATTGGCATCTCCATGGATCTTTCTCTATCCATTCTTTGTTCCGAACGGGTACAAAGGATGTAACGTGCAATCGACAGACTCTACGTCACCCGCTTCGTCGTCCATGCCCACTTCATCGCGTCCCGGCTTTGCCCGCGGCCTTGGCCTATTTGATTCAACCATGGTCGTCATCGGCATCATGGTGGGTTCTGGAATTTTTATTGTTCCTGCAGAGATGGCACGCCTCATTGCCAGTCCAGGCTGGCTGTTGGTCGCCTGGGCTGTCACGGGAGTGCTCACTGTAACAGCGGGATTGGCCTACGGGGAACTGGCCGCCATGATTCCAGAAGCTGGCGGCATGTATGTTTATCTGCGGGAGGCGTTCTCACCTTTACTTGGCTTCCTCTATGGATGGACGCTCTGGACCGTCATCCAAACCGGCACGTTGGCAGCCGTGGCCATAGCATTCGCACGCTTTGCCGGAGTGTTGTTTCCTTCGATCGGAGAAGAGCATTATCTCGTAGCGCCGATCCACATCACAACGCGCTACGCAGTGTCGCTATCGACCGCGCAATTGCTGGGGATTGTTGTCATCCTCCTTTTGACCTACACCAATAGCCGCGGCCTGCAATATGGCCGTATCGTACAGAATATTTTTACCGTGGCAAAAATCGGCGCGCTGCTGGCGCTTATCCTGCTGGGTTGTACATTGGGTGTGAACCATGCAGCACTCGCTGAAAATTTCCATCATTTCTGGACTGTGCGTCACGCTGCGCCATTTGCTGGTGGCCTTAGCGCAGCCAGTAGCATGGGCTTGTTTCTGGCAATTTGTATTGCGCAGACGGGTTCGCTGTTTTCTGCAGACTCCTGGCACGATATTACCTTTGTTGCCGCAGAGGTGAAGGAACCGCATCGCAATCTGCCGCTCGCACTGGGCATTGGAACTTCAACGGTCATCATGTTGTATCTGCTGGCAAACGTCGCCTACCTGCTGACGTTACCACTGACCGCGATCCAACATGCGCCTGCCGACCGAGTTGCGACAGCAGCACTCCAAACCATTTTTCCTTTGTTCGGCGCTGCGCTGATGGCAATTGCCATTATGGTTTCCACATTCGGCACAGTGAATGCAATGACGCTTGCGGGGGCGCGCGTTTATTATGCGATGGCGTGGGATGGGCTGTTTTTTCGCCGTGCCGGGAATCTAAATCGTGCACGTGTGCCCGGTTGGGCTCTTTGGATTCAAGGCATCTGGTCTTGTTTTCTCATTCTTCCACGTACCTTTAATACCACCACGAGACACTATGGAAATCTTTACAGCGACTTGCTGGATTATGTAATCTCAGCGGCACTCATCTTTTATATCTTGACCATTGCAGGCGTACTCCGCCTGCGCAAGACGCGACCGAATGCGCCGCGCCCCTACCGCGTCTTTGGGTATCCGTGGCTGCCGCTGCTTTACATCGCGGGAGCAAGCGTGATCTTGATTGTGCTGTTTTTATATCGTCCAACGACAACATGGCCAGGTCTGGCTATCGTGGTTGCTGGCTTGCCACTGTATTGGCTGATGCGTGCACGACAAAAAGCGTCAGGCGATGTACATCGGTAACGTTTGAAATTCATGGCGACTATTATGTAACCGATTTAGTTACATATAACATTGGTTTATGTACGCGCAATGGATTCTCGCGTCATTTTTCCGTCCAGCATGCGCAAGATACCAAGGGGATTGGCATCCTGCAGCTCTTCAGGAAGCAATGTTTGCGGCATGTTCTGGTAACAAACGGGTCGTGCAAACCGATAGATGGCCATGCCGCCAACCGAGGTGGTGTGGCTGTCCGACGTGCTTGGATAAGGTCCGCCGTGGACCATGGCAGGGGAAACTTCCACTCCGGTGGTATATCCGTTGATGATCAAGCGGCCAGCCTTGCGCTCCAGGAGGGAGAGCAAGGTGCGGTGCTGCGTCAATTCCTGTTCCGTCGCATGCACAGCAATCGCCAATTGGCCTTCGAGAGCATGGCCGGCTTGCAACAATTGCGTTGCATCGTTGTAGCGGACGATCAGCGTGGTTGGCCCGAAGACTTCTTCTGCCAGATGCATGTGAGCGAGAAGTGTATCCGCCGAGATCTCAAAGAGAAAGGTGCTGGCAGCAAATGGATCGTTCGCTTCGGTTTTCTCCGATTGAGCTGTCGATTGCCTGATCAGACGCATGCCTTCGTGCGCATTGCGCATTTTGATTGCGGTCTGATAGCTGGCGCCTATGTTGCGCGCAAGCAAACGGCCTTCCGGAGCCTTCGCCACTTTAAGCGCAAGCGCTTGCACCAGTCCGTCTCCGCCGGTGCCTGCAGGTACGAATATAAGGCCCGGTTTGGTGCAAACCTGACCGGCGCTAGAGGTGAAAGAGGCAAAAAGGCCATCGGCGATGGCGTCTGCACGCTGCTCCAGTGCATCAGGAAGAATCAACAATGGATTCGTACTGCCCATCTCAGCGAAACAGGGAATTGGATTTGGACGGGATGCTGCCAACTGCATGAGCGCCTTGCCGCCAGCCAACGATCCAGTGAAAGCAACTGCCTGTGTCGCACGATGTTGCACCAGGGAAGCGCCAACATGGATGCCACTATCAAATAGCAATGAAAAGACGCCCTCATGAAGATGCAACGCACGGACAGCCTCAGCAATGACCAGGCCAACCAGCTCGCTCGTGCCAGGATGGGCCGGATGCGCCTTCACAATTACGGGATTGCCGGCGGCCAACGCTGATGCTGTGTCTCCGCCTGCAACAGAAAACGCCAGCGGAAAATTGCTTGCACCAAATACGGCAACAGGCCCCAGTGGGCGCAGCATGGAACGAAGATCTGGCTTGGGAGTTGGGGTGCGTCCGGGGTCTGCCTGGTCGATGCGCGCCATGCACCAGGAGCCTTCCTTTACCACGTTGGCGAAGAAGCGTAGTTGATTGGCTGTGCGTGCCATCTCTCCTTCCAGACGCGGCAGGGGCAACGCTGTCTCTGCGTGGGCCCGCTGCACAATCTCAACGGATGCGGCTTGCAACCCATCGGCAATGCGAATTAGAAATTCCGCTCGCATGTTGCCGCTAGTCTGGCTGTATGTGGAGAATGCCTCTTCTGCCAATGTGACAGCGGTGTTCACTTCTTCCAGCGATGAAGTGTAAAAAGCAGGGCCAAGCAGTTTTCCAGTTGCAGGCTCAGCTGCTTGAAATGGTTCACCTGTGGATGCGCCGCGGCGCGAACCCAGAATCGCTTTACCAAGTAGCTCTGTCATTATCACCCTATGCGATCTTATCGAATCATCAGCGAAGATCCCGTCATGTCCTTTGGCTGGGGCAGACCCAGCAGCGCCAACATCGTGGGAGAGATGTCGCGCAGCGAGCCGTCGTTTCTTACAGCCACTTTTTTTGCAGCCTCTGTAACCAGAATAAACGGGACCGGGTTTGTGGTGTGCGCGGTGTGCGGACCGCCGGTTGCAGGATCAATCATCATCTCAGCATTGCCATGATCTGCGGTTACCAGCATGGTTCCGCCCTGTTGCCGGATGGCCTGATACACGCGCCCCAGACAGGCATCGACAGTTTCCACGCCACGGATGGTTGGTTCCAACTTACCGGAGTGCCCCACCATGTCGGCATTTGCAAAGTTTACGACAACAACATCGAAGGCCGTGTCTTGAACTGCCTTAATCACAGCATCGGCTATTCCGCTGGCGCTCATCTCAGGAGCTAGGTCATACGTGGCGACCTTTTGTGAGGGCACCAGTTCGCGATCTTCACCCGGAAACGGCTTTTCGATTCCGCCATTAAAGAAATAAGTCACGTGTGCGTATTTTTCTGTCTCCGCCACGCGCAGGTTGCGCAGGTTCGCCTGGGCCATCAGGTTCGCCAGCAGATTATTCATCGACTCCGGCGGAATGACCACCGGCAACGTGAACAGCTTGTCATACTGCGTCATGCAAATGTAGCGAAGATTGTTTGGGATCGTATTGCGTGGAATCGTCGCGTCCAGATCGTCCGCGCCAGGCAAATCTCGTCCATCCTCTGCTGTCAGGTGGCTGCTGCGCGCCAGCACGCGCGTAATCTGTCGAACTCGGTCGGCGCGATAGTTGAAGCAGATGCAGACGTCTTCATCGCCGATGGTTGCAACAGGTTTTCCTTTTTCATCCGTGCAGACGTAAGGCACAACAAACTCGTCGGTGACGCCATTGTTATAGGAATCGCGCAGGTGGGCGACCGGGTCTACGTGCGCACCGCCTTCCGCGCGACCCTTTACCATCGCATCGAATGCCTTGGCTTCTCGCTCCCAACGGCGATCGCGATCCATCGCATAGTAGCGCCCGGAGACAGAAGCGATTGCCCCAACGCCATATTCGCGCATTTTTTGCTGTAGCTGTTGCAGGTACCCAGCGCCATTGGTAGGCAGTGTGTCGCGGCCATCCAAAAAGGCGTGCACGTAAACCTGAGAGAGCTGTTCCTGCTTCGCCATCTTCAGCAACGCGTACAGGTGTCGCTGATGAGAGTGCACACCACCGTCCGACAAGAGCCCAAGCAGGTGAAGTTTGCGGCCTTTCGACGCTGCGTAGTGCATGGCATCTACTAAAACGGGATGCTGAAAAAAGCTGCCATCGGCAATTGCGGTATCAATCCGTGTAATGTCCATATGCACAATGCGCCCGGCGCCGATATTCAGGTGTCCGACCTCACTGTTGCCCATCTGGCCATCGGGCAATCCGACAAAATGGTCCGACGCATGCAATAGCGTGTTGGGAAATTCTGCCAGCAGGCGGTCGTAGTTGGGCTTGCGTGCCTGCGCGATGGCATTGGCAAAGGTATCGGGTCGGTAGCCCCAGCCATCGAGAATTGTCAGAACAACGGGTTTGCTTTTGGGCATCAAAATTCCTTGGATTGCTGGCCGGTAAGCTGTATTGCTGCAATCAGTGCAGTGTAGATCGCAATTTTGTGCGCAGCGACGGGTCGAAAGTGCAGCCATCCACCAGAAATGATGGATGGCCGCATAGAGGCATGACTAATCGCCGAAATTCACTGCTTCCAGGCCAAGATACTCTGCGGCCTGACCCAGTTCTTCTTCAATACGCAATAATTGGTTGTACTTGGCAACACGATCAGTGCGTGAGAGGGAACCCGTCTTGATTTGGCCCGCACCGGTTGCGACCGCAAGGTCGGCAATGAAGGTGTCTTCCGTTTCTCCACTGCGGTGAGAGATGACCGATGTATAGCCGTAACGGCGCGCCAGGTCGATGGCTTCCATGGTTTCGCTTACAGTGCCAATCTGGTTCACCTTGATCAGAATGGAGTTGGCGATGGCTTCATCAATGCCGCGCTGCAGGCGCTCCGTGTTGGTGACAAAAATATCGTCGCCCACCAGTTGCACATGGTTGCCGATGGTCTTGGTCAGGAACTGCCAGCCTTCCCAATCGTCTTCGGCCAGACCGTCTTCGAGCGAAACAATGGGATACTGCTTGATCCAACTCTCCCAGTAGCGGGTCATCTGCTCGCTGGTGTGCTCGCTCTTGTCGGATTTCTTGAAGACATATTTCTTTTTTTCTTTGTCGTAGAACTCGCTCGAGGCAGGGTCCAGCGCGATAAAGATTTCCTCTCCCGGTTTGTAACCGGCCTGCGTGATCGCTTCCAACACCAGTTCGATGGCTTCCGTATTGGATTTGAGCGATGGCGCAAAGCCGCCTTCATCGCCTACGCTGGTGTTCAAGCCGTTATCTTTCAGCACGCGCTTTAGCGTGTGGAAGACCTCTGCGCCCCAGCGCAATGCCTCGGCAAAGCTTTCTGCGCCTGCGGGCATAATCATGAATTCCTGAAAGTCAACGTTGTTGTCAGCATGTGCGCCGCCGTTCAGAATGTTCATCATCGGCGTGGGCAGGATACATGCATGGATGCCGCCAAGGTAGCGATAAAGTGGAATGCGCAGTTCGTTGGCAGTCGCGCGTGCGCAGGCCATCGACACCGCAAGAATCGCGTTTGCACCCAAGCGGCTTTTGTTCGGCGTGCCATCGAGCGCGACCATGGTCTGATCGATCAAGCGCTGATTGCTTGCATCCATACCGGCAAGTTCCGGCGCCAGCACGCTTTCGACATTTTCCACTGCTTGCAGAACGCCCTTGCCCAGATAATGATCCTTATCTCCATCGCGTAGCTCGACTGCCTCATGTTCTCCAGTGGAGGCGCCGCTGGGTACTGCAGCGCGGCCGATCGCACCGCTTTCCAGGACGACATCGGCTTCAACAGTAGGGTTGCCGCGCGAATCAAGGATTTCGCGGGCATGAATAGAGACAATCTCGGTCATAGTACTCCTCAGAATTTTGTGTTGTAGCCGGTCATTCAGCCTGGGTCTGCGATCCACGGGAATGGTTCTTCCGTCCACACCGCCGATGGTTTGTATGTACTCAGGCATGATGGTTCAGGTTTGACTGCGGATGCGCGCGACTCAAAGCGCACTGCGATTTGCGTTTACTGCTCCGCGACGATTGTAACAAAGACGCGGCATAAAACCTGCATGCAGCAAGGCGAAGAAACAGTGGAGCATGTACAGCAAGGCCTTGTGAGTGCACTGTTTTGCCTGCTACACGAAGAACCGGAATTCATTGCCGAGAATGCCACTAAGATCTATATAAGATTACTGATAAGGTACCCTGTCCAGTTATCAGACTGGTTACCTTCGCGTCTCTGCACTAATCTAACTGTTGTGGAAGCAATTTTGCGCGAACGAAGTATCAAAATGTTGTAAAAGCACGGATCGTGGCGAAGAATTCCGGCGTTGCATCTCACAACATGGGCATTGTTACGGACATGGTCGATGCATATGGAAAGAAATAGAAGCCGGTGGGCTGATATTTGGTCTGGAATGGAATTTGGGTTGTGGACGAGGAGAAAACTCTGATGAAAAAGATATATCCGATTATGGGGCTGGCAATCATGTTGTTCACCCTTTCTGCGCAAGGGCAGACAGCGAAACCAAACCCGTATGAAGGTGTTTCGCGGCCTCCGGCGAATGATCCGATTTTGGCCAACGATGATCCTGCAGCGAATCCACCTGCCCAGACTCCAGCAGCCAATACAGCCACGCATGTGGCTCCTGCAGAGGATAATGCCAACTCTGCACTGCCAGTCGCGATGAATACAACACCTACGCTGGCATCGCGCCCAGCGCCTGCACCAGCCGATCCGGATGCGGAGATTGTCCTTACGGTTCCATCCAAGCCCAATCAATTGCCGGAAGGCACCATGCTACGGGTCATGCTGGATCAGCAGTTGTCGACAACAACCACGTTGCCCGGTGCTCCATTTTCAGCGCGCATCGCAGAGAACGTAACCAAAAATGGCCGCGTCGTTATTCCGATGGGAGCCACGGTAATTGGCCGGGTTCTCTCTGTCAGCGAAGGTCGCCGGTTCCTTGGCTCAGCCAGTATTCGTTTGCGTCCGGATGAAATCGACCTACCGGACGGAACACGATATTTTCTGCATGCGGAAGTCTATGACATCAACAGCCGTAACAATAAAACGGACAGCGAAGGCAACATAGTCAGCACAGACAATGGCAAGCGTACGCTTGCCGAAGGCGCTCTAATGTCCGGTGGTGGCGCCGCAGCCGGGGCTTTGATCGCTGGCGTGCCCGGAGCCTTGATTGGCGCTGCTGCTGGTGCGGGCTTTGTAACGGCACATTGGCTGCTCGCAAATCATCAAGCTGTCCTGCCGAAGAATTCTGAAGTGGTCTTCGGATTGACAGAGCCGATGTCGCTGGTACCGCTGCACGACTAACCCAGGTCTGTAAGTGCTTCTAGCGTCCTGTCTCGGATCGTACCTCTACCAACAGCCTGCGCCAGGTGCGTTGATTGGATCGGAAGCGTCGCTTCAGGTCTTCAAGAATGCGCAGAAAATCTGCATGCCCGTGTAAAGCGCTCCAGGCCGGGTTCATGCTGAACCACGGATAATTTTCGTTGCCCAGATAAATCGCACGCCGCAGCCAGTGGAGCGCTTCTGTCTCGTCCGGCTCGACAGCAAAGTAGGTTGCCAGGCGATAGGCCATTTCTCCGTCGGCTTCGGCAGCTGAGAGTGCTTCATCCTGGATGAGTGCAGAGGCCTTGCTACGCTCTCCGGCTTGCAGGTAGCAGAGTGCCAGTGTGGGGTAGGCCATGCGCATATCCTGATCATCCTGCAGCACTCCTTCTAGCGTGGCAATTGCCTCGCGCGTTTTGCCCAGCCTCATCTGCTGATATCCGAGAGATGTACGCAGCAGGGGATGTTTCGGCTCCAGCATCAATCCTTTTTCCAGTTCTTCTTCTGCCAGCTCCAACTGATTCTGATAGTGGTACACGCGCGCGCGATGGTTGTACACCACGGGAGCATTCGATGGACTGAGCTGGAGCGCTTGATGAAACTCCAACATAGCTTCGTTATACATACCGTCCAATCGCAGCATGATGCCAGCCATCAAATGCACATTCCAGTCATTGCCGGTAGTGTGTAGCAGATGCTCAATGCCATGCCGCGCTGTCTCCTTCTCGCCACGCGAGAGCAGCATGTAGACACGATAGAGATTCGCTTCGGCGGATTTGGGGTCGAGTTCCAGCGCCTTGTCGAAGCTTCTACGGGCCATGACCAAATGCGCCTGCCCTCCGAAACTATGCCGTACGGATTGAAGATGCGTAATGCCGAGCCCGGACCAGCCCGGGGCAAATGTCGGGTCTTGCGCCACGACGCTTTCAAATAATGCACGGGCCTTGTCCAGATCGTCGCGGCTGCCCGTACGCGCCATGAAGGAGGAAAGCACAGCTCGCGCCTGTAGATACTCTTCGGAAGGCTCTTCGCCGAGCGGTCTGCTGCGCAGAGAACGGTCCTGTGCCGCGGTTGACTTTAAATGTCCCGGGCCCTCGATGGCGCTGAGCACTTCATTGCTGATTTCATTCTGCACCGTTACCAGATCAAACGTCGGCACGTTGATCACACCGCCGGTGCGCACACTATGACTGGGTACATCGAGCAATTGCCAGTTCAGATCGAAGCCTTTGTCGGAGCGCAGAAAATTGCCTGCCAGCACGTACTGCACCAGCAGCTTTTCTCCAATCGCCAACGGATCCAGTTGCTGGATTGGCACATGCATCAAGGAACTGGATGGCCGCACAATCAGCGAAGGCACACGTGCCAATCTCGCTGCAATGGCATCGGCCAGAGCGAATCCATACAGGGGCGCGACCTCCGATGTGCCCAGGTTCAGGAAGGGCAGCACCAGCATCGTGTTCTGCTGTGTTTGTCCGTTGCTGGATTCACGAAAGCGCTCGGCCAGCATGGATAGAAAACCTGTCGTGCGACGTTCCTGTTCCGGTGTGGAGGTTGGCAGGTTCGCAGCCGCTTCGCCGGGAATAATGCCCGTTTCTAACTGCAGCGCCTTCATAATCGTCTTCAGCGCTTCGCGCACATCGGCTGCAGCGGCATAGCGCGCAGCAGGTGTTTTCTCCAGGCATTGTTGAATGGCGCTGGTTAGTTCCGGCGGGGTGTCCGGACGCATCTCCGTCAATGGCACTGGATCGGCGAACTGAATGGCGCGAATGCTCATTAACTCATCGCTGTCCGGGCGATGAAACGGATGCCGGCCACTCACCAGTTCATACAAGATGACGCCAAGCGCGAAGATGTCGCTCTGCGCGCTGCTTCTTCCGGTTACAAACTGCTCTGGCGCCATGTAGGCGATGGTGCCGCCTCGCGCGGTGTATGTCGCAGGCTGCGTATCTATTGCTGCGTCTGCTGGTTTCTGTTCTGCAGCCGCTTCCTCTTGTTGCAGCCTGCGCGCCAGGCCAAAATCCAGAATCTTTACCAGGCCGCCATCTGTCAGCATGACATTGGCCGGTTTCAAATCGCGATGGAAGATATCCAGACGATGTGCGGCTGCCAGGCCATCGGCGATCTGGATGCCCACGGAGAGTACCAGTTGCAGATTGGCCTGTCCCTGCGTGATCAGCTTATCCAGGGATTGCCCTGGAATATACTGCATCACGATGTAGGCTTCCTCGCTGGATTCGCCAACCTCATAAATTGCGCAGACATTTGGATGCTCGATGGCCGATGCCATGCGTGCTTCGCGCAGGACGGTGCTGCGCATTTGTTCCATCGTCAGTTCGCGTTGTTGCAATATTTTCAGTACTACCGGACGCATCAGCTGCGTATCCTGTGCCAGGTACACAATGCCGCTGCCGCCGGAACCCAGCTTTTTCACCAGTTCGTACTGTGCGATGACTTTCCGCTTCATATTCTGGTCTCAGTGTAGAAGGCAGTCTGGTAAAGAAGAATGAAAGCGCGATGCATACAGCGAATGGATTTCAAGGCTGCTGCCAGATTTATTTTGTACGATTGCGTGAGGCATCACGCGGCACGTAACGGCGCCCGCGTATCTCATAGGCTCCGCTCAGCACGCGAGCAATGGCCTCAGGATATATTGTGTGCTCCAGCTCCAAGATACGCTCCGCCAGCGTGTGTGCATCATCACCGTCCTGCACGGGAACACTGCGCTGCAGCACGATGACGCCGTGGTCCAGTTCCTCATCCACAAAATGTACGGTGCAGCCTGAGATGCACACGCCATACTCCAGTGCCTGCTTCTGTGCATCGAGGCCTGGAAATGCAGGCAGCAGCGATGGATGGATATTCAGGATGCGCTGACGAAAGGCATTCACAAATTCCGGGCTTACCAGACGCATATAACCGGCCAGACAGATCAGTTCGACTTTGTGCTTCTGTAGGCAGGCAATCATGTCCGCATCATGCTCAACGCGCTTGCGGCCGCGGCTTTCAATCGCAACAGTGTTCAACCCGCGCGCGTGTGCCGCAGCCAATCCCGGTGCATCCGCAATGTTGGAGATGACAACCGCAATCTCCGCATTTGAAAGCGTACCGCGCGCAATCGAATCTGCAATCGCCAGAAAATTGGAACCACGTCCAGAGAGCAGAATGCCGAGTCGCGCCATGAATTCGCCTTAGGGGTGTTTACGTGTAGAGAACTTTACGGTCACCCTTCACAATTTTTCCGATAACAAAGTGATGCTCGCCGGCGCGATCCAGCAGCGATTTGGCTCGCTTGTACTTCTCAACGGGAACGACCAGGATCAGGCCCACTCCCATGTTGAAGGTGCGCAGCATCTCCTCCTGCGAGACGTTGCCCAGCTTCTGCAGGTGAGTAAAGATCGGCAGCACGTTCCAGCTTCCCACTTCGATGGATGCGGAAACACTTTTAGGCAGGATGCGGGGCAGATTGTCCGTGATACCTCCGCCGGTGATATGCGCCATACCGGAAACCAGCTCTGCTGCGGTGAGCTTGCGAATAATGTTCAGGTAGCTGCGATGCGTTTTCATCAACGCGATGCCGGCCTTCTCCTTCAGCTCATTCACGTAATGCTCTGCAGTATAGTGCGCAACCTCAAAAAACAGTTTTCGCGCCAGCGAGTAGCCATTGGTATGCAGTCCCGTCGAGGGCAGCCCAACCACAACATCGCCTGCATGAATCCCAGCGCCTGTAATCAGCTTCTCGCGTTCCACGGCACCCACGATGAATCCGGCAAGATCATATTCCCCATCGCGATAGAAGCCCGGCATCTGCGCCGTTTCTCCGCCAATCAGCGCGCAACCGTTGGCGCGGCAGCCATCGGCCAGTCCGCTGACCACTTTTTCGGCGATTTCAGGATCAAGTTTTCCAGTTGCTAGGTAATCCAGAAAAAACAATGGCGTTGCGCCCTGCACGGCAATGTCATTGACGCAGTGGTTTACCAGATCCAGGCCGACCGTATTGTGGATGTTCAGATCGAAGGCCAGTTTCAGCTTGGTGCCCACGCCGTCTGCACTGGAGACCAGCACCGGATTCTTATAACGCTCCGTATCCAGCTTGAAAAGGCCGCCAAAGCCGCCAATTTCGCTCAGAACCTGTTTGTTAAAAGTTCGCTGCGCCAGATATTTAATGCGCTGTTTGGTGCGGTCTCCGGACGGAACATCCACACCTGCGTCGGCATAGGTTAAGGAAGGTGGTTTTTTTTGTGATGGAGTACTGGGCACGATAGTTCCGTCCGGGATTCGAGATTCTTAATTCTTAAGGATAAACTCCGGCAGAGAAGCCTATGGCATGTAATGCCTTGCCTATATCTTGCGGTGTCACAATTGCCGGGAATACTTAGTCTAACATCGCTTGCGGCGAGTCCAGATAGTTTGCCTGCGGAAGGCCGAAGCAACGTAAATTTAGCTGTGCTTGTCAGTCCGGGGGCAGAAAGCGGGCTCGATCTTCGGGTGCGGGCAGTGGGCAGGCATCATATTTGCCAAAGATGCGGTAGCGTGTGCGTGCAACCAGGCGGTATCCGGCATCGCGAATGCCGCGCGGAAGGCGCCGCAGCCATCGTGCCCAGAACGCCCATCCGCCGCCAAGGAGGATGAAAACTTCTATCGCTGCATCGGATCGGAACAGCAGCGATTCGGCGGGTGTATCTGCGTTTCGTACGAGCACAACCGTGTCGAGTGAGGAAAGGTCTACGGTGGCACGGCCAAGGATAGCCTGGGAAAATTTCCCCTGTAGTGGTGCGAAATAAAAGGCGGCCATGCGGTCGCGCCGTAGCACAAATCGCACGAATCGATTGCAGAGCCCGCAGACACCGTCATACAGCAGAATCGTGCGGCCAACGGGGGCGGCCTGCTGGTCGTTCTCGGCGGCATGGCGATCCTGTATCAAGGTTGGTCTTATTGCAGCACAGAAGCGTAGTCAGCGGCTGCTCCTATACTGATAGAGATGCCCAGATCTCTCGAACGTTCTCGGACCCTTCAACAAAGAGCAGAGCAAATTTTACCCGGTGGAGTAGATTCGCCGGTACGCGCGTTTCGTGCTGTCGGTGGTGAGCCGCCGTTCATCGTGCGGGCCGAAGGCTCCCATTTATGGGATGCGGACGGCAATCGTTATCTGGATTATTTTGGCTCCTGGGGGCCCATGATTCTGGGGCATGCCGCGCCCCATGTTGTCCAGGCCTTGCAGGAGGCAGCCAGCAGGGGCACGAGCTTTGGGGCTTCTACGCCCGCAGAGGCCGATTTGGCGGAACTCGTCCAAAAGGCTTTCCCGACGATGGAGATGCTGCGTTTTGTCAGTTCCGGTACGGAAGCCACCATGTCCGCCATCCGCGTGGCGCGCGCCTTCACCGGACGCAAATTTGTCATCAAGTTTGAGGGTTGCTATCACGGCCATGCCGATGCGCTGTTGGTCAAGGCTGGCTCCGGCGTTGCAACCTTTGGAATCCCCGGTTCCGCCGGCGTGCCGGAAGAGACGGTGCAGCATACGCTCGCGCTACCATTCAATGATGTGGCGGTTCTCGAAGCTGCCTTCGGCAGCCATAAAAATCAGATTGCCTGCGTCATTGTGGAACCAGTGGTTGGCAACGCAGGTTGCATCCTGCCTGCTCCCGGATACCTGGAAGCCCTTCGTAGCATCACGCAGCGCGAGGGTGCTGTGCTGATCTTTGATGAGGTGATGACCGGTTTCCGTGTGGCCCTCGGCGGTGCACAACAGCGCTATGGTATCCAGCCGGACATGACCTGTTTAGGCAAAATTATCGGCGGTGGTCTGCCATGCGCAGCCTTTGGTGGCCGCGCGGAGATGATGCGGCTGTTGGCCCCTCTGGGTCCCGTCTACCAGGCTGGA
Organism: Acidobacteriaceae bacterium; assembly: GCA_036267255.1. Taxonomy (GTDB): domain Bacteria; phylum Acidobacteriota; class Terriglobia; order Terriglobales; family Acidobacteriaceae; genus DATAWK01. The sequence continues at coordinate 126,372 of DATAWK010000031.1, read as the reverse complement.
ACACTTAGTGGCAATCCCTTGGCGATGGCCGCTGGAATTGCCACCGTGAACTATCTCATAGAACATCAGGACAGCGTCTATGAACAGCTCGAAGTAACATCGGCCACCGTGGTCGATGGCATTGTGCAGGCAGCGCAGCAGGCGGGCATTCCGGTCATCACCAACCGCGTAGGTTCCATGTTCACGTGGTTTTTTCAGCCCGGGCCAGTCACGGACTACGCCAGCGCCGCACGTTCCAATCTGGAGGGATTCGCCGCGTTTCACCGGGCCATGCTCGATCAGGGAGTTTGGTTGCCACCGTCGCAGTTTGAGGCGGCCTTTCTCAGCACTGCACACACCGCGCAGGACGTCTCCGACACAATCATCGCTGCGCGGAACGCCTTCACGCAGTTGGTTACGCCCACGCCTCCGGCGTGACAAATTCGCAAGTTTCGTCCCGTTCAGAAAAGACTTGCTTCCAGCGCGTGATCAGCGCTCGCGTCGCTGCAATCGTATGGCTGCGATCCTGGCCTGGACCTGTATCTCCGCCATCGTGCAGCAGGACATTGCTGGCCATCCCACGCCGCTGATTGCGCTCGAATCCACGCCAGACATGCCCCTCGACAGCCTCCGCAGTCGTTTTTTTCCAGTCATAACCCATGGCGTTCCACAGCACCGGGGTCAGACCAAGCTCCCGCGCCAGTCGCAATACGACAGGCCGACGTGCGCCATAGGGAGGACGAAACCATTGGACAGCCTGGCCCAGTGTATCCTCCAGCACCGCATTGCAATCTCCCAGTTCCGCGCGCACTCGCTTTGCCGAATGCAGCAGCAGTACCGGATGCGTCATCGTATGGTTGCCGATCAGATGGCCACTGACGGCGATCGCACGTGCCAGATCAGGCCGTTGCCGTACAAAACGGCCAATCAGGAAGAAAGTTGCGCGAATCTGGTGCTCGGCCAGCAAATCGAGCAACTGCTGTGTATAAGGCTCATTTGGCCCATCGTCATAGGTCAGCGCAATCTGCCGCGGATTGCGCGGTGCTACCACGCACGACCCAAAAATCTGCGAGGTGTGTGCCATGCCTGCGTAGAGGTAGGTCCCGGCAGCCAGCGTGGCCGCAGCGCCTACAGCCGTTGCTCGCGTAGCCAGGCTCGTCATCGATGGGTAAGAAAAATTTGCAGACATCCGGAACTGATTCTAGTGGAGTTAGGTGGGGAGTATCTGCGGAGTACCGATCTTCGCAGTTGCTTCGCCTTTTTGTCGATGTTATCTTCGTGTTTTATTCGCTAAACGAAGGGAAGAATTTCATGACGAACCTCTTGCAACAGCATCGTTATATTGCGATTGAAGGCCCCATCCGTGCAGGAAAATCTACGCTGGCTCGCCTGCTGGCCCAGCATCTGGATGCGCAGTGTATGGCGGAGCCGGAAGGCAATCCCTTCCTCCAGCGCTTCTATCGTGGCGAAAAAGATACGGCCTTCGCCACGCAGATGTGGTTTCTGCATGCACGACATCAGCAATTGCAGGCGCTCGCTCCACACCATGCGCCCACCCCTGTGGTTGCCGATTACATCTTCGCGAAGGACAAAATCTTCGCGTCGCTCAACCTCAGCGATACTGAACTCGCCATCTATAACCGCTATTATCAGCAATTCTCGCGGCACGTTGGCATGCCGGATTTAGTCATCTACCTGCAGGCCTCGCCGCGTACGTTAAAGACGCGAATGCGGCGCAAAGGCGCTGTGGGCGAGCGCGAAATCTCCGACACCTACCTGGAGCAGATAGCTCGTGCCTACGACCATTTCTTTTTTCATTACACGGCCAGCGACCTGCTGGTGGTCAACACTGACGACATCGATTTCGTAAAGAACCATCACGACCTGCAATTGCTGCTCCGCAGACTTAGCCAGCCCGTGCGGGGAACACAATACTTTCTGCCCTTGGGGACGAGAGCAAAGAGCGCCTAGGCGGCTCAAAGGAACAAGCCGCCCCTCGGCGCATGAAAGTGCCGTCACTCGATTGAAAAGACGGCATACATGGAGATTTTGCATTCAATACGGCGCGAGTTTATAGCTAACGGTTGCGTGGAACTCGGCATCATTCCACCGACGATGCCTCCTAAAGCGTTATTCATCATTCCGATATTTTGATTTTCCCTGGCGGTCACCAGATGACCGAGATGAACATTCAGCTTTTGCGCCATCTGTTCGGCGATCATGTGTGCATCTGCCAGAGCTTTTGCCGAGGCCTGAGCAATGAGCGCATTTTGGTCCTGTACGCTCCATTCAATCCAGCCGCTTTCGTTTGCTCCGGCATTGATCGCCGTATTCAAGGCATTGCCGGCGTCTCCGGGTTTCACCCGAACGAGCCATGCTTGCGTCACCGTGAACTGATGGGTAAATCGCTTTTCGCTGTCCATTGGAATTTGTTGTAACTCATAGGGCGTAGTGGGCTGCAGCAACTGGCTACTGCTCTCAATTGCGGTCTTCGGCACTCCTGAACCGGTAAGGGCTTGCATAATGGCGTTTGAGGTCTTGGAAGCATTTGAGTATGCGGTTTTGGCATCTTGTCCATAAACCCGATAGCCAACGTGCATGATGGCCAGATCAGCATCAGCAGTCGCAGAGTCTGTAGCCACAACCGATATTGTGCGGCGTTCCGGACAATTTTGTGAGCATTGCGTCCATGCGGTGGAACCAATAGAGGTGAGAAACGACAGCGCGATGAGATAGACGAGATTGCGAGTCATATTAATTCCTCCGGCGAATAAAATTCTTACCTCATACTGTCTTAGACACCAGAGGCAGCGGATTTGGTCTCTATGTAATCTGCCGTTGATGAGTCAGCCATTGAGTGCCAGCCATGATGCTGGTATTCGTGTGCGCTTGCGGATGGTAATCGCACAGGCGTAAGCTTTTCCTTGTTACGGGCGGTATCCCGCAGAAGGGAACTGCACTGGAGAAAGCCATGAGTCTGACCCATCCGCGGAATACGGAATCGACTGCATCTTCCACATCCTTCAAAGTCACTCTTCCATCGCTTCAGGAAAAGAAGCGCAACCACATACCAATCGCTGCGTTGACGGCCTACGACTACGCCTCGGCGCGCATTGTCGATGAGGCCGATATCGACCTGGTGCTGGTGGGCGACTCGCTGGCGATGGTGATGCTGGGGTATGACAGCACGCTGCCGGTCACCCTGGACGAAATGCTGCTCTTTACCCGTGCGGTGCGGCGTGGCGTACGGCGTGCGCTGCTGGTTGCGGACATGCCTTTCGGCTCCTACCACGCCAGCGTGAGCGAGGGCGTTACCAGCGCCATGCGTTTTCTGAAGGAGGCTGGCGCCGAGGCCGTCAAGATCGAAGGTGGTCGCAATCGTGTGGAGTTGGTGACTGCGCTTACAGAGGCTGAGGTTCCCGTCGTCGGCCATATCGGCCTGACGCCGCAATCCGTGCATCGCATGGGCGGCTATCGCGTGCAGGGAAAATCTTTCTCCGCAGCGGAGCACCTGATCGACGACGCGCATGCACTGGAAGCTGCCGGTGCAGCATTACTGGTGCTCGAAGGGATTCCGCGGGAAGTGGCCACGCGCATCACGGCGGAGTTGACCATCCCGACCATCGGCATTGGCGCCGGGCCGGAGTGCGATGGCCAAATTCTGGTGCTGCACGACCTGTTGAACCTGACTTTTGCGCCAGCAGCTAAGTTCGTCCGCCGTTACGGGGATGTGGCTGAGCTGATGCATGGTGCCATCCGTCAGTATCGTGAGGATGTCGTTGCACGCACCTTTCCCAGCGATGCCGAGAGCTATCATTTGCCGCAGGAGACGCGCGACCGCATGGAACGCGGCATCGTCGCGAAGCCCAAGAAGGCCTAGTCCGAAAATCATCATGCAAATTGCCCGTACGATTCCCGAGATGCGCGCGGCTGTTCGCGCCTTGCGTCCACCACAACATACTGTTGGCTTTGTCCCGACCATGGGTGCGCTGCATGCCGGGCATCGGTCGCTGATGCAGGCCGCACGGGAACGCTGCGATGTCGTGGTTGCGTCGATTTTTGTGAATCCAACCCAGTTCGGTCCGAAAGAAGATTTCTCCCGCTATCCACGCACCTTCGATGCTGACTGCCACATGCTGGAGGAAGAGCGCGTCGATATACTGTACGCGCCCACGACAGAAGAGATGTATCCCGCCGGCGGCAGCACGGTGATTCGCGTGGAAGGCATCAGCGACCGGCTGGATGGCGTCTCACGCCCGGGACATTTCTATGGCGTAGCGACCGTGGTAGCGAAGTTGTTGCACATCGTGCAACCCGATGTTGTCTTCTTCGGCCAGAAAGATGCCGCTCAGGTGGCCGTGCTGCGCCGCATGGTGCGCGACCTGGATATGCCTGTGGAATTAGCTATTTGCCCCATCGTACGCGAGCGCGATGGTCTGGCGATGAGTTCCCGCAACCGCTATCTGTCGCCAGAGGAACGCCGTCAGGCGCTGTCGCTTTCGCGTGCGTTGTATGCAGCGGAGACACTGGCAAAAAGCGGGGAGCAAAATGCGACGCGTCTGCTGGAAGCCATGGAGCGAATTTTTGCCACAGAGCCAACGGTGAAGATCGACTATCTGGCCGTCGTAGATGCCGACACGCTGCTTCCGGTGGAAGACACGCGCAACGGTGCACTGGTCGCTATCGCAGCCAAGGTCGGCAGCACGCGGCTGATTGATAACGTGCTATTACCGCCCGCCTCGTGACACGCAGGCATTCCCGGAAATAAAAAATCGCATCGGCCAATCGGCAGCCTTGCGAATTCCAATGCGCGCGGAGACGGCAATTTCTTTGGGAGCCATGCCATCATTCAACAAAAAAATTCTGCTGTTTGCGGAGATCAGATCGCAGCCGTTTTCCTCAGCTCGCGAAATCGCCAGCGCAGCGCAGAGCTTTCCCGGGCCCGATGTGAGCATTTTGATCGCAGCATCTTTCTGGAATCCGCGATTGCGCCGCATCGCTGCCAACCCCTGCAGTGGCTCCAGCGCTCGCAATAGAACGCTGCCCGCTATTCCCGGCGGTTGGCAGGAGACATTCAGGCAAGCGTGCATTCCGTAAATGTTATAGACGTAAGCATGTCCGGGCGCACCAAACAGCACGGCATTGCGCGGTGTTTCTCCGGCAAAGGCATGGGCTGCAGGATCATCTTTGCCCAGGTATGCCTCGACTTCGACAATGCGCCCGGCAAGCATCCGTCCCCGCCAGCGCCGCACCAGAATCTTTCCCAGCAGCGCAGGAGCCAGCATTTCCGGTGGCTGCAGAAAAAAGGAACGGGGCAATAAGCGGCCGCGAATAGTGCGGCCTGTTGTCTCATCGCAAAGCCCGAGCACGAGTTATTTAGCTTCCTTTGCGTATTCCTTCAGGGCCGCCAGCACTTCTTCTGCGTGACCTTCCGGTTTTACCTTATGAAAAATCTTGATCAGTCGCTGGTCGGGCCCAATCAGAAATGTAGTGCGCTCAATGCCAATCACCTTTTTGCCATACATGTTTTTCTCGCGCAGCACGTCAAACTGATTGCACACTTTCTCGTCGACATCGGCGAGCAGGGTGTAGGGCAGGCTGTATTTTTCCTGGAACTTCTTCTGCGCCTTGGGGGTGTCGCGCGAGATGCCGAGCACCACAGCACCGGTTTTCTGTAACTTGGTGAAAGCATCGCGAAAGCCGCAGGCCTCAATGGTGCAGCCTGGAGTGTCTGCCCTGGGGTAAAAGAACAATACGACCGGCATGCCGGAAAAGTCTTTTAGCTGGACAGTTTTTCCGTCCTGGTCCTGCAAACTGAAATTTGCTACTTTGTCATGCACTTCCATTTGGAGTGATCCTTGAAGAAGCAGAGAATAGAGATTGCAGCTATGCAGCCAGCCACAAGCCTACGTCGATTATTTCGCAGATTCCAGATGCGTGCCATTGCCTGCTGTTTCCAGCGGAAGGGCATCGTTCTGATCGCGCCGGCAATGGGGATTCTGGTGGCGTCTCTTGTATGGGCACAGTTTCCCTCCAGTGACGTCGCTAAGAAGAAGCCCATTCTGCGTTCTATCGCCGTGGTGGAGTGGACCGGACCGGCGGGAAAACCGACAGCTTCGCGGCTGATTCCAATCACTGTTTATACCGATGACCAGTACATGGATGGCGGTTTGTACCTGGCCCAGCCCGCTCCACTGTCCCTATTGACAGGTACGGAATACATTCTGCAGAAGAGTGGCCTGCCACAGGGTTATTACGATCTGGATACGGCTGGCCAGAACCATGGCAACTGGTTTGGTTATGGCACGTGGAAGCCTATCCGGATAGTGACGCACAAATTACATGTCTCCACCAGCACGCACCAGGTAGGTGTGGAAAATTCTGACCGTCCTCACTTTGGCTACGATCAGAGAAAAGCTGCAAGCTCGGAATCAACCACACCGGCGCAGCCACCCCCCGTCGATCAAGACCGGCCCACGTTGCGGCGACGCTCTTCAGAGTCAAGCACCGCCGACAACACTCCCGCAGTGAGCGCTGTGCCCAGCTCTGCCATAGATCCGGATCGCCCGCGTCTTTCCTATGGCAAACCTGCCGAGCAGGAGCAAACAGATCTGACCGAGCTAAAGATCAGCGTGCCGCATATGCAGCAGATGGTAGCTGTTTCCGATGCCGTGGATCGCGAGCAGCATCCGTATGCGTACGAATGGGGAAGCCCCGATCAGAAAGCCGCCATGCAGCAGAAGGTGCAGGCGCTGGCATTAAAAATTCTTGCGCAGACGCACCTGAGTCAGCCCATTTCAGCACCCAAGTCAACCACGGTCTCCGGCACACGAACACGGCATCATGCGGCGAATTCCAAGCGAGCAAAAACAGTAGCTCCGGTAACGTTCGAGAACGTCCATTTTGCCTCCTTCGCGCTAACGTATGAGAACAATCCAACCTTTGTCTACAGCGCGCAGACCAGCGGAGAGACGCCGAAACAATACATCACCATGATCGTGCAGGAAGACATTTACGGAGATCCGCAATTGGTTATGCAATCTGTTACAGACGACGATCATCTGGACGCGCAACCCCGTATGAAGTTGGTGGATGCTGTCGACGCGAATGCAGACAACCGTGCCGAGCTGCTGTTTGAGCTGGATGGTAAGAGTCAACGTCAGTTTGCGTTGTATCTGGTGACACAGGGCTACGCTCGGCAATTGTTCGTTACCGGACCATTGCCTCTGTAGGCCATCCAATGCTCTGCGAATCGCTTGTGGCGAAGGACTGATTTACAGGGGCAACTGCTCCAGCCATGCCCGGAATTCCGGGCCCAGGTCCTCACGGTCCAGGGCAAATTGGACCGTTGCCTGTAGGAAGCCTAGCTTGTCCCCCGCATCGTAGCGCTTGCCTTCAAAGCTGTATCCGTAAACTTTTTCATGCTTCAACAGGCTGCGAATACCATCGGTCAACTGCAACTCTCCTCCGGCACCGAGCGGGGTCTTGTCGAGCAGTTCAAAGATGCGAGGCGTCAAAATATAGCGACCGATGATGGCATTTTTCGAAGGGGCATCGGCCAGCTTAGGCTTTTCCACCAGGTTTTTCACTTCCATCACACGGGGAGTCTTCGCCAGCGGTTTGCCAGCCAGCACACCATATGCCGAGATGCCAGGTCCGTTGACCACCTGCGTTGCCAAAATAGATGCCTGAACTTCATCGAAGACGTCGATCATTTGTTTCAGGCACGGTGGAGTTGCGTCGATAACATCATCTGGCAGTACCACGGCAAAGGGTTCGTCTCCAACCAGGTCGCGTGCCATTAATACAGCATGGCCCAGGCCCATCGCCTCTTTTTGCCGGACATAGGCAATCCGCACCATATTGGAAATCTGTCGCGCCAGCGCCAGGAGATCATGTTTGCCACGCGATTCCAACTGGTGTTCCAACTCAAAGCTGACATCGAAGTGATCTTCAATAACGGTCTTTCCGCGGCCGGTGACGATGATGATCTGATCACAGCCGGCGGCGATCGCTTCCTCTACACCATATTGAATGATCGGTTTATCCACGACCGGCAGCATTTCCTTGGGGATAGCCTTGGTAGCCGGCAAAAAACGTGTGCCCAAACCTGCGGCAGGGAAAACAGCTTTACGAATCTTTCTTTTCGCCATGTTTTCAAGTACCTATCTCGTCTTAAGATGACATTTTCGTATGCCGGGTTTTGCGGAACATGCGCATTCCTTGAGGAGAGCAGCCGAACAACGGCGCACCTGACAGTATTGCAAGCACAATGAACAATCGGCAACAACTAAGGGGCGGTTGTTACCTGCGTGCTGGCAGCCTCCAGCGTATGGATCAGTTTGAGAAGCTCAGCAATAAATTGCGCTGGCTGGGTTGCGGCAACAGGGAAGCGCAGGACGCCTTGCGGTGTAAATTGTGCGCCACGCTTGGAGTTTTTTGCCACCAGCTGCATCAGCTTTTCCAAATCGATTCCGGCATTTTCCGTAAAGCGCAGACTGACAAAATCTCGCTTGCGATCGATCTGTGCAATGCCGGTTTGCTCGCACAAAGTGCGGATGCGGCCCGCGGCCAGCAAATGCTCCACGGGCTCTGGGATGGGGCCATAGCGATCTTCAAGCTCGGTGCGGATATCGTCGAGCACGGTCTCATTTTCAGCTCCTGCAATTCGCTTGTACATACGCAAACGCTGATTCTCCTCGGCAATGTAGCTATTGTCGATGCGCAAGGAAATCCCAAGATTGAGCTGCACTGAAGGACGTCCCACCTGGTCTTCTCCTTTCAGACTGCGCACGGCTTCTTCCAGCATGGTGGTATACAGTTCAAAGCCGACAGCTTCGATGTGTCCGCTCTGCTCGCCGCCCAGCATGTTGCCTGCGCCGCGCAGTTCCAGATCGAGTGCAGCGATTTTGAAGCCCGCACCTAAGTCGGAAAATTCCTTTAATGCCGCGAGTCGTCGCCGGGCAATCTCCGTCAGTTCCTGATCGGGAGGTATCAACAGGTAGGAATATGCACGCCGGTTCGACCGCCCTACGCGTCCACGCAGTTGATACAGCTCTGAGAGTCCGTGCCGGTCCGCGCGGTTGATGACGATGGTATTGGCGAGGGGAATGTCCAGGCCATTTTCAATGATGGTGGTCGCGACTAAAACGTCATATTCGTGATGCATGAACGCCAGCATTACCCGCTCCAGTTCCGATTCGCCCATCTGGCCGTGGCCCACGATGATGCGCGCCTGCGGCACCAGTTCCTGAATGCGTGTTGCCATATCGTAGATGGATTCGACGCGGTTGTGTACAACATAGGTTTGGCCGCCACGTTCCAGTTCAACCTCAATCGCAGATCGGATCACCTTCTCATCGAACTTTGCCACCACAGTCTGGATGGCCATGCGGTCCTTGGGCGGCGTCTCGATGACGCTCATGTCGCGCAACCCGACCAGAGACATATGCAGCGTTCGCGGAATCGGCGTAGCGGACATGGCCAGCACATCAATTTCACGACGCAACTGTTTCAGTCGTTCTTTGTGGCGCACACCGAATCGCTGTTCTTCGTCGATGACGAGCAGACCCAGATCCTGAAAGCTCAGGTCTTTCGACAGCAGGCGGTGTGTGCCGATCAAGATGTCGACTTTGCCCTGTTCAACTTGTTCCAGCACCTGCTTCTGCTCTTTTGGTGTGCGGAAGCGGGAGATCATCTCGACCTTGACTGGAAAGGCGGAGAAGCGACGCTTGAAGGTTTCAAAATGCTGGAAGCAGAGCACCGTGGTTGGTGTCAGCACAGCGACCTGTTTGCCATCCTGCACGGCCTTAAAGGCGGCGCGCATGGCGACTTCCGTTTTGCCATAACCGACATCGCCGCAGAGCAACCGATCCATCGGCATGGTCGATTCCATATCGCGCTTGATGTCTGCGATGGCACTGATCTGGTCCTCGGTTTCATTGAAGTCGAAGGCATCTTCAAACTCGCGTTGAAACTCGTTGTCAGACGTGAAGGCATGACCCTGTGCTGCCTTGCGCGCGGCATATAGTTTCAGCAGTTCGTCGGCCATGTCTTCCATGGCCTTCTTGACGCGTGCTTTGGTGCGCGCCCATTGCTGCGAACCCAGTCTGTTTAACACGGCTGCCGGGCCGCTCTCCGTGGAGCGATATTTCTGGATCAGGTCCAGCCGCGTGAGCGGAACATAGAGCCGCGCCTGCTCTGCAAACTCCAGAATCATGAACTCAACGTTCAAACCATCCTGCGCAATTTCCTTCAGACCCAGGTAACGTGCAATGCCGTGCTCGACGTGGACTACATAATCGCCAACCGTGAGATCGCGAAAATCCGAAATGAACGCTGATGTTTTTGATTTTCTCTGTGTTTGTCTGGGGCGTGCGGCTACAACCTCAGCTTCATCCGTCAGATCGTTGGCGCCATAGATAACCAGCTGCGCATCCGGCAGCACAACACCATTCGCGATCGCCACGCGCACAATGACCGGAGGACGGCGTTCGCGGCCCATATAGCTGGATTCGTCATACTGTGTTTCGCTGCCAAGATGCGGATTACGACTGCCGATGCGGTAGGAAATGCCATACTCGCGCAAAATGCCTGCCAGACGCTCCACCTCCCCTTGATTGGGAACGGCAAGTAGTACGCGCATTTCCTGTTCGGCGAGAGCGTGCAACTGCTCGACTAATGCGGGGATCGATCCATGCAGGCGCAGCGTGGGCCGCGTTGAAAACGATGCTTCGGTCAACGATGTTGTATCGATATCGAGAATATCGACCGCGCCGAGCTGATCAATATCCAAACCCGGTGCCGTTGCGATGCGCGTCTGCCACTCCCACGGAGAAAGATACAAATCTCCAGGAGTAAAGAGCGTGTCGACTCCGCTCCGCTCATGGCGCTGCTCTACTTTGTTCCACCAGCGATCCAGCTGGTTCTGCACCATCGCGGGTTCTTCGACAAAAACGCGACTCTTGGGCAGCAGATCGAAAATCGTTTGTTGTGATCCGGAAGCTGCCGCCGCAAAAAATTCCCATCCGGGAAAGACATGTGCTCCCTCTGCCGTGATCGCTTCCAGAATTGCCGGCGCATCGCCCTCCAGACGTTGTCCGCTCAGCCGCACATGCACGCGGGCCAGCAATGCCTCCGTCAAGGGTGTCTCTGTCAGCGGCAACAGCAGGGCCTCGTCGGCTGGAGATGCGGAGCGCTGCGTCTCCGGGTCGAACTTGCGCATGGATTCGATCTCGTCGCCGAAGAACTCGATGCGTATTGGCTGGTCGGCTTCCGGTGGATAGACGTCGAGGATACCGCCTCGCAGCGCGAACTGTCCTCGCATCTCGACCATATCGGCGCGCTGGTAGCCCACGGTGGCCAGGTGCATTACCAGACTTTCCGGGTCTACTTCTTCTCCACGACGCACAGTGCAGGTCAGGTTGGCATAATGCTCGGCAGAGAAGATGCGATAACAGGCCGATTCAATGGGCAGGATGATAATGCGCGCCATGCCGCTGGTAATCTTCCACAGCGCTACCGCACGTTGTTCCTGGATCTCAGGATGAGGCGAAAGATTTTCAAACGGCAATACATCGTGTGCTGGAAGGCGAATGACAGACTCGCGATCGAGTGCCCCGGTCAAATCGCATGCCGCCTGTACGGTGATCTGCAGCGATTCCGCAGCGCGATTGTCTGCCACGACAACAAAGACCGGGACTTTAGCCGCGCGCACCAGCAGTGGCAGATAGATGGCACGTGCCGTAGCGGTCAGTCCAGAGACACGACGACGCCCCACGCCAGCGGCAAGCGGCTGACGAATACGCTCAAACGCGGTGGAACGTTCGAGGTCCGGGAATAGGTCCCTGACAAAGGGAAGAATCATCCGTGAGGCCTAGCTGATTTCTAAGATATTTTCATCCTTGGCCGCATGCTGCTGGGCTCGTTCGGCAATTTCCCGTGCAATGACATAAAACGCGCGAGCGCGTTCGGAGAACTCGCCGGCCAGCGCCACCGGCAAGCCACGGTCACCACCAAAACGAATCTCAGGGTCTAGTTCTACGGAACCAAGGAAAGGAAGATTGAATTGCTTGGCCGTGCGCTCAGCTCCGCCAGTGGAAAAGATATCGATGGACTGATGGCAATGTGGGCAGGTGAAGTGGCTCATGTTTTCCACCATGCCCAGTACATCCACATTGACTTGGTGAAACATCTCCAGTGCCTTGCGCGCATCCTGCAGCGACACGTCCGAAGGCGTTGAGACGACAACGGCGCCGGTCAGTGGGACGGTCTGCACTAAAGAGATGACGACGTCTCCGGTACCCGGAGGCAGGTCGACGATCAGAAAATCAAGCTCGCCCCAGCTCACCTGTTGCAAAAACTGGCGGATGATCTGATGCAACATGGGGCCGCGCATTACCATCGGCTTGTCACCCGGGGAGATGGAGCCAACAGAAATCAACTTCACGCCGTGCGCTTCGAGGGGTTCAATCTGGTTATTTTCCAGCACACGTGGCTGGCGTGTCGTACCCATCATCATCGGTACATTGGGACCATAGATATCGGCGTCGACAAGTCCCACACGGTGACCCAGTCGTCCCAGCGCCACAGCCAGATTTACCGCCAGCGTGGTCTTTCCAACACCCCCTTTGCCGGAACCTATGGCAACGATATGTTGAATTCCCGGCAGTGGTTGCGGGCCCTGCGGACCACTTCCTGTCATGTGTCCCATACTTGCTTTCTCCTGGATATTGAAATGCTGCGTAGAAGTCTGGTCGCGGAATTCGTTTACGATTTTCCAGCCACGGCTTCGCGTGCAATTTTGTTCTGGCGCTTGCGCTCCTGCTCCTGTCTGCGTTGCTCGCGGCGCCGTCCGGCATCTTCAAATCGGCGTTTCTCTTCGCTTGTCTCCGGCTCCACAGGAGCTATCGGCACGCTGCGGCCGTTTCCATCCACGGCTACAAACGTCAGGTATGCCGAGGAAACGTGGCGGCATGTGCCAGCGATGGCGTTTTCCACCCAGACCTTGACGCCCACCTCCATGGAGGTGTGAAAGGCGCGGTTGATGGATGCCTTTAAAATCAGCAGGTCGCCAACATGCACGGGTGCAATAAAGTCGATGTGCTCCATGGACGCCGTGACCACATGGTTGCGGGAGTGTCGATAGGCGGCCATGGCAGCCACCAGATCGATAAAATGCATCAACCGTCCGCCCAGCAAATTGCCCAGGGTGTTGGTGTCGTTGGGCAGGACTAACTCAGTCATTTCCGACTGCGACTCATGGACGGTGCGCAATTGCGGAGTGTAGGGTGCGTAATCCATCGTTCTAGCCTGACTGGAACTGTTTTTCAATCGATTTCTTCCTCTATTCTACGCTGCCATCCGCCTGCTGAAAGCTGGTAGCTTGAGTCGCACATAGGGCAATCGGTATGGTGGAGGAGATATTGTTTTCAGCAGGAGCGATGCATTGATCGACAAAATAGCCACACTTTCACAGATTCTGGAACAGAACCCGGATGACGCATTCGCGCGTTACGGGCTTGCCATGGAGTACGCCAACCAGGGCGACACAGCCGCATCCATCCAGCAATTTGATCTGCTTTTGGAGCGGCACACAGGCTACACGGCAGGATATTTTATGGCTGCGCAAACGCTGGTTCGCGCAGGGCGTCCGGAGGAGGCAAAAACGCGCCTGCGGCAGGGAGTTGCCAGCGCAGAACAAACCAACAATCACCATGCGCTCGAGGAGATGCAGGCCATGCTCGATGACCTGGAAGCGCAAAACCTCTGATCAAGGCCCGACAACAAAGGGGTTTCATCGTTTGTGCTCCGAAAGTATATTGTCTTGATGGCGTATCCACCGTATTTCAAACTATTGCGTAACACGAAAAGACGCTGACGATGATTCCCCGCAATTGTCGATTTGCGCGCATACTGCAAGTGTTCCGCAACATATGTTGGAGCTGGAATGAAGATCCCGCTGTTCCCCCTCGATCTCGTTTTGTTTCCCGGTGCCGCACTTCCGTTGCACATCTTTGAACCGCGTTACAAGGAGATGATTGGCTCCTGTCTCCAAAATGCGTTGGAGTTTGGCGTGGTGCGTGCCCGGCGGGACGGACTGGCCGTCATCGGCTGCACCGCATCGGTTCTCTCCGTGCTGCACCAGTATCCGGATGGACGCTTGGACATTCTCTGCCATGGAGCGCGGCGCTTCGAGGTGGAATCTCTCGACGATGGCCGCAGCTATCTGCAGGCGGAAGTAGATTTTTTTGATGACACAGGAGATGTCTCCAGCCGTTTGAAGCGTGAGCAATGTGCGGCGTTGCACATGGAGATGTTGCAGCTGTCCGGCAGTGACGCCAGCGAATTCCCGCAGCTGGATCTTGATCGTCCTGTCGCATTTCTCCTGGCGACATCCATTCCGTCTGACCTGGAGTTCAAGCAGGAATTGTTAGGGATGCGCTCCGATGCCATGCGCACCATTCGCCTGATCGAGTTCTATGAGACTCTCCTGCCGAAGCTCCGGCGTGGCGCCATGGTCAGTAGTGCCGCCAGAAACAACGGCCACGTGATGTAACGTGCAAGGCCGCTTCACTCTCCTCCTCATCCGGAAATTTCTGCTAGCTTTTTATCTTGGAGGATATATGCCCTATGCCAGATAAGCAGCGCTTTTCTCCGCGCGTACGGGCGGATGCTTTTGCCGAACGCATGGGGATTCGTTTGCCTGTCCTGCTGGCGCCCATGGCGGGAGTGTGCCCTCCCTCCCTGTCCATTGCTGTGGCCAACGCTGGCGGCTTGGGAGCGTGTGGCGCTTTGATGATGCAACCTGAGGCTATCCGGGCCTGGATCGCCGAATTCCGCGAACATAGTACAGGAGAATTTCAGCTCAATCTCTGGGTCCCCGATCCAGCGCCGGTACGAGACTTCGAGCTGGAAAAACGGCAGCGGGAGTTTCTTGCCACATGGGGCCCATCTGTTCCGCCGGAAGCAGGCGATGCGACGCTGCCCGATTTTGACGCACAGTGCCAGGCTTTGTTGTCCGCAGCTCCGAAGGTCATCTCGTCGATTATGGGACTGTATCCGCCTGCCTTTGTATCGGAAATGAAAGCGCGTGGAATTCTCTGGTTCGCCACTGCCACGACGGTCGCCGAGGCCAGGACTGCAGAAGAAGCCGGAGCCGACGCCATTATTGCCCAGGGTATGGAAGCTGGCGGCCATCGCGGCACTTTCGATGCGGGCGCGGCAGAACAGCGGATGGTAGGCCTGGTGGCCCTTCTGCCTCAGATCGTGGATGCCGTCGGCGTGCCGGTCATCGCCACGGGCGGAATTGCGGATGCACGTGGTGTCGCCGCAGTCTTGATTCTGGGCGCGAGCGCCGCGCAGATAGGGACTGGGTTCCTGCGCTGCCTGGAGGCAAAGATACATCCGGCCTATGCGGACCGGCTGGCGCAGACGGAAGCGGATGGAACCGCCATTACACGGGCGTTCAGCGGGCGGCCCGGACGTAGTGTTGCGACTTCGTATGTCCGCGCGTCCACAGCCGTGCCTCCCGCGCCCTATCCTGTGCAGCGCGGTCTTACTTCCGCGATGCGGCAAGAGGCCCTGAAGTCTGGAGATGCCGATCGGATGCAACTGTGGGCCGGGCAGGCGGCGAAGTTGGCGCGGGCTGAACCTGCGGGCGTCATCGTGCAGCAGCTATGGGAAGAAGCCTCCCGCCTATTGCCTTGATTTCGCAATATCTCTAGGCCGGCTCTCCGGATGCTATTGCTTGCGAAGATCGCTTCCGTGCAGCCTTTCTTTGAGGAAAGGCCGCCTATACATCCTTGCCCCGAGATGCACCTTCAGGAGAACCGGTTTATACGCCGGGCCTTGGGCAGAGTTGTGTGCGCAGTGTCCCCGCCAGTTGCGCGACCTGCTGCAGTTTTGGCAATAGGGCGGAAGGGACGGATGGTTCCGACAGCATGAGCTGTGTCTGCAACAGGAGGCCGGTGATGGTGGTATTGATCTCACCCCCAATGATTTGGGTTGCAGCACGCAAGGCGAGAGCTTGTTCGCGTTCACGGCGTTGCAGCGCAGCGCGGACCTCGCGCAGGATGCGTCCGCAGCCAGAGATGGCCAGGTTGACCTGAATGGGAACGGCCAGCCCGGCTTGCTGCCAGAGCACATCGGCGCCCGAGGGATCGGCTTCTACCTGGCTGTCATCGAGCACCACGACGGAGTATTCGCGGCGGCGCAGGGCGGCCAGCGCGGCGCGGCGGCTGGAGGCCAGTTCCACACTGAGTCCAAGTTGGCGAGTGATGGCGGCGGCGCAGTTTTCTGCGCCAGGAATGTTGGTGACCAAGAGCATGGTTTGACTCATAGGGGGAATTCTCCTTCTCAAATACGTTGGAACGATGGTTCGAAAGAACGATCAAATTTTTGTTCGAA
Organism: Acidobacteriaceae bacterium; assembly: GCA_036267255.1. Lineage (GTDB taxonomy): Bacteria > Acidobacteriota > Terriglobia > Terriglobales > Acidobacteriaceae > DATAWK01. The sequence goes on along the minus strand of DATAWK010000031.1, from coordinate 109,986 downwards.
ATCTATCGGCCTCGACAAGCGCAGCCTCCCGAAACAGGATGTCGCAAGAAGCATTGTGCTTTTATTGCAGCTCGACGTCCGCGATGCCGTACTCCTTCAATTTGCGGTAGAGAGTTGTTTTGCCAATGCCCAGTAGTTTGGCCGCGGTCAATTTATCGCCATTCAGCTGACGAATGGTATTGAGAATGGCCTGCTTCTCCATCTCGGCGATAGTCAGGATGCCGGGATCGACGGCGGCCATGTCGGTTGCCGCTTCCTGTGTCGCCTGCGTTAGGCGCTGCGTCTGCATGCGGTGTTCCTGCAACTGCGTCGGCAGATCGCCCAGGTGCAACAGTGGGCCTGAAGAAAGCGCACAAGCCCGCTCGATCATGTTCTCCAGTTCACGCACGTTGCCGGGCCAGTCATAGGTGTTCATCACGCGCAGCACATCGTCGTTCAGGGTGTAGCTGCGGTTTGTCTCGCGCCGCATGCGGTCGAGAAAGTGAGCGGCCAGAATTGGAATGTCGGCTCGGCGATCCCGCAGGGGAGGCAACTTAACGTTGACGACATTCAGACGAAAGTAGAGATCTTTCCGGAAGCGTCCCTGCTCCACCATCATCGGCAGATCGCGGTTGGTGGCGGCCAGAATGCGCGCATGGATGGGGATGCGCTGATTGGAGCCGACCGGGCGGATTTCCTTTTCCTGCAGGGCGCGCAGCAATTTGGCTTGCAGGTCCAGCGGCAGTTCCCCAATTTCATCGAGAAAGACGGTGCCGTCCTCAGCCGTAGCCAGCAAGCCATCCTTGGAGCGGTTTGCTCCGGTAAAGGCACCTTTTACATAGCCGAATAGCTCGCTTTCAATCAGCGTAGGTACAAGCGAACCACAGTCGACGGGAATAAAGGGCTGGCTGGCATTCGGTCCGTTGTAGTGGATCGTGCGCGCCACCATCTCCTTGCCGGTACCGCTCTCTCCCAGGATCAGCACCGGATGGCTGGTGTTGGCCACCTTGGCCAGAATGCGATACATCCGTTCCATCTCCGGGCTGCGGCCGATCAGCGTTCCGAAGCCTTCCGGCGTGCGCAATTTTTCGCGCAGGCGGCGGCTTTCCATGTCGAAGTGGCGCCGTTCCGCGCCCCGTTCCAGCACGTCGCCCAGTTCCTCCAGGGTAAATGGCTTGGTCAGGTACTCGCTGGCCCCGCTGCGCATGGCTTCCACCGCGGAGGCGACCGTTGCATAGGCCGTCATCACAATGACCACGGTCTCCGGGTAGAGGGTGCGGATCTCATCGAGCAGTGCCAGACCTCCGCCGCCGGGCAGCTTCAAATCGAGCAGGACGATGTCGGCCATATGGGCCGCCAGTGCGGCTCGCGCTGCCATGGTGCTGTCTGCCGTCTGAACGGCAAAGCCACGATTCCGAGCGATCTCTGCTGCAGCGGTGCGGATGGGTGTTTCATCGTCGACGACCAGCAGATGCAGCATGCCGGGGTGGTTGGGAACGGGGGATGGGGGGGTATCGATCGTCATACTGATTTTATTGAGCATTTTACGCGGATTCCTTTCCGGGGGCAGCATCGTTGTTGCACCGTTCGAGCGCTGAAGTGACTGTGTATCGAATGCGGAGCGCGAATCACTGGATTGGTTGCGCCGAACGGACGACGCAGACGCAATCGATTTGTTATGGGTAGATTCAAAATCCGTGATGGCAGGAGGAGGCATTTCAGAAGGCGGCATGAGCGGCAGAACATTGGAGGATGTTTTTGTCGGCACCAGCGGCAGATCCAGGACAAAGCAAGCGCCTCCCAGGGTTCGGGCCTTCGGGCCGTGCTCTTTGCTGGCTTCCTGTCTGCCCTCAAGGCGAAGCATGCCTCCCGCCGTGGCAACGATTTCCCGCGCAATGGCCAGGCCCAGACCGCGGCTTCCATGATCGGCTTTCTTGTCCGCTACCGTCTTATCTTTTTTCTCATCGGGCGTGTTCCCCGTAGGCATGCTGGTTGCTATGTTCAGCGGATTTCGACGGGTGGAGAATCCAGCCTCGAAGATATGCTCCGCAAGTTCCGGAGGGACGCCCTTGCCGCTGTCTTCGACGCGGATTCGTATATTGGCTGGCCTTTTCAGCGTGGCTGCAGAATGCAGGCGTCGATGCGAGATCTGTTGTGTTCCCGTTCGTGTGTCTGGTTCTGCATCTTGCAGAGCGCCGCTATGAAGAATCTCGATACGCAGGCGTCCACCGTCGGGCATGGCCTCGATGGCATTGCGCACCAGGTTCAGCAGGATACGTTCAAAGCTAAGTTCCGAAAGAGCGACCAGGCCGAAATCCTCGTTGCTGCGAGGACCCCTGCCCGTAACTTCGGGATCCGTACCACCGCTGCTGTCGGTAATTTGTTCCAGGGCATCACAGAGGACTTGCAGCTGGATGGCTGGACCCACCATCTGCCGGAGCAGGGGAATTCTGCGGCGGATTTCTGCCGCCGGATTCAACAGTCGATCGGTTGCAGGATGCCAGGGAGTCTGCGTCTGGTGGACAGCCGGTGTTGCCGCTGGCATGGACGGTGCCGCGGCCAGCAGGGAAGCGACCAGACCTTGGCCCCTGTCAATGGTTGCCGACAACTCCTGCAGCCATTCGCGGTGACTCTTGGCGACTGCGCCGGATTGCATCAGAAGATCGCAGTGCACGCGCAGAACGGTCAGCCAGTTTCGGGCATCATGGGCAAGATGTGCCGGCCGGTTGGCTGACGAACGGTCGGCACAGACTGGCTCGCTTGCATTTGTAGAAGAAGAGTCGGCTGTCTGGATTTCGGAAGCACGCATTTCGAGCGTACGGGATTCGACGATCTGAATCCCTTTGGATGGATGGAATCCATCCGATGCATCGAGTACGCTTGCTGTCGCTGCACGGGATCTAAGCCCGGCAACAGAAGTACGCTTGGCCATCACAGACTCCTTTCTTCAGAAAATTTCTTCCAAATGCTTCTTCAGGATTGAAAATGAGTGCTCGATTGAAATTGCTTTTCTGTTTTTTCCCCGACGGGATCATTCCTTCCCGATACCAACGTGTGCCAATCTGATATACACGCGACGTGCCAAACCGGAACTATTTCTCTAAGTGCCTGATAATGCGGACATAGAGAGGAAATATGTCGCTGGTACCCCATCGAGAGGCACCGAAAAGCGTTCCATTTTGGGCTAAATCTCAGACGTCGGGTACCAGGAAACGTAATATTTTCAATAAGTTCCCCGCGTTTCCCAGATTGGTATACGTGCAACGCAAAATTCCCGAAATGGCACAATGCCAGACTCTCCAGGTCTGCTTGCCCGACCAGTACAATCGAGGCCATGGTTTCTGTCTCGAATTCCTCGCCATATTTCCGTTCCGATAGCCGCGCCATCGGACAACTCCGTCCCGTACGCCTGACCTGTGATTTTGTCGTTACCGCCGAAGGCTCCGTCCTGATCGAACTGGGCAATACCCGTGTGCTCTGCAACGCAACGGTGGAACCTGGCGTCCCCGGGTGGATGCGCAACTCCGGCCGCGGCTGGGTGACAGCCGAGTACGGCATGCTGCCTCGGGCCACCTTGACGCGCACGGCGCGGGAATCGGAGCGCGGCAAAGTCGGTGGCCGCACCCACGAGATCCAGCGCCTGATCGGTCGCTCTCTGCGTGCTGCTGTGGACCTGAAAGCGCTCGGGGAGCGCAGCATCATTCTCGATTGCGACGTGCTCCAGGCGGACGGAGGGACGCGCACAGCCGCTATTACCGGGGCTGCTGTCGCCCTGGCGATAGCGCTGAACAAACTGGTCGCCGCCGGCACACTTCCTGCTTCCCCCATGCACCAGATGGTGGCAGCTACCAGCGTGGGTATCGTGGAGGACACAGTGCTGCTCGATCTGGCGTATGAGGAAGATTCGCGTGCTGAAGTCGACATGAATGTCGTGATGACCGCCGATGGCGGTCTCGTCGAGATACAGGCGACGGCGGAGCGGCAAACCTTTTCTACCGCCCGGCTGCAGGAAATGCTCCATGTTGCGGAACTTGGCATGGGGGAGTTGTTCCGTATGCAACAAAATGCGTTGGGTACCAAATCATGAAATTGCGCGCAACCGGTTGCTATTCTGCAACGCTGTTGGCCGCTTGCGACGGATGAGAGTACATCCACTCGTCCGCCGGATTCCAAGCCGGTTTTCCACCCTGTGCGCCTGCCGTTCGCAGCGGCGGCACAACTTCCTCCGCAAGACTTTCCGCAATACTTTGGGCGCGAGCATGCAACAGCAGCAGCGCCAGGAAAAATCCACAGACAGAACCAAGGCTAAAGACCAGCGAAAAACAACAATAGGTACATAAAGTTTTCCTGAGTTTTCCTGAAACGGGTAACTGCCCAAAACATTACTCAGGTAATTCAAAGTTCGTGTCGGCTTCAGACGGAATGCTGTCTATGGACAGTATTCTCCCGAGATGGAACTGCATGTAGCTTCTAGACGAAATATAGTCGAGAGACGACAAGGATTTATGACATAAAGAGGAATAATTAGCTGTAGGTAGTGTGTTCGCTCATTACCTGTTCTGTACACAACGCAAAAAGGTCAGCAAGATAAACGTTCCAACAGTACAGGACGTTACAGCGAGCCTTTTCTTGGAAGTTCCTTAACTTTCTCCTATTTGTTTGCCGATAGACATGCCTTGTCTCTCAGCATAGCGGTTGGTAGTCAGGTGAAATGTGATGAGACAGATTTCTCCGATTTACGGTACGCCTTCGTACGCAGATTATGCGGTGCCTCAACCGCCTGCAGCAGGCGTAACGCAACGTTTTGGAAGAAAATTGCGATTTCTGCGCAAGTCGAAGAATATGACGCAGCTTCAGATGGCGATCTATCTCGGCATTGATCGCAGCTACATCAGCGATCTTGAGCGTGGCCGCAAGTCCATCTCGCTCCCGATGATGGAAGTCGTTGCTCTTGGTTTTGGCCTCAGCCTCTCCGATCTGCTTCGCGATATTTGATTTTGGATTCTGCTCTTCGGTACCCGATATCGCCGCACAGGCGAGTTCGGTACCGGCAGTGTCGCGTAGTCTTTTCTCCACGCAGTTCCCGATATCCTACTGCTGCCACTTTCATTCAATAAAGCTCAAAAACATACGAAGCCCCATCAACACTGGCGTGTTCGTTACAGATGCAAGATTCGAAAGTAGAGAATGCGGCCACCAATCGATCGCCGTGTCTGCGTCGAGTGCAACCCTCGTATACACTGATTCCACTCAGACAATCACGGAAAGTTCCCGAATCGTTCTGAAATACCGCACATGAATCAGGAGTGCATTCCCATGAAACTTACCCCAGGCAAACTGGCCGGCATGACGGCCGTTTCCGATGAACGTGGCGTGATCGCCGCTGCCGCCATGGACCAACGTGGCTCCCTGCAGAAGTCTTTGGCAAAAGAGAAAGGCGTGGCCGATGTGCCTGCCAGCGCATTGGAGGAGTTTAAGTCGCTGGTCACGGAAGTGCTGACGCGCCATGCGTCGGCCATCTTGCTGGACCCGGAATTTGGTCTACCCGCCAGCAAGAAGCGCAACGGTAAGGGCCTGTTGCTGGCCTATGAAAAGACCGGCTATGACGCCACCACCCAAGGCCGTCTGCCGGATTTACTGGACTACTGGTCGGTTCGCCGTCTGAAGGAAGCTGGCGCCGATTGCGTGAAGGTTCTGCTCTATTACACGCCGTACGAGAAGAGCTCCATCAACGATCACAAACACGCCTTTATCGAACGTATTGGCGATGAATGCCGCGCCCAGGACATCCCATTCTTCCTGGAGTTTGTGGGTTACGATGCGCACGGCGGCGATGAGAAGGGACTGGCCTATGCCAAGAAGAAGCCGGAGATTGTTTCCGGCTCCATGTCGGAATTTGGCAAGGAAAAATATGGCGTGGACGTGTTGAAAGTAGAGGTGCCTGTGCAAATGGAATTTGTCTCCGGTACCAAGGCCTTCAAAGGCGAAGCCGCCTATACACGAGAAGAAGCGCTTCAACACTTCCGCGATGCAGCTTCCACCACGCATAAGCCCTTCATCTATCTCTCCGCAGGAGTCAGCAACGCCGTGTTCACCGAGACGCTCGAGCTTGCCGGAGAGAGCGGAACGAAGTTCAGCGGTGTTCTCTGCGGCCGCGCCACGTGGAAAGATGGCATCGCCATCTATGCCAAGCAGGGAGCAGCAGCCTTTGAGGCGTGGCTTAACGATCAGGGTGTCAAGAACATCTCGAACGTGAATGCTTCGTTGAAATCTGCGACGCCGTGGTTTGCTCGCTATGGAGTCTCGACACCCTTAGCCTTGGCATAGTCGTGCTTTTCGTGTGTGCCATGCGTGGGCGTTCTCCTAATCAAGATTCACAAAACAGCCTGTAGGCTCCGGACAAGCGCCGCATGTTTGCGGCGCTTGTCTTTTAGCGAATCAAATCTGAATCCACTCGGCTTGGATGACACCATTTACTGCGGAGTTCTTGACTTCGGTGGCTACACTTCCTACTATCCGAGATTAAGGACGCGCCGGGATGACATGGCACGTGAACCTTAGTGAAACTTATGGCAGAAGAGATGGCAAATCCGGACAAGACAGAAGGATTCTCGGCTGTGGACCGTGTCAGTCCGCGGGAACGGCTGGTTTTGACATCCGTCGTGGAGAATTACATTGCCAATGGCGAACCGGTTGCTTCGCAGGCCATAGCACGTCAGCAAAACCGGGAAGGCATGAGTCCGGCGACAGTGCGGAACGTCATGGCCGATCTCTCCGACGCCGGTTATCTCGATCAGCCTCATACATCCGCTGGGCGCGTGCCTACTTCGCGTGCCTTTCGTTATTACGCGGAACAATTGCTCCGCCGGGGTAGGGTCTCAGGCGATCTCTTGCCCACACCGGCTCAGGAACAGATTGATGAATCTCTGAGCGGTGTGGTGAGTGCCGCTCAGTTTCTCTCGCGTACGTCGCATATTCTGGCGCTGCTTTCCGGAGGCGTCGGTGTGGCCCTGACAGTGGCTGCAGGCGGGGGTGAGCGTGATTTGTTGGAGCACATTCACTTTACGCGGTTGGTCCGCAGCAAGGTGCTGGCTGTAGTGGTTACCACGACAGGCCTGGTACGCGACCGCGTGCTGGTACTGGATCACGATCTTACCGCGGATGAGCTCGAAGCTGCTGCACGATATCTGAATCAGAATTTCCATACCTGGACCATGGAACGGATTCGCACGGAGCTGGCCCTGCGCATGGAGCATGACCGCAGCGAGTACAGCCGTATGCTTCGTTCCCTGGAGCAGTTGTGCCGGAAGGGCGCACTGGATCATTCCGGGCAGGCAGAATCGGTTTTCGTGGACGGCGCATCCAATCTGATAGCAAGTGAGGCAGACCGGGAGCGCTTGCGGCAGATTCTGGCGGCTCTCGAAGAAAAGCAGCGTGTCATTGATCTGCTGCACGCTTATGTAGGAGATCGCCAACAGGCTGTTCGCGTTGTTGTCGGTCTGGAAGATGCCATGCCAGAGATGCAGAACCTGACCTTGATCGCAGCTCCGGCACGCTCGGGTGAGGAGCACTTTGGCACTGTAGCCGTGATCGGACCAACACGGATGCAGTATGAGAATGCCATCGGCGGAGTCACCTATGTGGCCTCGCTTTTCGAGCGCATGTTGCAGGCCCTTTAGAAGAGCGCTGCAAACGCTGCCTGGAAGACCGGGCATGCTGCTCTCCCATCGACTGGGTACAATACAGATGCAGGGTCGAATATTTGCAGCGTTGGCCTGCAGTTGCGGGGCATCTCAGGGAAACGATCCAAATTCTTAGCAAGGCCTAAAATACTTATGAGTTCGTCAACTAAGTTTCGCCATCAGCGTGTTGAGGCAGCGGCGGATGATATCGAGAAGCCTTTTGTGGGAGAGGGCGCTATCGCTGACCCTTTGGGGAAAGCCGAGGAAACCCTGACTCCGGAACCAACAGAAATCTCTGTGCCTCGCGATGAGTACGATCGTTTGAAAGCAGATCGGGATCAGCTCTTCGACAGGCTGGCACGACTACAGGCGGAATTTGATAACGCTCGCAAGCGTGAAGTTCGCGAACGTGCCGAATTTCGCGATTATGCACTCGTCAGTGCAGTCGAGCAATTTCTGCCCGTGCTCGACAACTTCCAACTGGCCCTGCGCTCGGAAGGCTCCGCCGAGCAGTTGCGCACCGGCGTGGAACTGATCGTGCGTCAGATGGAAGAAATCCTGCGCTCGCTGGGGGTGCAAGCCGTGGCGACCAAGGATGCTATCTTTGACCCTCGCGTACATGAAGCACTCGAAATGGTCGAGCGAACTGACCTTCCCGATCATCAGGTGATGGAAGAAGTACGCCGCGGCTATACGCTGCGTGATCGCCTGCTACGTCCAGCACTGGTGCGTGTCGCCAGCAACCCCAGGCAACATAAAGCATGAGTCCATCGACACGCGTGAATAAAGCCGATTACTACGAAACTCTGGGCGTCGATAAGAGCGCTTCAGAGCAGGAACTGAAGAGCGCCTATCGCAAGCTGGCCATGCAACATCACCCGGATCGCAATCCGGACAATCCGGCTGCCGAGGAAAAGTTCAAGCTGGCGAGCGAGGCGTACCAGGTACTCTCCGATCCGGAGAAGCGCGCCACGTACGACCGCTACGGCCACGCTGGATTGAGCGGCATGGGCGGCTTCGATGCTTCCGGTTTTGCCGGCATGCCGGATATCAGCGATATCTTTGGGGACATCTTTGGTGAGATGTTCAACATGGGCGGCAGCCGTACGGCCTCCCGCGCGCAACGTGGCCGGGATCTTCGTTCCGACCTTTCTCTCACCTTTGAAGAAGCGGTCTTCGGCAAGCAGACCGAGATCCATATTCGCCGTATGGAAGCCTGTACAGCCTGCAAAGGCAGTGGGGCCGCAGCCGGGCGCGGCGCAACAGCCTGTGCGCAATGCGCTGGGCGCGGACAGGTTCGCTACCAGCAGGGATTCTTTTCCGTTGCGCGTACCTGCTCAGCCTGCGGCGGTACGGGGAGCGTTATCAAAGAGCCATGCAAGGAATGCCGTGGCGACGGGCGCCAGCCGAAGGAGCACACCATCAGTGTCACCGTCCCTGCCGGAATTGAAGATGGCATGCGCATTCGCTATCAGGGCGAAGGCGACGCGGGCCGTTACGGTGGTCCGGGCGGAGACCTCTACGTTGTCATCTCCGTGCAGGAGCACCCATTCTTTGAGCGGGAAGGAAACGATCTGCATTATGTCTTGCCGGTTTCGTTTCCACAGGCAGCACTGGGTACTGAGATCATGATTCCCACCCTCGAAGGGGAAACCAAGCTGAAGATTCCTGAGGGCACGCAGAGTGGCAAGGAGTTTCGTTTGCGCAACAAAGGCGTGCCGGTGCTGAACGATCACGGACGCGGCGATCTGATCGTGCAGGTGGTCGTGCAGGTTCCCACCAGGCTGAATAAAATGCAGAAAGAATTGATGCGCCAGATGGGAGAAACCATCACCGTGGAAAATACGCCTTCGTCGCGCAGTCTCTTCAGTCGCATGAAAGACATTTTCAACTAGCCAGCATTACGATCGATTCTGGCGGATTTTTTCCAGCCATGCCGCCAGAATGCTGGCCGTGGCGATCGCTGCTGTTTCTGCGCGCAGGATGCGGGGTCCTAGACTCACCGGTTGCCAGTGTTGTGCAGCAAACCACTGCGTCTCCTGTTCGGTCCATCCGCCCTCCGGGCCAATTGCTATATGCACAGGCGTTTCTCCAGCAGTGCCGGACAAATTCTCCCCGAGCAACATCCATAAAGACATTTCCTGCTCGATCTCTGACAGTAGAAATTTCAGAGCGTTGTTTTCAGGGAGTGTCACTTTTTCTAACGCAACTGGGTCAGCAATTGTGGGAATGTCCGCACGCCGGGACTGTTGTGCGGCTTCACGTGCAATGCGTCGCCACCGCTCCACTCTGGCTACGGCGGCCTTTGCCAAATGCTTCTCTGTGCGTCGCGCGATGATGGGCCGTATCTCTGCAATGCCCAATTCGGTCAATTTTTCAATGGCCCATTCATAGCGGTCGAATTTGAAGATGCTGAGCGCGCAGGTCAGAGGAAGCGATGCAGCGCTCAAGACGTGTTCATGCAATTGAAATTGGGCTGTGGCTCCGTCGATTTTCTGAAGAACGCCACGGCGGACCTCGCCACCGGCAACGATATCGAACTCCATGCCCGTGCGTGCGCGCAGAACGCGCACCAGGTGTTCTGCCTGGGTGCCCGTCAGTGTAGCGGAGGTCTCATCCCATTGATCGGCAATCCAGCGGCGGCGTGTCATATCTCTAAATTGCAGCGTAGCAGACTCAAATAAAAAGATTCGGGGGATGCTTGCGCATCCCCCGAATCTGTTGCCTGTTGAATGAAACTACTTCTTTTTCTTTGCGGTTTTCTTAGCTGCCTTTTTTGCAGGCTTCTTGGCTGCTTTCTTAGTTGCCATGGTTGCTATTCTCCCTTTCGATGTGACATCGAGTCTGCAACACGAGTGTTGCAGTTACCCGAATGTATAGAGTCACCAAAAATCAATGTCAAGAAAAAAATAACAATTCGTACGCATTTTTTCCGGGTGCATGTTTCGGCGTTTTGGATTTTTGCGTCGGAGCATCCGGTGTTGTTCGATAACGCGCACAAAATTTTGCGCAACGGCGCGCATCATTGCAAGTGTTAGATGCATGCGATCGCATAAAAGATAATTTTCGATTGCATGCGCAAACCATGATGGAATGCGGCGCTGCGCGATATAGCGAGAAATTTTCAGGCTGTTCAGATTTGTGCGCGCGTGCCAGATGCACACGCCGCACCGTATACTTTTCAGTTCAGTTCGCATCATCGGAGGAGTATGTATGGAAGACATTGTGATCGTTTCCGGGGTCCGTACCCCGGTCGGTAAATTTCTAGGTTCCCTCTCGGATTTTTCTGCTCCGCAGCTGGGTGCGATGGTGGTGCGCGAAGTTGTGAAGCGTGCCGGAATTGACCCGGCGCAGGTCGACGAATGCATTATGGGCAACGTCGTCACTGCAGGATTAGGGCAAAATCCCGGACGCCAGGCAGCCATCTTTGGAGGTCTTCCGCCTGAGGTGAGTGCGATGACCATCAACAAAGTCTGTGGCTCTGGATTGAAAGCAGTTGCGCTTGCTGCGCAGGCAATTCAGACCGGCAATGCAGAGATCGTCGTCGCTGGAGGCATGGAATCCATGACGAATGCCCCATACCTGTTGCCGCAGGGACGCAAGGGCTTTCGCATGGGCGATAGCAAGGCCGTCGATAGTATGGTCTACGACGGCCTATGGGATATCTACAACGACTACCACATGGGTGTCACGGGCGAGAACGTTGCCGACAAGCACCACATCACGCGCGAACAGCAGGACGAGTACGCGCTGAACTCACATCGCAGGGCCGCCGCTGCGCAAAAAGAAGGGCGCTTTGCATCGCAGATGCTTCCCGTTGAGATTCCGGCAAAGAAAAAGGGCGCTCCATCAACGTTTTTCGACTACGACGAGAGCGTGCGTCCCGATGCCAGCATCGAAGCATTGCGTGCGCTGAAGCCTGCCTTTAAAAAAGATGGCACCGTGACGGCAGGCAATGCGCCGGGCGTGAATGATAGCGCAGCAGCCGTCGTCGTGATGTCGGCCAAGAAAGCAGCCAGCCTCGGATTAAACCCTCTGGTACATATTCGTGCGCAGGCAACCAGCGGCGTCGATCCTAAGTGGGTCATGCTTGCTCCAGTCACTGGTGTACAGAAATTGCTGGCCAGGGCTGGATGGCAACGCGATGAAGTGGATTTGTTCGAACTGAACGAAGCCTTCGCGGTGCAGGCCCTGGGGGTGATGCTGGAGCTTGGTCTCGACGCGAACAAAGTCAATGTCAATGGAGGAGCTGTTGCCATCGGTCACCCGATCGGTGCCAGCGGTGCTCGCGTCCTGGTGACCTTGATCTACGAAATGATGCGTCGGGATGTAAAGAAAGGCGTCGCCGCATTGTGCCTCGGCGGTGGTAACTCCGTCGCCATGGCGATCGAGCGATAGGAACGCGCATGCCGCTCCAGCCAACAGAGCGCTTTAGCTCTCGCGTTGAGGATTATCGACAATATCGCCCGCACTATCCGCAGGCAATCGTCGATTTGTTAGCGCGCGTGTGCGGTTTGTCCCGCGACATGCAGATCGCCGACATCGCTGCGGGAACTGGCCTGCTGACAGAAATCTTTCTAACGCACGGGAATCCTGTCATCGCTGTGGAACCGAACGCCGCCATGCGCGAAGCTTGCGCAACACTCCTGACGCATTATCCGCACTTGCAATGTGTCGACGGAACGGCGGAGGCAACAGATCTTCCCGCGCGCAGCGTGGACATGGTGACTGTAGGTCAGGCCATGCACTGGTTCGATCTGGTACGGACGCGAGCAGAGTTTGCGCGCATCTTGCGGCCAGCCGGATGGTGTGTTGTTGTCTACAATCACCGCCATCTGGAGGGTGACGAATTTGCCGTGGGCTACGAGCGGATTCTTCAGGAATTCGGCATGGATTATCAGATGGTGCAGGGCAAGCACCTGCATGAGGAGAAGCTGATCGACTTCTTTGCTCCAGCGCAGATGCGGCAGACCATCCTGCCCAATATGCAGCAACTCAGCCTGGATGGTCTGCAGGGGCGCATTCTCTCTTCGTCCTACATGCCGCAGGCGGAACATCCGCGTTACTCCGCCATGCTGCAGGAGATAAAAGCACTCTTCACCCGTTGCCAGCAGAATGGATACGTTTCCGTGAAATATGATTGCGCGGTCAGCTATGGACAGATTGGATGAATGGCTCCAATCGCCTCATTGGCGTTTTCGGTCAGAATTTGCTTGTCAGCACTCAATAATATTCAGCGCCAGTCCCGCTAATGATGTCTCTTTATAGCGGCTCTGCATGTCCATGCCGGTGCGGTACATGGTTGCAATCACCTGGTCGAGCGAGACTTTGTGCGATTCCGAATCATGCATGGCCAACCGGCTGGCATTGACAGCCTTCACCGATCCCATCGCGTTGCGCTCAATGCAGGGAATCTGCACCAGCCCGCCAATAGGGTCGCAGGTCATGCCCAGGTTGTGCTCCATCGCAATCTCGGCGGCATGTTCGATCTGGCCGTTGGTTCCGTTCAGCGCACCCACCAGTCCACCCGCAGCCATGGAGCAGGCTACGCCTACCTCGCCCTGACAGCCCACCTCGGCGCCGGAGATGGAAGCATTCTCCTTGTACAGAATTCCAATCGCCGCAGCCGTCAAAAAATAGCGCAGCATGCCTTCGGCATCCGCACCGGGGACAAAATTCCAATAGTAATGGGCGACGGCTGGCACCACTCCGGCAGCGCCATTCGTAGGAGCGGTCACCACGCGTCCGCCCGCAGCATTTTCTTCATTCACCGCGATGGCGTACACCGTCAACCAGTCCATATGTACGAGAGGATCGCTCGCGCCGGCCGTGGCAAGCCTTGTGGCCAGATTGGGTGCGCGCCGCCGGACGTTCAATCCGCCGGGCAGCGTGCCTTCCGTCGTCAATCCGCGCTGCATGCACGCCTGCATCGCCTGCCAGATGCGGTCCACCCCTGCGCGCACCTCCGCCTCGCTGCGATGAACCGATTCATTCGCCAACATCAGTTGCCAGATTTGCAGATTGTGTTCCTGGGCAACATGCAGCAAATCTGCGGCACTTTGGAACGGGTAGGGTAGGGGGTCCGCCTGCTGTGTCGCCAGGTCTTCTCCCTCGGCTTGAATGAATCCACCGCCGATGGAATAGAAAATTTGCTGACACAGTACCGCGCCACCGGCTCCGTAGGCCGTATAGCGCATTCCATTGGAATGATCGGGTAGCGTCTGATCTTTGTGCCAGAGCAAGTCGTCGGCTGCACGAAAGGGAACTACGTGATGACCGAGAAGGAGAATCTCTCCGCTACCGGCAACCTTCGCCAGCATGCCATCAATTTGAGCTGGATCAATCTGATCGGCTTGTTCCCCCATCAGGCCCAACTGCAGTGCGCGGTCAGTTCCATGACCATGCCCTGTCAACGCAAGAGAGCCGAAGAGTTCTACTGTTACCCGCGCTGTAGTAGCAAGGAAACCAGCGGCCTCTGTTTCCATACAGAAGCGCCGAGCCGCGCGCATGGGTCCTACCGTGTGCGAACTCGAAGGGCCAATACCAATCTTGAAGAGATCAAACAGGCTTGTCATAGAGAACCGCTATAGGAACCCATGATTGTAGAGCTTTTTTGCTGGTGTGGAAGTTTCACATTCTGAGTGATGCCGCTGCCTTAAATTTCAAGGCTGAATCGGGCCAGCATTTCGCGTCGGCCGTGGATCGCCCGGTGAACGTCGTCATGGGACTGCAAGGAATTCAGCTGAGCCAAGCCGAACTTTCAGAGATTGGAGTCAAGCGCATTAGCGTTGGCAGTGCGCTCTCCCGTGCAGCACTGGGTGCATTTCTTCGCGCGGCGCAAGAGATGCGAGAGCACGGAACCTTTAGTTTCGCGGAAGAGGCTGTGAGCTATCGGGATATCAGCGCCATGTTTCCGGTGGCCCGGTCGTGTTAAGAAAAACCGGAGAATGGACAATGGCTCGTTTGTATCCATGGCAATGAGATCATCCGAAGCATAAGTTCGCACATAATTCCCACCCGCCATGTCGTCTATTGGCGATACGAATGCTATACTCACGCCACATAGATTTCGTTCACCCAGGCCTACTCCCCTACGATGCTTTTCAAAGCGCTCAGCGCCGCTGTCTACGGAATTCACGCCAACATTATTGATGTTGAAGTCGATTTCTCTGGCATCAAAACTGTTGAAGACCGCTTCCACACTGTCGGACTGCCAGATGCCGCCGTGCGCGAGAGCCGTGACCGCGTGCGCGCCGCCATCAAGAACTCGGGTTTCGACGTTCCTCCCACGCATATCACCATCAACCTGGCCCCCGCCGATCTAAAGAAGGAAGGCTCCGGCTTCGATCTGCCCATGGCCATCGGCATTCTCGGTGCTTATGGCAGCCTGCAGCTCCGCGATCTCAGCAATTTTCTGCTGGTCGGCGAGCTCGGCCTGGATGGCGGTTTGCGTCCTGTACAAGGGATGCTGCCGATTGCCGTAGCAGCGCGCGAACGTGGCATCCAGAACCTGATTATTCCAGAGGCCAACGCACGCGAAGCCGCCGTGGTCGAGGGAGTGAATGTCTACGCCGTCAATACATTGCTGCAGGTGCGTGAGTTGTTGAATGCAGCTGCCAACGGTGGCATTCATGCAGAACCCGTGCGCGTGGCCACGCGCGAACTCCTCAACGAGATGCAGCATTTTTCGCTGGACTTCCGCGATGTACGCGGCCAGCATACGGCCAAGCGTGCCTTGGAGGTGTCGGCAGCGGGTGGGCACAACATCTTGATGATCGGGCCACCGGGCTCCGGCAAAACCATGCTGGCTAAGCGACTGCCTGGGATTTTGTCACCACTCTCTTTTGACGAAGCATTGGAGACGACCAAGATCCATTCCGTGGCTGGAGTACTGGATGCCAACAAGGGGTTGGTGATGCAGCGGCCGTTTCGCTCGCCCCATCACACCGTTTCCGACGCAGGCCTGATTGGTGGAGGAGCCATCCCACGCCCCGGCGAGGTTTCGTTGGCGCACAACGGCGTGCTGTTTCTGGATGAACTGCCGGAATTTCCCCGTAACGTGCTGGAGGTTATGCGCCAGCCGCTCGAAGATGGCCAGGTAACCATCGCACGTGCTTCCATGTCGTTGAGCTTTCCCGCACGTTTCATGTTGGCCGCTGCGATGAACCCCTGCCCCTGCGGCTACTTCAATGACAAATCACGCGAGTGTCTTTGCACTCCGCCCATGATCCAGCGCTATGTATCGAAGGTCTCCGGACCTCTCCTGGACCGTATCGATATCCATATTGAAGTGCCGGCGGTGCAATACAAGGAACTGCGTGGTGGTGCAGCGGCGGAAGGCTCAACAGAGATTCGTAATCGTGTCCTGGCAGCGCGGGAGCGACAGGCAGATCGTTTTGCGCTTGGCGCGGAGCGCATCTATGCCAATGCCCAGATGAGCACCCGCCAGATTCGCGTCTATTGTGAACTTTCTTCCGATGCGGAACGGTTGCTGGAGCGCGCCATGCAGCAGCAGGGTCTCAGCGCTCGTGCCCATGACAGAATCTTGAAGGTTGCCCGTACTATTGCCGACCTGGAGGGCCAACAGGACCTGACGGTCAAGCACATTGCCGAGGCGATCCAATATCGCACGCTGGACCGGAGCTACTGGGCATGACGCATCGTACCCAAACGCGAAGGTAACTTGGGTCTCTCTAAAAGATGGATTGCGAGAGGGAACTGTTGATAAATTGGCTCCCACCGTCCCCGTAGATGCCACTAACCACTTTATTTTCAGTAGGTTGGAATTTTCTCGCAGGAGATGTGCGAATTGTAAATTTTCGTTGACTCCACGCTCACGTACACGTAATCTAGCAAGTGCCAAGATTGACGAGCACTCGAACTCTAAGCAGAGGGGTTCATACGAATTGCTCGCTAAATCCCGATCAGGCAAGGACTTCCATAGCGAACGCATTGAAGCGTTCCACCCCACGCTGACGGCAGTGTACAAAACAGAACGAATCTTGCCAGTGATTCGCAAACAACGCACCGGATGATGTTGTGCAGAAAGATTCTGCCTGAAGCACAACAAATCTTTGATCCTGGACGCCATTTCGTGCGTCTAAAGAGAAGTGTAATCCTCTGTGCGGAATCACAGGCTGCGTTCGCTAAGGTTGTGGCAGTGTGGTTGCGACGAGATAGCAACATTGAATACTTGATTGAGGAGATTTGAAATGCGCTCCAACTTGATTTATGGTGCTCTGACCCACGTGAAGAATCGTTACCAGCTGTGCCAGTTGGCTTCCAAGGCAACCCGCAAGCTGCATAAGCCCAACACCCGGCTGCAGGACACAATGAACGATGTTCTGCTCCACTTCCGTACGGAGAACCCGCTTGGGAAACCTGTACGTCAAACTGAAATCGTCCGCAAAGAGGAGCGCCGCGCAGCATAAGTGCGGCCTGCTCCCCAGCGGGCTTTTTTCTCAACCTCCACGTCCTTAACAGCAATGTATTGGCCTTTCCGTAGCACTATCCTCAAAACAAACACAATCCACTAAAAAAATGACCATATCTGAGTTGAAAGAAAAGAACATCCAGGAGTTGAGCCGCATCGCGCGCACACTGGAAATCCCCGGAGCCAGCGGCCTGCGCAAGCAGGATCTGATCTTCAAAATTCTGCAGGCACAAAGCGAGAAGGAAGGCCACATCTTTGCTGAAGGCGTGCTGGAGATCCTGCCGGATGGATACGGCTTCCTGCGTTCGCCGGATTACAATTATCTGCCGGGGCCGGATGATATTTATGTTTCTCCCTCCCAAATTCGCAAGTTCGACCTGAAGACCGGTGACACCATCAGCGGCAACGTCCGTCCGCCGCACGAAGGCGAGAAATATTTCGCGCTGGTCAAGATTGAAGCCATCAACTTCGAGTCCCCGGAAGAGACACGCAATAAAATTCTGTTTGACAACCTGACGCCGCTCTATCCACAGGAGCGCATCAAGATGGAGACGGTGCGCGAGAACGTCAGCGGCCGCGTCATGGACCTGTTGACGCCCATCGGCAAGGGCCAGCGCGGGCTGATTGTTGCCCCGCCACGCACCGGCAAAACCATGTTGCTGCAGGCCATTGCCAACTCCGTTACTACAAATCATCCGGAAGTTGTGTTGATCGTTCTGTTGATTGATGAGCGCCCGGAAGAAGTAACGGACATGCAGCGCTCGGTAAAGGGCGAAGTTATCAGCTCCACCTTCGATGAGCCGGCGGCTCGCCACGTACAGGTTGCCGAGATGGTTATCGAAAAGGCCAAGCGCCTGGTAGAGCACAAGCGCGACGTGGTCATTCTGCTCGATTCCATCACGCGCTTGGCACGTGCCTACAACACGATTGTGCCGCCATCCGGCAAGGTGCTCTCCGGCGGTGTGGATTCCAATGCCTTGCAGCGGCCCAAACGCTTCTTCGGCGCGGCGCGCAACATTGAAGAAGGCGGCTCGTTGACCATCATTGCCACGGCTCTCGTCGATACCGGCTCGCGCATGGATGAAGTGATCTTTGAAGAATTCAAAGGTACCGGCAACATGGAAATCATTCTCGACCGCAAGCTGGTCGACAAGCGTGTCTTCCCGGCTATCGATATCCAACGCTCCGGCACACGTAAGGAAGAGCTGCTGATTGCCAAAGACGAGTTACAGCGCATCTGGCTGTTGCGTAAGGTACTCAATCCGCTGTCCCCGGTGGAAGCGATGGAGCTGCTGGTGGATAAGCTGGGCAAGGCTCGCAACAATGCGGAGTTTCTGCTGAACATGAATTCGTTGTAGTGATTGTTTTCTACATAACAAGCAAAGCCCGGCAATAAGCCGGGCTTTGCTTTGCGCAGAATGCATATGCAAGGTTTTCCGAAAACTATTCCGCGATTCTGACCCGGTCCTTAATTTTTCTTGCCGGCATCCCGGCATACACACTCCATGCCTCCAGATCTCGTGTAGCCACAGAAGCCAGGCCGAGGATGGCGCCTTCCCCGATATTCACTCCCGGAGAAACGCAGGCACGGGCAGCAATCCATGCGTATCGGCCCACGCGCATCGGATAGGAGACGACGCGGAACGCTGGATTGTTGTAATCATGGGTTGCGCCGCAGAGATAGGCGTCCTGCGAAATGATCGCATGGGAGGCCAGATACAGGCGCGAAGGGTTGTACAGGTCCGCCCGGTCGCCAACAATCACCGTATCTTCGCATTCCAGGTTCCAGGGCGCCCACACACGCGATTGCGGATAGAAGTGGCAATTTGCTCCAAGCCTCGCTCCAAAGCAGCGCAGCAGCCATGCCCGCCAACCATGTGCCGTGCGCGGAGAAGTGCGGTAGAAAAGGGCCCAGCATGTATTCCAAAGCTGACGGCGGATGCGATTGCCAACGGAGTATTGCGGCGTGACGTAGGGATCCATTCGCTTGGAATCAGGAATGTCGATATCGGTGTTCCTGGTGGCCATACAAAGTTTCCTGATTGTTCCGGTAACGATGTCTGCTACTGCACAAAGAATCGCACAAGTTCCGCCACATTGTTCACAATGTTATAGCGCTTCTCAAAGCAGGTCTTGGCGCGCAGGCTTATTTGTCCACGCTGCTCGTTGTTGAGTGCAGTCCATTCTTCCAGCAGATGGATTGTGCCTTCGAGCGTGTCGGGTGCCACAAATCCAGCTCCATCGCTATGAATCTCCGGCCAGATGTTTACTTGGTCCGAAATCAGCACAGGCCGACTGCATCCCAGCGCTTCAGCCACCGCGATGCCGAAGTTTTCCTGATGGGAAGGAAGTATGAATGCCTCGCTGGCAAAAAAAGCTCCCCACTTTGCTTCCCCTGTCAGCAGGCCGGGCCAGTGTACGCGATGCGACAATCCCGCGGCTGCAACCTGTGCCTCCAACTGGGGACGCATCCCTGTAGGATCAGGCCCAGCCATCACCAGATGCAACCATGGCGCGCGTTCGGCCACGTGCAGGAAGGCGTCGATTAGCAGGTCGCAGCCCTTTTTGGGGTGGATCCTGCTCAGATAGAGTAAAAAACGCTGCCCTCGTAGAGCGGGACATTGTCTATAAAAGACTTCCTGTTGGGCGCCTGCATCGCCGGATGGCGCTGTGGCGCCATAGGGGACGACAGCACCGTTCCAGTGATGCAGCCAAAAGCTCTCTGGAGCAAGACGCTGCTCTGTGGCAGAAGTAAAAAGCACGCGTCTGGCCTGCCGCAGGACCCAATACTCGGCAAGCGTCCAATAGATCCACTTCTTGATGTGCTTCCGTGGATATTGCCGCTTGAACCATGGATCCAGCATGCCATGCGGCAATTGAACGTAGGGTTTCTTGCTTCCCCGTATGGCCAACCATGTACCGTAGCTCTGATATTGCCAGATGCCATGGATAACGACGCCGTCAAAACGATCGAGATTTGCGCGCACCCAAGGCATCCACTTGGAAGAGTAGCCATAGATGCCGCGTGCTGGTCCCAGCGCGTGGACGGAAAAATCCAGTCCGCCAAGAAAAGATGACGCTGGATCGTCCAGACAGGCCACTTCGCCAATCAGACCAAGGCTCGGATAGGTGCCAACAATCTGGCGTACCTGTTGCGCTGGTCCTCCGTATTCCGGGGACAAAGAGCGAATCACGTGCAGCAGGCGTTTCGGGGAGGCTTTCATTCATGTACCGCCGTCCGGCTGGAGTGCGGATTTGTTTTCCACGCAGATGCTGCCCGAAAGGCCTCCATTAGGCCGCGAACGTCGGCTTCAAAACTATATTGCTGAATGTGTGCACGTCCACGCTGGCCCATGTTGCGACAGGCTTCCGGGTTCTGCAGCACGCGGGCAAGCGCTGAGCTAAGTGCAGGAACATCCTTTGCCGGATAGACGCAGCCAGTGTCTCCATCCTGGACCAGGTCCGGCTGACAACCCACTTGATCCGTGACAATCACGGCGCGACCTGCGTTCATCACTTCATTCACCACGAGGCCCCACGGTTCGTGGATAGAGGGAAGTACAAATACGTCGCATAGATCGTAAAAACGAGGCAGTTCTGTCTGGTTACGAAAGCCGAGCATCCGAATGCCCTTTGCCGAGGATTGAGCGATGCGCGCTTCGACGCGACTGCGTTCTTCGCCGTCACCAATAATCAGCAGGTACGGGCGCTTTTCTTCTGGCATGCCTTTTGTGTACTGGAGATAGGCTTCGACCAGGTCGATGCAGCGCTTTCGTGGCAGAAGTTTGGAGGCAAAGAGAATCACTTGCCGATTTGCTTCCAGTTCTAGTGTTACGCGCAAGGATTCGCGAGATGCAGCCGCTTGATCGGCTTGCTCGGCAAAGAAAGCATTGTCAACGGCATAGGGCATCGGAAAAATATGGACAGCTTCCCCCATATGATGACGCCAGTATTCTGTGTTGTGCCGGCCGACACTGAGCACCCCGAAGACCAGAGGATGCAGCATGCGAAAGAATAGATCTTTTGCAAATAACGTCGCCCGGCTGCGCGGATGGTCGATAAGCGTCGAGTCGGTTCGCAGCAATACGGGAATCCCAAGCGCCTTGGCCGCCAGCATGGCCATCAGCGAGTTGAGCGTGGCGTAGCCATGGATCCATAAAACATCGAATTTTCCACGACGCAAACGTTGATACAGGCCGTAGTTTAATGGGCGAAGAAACGTGATGGAGTTGGCATCCAAGAGACGCGGCAGGAATTCATATCGATAGCCATCTAAGAGAGGGATATCCCAGGCTACCGAAACGCCGAAGCCTTTATCGTGATAGCTGCGCAAAGAAAAATCCGAAGTGTAAAGTACCGTCAGATCCAGTTCTGGCTCCAGCGCCAGTCGCCGCAACAAGGGGGACTGGTACTGGATCGGATGGCTTAATAGGTAGGCAGCTCGTAGCATGAATGGCCGAGTATAGACAAAATCTTGATACAGAGCGTAAACACCGAACTATGCTGACGTCCTTTAGTGCGTTATATCGCTAAGTGCATACACAAGTCCCAGGGCAATGCCAGCGGCCCCACCTTTGACGGCGGCTTTCATAACATTGCTCGGGATAAAGACAATATCATCGTTTTGCAGTACCGGGTCCGACGCTTTCCCATACATCACTTTTCCAAGATTGACTGGAATCTCCTGGCGAGTTGCGCCAATGGTCCGTATTATGCGGGTGCTATTTTTCGATGCCTCAAAGTTCACACCGCCCGCCATAGCGAGAACCTGCATGAGTGTAAGCGGTGTACCAGTCGCTAACGGATACGCACTCTGTATTTTCACTGCGCCGACTACATACACCACGCCCGTACGTGGAACGATGATCTGATCTCCGGGATAGACCATGATGTTTTGTGCCTTGGAGTGAGCAAGGTCAGGTCCAAGCTGAACTAATAGGGGTTCTGGAGCACCCGGGCGCAAAATCGAAAGAGTATGACTGGCCGTCGGCTTCAATCCGCCACCTGCGGCAATCACGTCCAGCAGGTGCATCTCAGAAAATGAAGGTATGGGCCGCGGGTTAGCTACTTCACCGGTTACCGTAATGACGTCCCTGGTGGATTGTGTAATTTGAATGCTTACCTGTGGATCGCGGATCATGTTGGCTGCCTTGAGCTTGTCAGCGATCAACTGCTGTCCCTGGAACAGGCTGAGCCCAGCGAGACGAACAGCGCCAATCAACGGCAGGTAGGCTTCACCATTGTTGTCGACGATGATCTTCGCGTCATAGTCTTTTACGCCGTAAACAGTTATTTCGAGTAGATCTCCACTATGCAAAAGCAGTACTGAGGCCGCGGGTGGCAAGGCGCCTGAAGGCTGTGCGAGAGATGGGGGCAGCGGTTGCGGACTGTCGGCCTTGGTTGGAGCAGGACCGGCATATTGCGCCATAACGCAGACAGGGAAAGCGACCGTGCTGGCGATGAACGCAGTCAACAGCCATCGGATCAAACGGCGCGATGACATCTGCTGGATCATTCCACATCCTCCTTGCGCCAGAAGAACGGCCATTTCCGCCGTTTAGCAGGTTCGCCCGGAGCGCGGTCATTGAAGTACGAATAGCGTTGATAGCCATAATAGCCGTAGTAGCGCTGTGACGAGGTATCCACTGCGTTGATCACGGTTCCACCCATGCGGATGGCAGCGCGTTGCATCAGATCGTGGGCGCGGCGTACAGAGTGTTTGCTGGCCCTGCCATAGCGTACGACCAGCAGTACGGCATCGCATTGCGGCGCCAGCACAATGCCGTCGGTGATGGTAAGAATTGGCGGCGAATCTATCACGATATGTGTAAATTGTTCCCGGCAGCGAAGCAGCAGATCGCTCATTTCTTTTGATGCGATCAGCTCAGTGGGAAACGGCGGAATAGGGCCACTGGATAGCAGGGAAAGATTCGGGACCTCTGGAATGGACTGCAGGGCATCTTCGAGCTTTGTGCTTCCGCTGAGTACGGTGGACAATCCAACTTTCCCACTGATGCCAAAGCGGCTATGAATGGTAGGGCGGCGAAGGTCGGCATCGATCAACAGAACCTTTGCATCGCGGAATGCCAGTACGCTGGCCAGATTTGTAGCGATCGTGCTCTTTCCTTCTGCAGGGGTTGAGCTGGTGACGAGGATGACCTGCGGTGGCTGGCCGACCCCGGAGAGCATCAGCGCTGTGCGTAGCGAACGGAACGATTCGGCAAATTGAGAGTTTGGTTGCCCAAGCACATCTACGTTTTTCTGTGCCAGGGAACGGGTGTCCTCTGAAATTGTCCGGGCCAGCAGCTTGCGGGCCCTTGGGATGACGGCAAGGGAAGGCAGCTCCGAGATTGTCTCAATATCGTGGACCGTGCGCAGGCTTGTATCCAGGCTGTCGACGAAGAAGGCAAGCGCAATGCCTCCAAACAGGCCAAACAGCAGGCCAACCAGAACGCGGGAAGATCGCCTCATGCCACCGGGCAAGATCGGAATGCGCGCAATATCGACGACATCGATTTCACTGCTGGTCAGTCCAGCCTCAATGCCGGCTTCCCTCAGTCGACTCAGCAATCCTTCATAGAGGATGCGGCTCGATTCAAACTGGCGCTGCAGCAACACATACTGCACCATGTCGTCACGCAATTTGTAGGCGCTGGCTATTTCAGCATCCAGCATATTCTGGGTCATTTTCTGGCCCGTAGACGCAGTTTCGTAGTCGGTCTTTGCCTGTGCAACCACCCGCTTTTCTTCAGCCGCGATGGCTTTCTTGTTCTGTCGAATCTCTGCCTGTATCTGGAGTACGTCAGGGTAATTAGGGCCAAACTGTGCGTTGAGTTGTGCGTTCTGCGTTTCCAGCGTTGTTTCCTGGTTGCGCAACGTCGCCAACAGACTCGTATTGGCAGATCCCATCAAGGTGCTCGAAGAACCTGTCGTGCTGCTGGATGAGCCTGTCGTGCCGCCAGTGCTGGAAGGGCTACTGAACGTGCTCATGATGGTGGGGCTGCCATCAATCATGTCTGGATTGGTGCTGGATAGCATTCGATAGCGTGCTTCGGCCAGGATGCTTTGGATTTTGGCATCCGTAGCGGCCCTGGTCAGATCGTCCAGTTTGGTGACTTCAAGATCGTGGGTCTGGTCACTGAATCCAAGAACACCCAGTTTTTTCTGCAGTTCAACCAGCTTTTCCTGGGATGTCTCAACTTCTTCCTTCAAATCATCCAATTGGCCTTGCAGCCATTGGGACACTCTTTGTGTGGATGCATATCGAGTCTGAAAGCTGCGCTCGATGTAGTCCTGAATCAGAGTGTTTACAACTCGGGCAGAAAATACCGGGGACAGGCTTGTAAATTCAATAGAGATAATCTCTGTCTTCGGTATGCGGTGCACGGAAAGGCCACTTTCCAGGAAGCCAATCATACTATCCTGCACCCTGCGATCATTCGGATCCAGATGCTTTACAAGAGATTTTGGTCCCAGGAAAATGGGATCGTCTTCAAGCTTTAGTTCTTTCGCAACCTTCAGTAGCAAGGATTTGCTTTGCAGAATCGAGACTTCCGTTTCCAGGCGAACACCCAGGTCTTCCTGGTCCACACCGGATTGGGCCCCGACACGATATTCATTCGAGGCGCCGGGACGCACCTGGATGTTGCCGCCTGCCGTGTAGACCTTGGGGGTCGTCACAGCTTTGATGACACCGAATACTCCTCCGATGAAGAGTGCAGCCAGGACGATCCATTTGCGCTTACGCAGTGTCAGCAGATTCTCTGACAGTGCGTTGCCTTCTTCATTGGTCGCCCATCCGCCACCCGTTTGAAAGGCACGCGGAGTAAATTCGGTGCGCTCCGGAACATTCTGTTCGGGCGAATTCATGCGGGAAAGGACTGCTCCTTCAAATCATCATCAGCATGACAACAGCTGCGGTTGGGTTGTGGCACACAAAACGCTTGGAGCCATCCTTCAAGTGAAGAGAATGCAAGACTGTTGGTCAAATAGGTTCCTTTGCTTAGCCTACAGGCGACAGCCTATGCCGAACTAAGTACTTCTCAACAAAAGGATAATGCGATCGCAAAACGGACTGTACACGAAGTTAGGACGCAGATTCGTGGATACCCGTTCTTGGCCACACTTTCTTTCCGTTGTGTACCCTGAGCATAGGGGTAGTGTCCTTCTCCCGTCAATTCAGAAAACAGGGTTCCGTATTCGTACGGACAACAGAAACCAGGCCGTATTTCCCTGGCCGCTCAGGCAGGTTTGCTGGGAGGAACATGGCCCGGGCGCCCAGCTGTAGCTGCAGGACAGGATTGATATGATGCGGGTAGTTTTCAGATATGCAACCGGCAGGAGTTAATCCAGACCATGAGCGGTGCTTCGGCGAACAAGGTTACGGCAAAGATTGTCGTTGTAGGGTCTGGATATGTCGGTCTGGTCGCGGCTGCTTGTTTTGCCGAAATGGGGCATCCGGTCGTTTGCGTCGATACGGACCAGCAGAAAATTGACGCCCATCGCCAAGGCATACCGACGATTCACGAGTGTTTTCTGACGGAATTGGTGCAGCGGCATCACAATCGCTCGCTGAGGTTTACTACGGAACTGGCGGATGCCGTTCAGGGCGCTGAAGCTGTTTTCATTGCCGTAGGTACTCCACAATCTGGAGATGGCAAGGCAGACCTTTCCTATGTGGAATCCGTCGCCCACGAAATAGCCCGTTCCATGCATCATTACACCGTCATTGTCGAAAAAAGCACTGTGCCGGTGTACACCAACGAGTGGATTCGTCATTTGATTGAAGAAAGCGGTATTGCCGGTACGCAATTTGATGTGGTTTCCAATCCGGAATTTCTGCGTGAAGGTACAGCGGTCACGGATTTCCTGCATCCAGACCGGATTATTGTCGGTACCGAAAGTACACGCGCTGCAGAAGTGCTTCAGCGAATTTACGCACCGCTTACGACGGGCACCTACTACGATCAGCCCGAGGCCATCGCTGGCCGCTGCACATCGATAGAGCCCCCGCCCATTCTGCTTACGTCAGCCAAAAGCGCGGAGCTGATCAAACACGCATCCAATGCTTTTCTTGCCATGAAAATTTCCTTCATCAACACCGTGGCAAATCTATGCGAAGCAGCCAATGCGAATGTAATGGAAGTAGCCCGTGGCATGGGTCTGGATCACAGAATAGGGGAGCAGTTTCTGCAACCTGGTATTGGATATGGCGGTTCATGCTTCCCTAAGGATGTGGCGGCATTCCGCGCTGTCGCGGAGGCTTTAGGCGTGGATTTTGCCTTGCTCTCGGAAGTGGAAAAGACCAACATGCGGCAACGCGAGCTTTTCTTTGAAAAAGTTGTCACGGCCATTGGGCCTCTAAACGGGAAACGGCTGGCTGTGTTGGGACTTGCCTTTAAAGGGGGTACGGACGATATTCGTGAATCGCCAGCGATGGCCCTTGTCCAGATGTTTCTTGCTGCCGGTTGCAGGGTGGTTGCATTTGATCCGGCAGCCATGTCGCGGGCGCAACAGGAACTCGCTGCCGAGCCGCATCTGCAATATGCCGACAGTGAATATGCTGCCGCTGCCGGTGCCGCCGCGTTGATAATTCTGACGGATTGGCCGCAGTTTGGCGCCTTAGATTGGGTTCGCATACGGAATATCCTGGCTGCGCCCCTTGTGCTGGATGGGCGCAACGTTTGCCGGGCTACGGAGATGGCGGCACATGGGTTTACCTACATCAGTGTTGGTAAACCTGCCATCGCTGGGATGGAAACATCCGTCGTATCCAGCGCAGCAAAAGTGTAACGCGCACAATCAAAAGAACTGGAAATGCAGACGATGCAAGTTTTACTAACGGGCGCTGCAGGATTTTTGGGCTCGCATCTGGCTGACCGCCTGGTGGCGGAGCAGCACCATGTTTTTGGGATCGACAATTTATCCACGGGCGATCTCCGCAACCTGGCACACCTGCGGAACGAGCCTCGCTTTGACTTCATCGAGCAAGACATCTGCGAGCCATTCGATCCCGCTGTCGCCGGACTGACTGCTGTCGACTTTGTCTTTAACTTCGCCAGCCCGGCCAGCCCGATACACTATGCCCGCCTCGGCCCTGAGACACTGCGTGTCGGTTCCGAAGGAACGCGCCGGATGCTGGAGATGGCTCGCTCCCGCGGCGCGAAGTTCCTGCAGGCTTCCACTTCGGAGTGTTACGGCACGCCGCAGGTCCATCCACAGCCGGAGACCTACTGGGGCAATGTAAATCCAGTCGGGCCGCGTTCTGTATACGACGAGTCGAAGCGCTTTAGCGAGGCGTTGGTAATGGCCTATCACCGTTACTACAACGTGGACACGCGACTGGTGCGCATCTTCAACACCTATGGCTCGCGTATGCAGCCCGATGACGGGCGTGTGATCTCTAACTTTATCGTGCAGGCGCTTGCTGGCAAGGACCTGACTGTGTATGGAGATGGCTCGCAGACGCGCAGCTTCTGCTATGTTGACGATCTTGTCGAGGGAATTTTATTGCTTTCACGCGCAGAGGAAGTCTCGCCCGTCAACCTGGGCAATCCCGCCGAACTTACGATCCTGGAGTGTGCGCAGCAGGTGATCGCCAGTTGTCAATCATGCAGCTCGATCAGCTTTGAACCGTTACCGCAAGATGATCCATTGCAGCGTAGGCCAGATATCACCAAAGCACGGCGGCTATTCGGCTGGGAGCCGAAAATTTCCCTGCAGAAAGGGCTTTTGGAAACCATCCCCTACTTTCGTTCTCTTCGAGATCTGCCCCATTCCGTTGTCCGGTGACTCAGATGGCGCGGCCATGTTGTGCCATCTGGCAATCAAATAGTCAGTTCCATTACCATTTCCGTAGGCCGCGCTTGATCTGTGGGTGCCAGGTGAGCTGGACCGTCGTTGTGACGTCGGATTGGCCGCCGGTTTTGTAGATAGGCGCCTTCCAGCGTTCATATTGCAACCAGCCGTCCAACTCCAGCTGTGGC
Source organism: Acidobacteriaceae bacterium (assembly GCA_036267255.1). Lineage (GTDB taxonomy): Bacteria > Acidobacteriota > Terriglobia > Terriglobales > Acidobacteriaceae > DATAWK01. Next base: position 81,907 of record DATAWK010000031.1, on the reverse strand, counting down.
CGAATATTCTTGACCGCTTCCACAGTAAAGTCATTCTGCGTGGTTCCGCCGGGAATGAAGTCCTTGGCAGCCTTGGCATTGCGATATGCCAGTTGAATGAATTCATTGCCGGAAAGATGATACGTCAGCCATGCCTGGCCGCCCTTGGATTCGCGGCCAATCCAGTCACCGAAGATGTTTCCTTCGTTGGTATAGCCTTGCCGCTGGATGGTTTCGATGTACATGAAGCCGCCGTTCTGGCTTGCTCCTGTTGGGACATCGGTATAAACAGCCTCGGCGCGTAGATCGAACTTGGGAGCTCCGGGAAAGTGAGAAAGATAGAGTCCGGTACGAATACCGGCACGGCGCGGCGCGCTGACCGGAGTCACGTCGTCATGCGATTCAGAATCGGTATAGAGCGTCAGCCATTTGCTCACGAATGGCAACCGCCAGGTGAAGTCGAACGTGCTGAAGCGGGCGCCCGGATCGTTGCGCGAATATTTTGTTGCCACGCTTACGTTCTGGAAGCTGCTGAAGCTGTTCCAGAAGCTGCCGAACGTAATGGGCACGTGTCCTTTGCCGCCCCAGATGATGGTGCGCGAGAAGCCAAACTCAAAGCTGCCGGAAGGCTTGAACTCGAACTTCTCCATATGCACCCAGGGATCGTTGGGATATGTGTGTCCTTTCAGGCTGCCTACCAGAAACTCATAGCGTACGGGGCCTAGAAGGTAGGAGATCAGAGGAATGTGAAGCGGTTCCACGCGATTGATACGGAAGGAGTAAATATCTTGCGCGTTGTTGCTCCAATCGAATGCGCCGCCGACCCCGGGCCCATCCCATACATCGCTCTTGCCAATGGAAATCTCATGGTTCAGCAATTGAACGGAAAGGTTGGCCTCCATCAGGCGGAAAGAATCCTGCGAAGCGATCGGGCCTGCAGGGATGGTGCTCTGCGGTACGTCGGGTACCCCATCAATATTGGCCAGAGTCAGTGCCAGCTCTGGCGAATACCCGGTTGCGCTGGGTGCGTGTTGATATTCTCCGCGTACAAAGAGCGTGAATCGTCCAGCCCAGGCGCGTCCGCTGAAGCCCAAATAGTTATTGAAACCCTGTTCGTATGGGCGGCCGTAGTTGTTGATGATGGTCTGGCCCAGGTGATAACTGTCATTGAGTGGGGTACCACCAATGCCGGTTACGCGTTCATAGGTAGACATCAACTCCGCATGCGGCGTCCAGCCGCCGGCCGTCAGAAAATCCGGGGCAATCTCAGCCAGCACGGTGTTGTAGATTTCCAACGCCTCGCTGTTGTTGTCCATGTGGATGCGCTCCTGCGTGGCATGGAGCATGCGCAGCACGCTCAACCGCGTCCACGGACGCATGCCGATTACGGCGGTATCCAGGTACCCCATGGAGTAAAGCCGCATCAATGCGGGATAGATCCAGCTATCAACCGGAATGTACGTTGAGCCAGCAGATGCGGGAATCTCAGCTATCTCAATCGGCATGTATTGAGGCATGGCCTGATAGACAGTTGTGGGTACGGTAGCCTGCGGCGAACTGCTCTGCGGCGGCGTACTTTGTGGTGTTGTGGTTTGTTGTACTGGAGCAGGATTCGGGTTGGAGGCGGGTTGCGCTGGTTGCTCTACCGGTGGCGCGGATTCTGCATCTGGCTTGGGTTTCGGCTGGTTGCCATAGGCAGGCATGCTGTTTTGCTGCTGCGGGCTGGTTGCGGGCTGGTTTGTGGTTGCGGGCATCTGGTTGGTGGATTGAGCCAGAATGGCGGTCGGAAAGTTCATTACCGCCATCAGCAGGGGAACCATCAGGAATCGAAAAGAAGTCTGTTTCACTCGCACCTCAAGGTATGCTCCGCGAACGTTTCATATGCGCTCCGAACAAGTTTGCCGGGCAATTGCCAAACATCCAACCAGAACAGGAGTTTCTGCATGCAGCCGATAGCAGAGTATCGCGGAACATGTAGTCTTTGCACTACATTTCAAGCCTCTTGCAGCTTGGCAGAGAGTGGTATCCATACCGCAGGTAAATCATGGAAAACATGCTCATAAGTGGAGCGGGAGACGGGGATCGAACCCGCAACCAACGGCTTGGGAAGCCGCTACTCTACCATTGAGCTACTCCCGCTCAGACTGTTTTCTGATCTTAGCAGAAACCTGCGCCGGCCTGCGCTCGGCGCATAGTCTCCGCGCCCGCGAAAACAGAGATGGCAATCAAGCAACCATGTTGCTCACCCGAACGCATGGCGGATAAATCGAATCAATAGCCACAATAAAAACTTTGTATTCGACCCATGCCTGGATTGCAGGCAAAGTAAGGATAGTGGTTCTCATCAAGAAACAACCTCTTCAATGACTCAGTTGCAGTAAAAATTTCTTCGCGTTGGAACTGGCCAGAATATCCGTTTTGCAGCGAACAGCTGCGTTGCGGATGCGCCACGGAGTTCCTTCAGCATTGCGACAAACCGCAGGTTTTAATAGGAAGGAATTTGATTCAAAATGTATAGGATTTTGTTTCGATCTTTTGTTCTTTTAGCGATATTGATGCCTGCTGGGATTACAGGAACAGCTTTGGCGCAGCAAATCTCACAGGGAACTGCACAACCCGGCTCTACATCTGTCTCTACAAACGGTTCCCCGGCCACAGAGCAAAGCGTGCAAGACCATCTTGCTCGACTGGATCAGGCAGTTGCGCAGGCGCAGTTGTCAGCCGATAACGGTTGGATGCTGGTCAGCGCCGCGCTTGTTTTAATGATGACCGGCCCCGGGCTTGCACTCTTTTACGGCGGATTGGTGCGCAAAAAAAATGTACTCAGCACCATGATGCACAGCTTCGCGTTGATGGGAATTGTTACTGTGGCTTGGGCGCTGGTCACGTACAGTCTGTGCTTCAGTTCAGGGAACAGCTTTATCGGCGGCCTGCATCAGGCTTTTTTGCATGGCGTGGGTCTCACGCCTGATCCTGCTTATGCATCGACGATTCCGCTGCAAACGTACATGATCTACCAGCTCATGTTCGCCATTATCACACCGGCATTGATTTCGGGTGCCTTTGCCGAACGCATGAAGTTCAGCGCCATGGTGCTGTTCACGCTGCTCTGGTCCATTGTGGTTTATGCGCCAATGGCGCATATGGTCTGGGGCAAAGGCGGCCTGCTGAATGCCTCGCTGGGTGGGCGTTTTCCTACGCTTGATTTTGCCGGTGGAACCGTTGTACACGTCACGTCGGGTGTGTCCGCTCTGGTCTGCGCTCTCTATCTGGGCAAGCGAGTTGGCTACCCTAAGGAGCCGATGCCGCCGCACAGTGTGGTGCTCAGCTTCATCGGGGCTTGCATGCTGTGGGTTGGTTGGTTCGGCTTTAATGCGGGCAGCGCGCTTTCCGCTGGAACACTGGCCACCAGCGCCTTTGTCGCTACGCAGTTTGGCGCAGCAGCAGCGGCCTGCAGCTGGAGTGTTGCGGAATGGCTGCGTAACGGGAAACCCAGTGCCTTGGGAGCCATCTCCGGTGCTGTAGCGGGTCTGGTCGCCATCACACCGGCTGCGGGATTTGTTAGCCCCATGCCGGCACTTGTTATTGGCCTCGTAGCAGGGCTTTTCTGTTTCTTTATGGTTGTCAAAGTCAAGAACTGGTTCGGTTACGACGATTCCCTGGATGCCTTTGGCGTTCACGGCGCGGGTGGAACCATTGGGGCGCTCCTGACGGGTGTTTTTGCATCGAGTGCTGTGAATCCTATCTTTAAGAATGCGCGAGGCGCCACGCTACCCTCCGGAGCGCTGGAAGGCAATCCGCACCAATTGCTGAATCAATGCGTGGGAGTGGCAATTGCCTGGGTGATTTCCATCGTTGGAACCCTTCTGCTTCTCAAGTTTGTCGATCTCGTTATCGGCCTGCGTGTAGCCGTAGAGTATGAGCAGGAAGGATTGGATATTTCCCAGCATGGCGAAGAAGGTTACGATTGGGAGATTGCTCCATCCTGAGAGCTGTCCTGGCTATAGGCGGCGCGCAGAAATCTGCAATCGGGAACGCACTACAATCACAATCGGGATCAGGGAACGGAGCTTATGTACAAGATCGAAGCCATATTGCAGCCATCGAAGCTGGATGCTGTCAAAGACGCGCTGACGGAGATTGGCGTCGAAGGCATGACCATTATCGAAGCCCGCGGGCATGGGCGCCAAAAGGGCCATACCGAGTTTTACCGCGGCCGGGAATATTCCATCGATGTGCTGCCGAAAATCAAACTGGAGTTGGTGGTTTCCGACGCCATGATGGAACGCGCCGTCCAGGCCATCAACACCGCGGCACGAACAGGGAAGATCGGCGATGGCAAGATATTTCTTTCTCGGATCGACGAGGCCATCCGCATACGCAACGATGAGCGCGGCGAAACTGCGCTTTAAGCCGGCCTGTGTTCCCGGCTGATCGCAGACTGGTACGACAACAGAGCCGGGGGAAGGAAGTTTGAGAGATATGCCACTCAAATCCTCCAGTAGAAATCTGCGAGACGAGTATCAACATTCTGTCGAAGCGCTCCGCCAGGAGTTTGCTCGCACGCAGGATGGTCACGCGCTCGTTCGATGCCGTGCCGATAGTGTCGATGCGCTGATGGACCGGCTCTGGCTGGAAATCATCTCCTCCGATAAAACCGGCCCCAGGGGAATTGCACTGGCCGCTATTGGAGGCTACGGACGTCGCCAGCTTTTTCCTTATTCCGATATCGACTTGCTCTTCCTGTGTGTGGACAGTTCCATGGAAGGCAGTCATGAGGTTGTCATCCGGCGCTTCTGTCAGGAGCTATGGGATATCGGCCTGCGCGTCAGTGCCACCACACGCACTCTGGATGAGTGTGAACGGCTTAGCGCCGAGAACCCGGAATTTACGCTCTCGCTGCTCGATCGCCGCTTCCTGGAAGGGGATGCGGCACTCTTTGCGCAGCTGGACCAGGAACGCATCCCCGCGCTGCTGGAGCGTCGCCGGCAACCCTTGCTGGAACATATTGCCGAGCTTGCCGGCAAACGGCACAAGCAGTATCAGGACACGCTCTTCCATCTGGAACCCAATCTGAAAGACGGTCCCGGAGGCATGCGCGATTATCACACTTGCAGTTGGCTGGCGATGTTACTGCCGGAGAAAGCGCGCGCTGGAGGAACTCCTTACGAAAGCGAACTCATCTCTGAGCGCCGCGATGAATCTTCCGCAGCCTACCGGTTTCTGCTGTCGGCCCGGTGCTTCCTGCATTACCGCAGCCATCGTGATGACAACGTGCTCTATTGGCAGGCGCAGGATGAAGCCGCTGCCATTGGCCTTGGTCTGGAGCATCATGAGCCTACGGCGACCGCGTTGTGGATGCGTCAGTATTTTCGCCATGCGCGTGCGATTGATTGGATCACGCGGCAGATGCTGGACGAGGTGCCGGGAGGTCGTACCACCATCCTGAGCCAGATTCGTCGCTGGCGTAAGCGCACCACGCTGGAAGGTTGTCGCATCGAGAATGGCCGCATCGTCTTGCAGGGGCCGGAGGACTACCGTGACCCGCACCGTGTACTGCAGATATTTGAGCTGATGGCACGCCACAATCTCCTGCTGAGTCGTGAGACCGAAGGGCGTCTGGCTGAGTGCCTTCCGCTGCTGGCTCAGCATTTGCCTGAGGGGCAGGAGCTGTGGGAATTTCTGCACACCATTCTGATTGCGCCCGGTGCAGCCCAGGCACTGCATGCCATGCATGCTCTGGGTATACTCGAGCTGATCCTGCCCGAGTTTCATGCGGTGGATGCGCTGGTGGTGCGCGATGCCTATCATCGCTACACGGTCGATGAACATACGTTTCTGGTAATCGCCAACCTGCATGCCCTGGAAGATCCGGAGCCAACAAGTAAGCCAAACGTTGAGTGGGCCAAGCGCTTCGGGGAAATTCTGCGCGAGCTGGACGATCCGGCGCCGCTCTATCTGGCCGCACTGCTGCATGACACAGGCAAAGCGCGCAGCGACAGGGAACACACCCAACAGAGCGCTCTGGTAGCGTCCGCAGTCATGGATCGTTTGCAGTTGGAGACTGCCGATCGCGAAGCCGTGCTACGCCTCATTCGCAATCATCTGGAAATGTCGCAGGCGTTGCGCCGGGATATCTTCGACACCGAAACTGTGAAAGCATTTGCTGCTGTTGTTGGCTCGCCAAACGATCTTCGGCTGCTGTGTCTGTTGACCTATGCCGATATTCAGTCGGTCAATCCCGATGCGCTCACACCCTGGAAGGCTGAAAATCTCTGGCGACTTTACATTGCTACGTCCAACTATATGGATCGCAGTGTGGATGACGATCGCATTCACTGGGTAGCCGATTCTGAAACCATGCAGCGCCTTGGAGAATTGGCTCCGGGAGATCGCGCTTCCATTCAGCATTTTCTCGATGGTCTGCCCCAGCGCTATCTGCGTACCCGTGCACCGAAGGAGGTGCTCGACCACTGGCAGATGGCCACGCGCCTGGCGACAGCTCCGGCGGATGTTGCGCTGCATCGCGCCAACGGCTGGTGGGAGTGTACGGTGGTCACGCGTGATCGCGCCTTCCTGTTTGCCGATCTTGCCGGAGTGCTGATGGCCTGGGGTATGGACATTGTGAAGGCCGATGCCTTTTCCAACGACGGCGACGTGGTGATTGATACTTTCCGCTTTCATGATCGTTATCGCACACTGGAATTGAATCCAGGCGAAGACCAGCGCTTCAGCACCGATGTGATCGACGTAGTCAGTAGAAAAGTGGCTGTCGAGAAAATGTTGGCTGCCCGCGCCCACACATCCAAAAGAAAACCTACAAAAACACAGGTGACGACGCGTCTGGAGTTCGATGATACTTCTTCAACGCACAGCACGGTGCTCGAGATCGTTGCCCAGGATATGCCCGGCCTGCTGCGTGCCATCACGCTGGTGATTGCGCAACAGCAATGCAACATCGGTGTGGCCCTGGTGGACACGGAAGGCGATGTTGCCATTGATGTCTTCTATCTAACGCAGAATGGAGCCAAGCTGTCGTCGGAGGTACAGCAACAGCTGCGCGACGCTTTGCTGGCCGCGCTGACGGCTTGAACCGTCTTTGCGCAGGATTCTTATCTCTTTGTTTCCGCCAGCTCCCGCGCACGCTGAAAAATCTTCAGAAACATGGCGCGGGTCAGCTTTCCGGTGTTCGTATTTTGCAGCGACGGATGATAGGTCGCGATCAGATGCCGTCCCTCCGGGACGGTATATTCTGCACCGTGTGCAAAGGTCAATCCCTTGCGGCTTTCAATCTGCCCGGTGCGTTGCAGATGCATCGTATAGCCGTCGAAGGCGATCTTGCCCAGGCACACCACCACACGCAGGTTGCGTAGCAACGCAATTTCCTCATCCAGATATGGTGCGCAGTTTTTTTGTTCTTCCGGCAGCGGCTTATTGCCCGGTGGAGCGCAGCGTACCACGGCCGTGATCCACAAGTCGTAGAGTTGCATGCCATCGTCGCGCGAGTATGCCAGTGGCTGCGAGGCAAAGCCGGCCTCATACAATACGGGGTATAGAAATCCTCCCGAACCATCCCCGGTAAAGGGCCTTCCCGTGCGGTTGGAGCCATGCGCGCCCGGAGCCAGGCCGACCACCAGCACGCGTGCCGCCGGGTCTCCAAAAGAGGGTACAGGCCGCGCCCAGTAATCCCAGTCCATGTATGCACGTCGCTTTGTCTGGCCGATTTCCCGGCAATACTCGCGCAGTCGTGGGCAGCGTTCGCAGAGAGTCAAGCGGTTGTTGAAATCCGCCAAAATCTTCGCAGCAGGGTTGTCTTTTTCGATCACGCGGAGATTGTATCGTTGTATGGGGATGAGCAATGCCAGTAGAGTTGCGATGTGGCAAAAATCGAGATGCGGAAATGTGGAAATTGGGAGGCGTAACAGAATGAAGGCAATATTTCGCTTGTCATCCTTCGCTGCATGGGTCGTGCTGGTGACAGGAGTCAGTCTTTTGTTTCTCAACGGTTGCAAGGAAAAGCAGACGCAACCCGACGTTACGATTCCGCAGCCCACGGCGACGTTCACACTCCCTGAAATCGGCGGCCAGAAGGTGATTGTTCTGCGCCGAAGCCGCACGGGCGATGGCACGCATCCGGAATTTTTAAGCGTGACTTTGCTGCCCGGTCGCGGAATGAATGTCTTTCAAATTACCGCTTTCCTGCCCGGTAAGGGAGAAGTGCCTCTGCTGGCTTCGCCGTCGCTTCAGGATGCAGCGAAGATTCTGACAGACGAGGGCGAGGATTTTAACGGCGACATGAGCTATAGCATGGGTGGGGCACTCTTGTTCCCCTTTGGGAATCGCATCTGCGGGCCACTCTCGAAAGACAAGAAGTTTGTATTGGCCACCTGGCATGGACGTACGGTGTCGCTGGTAGCCAATACGCATGGTAAAAATCCCGGCGCTCCATTAGTTGCCATGCACGGACAGATGCTGGCCGCCAAGGCAGACTCTTACGATGCAAAGACGACGCGCGATGGTGGGGTGGCCACAGCGACATATCGCCTGAAGGCCGACGGACACTGGTTTTCCGACAACGAGGTCACGGTCGATGTAACGCTCGAAGCCGATGCCGTGACCGTTGCCTTGAATGCCACGAATACAGGCCAGGATGCGGAGCCGGTCGGCATCTCCTGGCACCCATATTACGAGCTGCCCAGCCACAACCGCGCCAATGCCCGGCTGCATATTCCTGCGGAGATGCGCGCTCAGGTAAACAACTACGACGAGGTTTTCCCCACGGGTAAGCTTCTGCCGGTACGCGATACGCCGTATGACTTTACTGCCGAGCAAGGTGCTCCGCTACCCAATGTGCTGGTGGACGACTCCTTTGTTCAATTGCAACCCAATGCGGATGGAGATACCGTGGTCGATCTGACCGATGTTGCGGCGAATTATGGCGTACGGATTACCGCATTGACGCCGCTCGTGAAGACATTTCAGGCCTATTCGCCAATCAATAAGACGTTTGTCGCGATTGAGCCGCAGTTCAATTACAACGATCCCTTCGGAAAAGAGTGGGAGGGGCAAGACACAGGAATGGCGACGGTAGAGCCGGGAAGGACCGTTACCTGGAAGGTCAGCCTGCAACTCTTTCAGCCGAGCCAGCCGACCCCAACGGAATAACCTCGATTCTATGGGGGTCTCGGCTCTTCTCCGGTTTGACCGGGTCTGCGGAAGCCCCTACCATGAAGAGAAGAACATTTACGCGGTTTGGCTGCGTTGCGTGTGCCTTGAATAGGTGCTCCTTTCTTGCTGCCAAAGTCGCGATACGCTTATCTGGAAGGCAAATCTTTTGAGCACCACAGACATCGTTGATACCCCTCAGAATCCCCCCGAGCAACCCGCTTCCGCGGAAGGCGTTGCTGCACCCACCCACGACCACGAGCATGACCACGAGCATCAGCATGGGCCTGCTTTGAACCCGGAGTGCACGCGGCAGGTGCAGGTGGAAGTGCCAGTGGAGGAAGTAAGCCGCGAGTATGCCTCAGTCGTAAAGCGATATCGCTCGATGGCACGTATTCCCGGTTTTCGTGCCGGCAAGGTGCCTGAGTCCGTGATCCGCACCAAGTTTGCCGATGGCCTGCGTCAGGATGTGCTGGAAGCATTGCTCCCGGTACATCTGCGTAAAGCTCTGGACACGCAGGGGCTGCAGCCCGTGTCCCAGCCACAGGTGACAAATCTGCATCTGGCGGATGGAGAGCCGATGCGCTTCGAGGCAGCCTTTGAAGTCATGCCTGCAGTGGACGTGACCGGCTACCAGGAGATCAAGACAGAGCACCCGGATGTAACGCTGACCGACGACGAGTTCAACGCGGAACTGGCACGCATCCAGGATTCGCATGCCACGATGGAGCCCATCACCGAAGAGCGTCCGTTGGCCGATGGCGACTTTGCAGTCATTCGTTTTCACGGTCAGGTCAGCGGGGAAGAAGAAATTCCCAAGCCCATCGACGGCGACGATGCCACAGTCGAAATCGGCGGTACCAATACGGTCGAGGCCTTCAGCAGTGCACTGCGTGGAGCAACGGTAGGCCAGCAGATGCAATTTGAAGTGACATATCCGGCTGAATTCAGCGAACCCCGTCTGGCTGGCAAGAGCGTTGCCTACGACGTGGAAGTGAAGGCCATCCAGAAAAAGATTCTGCCCGAGCTGGATGACGCTTTTGCCAAGCAATTGGGTGAGTACGAGACGATCGCTCTCTTTCAGGAAAAGCTGCGGGAGCACATGGCCAACGATAAACGTCGTCGGCTGGAAGGCGAAGCCAAAGATAAGCTGATCACCGCCATGGTGGAACGCTTCCAGTTTCCCATTCCGGAATCGCTGGTGCAGCAACAGGTGGATGCCCGCCTGGATCGCGGTCTGCGTGCCTTGGCAGCCCAGGGTATGTCCACGGAGCAGATGCGCAAACTCGACTTCGATCGCCTGCGCACGGCGCAGCGGGATGCAGCCTTGAACGAGGTCAAAGGCTCGTTGATTCTGGATCGGATTGCGGAGTTAGAGCATATAGAACTGGCGGAGGAAGAGGTGGAAACCCAGTTGCAACTGCTCTCATACCAGACGAGGGAACCTCTGGAGACACTGCGCAAACGTTTGACGGAGGATGGTGGGCTGGCTAGAATTCGAGAACAAATACGTCGGGACAAAACAGTGAATCTGCTCTTTGAGCGGAGCGCTGCATAAAGGTTTGATTTTTGCCTGCGGAGTTTTGCCTGCAGGCGGTGATGGCTGCAACGGGGTTCGCCCCTTTACATGGTGAGTTGGGGAGAAACATGGCATTAGTTCCGATGGTGATTGAGCAGACGAGCCGAGGCGAGCGCGCCTACGATATTTATTCTCGCCTGCTTCGTGACAACATCATTTTTCTAGGTACGCCGATTGATGACCAGATTGCAAACCTGATTATTGCCCAAATGCTGTTTCTTTCCGGCGAAGATCCAGAGAAGGACCTGCAGTTGTACATCAATTCACCGGGCGGTTCCATTACTGCCGGGCTGGCCATCTACGACACCATGCAGTTCATCAAAAATGATGTCGTGACCTATTGCATCGGTCAGGCTGCCAGTATGGGTGCCTTTCTATTGATGTCCGGTACGCCGGGCAAGCGTTTTGCACTGCCGAACTCAAGAATTTTGATCCACCAGCCATCTATGGGTGGACTTTCCGGTCAAGCGACCGATATTGATATACATGCAAGGGAAATTCTGCGTATCCGTGAAATTACCAACAAGCTGATGTCGAAACACACCGGTCAGTCGTTGGAGCGGATCGAACGGGACGTAGAGAGGGATTTCATCATGAACTCGCAGCAAGCCAAGGAATATGGCATTATTGATGAAATCATTGATCGTCCCCGTACGTAGTTCGCTGTTGGAGGCAAGAGGAGAGCGCTCCCATGAAAACACGCGCCGGTTCAGATGACACACTTCGTTGTTCGTTCTGCCATAAGTCTCAGGATGCAGTTGCTAAGCTGATCTCCTCGCCCAGCGACTACCCCCGTGCCTATATCTGCGACGAATGCGTAGCCGTCTGCAATTCGATCCTGGAAGATGACCGTGGAGAAACGCGCACCAGCGCTGCGCCCGCCCATCTGCCTAAGCCGTTAGAGGTCAAGACCTTTCTGGACGAGTACGTCATCGGCCAGGACACTACCAAGAAGAAGCTTGCCGTCGCCGTCTACAACCACTACAAGCGCATCCAGATGAATCGGGCGCGTGGCAGTGATGTCGAGCTCGCGAAATCCAACATTCTACTGGTTGGCCCAACGGGCAGCGGCAAAACGCTGCTGGCCCACACGCTGGCCAAGATGCTGGATGTTCCCTTCGCCATTGTCGATGCCACCACGCTGACCGAAGCCGGGTATGTGGGTGAAGACGTCGAAAACATCATCCTGAAGCTGCTGCAGGCAGCCGACGGCGATGTGGCCCGTGCCCAGACTGGCATCATCTATATCGACGAGATCGACAAGATTGGCCGTAAGGACGAAAACCCTTCCATCACGCGCGATGTCTCCGGCGAGGGCGTGCAACAGGCCCTGCTGAAGATCCTGGAAGGCACGGTTGCCAATGTCCCACCGCAAGGCGGGCGCAAGCATCCGCATCAGGAATTTACCCCGGTCGATACAACCAATATCCTCTTTATCTGCGGAGGCGCGTTTGTCGGTCTGGAGCGTGTGATCGGGCGCCGTGTCGGTAAAAAGGCGTTAGGCTTCAAGGCCATCACCGAGCGCGAAGGTCAGCCCGAAGCCAGCAGCCCTGCGCAGCGCGATATCGAATTGCTGCGCCAATGCGAGCCACAGGATTTGATCAAGTTTGGTCTGATTCCGGAATTTGTTGGACGTCTGCCAGTCGTAGGCATTCTGGACGAGCTGGATGAATCCGCCCTGGTCGAGATTTTGACCAAGCCGCGGAATGCCATCCTGAAGCAGTATCAACGCCTGTTTGAGTATGAAAATGTGCGCCTGCACTTTACCGACGGAGCCGTTCGCGGCATCGCTCGCGAAGCCCTGCAGCGCAAGGTGGGGGCGCGCGGTCTGCGCATGATCATTGAAGAGCTGATGCTCGACATGATGTACCACCTGCCCGGTTCCAAGAAGGCAAAGGACGTTGAGGTTACTGCCGAGATGGTGCAGAAGCGCGACCTGTCCGTTCTGCTGCTGGAAAAGGCCGGCTAGTCAGAGCTGCTTCTATAACCGACTCGCCGGAAAAAGAAACTTCAGAAATGGGCCGACTCGTTCGGCCCATGCTGTTTCATCGTGCGTGCCGCCGGGTACACGCTTGTACATCAGGTCCTGGCCATCCACCCATCCCCGCTGTATCAACAGCTCATGCAGCAGATCGCTATCGCGCAGCGTCCCTTTGCCCTCCGCCGTGCCCATATCCAGCCATATGCGCAGATGCGGTTTTGGCTGGGCCTCATCGACAAAGGACAGGATGCTCTTGTGGTTCCACCAGACGCTGGGCGACAACACGGCCAGCTTGCCATAGATATCGGGCCGCTGCAGTCCCAGGTAGAGGGTGACCAGTCCTCCCAGCGATGACCCGCCAAGGCCGGTCTGCTGAGGGCCGGAAAGCGTCCGGTAGGTCCTGTCGATGAAAGGCTTGATCTCTTCGATCAGCAGCCGCCCATAGAGGTCGGCCTCACCGCCGCCCAGTTTTGGGTCACGCGTCGGTGTGTATTCCGTAATACGGTTTGTGCCTGTGTTGTAAACGCCTACGATTACCAGCGGTTCCACCTCGCCAGAGGCAATCAGTGCATCGGCGGTTTCGTATATGCTCCAGGTCTTGCCTGGGATATAGGACGTCTCTCCATCGAACAAGTTCTGGCCATCGTGCAGGTAGAGCACGGGATAGTGTCGATCCTCATCGGTGTATCTGTCCGGCAGATACACAATCAGGTCACGGTCGTCAGGAAGAATGTTTGAGTGAAACTGTGGGTGCAATTGCAGGCGCGGGTGTGCCAGTACGGTTTGCGTCGGGGCCGAGGCCTCGTCTGTTTGATTCAGGTCAGTAGATGGAATCGGAGCTTCGGACACGAAAGGTTCCGTTATCAAGCCGGGGTTGTGAGTTTCTTCACCACCGCAGCGTTCTTCCTGTTACAGTTTGGAAAATCAATTTCAGGGTAACAGACGAGGCCGCCTCCGCATGAATCGCGAGTATCACACATGGTATTCAAGCCAACTGTCGCGGGATATGGAACTTCTGGTCTTTGGCCATTCTGGTGCGCCGCTCCTCGTTTTCCCTACTTCCTGCGGGCGATTTTTTGAGTTTGAAGATCGCGGCATGGTCGCCGCATTAAGCGGCAAGATCGACAACGGTGAACTGCAGCTCTATTGCGTGGATTCGGTGGACGGAGAAAGCTGGTACAACCGGAACGCACATCCGCGCGACAAAATTGTGCGTCACATGCAGTATGAAAACTACTTGTTAGAGGAAATGCTGCCGCTGGTCCGCCAGAAGAACCAGAATCCTTATCTGGCCGCTGTCGGCTGCAGCTTCGGCGGCTATCATGCGGCAAACATCGCACTGCGCCGTCCGGACATCTTTACAGGATTTCTATCGATGAGCGGTGCTTTTGACGTTAGCAATTTTCTGCGTGGTTATTACGATAACGATTGCTACTTCAACATTCCCATGCACTACATGGCCAATCTGCAGGCTCCGTGGTACCTAGAACACTATCGCCGTAACACTTTCGTACTGGCCACCGGCGTGCACGATCAGTGTTGGAATGACAACGAGATGCTGGCTGCGGTGCTGCGCGCGAAGGGCATTCCGCACCGGCTCGATGTCTGGGGCGACAATACCGGCCATGACTGGCCCTACTGGCAGCGAATGGTTGCGGAGTATTTATAGTCTCGACTTTCCCGTTTGCTCCACGGCAGAATTCCGCTTAGACTTGCCCCAACTGCGGAGGCATTGCAGCACTGGCAAATCCGCACGAAATATCTGCATCCCAACCAGCAGGGGAGCCCGAGTGAAAAAGATTGGCGTTCTGTTTGGCATGGAGAATACTTTTCCCGGTGCATTGGTCGAGCGCATCAACGCAATGGACCATGACGGAATTGTGGCGGAGTTTCTGGAGACGGGCGGCGTTGCGATGGCCAAACCCTCTCCCTACGCGGTCATTGTCGATCGCATCTCGCACGACATCCCGTTTTATCGTGGTTATTTGAAAAATGCGGTGCTCTCCGGCACATTCGTCATCAACAATCCGTTCTGGTGGTCGGCAGACGATAAGTTCTTTAACTATGCGCTGGCGCAGAAGTTGGGCGTCGCCGTCCCGCGCACCGTTCTTCTGCCGCATAAACATCTTCCGCCGGGCACAACGGAGCGCTCCATGCGCAACCTGCAATACCCGCTGGATTGGGATGGCATCTTTGAGTATGTTGGCTTTCCCGCGTTCCTGAAGCCGTTCGATGGCGGCGGCTGGCGCGATGTGTATCACGTTCATAACCGCGAGGATTTCTTCCATGCCTACGACCAGACGCGCGATCTGTGCATGACGCTGCAGGCGGCCGTGAATTTTGAAGAGTATTTTCGCTGCTATGTCGTCGGCCAAAAGAAGGTGCATATCATGGCCTATGATCCGCGTCGCCCGCATCATGAGCGCTATGTGCAGAATCCTCCGGCCTACAGTAAACAATTGCTGCACCGCGTGGAAAAGGACGCCCTGACGCTCTGCCGTGCGCTTGGTTACGACCTGAACACCGTGGAGTTTGCCGTGGAAAACGGCGTGCCCTATGCCATCGACTTTATGAATCCAGCGCCCGATGCAGATCGCTTTGGCGTAGGTGAAACAAATTTTGAATGGATCGTGAATGCCGTCGCTGAGCTGGCCGTTGCGAAGGCTAAGGCATCCGATAAACATGCTCCAGCCGAGATGCGCTGGTCTGCATGGCTGAACGGACTGGATGCTCCTGTTGCAAAACGAACCACGGCAGCAAAGTCCGCGAAGAAGAAAAGTGCGAAACGCAGCACTGCGAAAAAAGTTGCAAAGAAGCCTGCAGATGAAAATGTCAGCACGGCTGCGGAAATAAAAGAGGTTACGGAAGCGTAGTTTTTGTGGGATATGTGACAGCATCGAGGTGCTTTCATGCGACCAACCTTCACGATCGGAATTGAAGAGGAATACCAGACCGTCGATCCGGTAACGCGCGACCTGCGCTCCCACATCCATACGGAGATTCTTCCGCAGGGGAAACTCCGTATGGAGGAACGGGTCAAGGCGGAGATGCACCAGTCCGTCGTCGAGGTAGGCACGCGTGTCTGCAAGTGCATTGCAGAGGCCAAGCTCGATCTCTATGATCTGCGCCGTCAGATGATCAATCTATCAACGGAGAATGGCCTGGTTTTGGTCGCAGGCGCTACGCATCCCTTTGCCGATTGGCGCACCCAGGAAATCTACCCCGATGACCGCTACAAGCGCGTGGTCGAAGATCTGCAACTGGTAGCACGTGCCAACCTTATCTTCGGCCTGCATGTCCACATTGGCATCGAGGATCGCGAAGCCGCCATCCGCGTGATGAACTCGCTGCGCTATTTTCTGCCGCACATTCTGGCGCTCTCCACCAACTCGCCTTTCTGGATGGGCATGAAGACCGGCCTCAAGAGCTATCGCGCCAAGGTCTTCGATAAATTTCCCCGTACCAACATTCCAGACAGCTTCAGTACATGGAGTGAGTTTGAGGGTTTCGTCAACACGCTCATCAAGACCAACTGCATCGACAATGCGAAAAAAATCTGGTGGGATGTGCGCCCCCATCCCTTCTTCGCCACCATCGAGGTGCGCATCTGCGACATCCCCATGCGTGCGCAGGAAACCATTGCCATCGCTGCGTTGATTCAGGCCACGGCCGCCAAACTTTGGTATCTGCAGGAGCGTAATCAGGACTATCGCCAGTATTCCCGTGCCTTGCTCATGGAAAATAAATGGCGCGCCGTGCGCTATGGCCTCGATGGCAAACTGATCGATTTTGGAAAACAGGAGGAGTTTCCGGAACGCGAACTAATCCTGGAATATCTTGCGTTTATTGATGATGTTGTCGATGAACTGGAATCACGCGACGAAATTGGCTACATCCACACCATCCTGAAAGAGGGAACAGGCGCGGATCGACAGTTGCGCAGATTTGAAGAGACGAACGATCTGAACGCCGTCGTTGATTACATGGCGGAAGAAACTCGAGCCGGTCTTTTCTCTTCCCAGGAAGCCGAAGCCCATGCTTCCGGCGCGCGCTGAGTAAGCAAAATTGCGCGTCAAGCCGGTAAAATTTCCCGAGCTATGCCGTTAAAATTATAGGATGCACCCAGCTACACCGACCGCTATGCTTCCATCCGCCACCACAGCCACACAACGACTGCGCGAATTTTCTGTTACGCCAGAATTTGTCGAGGGTGCGCGCAATGCCGTGGTTACCTGTTTGCGTATCCAGCCACACGAAAAAGTCACCCTCATCACCGACGAAACCACATTCCCGATTGCCGCGTCCATTGCGCGGGAGCTGGATAAACTCGGCTGCCCGTGGGATGGATTCGTCCTCGAAGACCTGGCGCCGCGTCCATTGACAGCCATGCCAGAGGCCGTGCTGGTCGACATGGAAACAAGTCAGGCATCCATCTTTGCCGTGCAGGTGCAGCAGAATGAACTGCTCTCGCGCCGGCAGATGACCACCATCGTGAACCGCCGCCGCATGCGCCACGCGCACATGGTCAACATCACCCCGCAGATCATGCTGGAAGGCATGCGCGCCGATTTTCTCGCCGTCGATCGCCTCAGCCAGAAGGTGCTGGATAAGGTTAAAGTCGCCAGCTGCATCCGCGCCACAACCGCTGCCGGAACGCAGATCGAAGCGCAGTTGAATCCCAACTACAAGTGGTTCAAGACCAGCGGCATCATCAGCCCGGAGAAGTGGGGCAATCTGCCGGGCGGCGAAGTCTTTACCGCGCCCGGAGAAGTGAATGGGACGTTCATCGTCGATGGTGTCGTTGGCGATTATCTTTGCGCACGGTATGGCAGCCTGCAGGCTCAACCGTTGACCATTCACATGAAGGCGAATCGGATCGTCGAATGCCATTCGGAGAATCACAAACTGGAAGACGAATTCTGGGCCTACACGCATACGGACGAAAACTCCGATCGTGTCGGCGAATTTGCTATCGGAACCAATATCGGGGTGCATCAGGTGATCGGGAACATTTTGCAGGACGAGAAATTCCCCGGCATCCATATCGCATTTGGCGATCCGTATGGCGAGCACACGGGCGCGCCCTGGACCTCCAGGACCCATATTGATGTCGTTGGCCTGGGCTTCAACATCTGGGTGGATGACGAGCCAATCATGCGCGAAGGAAATTTTCTGCTGGCGCCGTAATTTGCAGCGCGCATCGGCTCGCACGATCTTCGCATCTAAACTGAATATGCAGGCCACACACGAGGTATCCATGCAAACCAGACAACTTGGCAACTCTGACATGCAATTAACGCCCATCGGTTTTGGAGCCTGGGCCATCGGCGGCGGCGACTGGCAATTCGCATGGGGCCCGCAGGACGACAGCGATTCCATTGCCGCGATCCAACGCGCGCTGGAGCTGGGCATCAACTGGATTGATACAGCCGCCGTCTACGGCCTGGGGCATTCAGAGGAGGTTGTGGCACGCGCCTTGAAGGGACGCGATAAGAAGCCGTACATCTTCACCAAGTGCTCGATGATGTGGGGCAAAGATCGTCAGATTCATCGTAGTTTGAAGCCGGATTCCATCCGCAAGGAACTGGAAGCCAGTCTGCGCCGCTTGCAGGTAGATGTGATTGACCTCTATCAGATTCACTGGCCAGATCCGGAAGACGAGATCAAGCGGGGATGGGAAACGATGGCCAAACTGAAGGAGGAAGGCAAAGTTCGTTTCATCGGTGTGTCGAATTTTTCCGTGGCGCAGATGGAGCGAGTCGCAAAGATCGCCCCCATTACATCGTTGCAGCCGCCCTACTCCCTGGTAAACCGCCGTGTGGAAGCGGAGATTCTGCCTTATTGCGAGAAGCACGGAATCGGCGTGATTAACTATTCGCCCATGCAGTCCGGCCTGTTGACGGGAAAGATGACCCGGGAGCGCATCGCCAACTTTCCCGCCGACGATTGGCGCCGCAGGAGCACCCAATTTCAGGAACCGTTCCTCTCTCGTAACCTGAAGTTGGCGGAATTGCTGCGGGAGATTGGCGCACCGTATGGTCGCTCTGCCGGCGAAGTTGCCATTGTCTGGACGCTACGCTTATCTGCCGTCACTGCCGCCATCGTGGGAGCACGCAGTGCGGAACAGGTGGATGGAATCATCGATGCCGCCAGCTTCCGCCTGAATGAGAAGGAAATTGCCCGCATCGAGGAGTTTTTTGCTGCCAATCCAGTTCCTGCAGCAAAAAAAGATTTTTAGTATTCCGTCAGTGTGCGGATCGCAGCATGGGCTGCGCAGCCATATATATAGCGGCAAAAACCTCCCTTCGCGTGTCCCATCCTCGCGAATATCGGCCTGTTTCCGGTCGGCGCCCTGTGAAAATTACTAGCTAGGACTCTCCTACCTTGGTAGTCTCAGTAATCAGGCATAAGAAAACCCCTTTAACGAGTCATTCAGGATTATGAGAATTGCCAGCGTCGCCAGTGCCATGCCGCAGTGGTACTACAGTCAACAGGAAATCTTTCAAGCTCTTTGCGAACACTGGAAAGACAAGTTAGAGAAGCCTGAAGTTCTTGAACGGTTTCATCAACGCGTTTCCGTCGAGCATCGGCATCTGTCGTATCCGATTGACGAGTACAAAGCCATCGGTACGTGGGGCGATGCCAACGACCGCTGGATTCGCGCAGCCCTGGACCTGGGCAACCGTGCCATCACGGAAGCGCTCGCACGTGCGGGGAAAAAGAAATCCGACCTTAGTGCTCTCATCACGGTCTCTGTGACGGGTATCTCAGCTCCATCCCTCGACGCCAAATTGACCAACACCATGGGGCTGCCACTGGATATGCGGCGCACCCCCATCTTTGGCCTGGGATGCGTCGCCGGTGCTGCTGGCATCTCGCAGGCGGCGGATTACGTGCAGGCATATCCCGACCGGATTGCCGTACTGTTGTCTGTGGAGCTGTGCTCGCTCACCTGGCAGCGAAAAGACCTTTCTGTCGCGAATATGATCGCCTCCGGCCTTTTTGCGGATGGCTCCGCTGCTGTCGTCGTTGCTGGCGATAACGTTGAAGCCACCGGCCCGGAGATTCTTGCCCACCGCTCCAGCTTCTATCCCAACTCGGAACATATGATGGGCTGGGACATTTCGGAAGAAGGCTTCCAGATCGTCCTGTCAGCGGATGTGCCGGAGACAATCCACAAACATTTCCCGCATGATATCGACACATTTCTGGGCGACAATGGCCTCACCCGCAAAGACATCGGCACTTGGATCATGCACACCGGCGGCCCAAAAATCCTCGATGCTGGCGCCGAATCTATTGGACTGACACGCCAGGACTTTGCTCCCTCATGGGAGTGTTTGCGGCGGGCGGGCAATATGTCTTCTGCGTCTGTGCTGCTGGTGTTGGAAGACTTTATGCAGAATATCCGTCCTAAAGCCGGCACCTATAGCATTCTGGCCGCCATGGGACCGGGTTTCTGTGCGGAGATGGTATTGCTGCGCTGGTAGTGAGGCTTTGCGGAGAGAAAGATTTCATCGAGTGCATACATCCGGCTGATTGCAAACCTGGAGAGTGATGAGCGCATAATGGCAGGTTGAGACAGTCCTTAGTCATGCGGGGGCATCCTGGGGATTATGCTGCAATTGCTGGATTCCGGTTGTCTGTTTTATCTGGTACCGTTTACTATTCCGCTTTGTCGATCCAATGAATATTCGAGAAGTCGCAAAGAAAGCTCGTGTCTCCACCGCAACCGTCTCCCGCGTCATCAACGGCTCGGCTCCTGTCAGTGAAGACACAGCAGCACGCGTCCGGCAGGTGATTCAGCAACTCAATTTCTATCCCAACACCCATGCGCGAACCCTCGGTTCCGGTCGAAGCCGCATGTATGGCCTGATCATCTCCGACATTACCAATCCGTTCTTTCCGGAACTGGTCAAGAGCTTTGAGGACATTGCCGTTGAGCACGGTCAGGAAGTCATCGTAGCCAACACGGACTACCAGCCCAAGCGCATGGAAACCTGCGTGCGCCGCATGCTGGAGCGCAAGGTGGACGGTGTGGCCATTATGACTTCAGAAATGGAGATGGGCCTGGTGGAGATGTTGAGTCTTCGGGGCATCCCCATGGTTTTTCTCGATACTGGCGTCGTCGGTCCTCGTTGCAGCAACATTGAAATTGATTACAGCGGAGGCATCGATCAGGCAATCGAGCATTTAGCTGCCCTGGGTCATCGTCGCATCTCGTTTATTACCGGCCCAATGGAGTTGAAATCGGTTCGCACTCGCTATGAGGCTTTTCGCAAGTCCATGGAGCGCAAGGGCATTCCATTTAGTCAGGAGTTGGTACGTCACGGGAACCATCGCATCGATGGTGGACAGGCAGCCATGGGGCAGCTGCTGCAGTTGGCGGAGCGGCCCACGGCAGTCGTGGCTTCCAATGACCTGACGGCAATCGGGGCCATGGGCACCATCCACGAAGCAGGTCTGGATGTTCCGAAGGATATTTCTATCATCGGGTATGACGATCTCGAAATCAGCAACTTTACCCAGCCACCGCTGACTACCATTCGCGTTTCACGTTCAGAATTGGCGACGCGTGCGTTTACGGCCCTGTTTGCCGCCAGCCACAAGGGTGAGAGTCAGGGCATTGCGTACAAGATCAAAGTCAACCTGATTATCCGCCAGACGACCGGCATTGCGAGGACATCGAAAAAGCAGCCAAAGGGATAATTGAGTATTCATCCTTTCGCGCACCGTCCCGGCAGGCTGTATCCGGGACAGCAATGCAGCTGCAAGGCAACCCATCGGCACGGCGCACTTGATCGAGCCTTTTCAGCGGTTCACCTTCATTCTTTGCACAGTCGCCGGGCTGCATGTGACAACCATGCTTCCTTTGGATGAGAATTTATGTTGTGAAGCAGACCCAGCAAACCAAAGCTCAAAAGATGCCGCCGAAGATCAACCCCCAGCCCAATGGCCCGCGGCGCATTGGAATTCATCTTTCCACAACGGGTGGCGTCCATAAGGCTGTAGAGCATGCGCCGGAAATTGGCGCCAACACGCTGCAGATTTTCTCTGCCAGCCCACGCATGTGGCGTGCGCCCAAGCTGGATCCAGCTCAGTGCGAACAGACCCACGCAGCGCGCGAAAAGCTCAATGTCGGCCCTCTGGTCATTCATACCAGCTATCTGGTCAATGTCTGCAGCCAGTCCGACGATGTGCGCGCCAAATCCATCACTGCCTTTCGCGGCGAGATCGAGCGCGCGCTGGCGCTTGGTGCAGAATATCTGGTGCTCCATCCCGGTTCTTACCGTGGCATGACGCGGGAACAGGGCCTCGCGCTGGCGGCGGAATCGATTGCCCGTGCCATCGACGGTCTCCCATGGCAAAGCACGCCTTTTCACATCCTCATAGAGAACACGGCTGGCGCGGAGTTTTCGCTCGGTGGCTCCTTCGATCAGGTCGCCGAATTGATCGAGCGTCTGCGCCCTGTCGCTCCCGTGGGTGCGTGTCTCGACACCTGCCACACGCACGTTGCCGGCTATGACCTGGTCAGCGAAACGGGCTATCTGGAAACCATACAGCAGATCGAGCGGACCATTGGATTGGACACGGTCCGCGTCTGGCATTGCAATGACGCCAAAGCCGCGCGCGGCTCCAAGCTTGACCGGCACGAACACATCGGCAAGGGAACTATCGGACTGGAACCTTTTCGCCGCCTGCTGAACAATCCGGATTTTGCCCACGCCGCGTTCATCGCGGAAACGCCTGTCGATGTACCCGGGGACGAAGAACGCAACATGCAGGCGCTGCTATCCCTGATCGTATAAAAACACCAACGCTGTAGGAGGATCTATGGAATCTCGCTGGAACTACCTCAAAGCTGCCCCTGGCGCCTACAAAGCCATGCAGGGTTTGGGTCTGTATCTTCGCGATTGTGGACTGGAAGAATCCCTGCGTCACTTGATCATGCTGCGCGCCTCTCAGATCAACGGCTGCGCCTATTGCCTCGACATGCACTGGAAAGACCTGCGGGCCATCGGTGAAAACGAACAGCGTTTGTATTCTCTCGACGCCTGGCGGGAATGCCCGTACTACACCGAACGCGAACGCGCTGCTCTGGCATGGACCGAGGCCATCACCCTGATCACCAACGGCCACGTGCCCGATGAGATTTATGAAGAAGTGCATACGCACTTCAACGAGAAAGAGTTGTCCGACCTGACTCTCGCGATATCCACGATCAACGCCTGGAATCGCCTCACTATAGCAGCGCGCACGGTCCCCGGGACGTATCAGCCGGCCAGGGCCCACGAAGCTCAGAATGTTACATAAAAGCTGCGTGGATACCTGTGGAACTTTCCTAACAGCATTTGCGTAACTTTATGAGGAACGCGGGCAACGCCAACCGGTGGGGTCGCCCGCGTTTTGCTAACCTCTTGGAATCTGATTGGAATCTGAAGCGAAAGGAGAATCTATGGCTAAGTTCTTGCTTTGGTGTCTTCTTCTGATTTTCTGCTGGCCTCTGGCGTTGTTCGCCCTCGTTTTGTATCCGATTGTGTGGCTGATTCTGTTGCCCTTCCGGCTGCTTGGTATCGCCGTCCACGGAGCACTTGAATTAGTGACCGCATTGATCTTTTTGCCCGTACGTTTGCTCCGCGCGGTCTAAGTCGCAGCCGTATTGTCGCAAAACTGGTGCAGATTTCTGCCACGCCTGCCCCCGCATTTAGAATCAAACCAGTATGGCAGGGAAAAAAAGCAGCAAGCAACCTGTATCCGCAGCTCTCACAGATATGCCGAGTCCGGCTGCAGTCGTGACTGCCGACCAGGAAGTCCGGTACAACCCCTCTGAGATAGAACCGCGCTGGCAGGCCACCTGGGACGCTCAGCCAGACCTCTATGCCGCGGAGCCACCAACCTGTGGCAAGCCAAAGTATTACGTGCTGGAGATGCTGCCCTATCCCTCCGGCCAACTGCATATGGGCCACGTGCGCAACTACGCCATTGGCGATGCCCTGGCGCGCCATCAGTGGATGCTTGGCTACAACGTATTGCATCCGATGGGCTGGGATGCCTTCGGCTTGCCGGCAGAAAATGCCGCCATCAAAAACAACACACCCCCGCGCGAGTGGACGCTGGCAAACATTGCCGCCATGCGCCGTCAGATGGCGCGCATTGGGTTGAGCTACGACTGGCAGCGTGAGATAACAACCTGTCTCCCCGATTATTACCGCTGGAACCAGTGGTTCTT
This sequence comes from Acidobacteriaceae bacterium, assembly GCA_036267255.1. Lineage (GTDB taxonomy): Bacteria > Acidobacteriota > Terriglobia > Terriglobales > Acidobacteriaceae > DATAWK01. Next base: position 57,973 of record DATAWK010000031.1, on the reverse strand, counting down.
TTTGAAGATGTACGAGCGTGGGCTCGCTTACCGTAAGAAAAGCAAGGTCAACTGGTGTCCGGAATGCGCCACCGTGCTGGCGAATGAGCAAGTCATTGACGGCCGCTGCTGGCGGCATGAGGAAACCAAGGTTGAGCAGCGTGATCTGGAGCAGTGGTTTCTGCGCACCACCCGGTATGCCGACGAACTGCTGCGCGATCTCGACAAGCTCGACGCATGGCCGGATAAAGTGCGCACCATGCAGCGCAACTGGATTGGCCGCAGCGAAGGCGCACTGGTGGATTTTGAAATCCAGCGTCAGGAAGAACGGACGCCCAGTCGTCAGCCCATCAAGCTGAATCTGACCGAGACGGCACTGGAAGAATCCTCAGGAACCATCACTGTCTTCACGACGCGTATCGATACCATCTACGGGGCCACCTCCATCCAGTTGGCGCCGGAGCATCCCATGGTCGCGCAGTTTGCCAGAAACAATAGTGAACTGGCGCGTGATGTTCAGGCGATGTTGGAGCAGCAGGAAGCTGCACTGGAAAATGAAGGATTTAATGAGCTGGAGAAGCTGGGCATTTTCACCGGCCATTACGTCAGAAATCCGTTCAGCGAGGAATTGATTCCTGTCTGGGTGGCCAACTATGTGCTCATGGATTACGGCACCGGAGCTATCATGTCGGTTCCCGCCCATGATGGGCGGGATTATGAATTTGCGCAGAAATATAAAATAGAAATCAAGATCGTCATTCTGCCGCGCCGCACAGAGGGCTCGGAAAATCATAACAAGCAGGAGTCGATGCTGCCTTATACGGAAGAGGACAGCATGTTGATGAACTCTGGCCCGTTCGACATGCTCGGCTGTGTTGAGGCGCAACAGAAGATGGCCGCCTACGCCCAGGGAAAAGGCTTCGGCAAACCGATGGTTACCTTTCGGTTGAAAGACTGGGGTATCAGCCGCCAGCGCTACTGGGGCACGCCGATCCCGATTCTGTACTGCGAAAAAGATGGCATTGTGCCTGTGCCGGAAGATCAGTTACCCGTGCTGTTGCCGGAGAACGTTGAAATTACGCAGCAGGGTGGTTCGCCGCTCAGTCGAGTGCCGGAATTTATGAACGTCAAGTGCCCCAGGTGCGGTGGCCCGGCGCGGCGCGAGACAGACACGATGGATACCTTCGTTGACTCCTCCTGGTACTTCTATCGCTATACGGACGCGAAAAATAATCAGGCGCCCTTCGATCCGGCGATAGCAGCTTATTGGTTCGGCGAGAAGGGAATTGACCAGTATATCGGCGGGGTAGAACATGCCATCCTGCACCTGATTTATTCGCGCTTCTGGACGAAGATGATGCGCGACCTGGGCCTGGTAAAAAACAGCGAGCCAGTGCAGCGTCTCTTCACCCAGGGCATGGTCATCAAAAACGGCGCGAAGATGTCCAAGTCGAAGGGGAACGTGGTCTCGCCCGACGACATGATTGCGCGTTATGGGGCCGATGCGACGCGCATGTATTCGCTCTTCGCTGCTCCTCCGGATCGCGATCTGGATTGGCAGGAAGATGGTGTCGCCGGGGTCAGCCGTTTTCTTTCTCGCGTCTACCGCTTCGCGGGTAAAACCATGCCGCGTGCGATTGCCGGCCGCTCTCAGCCATTGCCAGCCAGCTTTACGCCGGTGGAACAGAATCTGATGCGCAAATTGCACCAGACCATCCGCCGCATCTCGCATGATTTTGAAGGCCGCTGGCACTTCAATACCTGCATCGCCGCCATCATGGAATTGGTCAATGATCTGACCGCTGCCGAGCCGACGATCAAAGCGGGTGCGATTCGCGATAGTGTGCTCTATGCTGCGACACGCAACCTCATCTTATTGCTGGGGCCTTTCGCGCCGTTTCTAGCGGCGGAATTGTGGTCGCAGTTGGGTGAGACTGCGAGTCTGCTGCGCGCGCCGTGGCCCGCATTCGATGAAAAACTCGCCGCTGAAGATGTCATCGGAATCCCTGTGCAGATAAACGGCAAGCTGCGCGCTGTTGTTACAGTCCCTGCAGGCACAACGGAAAACGAACTGCGGGAAATTGCACTCGCCGATGAGAAAGTAAAGGCATCGGTCACTGGAAAGGAGATTGTCAAAGTCATTGTTGTCCCCGGCAAACTGGTCAATTTGGTGGTACGGTGAAGCTCTTTGAGATGAGCCTCACCGTGTGTGCCCATCCTCGCGACGGTTCCTCAGGCGAGCTTGCTCGCTGGGACAGGAAGCTGGGGTGGGATAAAGAATGACCGCGCAGCCCATGCCGACAGCACCGCCGCAGCCTATGTCGCAGCCCCAAAAAACGATCCGTGGCACGCAGTCCTTCGTCGATACGATGGCTCACTGCTGGGGGCGTCCTTCGCTGCTCGGACTGGAACTGCTGTGGCGTTGGGGACTCGGCATTCCGGCGCTGCTGCTGCTGTTTCACTACGGCAGGCAGATTTATGATTCCGTATCGCTCGCCCACACCGGCATCTACCAGTTTTCCCTGCAGGACCCTGTCCTCGCCGCGGAGATCATTTCTTCCGTAGTCGATGTTTTACTACCACCGGTACGCGTGGTTGCTATCTGGCTGATCCCTTTGCTCACCGTGGCATGGGCCATCGCTTCCGGCTTGGGCCGCATGGCTGTTTTGCGTCGATATGATCCTACCCTGCGCCGCGCGCCGCTGCTGATGATCGGGATGCAACTGCTGCGCATCCTCACGCTGGGCGGCAGTTTTGTGGCCTGGTTTGCCTGTCTGCACTGGATTGCACTGTCTTCGCTGGGTGGTTCGGATCCGGATCTGGTTGGCTACTTTGCCAAGGCCATCTTCCTTTCGCTTGGATTGTTCTCCCTTTGGGCTGTATGCAGTTGGGTCTTCAGCGCTGCTCCATTGATCGCGTTGCTGGAAAACAAAGGAATGCTGGCCAGCCTGGCCGCTGCGTTGCACTTCGGCTCGGGCAGTCTGCGTGGTTTGCGCAGCAAGCTGGTGGAGATCAACCTGGTGCTGGGCATCGTGAAGATCTGCCTGATTGTGCTGGCCATGGTCTTTTCCGCCACGCTGATACCGTTTCAGGCGCAATTGAATCTCTACGCCATGTACGTCTGGTGGCTTGTGATCTCCGTTCTTTACCTTGCGGCTTCGGATTTCTTTCAGGTAACGCGCCTGGTAGCCTTCGTGGAGTTATGGCGTGCCGTGCAACCGCAATCGCCGGATGAAGCGTCTGCATTACACTAGACGGTACCCCGCATAGAAAGAACGGCCTGTGAACAACTCATCCATCGTCATTCTCGATTTTGGCTCACAATACACCCAACTCATCGCGCGACGCATCCGCGAACAAAGTGTCTTTTCCGTCGTGCTGCCTTGTACGGCATCGTTGCAGCAGATTCAGCAGACGAACCCTGTGGGCATCATCCTCTCGGGCGGTCCCTGTTCGGTCTATGATGCCGATGCCCCAGCCGCCGATCCGCAGGTGCTGGCGTTGGGCAAGCCGATCCTCGGCATCTGCTATGGGTTGCATTTCATCACGTACCATCTCGGTGGCAAGATGCGCCCAGCGGTGCGCCGCGAATACGGTCATGCTGAGGTTGAGATCATCGCCGAGACTCCACTCTTTGACGGCCTTGCAAAGCATCAGCCGGTTTGGATGTCGCACGGCGATGAGGCGCTGGAGTTACCACCGGGATTTTCTCTGACGGCAAAAACGAACAACGCGGTCGCAGGCATTGCCGATGAATCTCGCCAGATATGGGCCGTACAATTTCATCCTGAGGTGCACCACACGCGGCAGGGAACCGAGTTGCTGCGCAACTTCCTTTTCCGCATCTGCAAAATTGCGCCCGACTGGACGCCGGAACACTTCATCCAGGCCACCGTAGAGCAGATTCGCCAACAGGTTGGTGACGGCCACGCCATCTGTGCACTCTCCGGCGGCGTCGATTCCTCGGTCGCAGCCGTTCTGGTGCATCGCGCCATGGGCGACCGGCTCACCTGCGTCTTTGTCGACAATGGCGTGCTGCGCAAAAATGAATTTCAAAAGGTGCAGGACAATCTACGCGGCAAACTTGGTTTGAATCTGGTGGCCGTCGATGCGCGCGATCGCTTCTTGTCGCGCCTCGCCGGAATTACTGATCCGGAGACCAAGCGCAAGATCATCGGCAATGAATTCATCGCCGTCTTTGACGACGAAGCTCATCGCATCGCGCAGCAGACCGGCTCCGTCGATTGGCTGGTACAAGGAACGCTCTACCCCGACGTCATCGAGTCTTCCTCCGTCAAAGGACCATCGCAGACCATCAAAAGCCATCACAATGTCGGCGGACTGCCGGAGACGATGAAGCTCAAGCTCATCGAACCTTTACGCGATCTCTTCAAAGATGAAGTTCGACGCATTGGTCGTGATCTTGGCATGCCCACCGACATTCTGCAGCGTCAGCCGTTCCCCGGGCCCGGCCTCGCCGTCCGCATTCTTGGCGAGGTCACGCCGGAACGCGTTGCATTGCTGCAGGATGCTGACGAAATCGTCGTCGAGGAAATCAAGGCCGCTGGTCTCTATCAGCAGATATGGCAGTCGTTTGCTGTGCTGCTTCCCGTCAAAAGTGTCGGCGTCATGGGCGATCAGCGCACGTACGCCGCAACCTGTGCCATTCGCGCCGTGCATTCCGAGGATGGTATGACCGCCGATTGGGTGCCCCTGCCCTACGAAGTTCTCAAGAAAATCTCCAGCCGCATTGTCAATGAAGTGAAGGGCATCAACCGCGTGGTGTATGACATTACCTCCAAGCCTCCAGGCACCATCGAGTGGGAATAGGACATGCATGTCTGCGTGGAACGCTGCAGCGGATTGCTCGTCATGCGCTATTCGCCGGAGAGTCTCGCGGCGCAACTGGGCGATGGCTTCCAGTTGCAGCGAAGCCATGCATGTAACCACACCACTCCGTCCGGCGCCGTGCAGCATTTTCAGGCCAGCCAATTTTGCAGACGGAAAGTATAAGTTTTTATCTCCTGATGCGCTAAATTCATTTCTCCCGCTGTCTCATGCGGTACACTTTGGCAACCGCTTCTGTGCTGCCGGTTCGAGGACTGCATTCCGTGATCCCGACATTCCGCGATGACTTCAATCGGCGCTTCCGGCCTGAACTCTACCAGAAGATGCTGGAGCGGATGGATCGCGCAACGCGTACCCATATCGGCTTTCGCACCTCGGAAACACCCTGTTTTTTCCCCGCTTCGTTGGTGGAATCCATGGCTGAGGCCGGTCGCGCTCTTACCCACCAACTGGTAGACAACCCGGAATATATGCAGTGCGCCGCCGCAGCCGTGCCAGAACGCTACCGTATGCCCAACCAGTCCCGGCATCCAAACTTTATGACGGTCGATTTCGGCCTGGCGCGCGCTCCCGACGGCACACTCCAACCCAAACTGGTGGAACTGCAGGCGTTCCCCTCGGTTTATGCCTATCAGGCACTGCTGGCCGAAACCTATGCGGATGTCTTTTCGCTCGACCCGACGCTGCAATCCTTTCTTGGCGGATTGGATGCAGCTCTCTACTGGCAGCATCTTAAGGACGTCATCGTCGGTGACCATGACCCGGAAAATGTCATCCTGTTAGAAGTGACCCCGGAGCAGCAAAAGACACTGCCCGATTTTCACGTTACGGAAGATCATTTACACATCTGCACGGTGGACATTGCCCATGTGATCAAGCAGGGGAGCCAACTTTTTTACCGCAGAAACGGCAGGCTGGTTCCCATTCGCCGAATCTACAATCGCGCCATTGTCGATGAAATTGTGCAGAAACAGGTTCCTTTACCATTCGACTATCGGGATGACTTGGATGTAGAGTGGGCTGGACACCCGAATTGGTATTTCCTGATCAGCAAGTTCTCTTTGCCGTGGCTGCGGCATGCAACTGTACCATCAGCGGTGTTTCTCGATGACTGGTATGCTGGGCAATACCGGGATCGACTGCCGGAAGACCGTTCGCAGTGGATTTTGAAGCCGCTGTATTCCTTTGCCGGAAAGGGCATTGTCTTTGAACCATCGCAGCAGGAGCTGGATTCGATTCCGGCAACGGAGCGGCATCACTTTTTGCTGCAGCAGCGGGTGCATTTTGAGTCTGTCATTGCCACGCCGCATGGTGTTACACAGGCCGAGATTCGTTTTCTGTACGTCTGGCCCGAACAGGGCGATTTGCTGGCCCTGCTGACACTTGTACGTATGGGACGAGGCAAGATGATGGGAGTCGATCACAACAGGAACCAGGAATGGGTGGGAAGTTCCGCAGCGTTCTTTCCGATTCAGACCACGAAGGAGGTAATGAAATAGTAATCTATTATAGTAATATTAGAGTTAATAGCAATCATTATTAGCAAACCACACTTTAAAAGGTAATTCTGTACTATGGATGAAAAGCAGATGGAAGGATCCGATCAAGAGACGGGACCGGGGTTGGAGGGTAAATCCCAGGTCACGGAACTGAGAACGGCTGTACGGTTTCCGATGCGGCTGCCAGTTCAGATCAAGGCGGATCGAGGGGAAGAGCAGGCTGAGACGATCAATGTCTCCGCCAGTGGCATGCTGTTCGCTTTTGAGCGCTGCCTGGAAATGGGCAGTCCAATAGAGTTTGACTTGAAGATGCCGGCTGGGTCCCTGGGTACGGAAAAAGATGTCGTGGTACATTGTGTAGGGCGTGTGGTACGCTGCTATCGAAAAGGCGAGACGGATGCCGAAATAGCTGCCGTCATAGATCGTTACCAAATGTTGTCCTGAGGCTTTATGGCCGTTGGTTCTCCACCAAACACTCCCAATCCGCAGGGCGGAATGCGCCCGCCGGAAGACACTGAGAACGCTAACGCGATTCGTGTCGTTCTGGCCGATACCCAGGCAATTTACCGCGTAGGTATCCGCAAAATCTTCGCTGTCGAAGATGACATCCGCGTCGTTGCCCAGGCAGAAAACCTGCAGGGACTGTTGATGGCTCTTGACCGTTATCCCACCGATGTAGTCTTGCTCGAAGGAAATATGGTTCTGAGCGCTGCAGAGGCAATCCCAGAGATTCTGCGTCATGCCCCAGAGGTAAAGCTGATTGTGCAGGTTGTGGAGACCAGCGAGAGCAATATTGTGGATTTATACCGCCGCGGCGTTCGCGGCGTCATTTCCCGCTCCATTCCGCCAGATCTTCTCGTTCGTTGTGTTCGCAAGATCGCCCAGGGAGAGACCTGGATTGACAATCAATCCATCAGCTGGGTCATCGAGGCTTACCGGGCTCAGGCCAATCAACTGACCAATCCGCGCCTACAGCCACGCTTATCGCCAAAGGAACTGGAAATCATCACCTGTGTTACCCAGGGAATGCGCAACAAGGAAATTGCCTATCAATTGGGGACTACGGAGCAGGTGGTCAAGAATTATCTGCGTAAAATTTATGACAAGCTCGGCGTTTCCGACCGTTTGGAGCTGGCCTTGTATTGTTTGCATCATCAGATTCTGAAGCAGCAGGCTCTCACTGTTGCCTCTGCGCGGCCGGAACCTGTCAAACCTGTCACTTTTACCCTACGCAATCGCGCGTAAACCAGTTCCACCAGGATTCCTTTCCGAATAGCTTTATTTCAAAGCTTCTATAGCCGGATACCCTGGGGCGCGATTAGCTTTTCCTGGAATTCTTTTCCATGTTGCGTGCCTTTACCAGCAGCCGGACTATCTGGCGCAACTCCGTCTGATTCATGTGCCCCAACATCTGGTCAACAGAGCTTTCCACCACCCCATCCAGTTTCTTCAACTGCGCCAGTCCCTCGGCAGTGATCTGAGACAGCACGATACGGCGATCTTTCAAGTCGCGCTGGCGTCGGATCAGCCCATTCCGTTCCAGTCGATCCAGCAACCGCGTGATGTCCGGGGCGTCATGGATCAGGCGCTCCCCGACCTCCGAGCAGGGTAACGGAGTATCCCCGGCACCGCGCAGAATTCGCAAGGCGTTGTATTGCGTTTCCGTTAGACCATGGGGCTTCAACGCCATTTGCAGTTGCCGCTGCAACTTGTCTGTCGTGCGCAGCAGATTCAGGAAAGCTTCCGCACGGATGCTGGCAAAAGGAATCTTTTGCCGCAACTCATGCTGCAGGCAGCTTTCGGCCAGACTTTCTGCCTTGAGATCTTTGTTAACGCCAGTTTTTTCTGGAGAGGCTTTCTTCATGGTGTATGGGTATCTGGAATTGCATCCGTTACCGGTACTCCTGATCTTAATCGTAGATTGCCATCTCTATTTGGGCCGTTCCAGTTCAAAGCGGTCCGTGGTGCGCGCATAGGTGGCTCCCGCCATGCGTCCTATGGCCCGCAGCTTGTCTGGATCGATGCGGAAATTGTCGAACAACGCCTCACGCACATGGAAGCGTAACACCTCTCCCAGCACCAGGCTCCCTCCCAGCGGATCGGCACTTACGGTGACAATCTGGACCAGTCGGCACTCCATCTGCACATGCGATTCGGCCACGCGCGGCGGATGTACCACGTCACTGGCCAGCGGCGTCAGGCCGGAGATATTGAATTCATCGACCTCCGGAGGCAGCTCAGCGGAGCAGGCATTCATTTGCACCGCAAACTCCTCCGACACAATATTCACGACAAATTCCCGCGTATTGGTGATGTTGCGCAGCGTGTCTTTGGTCATCATCAAGTTTGGCTTGGCTGCTCCGCGGATCATCGGACTGAAACAAATAACGGGAGGGTTGGCACTGACAGCCGTAAAAAAACTGAACGGCGCCAGGTTGCGTACGCCATGTTCGTCCAGGGAAGAAACAAACGCTATCGGGCGGGGCACGATCGTGCCGACCAGCAGCTTATAGGTCTCTTGTGAAGTCTGTTTTGCTGGGTCCAGAGTCAGCATCGGCCCAGCGAATGTTGCCGGGCCTGCTGTCTTACTTCCATCTGTACCACCGGCGCCCTGGGTTGGGCTCATCCTACAGGCTCCAGCTTGCTGTGATCTTTGGCACCCCAACTGGCCCAGTAATCGGTCCACTCGACCTTTTCTCCCGGCTTTAGCACGTGGATCGGATTCAACCCATCCAGCATCACGGCAGACTCATCCGTAAAAGTCTTTGCCTTCTGATTGGCCAGCGCCTTCGGGTGCGGGCCGTGGTGAATGCCTCGCGGGTGCAGCGTTGCGTAGCCCGGCTTCACGTTGTCGCGGCTGAAGAAGTCGCCATCATGGTAAAAGATAAATTCGTCGTAATCCGTATTGCGGTGAAAGAATGGAACACGCAGCGCATCCGGTTCTTGTTCGAGTGGCCGTGGCAGAAAGCTGCAAACCACCGCGCCCTGCGTCACAAAAGTAGTGTGCGCACTGGGCGGCAGGGCCGCCCGATGACTGCTCACCGGGCGAATGTCGCGCAGGTTGATCTTCCACACCGTCAGGTCGCCTTTCCAGCCGATAACGTCAATCGGGTTGAATGGATAAAAGACCTTCGAGTATTCGCCATCGCTCAGGATGCGCACCTCCCACTCGCGATTGTCTTCGAGATAGGGAGACGGCTCCGGCACAGTGATGGCTGCAGGATCGTAGAGCGCATGCTGGCCCAGCAATCCTTTCTCCGGTTGTTCAAACTCGGTTTTTGATTGGAAGATCAGGAAGAAGTTATCGTCGGTTTCTGGCACCACGCGATAGGTAACGGCGCGCGGCACGTTGATGTAGTCGCCCTTCTCGAAGCGCAATGGACCAAAGTCCGTTTCGATGACACCGCTGCCGCGATGCACAAAATACAATTCATCGGCATCGGCGTTACGAAAATAAAACGGCATCGGCTTCGAGCGGCGCGAGACAGCCACATGAATCTCATCATTGCCCAGGAAAGCGACCGGCGCGCCTTGTGCGTCCTTCTGGTCGGTCGGTTCCAGCTTATTCAGGTCGAACAGATGCGGTCGCAGCTTGCCTTCAAAACGCGTCCAGCTAGTCGGAGCATGCGCGTGATATAGATGAGCAGCCTTGCCGTAGAAGCCCTTGCGTCCATGCTCTTCCTCAAACGTGCCTTCCGGCAGGCCCACGTGCGCTTGTGAGGTGGTCTTGCCTTTTCTCAGTGGATACATAACGACTCCTTCTATTTCAGATGCGCTTCTGCGAATCGGCGCTCAACAGATACGTTCCTTGCGCACCACGCGGTTGCGTAGTACGCCAATGTTTTCAATCTCCAGCTCGATGATGTCACCCGGCTGTACCCAGCGATCCAGCTCCAGGCCGCAGCCCGTACCAACAGTACCGGAGCCGAGAATATCTCCCGGATAAATCGTATCGTCTTGCGAGAGAAACTCAATCATCTGCTCAAACTTCCAGAAGATATCGCCGGAGTTGCCTCGCGACCACTCCTCGCCATTCACGCGGGCTGTCATCGTCAACGCATAAGGATCGCGAATCTCATCCGCCGTCACCATCCACGGTCCCAGTGCCGAGCACCAGTGTTTGCCCTTAGCCGGCCCCAGCCTGACCTTCATCTCGCGCTTCTGGATGTCGCGCGCACTGAAGTCATTCAGGATGGTGTATCCGGCAATATACTCATGCGCCTGCTCTGCTGGAATATTGCGCCCTTCACGGCCAATGATGACAGCCAGTTCCAGTTCGTAATCAAAGCGTTCGGTAAACGAAGGCCACAGCACATCCTGCCCGGTGCCGATCAAATTATGGTGCCCAGTCTGGTAATAAACGGGAATCTCATACCATTCCTTCGGCATCGGTTCCCCGCGTTTTTCAAAGCCGCGCTGCACGTGCGCTTCAAAAGCATAAAAATCACGCAACGATCGTGGATCCGGCAATGGCGTCAACAGTCGTACTTCGTCCATGTTGTAGCGCAACGTTACATCGTTCTTGCCCGTGCGCATCTCCGGTGGCAGAAAGGCGCACGCCTTGCGCGCGGCGTCCAGCGCTCGCGTACCGCCCTCCAGCAAGCCCAGCATCGACGGCGGCACCAGCGCCTGTGCGAGCCGTTCATTGTCCAGATGATGCGCGACGGCAAAGTGCAGATCGACGATTCCATCGGCGTCCACAAGCCCCAGTCGCCTCTGCCAACCCAGGTGCGTGCGAACTTCAAACGTGCATAATTTCATGCCGGCCTACAGGTTGCCACGCAACGACTGCTCTCGCTCGATAGCCTCAAACAGAGCCTTGAAGTTGCCCTTGCCGAAGCTCTTGCTGCCCTTACGCTGAATAATCTCAAAGAACAACGTCGGACGATCCTCGACCGGTCGCGTGAAGATCTGCAGCATGTAGCCTTCGTCATCGCGATCGACCAGAATGTGCAGTTTTTCCAGTTCTTCGATCCGCTCGTCAATCTCACCCACGCGCTTCTGCAGGTTTGCGTAATAGGAATGCGGTACAGTCAGAAATTCCACGCCCTGCTCATGCAGCTTGGAAACAGTGGACTGGATGTCATCCGTCGCCAGCGCCATATGCTGCACGCCGGGGCCGTTATAGAACTCCAGATATTCTTCGATCTGCGATTTTCTCCGTCCCTCGGCCGGCTCGTTGATGGGAAACTTTACGCGGCCATTGCCATTGGCCATGACCTTGGACATCAACGCAGAGTATTCGGTCGAAATGTCCTTATCGTCAAAGTGCTGATAAAGATCAAAGCCCATCACATCGCGGTAGAAATCGACAAATTGATTCATCTCATTCCAGCCCACATTGCCCACGATGTGGTCGATATACTTCAGCCCGACGGGGCGCGCAATCGGATCGTGCGTCACATGTTTGAAGCCTGGTAGAAAGATGCCGGCGTAATCCTTGCGCTCCACGAACGTGTGCGTCGTTTCACCATAGGTCGCGATCGAGGCCATGCGCACGCTGCCATGCTCGTCCTTCAATACGGAAGGCTCACTGACGCTGCGCGCGCCGCGCCGCGTCGTCTCACGCCAGGCGAGCACCGCATCATCCACCCAGAGAGCAATGTCCTTTACTCCGTCGCCGTGTTTGATGATATGGTCGGCAATCGCATTGCCGGAACGCAGCGGCGTGGTCAGCACAAAGCGTATCTTATCCTGCTGCAATACATAGGAAGCGCGATCGCGCAGCCCCGTCTCCGGCCCGGCATAGGCAACCAGGCGCATGCCAAAGGCCGCGCGATAGTAATATGCCGACTGACGAGCATTGCCTACATAAAACTCAACGTAGTCTGTTCCATTGAGCGGAAGAAAGTCTTTGCCTGCTTGCGTGATGGGATGGTCCGATATCGTTGCCATGGCGCTTCCTCACATTCAAAAGATTGCGCGCCGCAGGGTGGTGGGGGCATCGACGGCCAATTGCCCATTCACCTCAAGCGACTTATAAAGATATACCCAGATGAGGAAGATTGCCTAGACGGTTCACAGACGTTATTTTGTTTGCCTGCAAAGGAAAGAACGGCTACCGGCAGAATTGCAAGTGCTTTGGCGCGCACAGCATTGCAGAGGAGAAAGAGAAACGGCTGACAGGATCTCTGCCAGCCGTAACTTTTTTGCAGCGTTCTACCTCTGCGATTATGCGGATGGAACGTACGCGGTTGGAATTAGCTTTCGAGCCTATCTCCGTGGATGTGCATCATGCGCGTCATTATGCTTCTCTTTGTCGATTTGGCGGCTCTCCTTATTTTGGCGCTGGTTCACGTTCTGCCGCTCCTGCTGCGTAAGTTTGCCACCATTCGCCTGCCGGTCTTGCCGAACCTCGCGGTTGATGCTCTTTTCATTATTTTCCGCGCGCGCTGTTTCCCCGGGTGTCATTTGCCCGCTGCGTACCCCTTGCGCGATGCGTTGCTGCTGGTTGTTGCTGCGTTCCCCCACGCGGCTCATTGCCGTGACACTCGGTCGTCCGTGATTCACCGATGCTAACTGTGCCCGGTTGTTCCGTGCTGTCTGCTCATGCGCCATCTGGTTAGACGTCGGTTGGTAGTGACGGTCCTGGCTCGCCGCGATTTCCCGCGGTGTGGCTGTGGCGCGGATTCCTCCCGCACCGCCGTTGAAGCTGGTGCGGCTGACGGTCCCGCGGTTGACCACCCTGTAGTTATACGTGTTGTGAATAATGTTGATGTTCACATTGGTCACAGACCGGTTATAGGCAAAGGCACCGCCATGCCAATAGCCGCCCTCGAAGCCGACTCCTGAATAACCAAAGCCGTAATTCACGCCGCCGTAGAAGCCAACATGCGGACCCCAGTAGCCTCCATGCCAGAGATAGACACCGCTACCCCAGCCCCAGTACCCCGGCGTCCATAACACGCCGACCATCGGTGGCTGTACCCACACGCCCGGAACCCAGTAGTAGCCCGCCGGGCCATAGGCCCAGTAACCCGGCGTCCACAGGTAGCCTGGAGCGGGGCAGATCGGTTGTGCATACACCGGCAATATCGGTGGAGCAATCGAGACGGACACAAACACGCCAGCATGAGAAGCCGCTGGCACAAGCGATAGCAACAGCACAAAGAGCAATGTGTGTATAAAACGTGGGGTGCGCATAATTCGTCCTTTCAATGTCGCCGCTCGCGTGCCTCGCTGTCGATCTGTAGCGGGTTTGCGTCGTTGGCAACATTCTCCGAAGTGCTTGGCTTATTCCCCAATCTCCGGTCTCGTATGCTGAAACACACCTCGTTTACGGATGTTGCTCCGGCTCAGGAAATATGTACCTATCTTTTGGCTATGGCAGATTTTATCGTCTGGCCATCCACCATGCGATCGTGGCGGCAGAACCGTTAGGGTAAAGTTTTTTAGCAATTGCAGGCAACCCGGCGTGGTCCGGTCTTATATTGCAGGTTGACACGATACCCTGTGGGGCAGCATGCTAAAAGGTTTGGGCGAGTCAGAACCGCATGCTGCTGACTGTTCAGGCCAGAAGGATCATTCATGGCAACCTCCACGCACAGCACGGCGCAGCTCCAGGTTTCTCGCCCGTTCCTTATCCAGCAGGATTGGGCGGCTTACACGTCCGAGCAGCACGCAACCTGGGCGGAGCTGGTGCATCGCTGCATGCCGGAGCTACGCCAGCATGCCTGCCAGGAATATCTGGATGGATTTGAACAGATTGGCCTGCGTGAGGACAGCATTCCCGATCTGGCTGCCATCAGCAGCCGCTTGGGGCCACGCACTGGTTGGAGCTCAACGCCCGTCTCCGGCTTTCTGCCGCCGGACGCATTCTTTGAGATGCTGGCCGCGCGCCACTTTCCCACAACCACCTGGCTGCGCGATAAGAAGTCGCTGGAGTACACGCCGGAGCCGGACATCTTTCACGATGTCTTCGGCCACGTGCCCATGCATGCTCATCCTGTCTTCGCGGATTTTTTGCAACAGTATGGAAAGGTCTGTGCCCGGCTGATTGATCGTAAGGAAGATTTAGAGCGCATGGGCCGGCTCTTCTGGTTCACCGTGGAGTTTGGCGTCATCCGCCAGCAAGGAACCGTCAAGGTCTATGGCAGCGGATTGATCTCCTCGCATGGCGAATGCGCCTATGTCATCAACGGCGGCCCGGAGATTCGCGATTTCAATCTGGATCAGGTGCTCGACCAGCGCTTTTCTGTTTCCGAAATGCAGCCGGTACTCTACGCCGTGGAATCTTTTGACCAGATTTACGAAGCAGCTCGCGAAGCGGAAAAGCGTCTTGGCTAGGGAGTTCGCTGCATGCGAGTGGCGGATTTCCGCCTTTGGGAATATGTATTTCTGGCATTGTCTGTGTGAATTCCCGGTGAAGAGTTTTAACAAAACTAGACGCGCGGGAACCGCACATCTGTTGCACAATAAGGAAATAATGAAGTAGCAACAGTGTAACGGGAGGTGCCTCAGTGCCGCGCATACATTTTCAACAACAACTAGCGGAGTTAAAGGACAAGCTGCTCGCCATGGCAGCGCTGGCGCAGCAGTCGATGGATTGTGCACTCGACGCCTACCTGAAGCGCGATGCTATTATGGTGGATCACGTTCACGAAAACGAGACAGCCATCAATGCAGCCGAGCGCTCTGTCGATGAGATGGCTTACGATTTGCTTGCGATGGAGCAGCCGATGGCCATCGACCTGCGTTTCCTGCTCGCCGTCATCAAGATCAACAGCGACCTCGAACGCATTGGCGACCAATCGGTCAACATAGCAGAACGTGCCGAGGAGTTATTGCATCATCCGCCTGCCGAACTGCCCATAGATTTGCGTCAAATGGGTGAGCTGACCGGCTGGATGATTCGCATATCCATTCAATCCTTGCTGGATGGCGATGCCGGCATGGCCCACTCGGTGCTCACCATGGACGATACGGTCGACCGCATCAACCGCGAAACGCATCAGCGTCTGGTGGAGGTGATGCGCGAGCATCCGGAATGGAGCCAGCAGTCGTTGAATACCATCATTATTTCGCGCAATCTGGAGCGCATCGCCGACCACGCGACCAACATTGCCGAGGATGTTATTTTTTGGGTACGTGGCGCGGATGTGCGCCATCAGTTAGCCATCGCAAACGATTGAGAGATCGCTGTACACAGAGGAAGAGCGACTGAAGGGGCTGTCATTCTGAGCGCAGTGAAGAATCCAGCCCGTGATGGCTAAGAAAAGATTTTCTGGATTCTTCCCTCTGCTACGTGTTGTTCCGTAAGTCTTCCTGAGAAGATTTGTTTACGCCGATTCGGAATCGACCCTTCCCACGTCAGCCGATCCAATGATGAATCCAGGCAAAGAGCACCACGCCGGCCAGAATGCGATAAATAGCAAACGGCACAAAGCCGTGATGGCGTACCCAGCGCAGGAACCATTCCACCACGCCGAGCGCCACGATGAAGGACACGACAAATCCGATCGCCAGAACCACCCATTCATGCCCGGTCATCACCAGGGGAGAGATGGCCTCCGCCCCAGCCAAATGCTTCGGGTGCAGCGTCCGCAGCAGGTCATAGCCGGTGGCCGCGATCATGATTGGGATCGATAGCAGGAAGCTGAATTCCAGTGCCGCTGGCCGTGTCATCCCGACCATTTGACCGCCCGTAATTGTGGACATGGAACGCGAAGTGCCGGGAAATACTGCGGAGAATATCTGGCAGAATCCAACCCAGATGGCCTGACCGATCGTCATCTGTTCGACTTCTTTGGTATCGTTGTCGCGTCGATCGCTTGCGACATCCACCACCCACATAATCACGCCGCCAATCACGAAGGACCAGGCAATGATCGTCAGGCTCTCCAGATGCTTGCCGATCACCTTGACGAGCAGCAGCGATGGAATCGAAGTCACCACAAACGCGACAGCCGTCAGCGTTACGGGGTTATTCCAGAATGTGTGTTGGTTGTCTTCTCCCCGGGGAAAGCTGCGAAACAGCGACACGATGCGCGGAAAGAAGAGCAACAGCAGTGCCAGAATAGCGCCCAGTTGGATGACGATGGTGTACATCTTCCAATAAGGATCCGTCAGGCTGATGTGCATCAGCGCTTCGGAAATGCGCAAGTGTGCCGTAGAGCTAACGGGCAGAAACTCGGTGAGTCCTTCGACAATCCCCAACAGCACTGACATGACATAGTCGTTCACGCAACCTCCAGCAAAGTTGCTTCAATCATGATCTTCACCAAATACAGGTAGAGAGTTATTCATCTTATATATCAGAGTCGTCGCGCGGGCAGCGTAATCTGAGCCAGGAAATTTCGTTTCAATGGTCTGAGCCATATCTGTCGCCCGGTCGCCTGCCTGCTTGGCGCGCTTGGCATCGCCGTTTTGCGTGTATTCAATCTTCAGCACGGCCAGCCGCCAGGCTGCCTCCCACAAAGCCTCCTGCAGTTTGGGGGAGTCGGGATGCTCATGCGCATAACTGGCATAAATGGCCGCTTCGCGCTCCGGGCAGTCGGTCGAGCCTTGCCATGCACCGCAGAGTTTGTTGTCGATCATGTCCCAGGCTGCAAGGTCGGCCCATTTGCTGTGGGGATATTTGTGCTCCAGCTTGTGCATGGCGCTATCGTTGATCTGCGGGCGCAGATAGTAGGCCTTTTCATGCGCCGACGGCAGTGTGGAGTTATCTTCCTTGTCGAGTTGCCATTGGATATCGGCCGCGCGCCACTGTGCCTCCGGCGCTAACGGAGACGTTGGGAAAAATTCTGCGACACGCTGATAAAGCCGCTGTGCATTTTTCGCCGCATGGGCTGGTGGATGCGGCTCGCTGGCCTCGTGTTCGGCGTCCGAGGCCGCACCAAACAGCAGCATAGCGCCGTTCGTTGTCTGGTCGGAGATGACGCCTTTATCCTGTATCCAGCCGGAGGCAGGTGGCAACGTTCCGGGGTTGCCAAACACTGGCTGATCATCCGACGGTTCCTGATTGACATCTGTGTTGGCAAATACGCGCAGCCACGGGCCGTTACGCTCGGAGATATTCATCTCGCGCCCCGGCTCGACGACCGTCACCGGCGTAGAGGTATTGTCCGGCTGTACGTACAGCGTTGTCTGCGTCAGCACCGTGGCGTAGGGGCCCATCTGTTCGCCATAGCTTTTTCCCGGTGGCGCGGATGGTTTTTGCGGCTGTTGTGCAGCACATGGCAGGACTGCGGGAACTAGAAAAAGGGCAACGAGCAGACTGGATTGTATTCGCATACAGCTCACATCCTTACAGCATCCCAATCACCGAGCAGCCAGTTCCGTAGTCAGCACCTGCGTCAAAATCTCCGGCTCCACATTCCCGCCGCTCAGGATGGCGCAAATTTTCTTCGCCTTTGGGAATTGCTGTGCATGAAACAGCATGGCCGCCGGCGCCACGGCGCCACTAGGTTCCGCCACCAGATGCGCGGTAAACAGCGTCGCTCGCATCGCCTGCACAATCTCATTTTCACTGACGCGGACAATGCCATCGACAAAGGCGCGCATATGGGGAAAGTTGCAGTCGCCAACCTGCTGTGTTCGCAGCCCGTCGGCCAGGGTGCGGCTGGTCTGCTCGGCGGAGTAGCGAACGATGCTGCCCTGTGCCAGGCTCTCCGCTGCATCGGAGGCCATCTCAGGTTCCACGCCCCAAACCTGTACTTCAGGCCGCTGCAGTTTGATGGCCGCGGCTATGCCGCTCACCAATCCGCCGCCGCCCACGGGTACCAGCACCAGATCGACATCCGGCAGCTCGGCCAGAATCTCCAATCCGCACGTGCCTTGTCCCGCGATAATCTCCGGATCATCATAAGGCGGAATGATGGTATATCCATGCAGCGCAGCCAGTTCCTCTGCCTTTACTTTGCGGTCCATGCTGGCTGGCCCGACGACGACGATTTCCGCGCCGAGGGCCTCCGCAGCTCGCCGTTTGATGGTCGGAGCATTCGATGGCATCACGATGATCGCGCGCGTGCCCAGTGCTCTGGCGGCATAAGCTACGCCCTGTCCGTGGTTGCCGCTGGAGTAGGCAATCAGCCCGCGGGATCGTTCCGCTACCGTCAACGATACTGCTTTGTTGTAGGCGCCGCGCAGTTTGAAGCTGCCAATGGGCTGCAGCGATTCTGCCTTTAGATAGAATCGTCGGCTGCCTGCCGCTTGAGGTATTTCCGGAAACTCCACTTCCAACAGCGGTGTTTGCCGGGCAACACCACGCAGGCGTTCCGCTGCCCGACGCAGATCGTCCAGCGTGACCAGCCTGGTTGTCGTCGATGCAGTGGTGGGGGACATGGATTGGTTAGTCAAGAACTGTGCATCCTCACTTTAGATCATTTTCAGAAACGATGAGCTTATATGAAGCGTATCACCCAGACTCAGTGCCTTTTCGTTAGATGCAGATCAATGCTCTGCGCACTCCATCACCCGCGCCAGAAAATGAACCAGTCTCCATTTGTCCATCAGGTCTGGTTTGTGGTCCTTTTCCATGTCTACGTGGGCGACCATCGGGCTGACCAGCAGCGCATGCAAAGTCCCCGTTGGCAGGTCCTTGGCTAACCACTCCGATTCCGCATAGGGAATGATGTTATCGTCCCTGCCGTGCAGCAGAAAAACCGGCACCCGCAGATCCTGCAGGTGTCCATGCGGAGAAACCGCCTCCAGTTCAGCCTCATGCTTGCGAGAGGATTCCGCAATCGCCAGGTCCTGTTGCTGGGTGTGAATGATGTGGTCGTACTCAACCTTTTGCGCAGGAGTGAATTGAACAACCAGGGACTGCTCCAGAGCCGGGTCTTCATGCAGGCGCGCACGCAGTGCGGCACGCAGCGCTTCCGTATCGGCTGGCTGGGTAAAGTCCTGCAGATTTTCATACTCCAGCACCAGCGAGCCATATTCGTGCGGAGTTAAACTTTCCACGGTGCCATTCGGCAGCACGTCTTCGCCGGTAACATAAAAGTTCGCCACGCGAGGCATCGAATCATGCGCGCCGACGGCGAATACAAAAGAGACGCTCTTTGCGTACTGTGGCTCCGCGGCAGCCATCAAGGCCAGACCGCCGGAGAAACTAAGCCCCATCAAGCCGACGGGACGTCCGATTGTATTGGCCAGCCAGTTGGCGGCATCGCCTATCGTTGCAATGGAACCCGTCGTGACATGGTAGTCCTGAATATCCGGCAGTTCCGGCGTCAGCACAAGCAATCCGCAGGCCGCCAGCGAGCGGGCAAAGGCCACCATGCGGGGGGAACGGATGCCCAGGTGATCCACGCCATGCACCAGGACGACGCCCCGCGCATTCGGTTTGTACTTCGGCATATATAGAATTACCGGAGTGGGCCCTTGCGAGGTCAGAATCGTGAAGGACTTTACTGTCAGTGGATAGGATGCGAATGGTCGCGCCAGCTTTGGAACGGGCAGCCCATTCAATTGCCACAAAAGAGCCACGGATTGCAGATGCGCACGCGCTTGCGGCCAAAACAGTAGAAGTTCAACCCCAAGGGCAACGATGACAACCAAAATCAAGCGTGCGGCGATATAACGCGAGCGACGAAAAGACACCTTCAGGCTTCCCGTTCCAACAGAGTTACGTCCATGCCTGGTTGCAAACCGCTTTGTATCAGATCTCCAGGATGACCGGCATAATCATCGGACGGCGGCTGGTATTTTTCTGAATATACCGCTTCAGATCCTGGCGGATTTTTTCTTTAATGACGCCATAGTCGGCTTTTTCTTCTGCGCTGGACGCTTCCAGCGTCCGCCCTACTACCAGTCGTGCCTCGTCGATCAGCGATTGTTCGGCTGCGGCAAATCCTCGCGTCACAATCTCCGGCATGCTTTCGACCCGTCCTGTCGTTTTATTGATGGCCAGAATCGGCAGCACAATGCCGCCCTCACTCAGGTGGCGACGATCGCGGATGACAAGATCCTCGACCACATCTCCTGCAGAACCGGAATCAATGCAAACCCGGCCCACGGTGACCTTGCCTGTTTTCTTTGCGGAATCGCGATCGACCTCCAGCACATCTCCGTCTTCGATCAGGATGGTCTGCCCAACGCCGCTGATCGAAGATGCCAATTCAACATGGCGCTTCAGATGACGATAATCGCCATGCAGCGGAATAAAGAATTTTGGCTTCAGGATGTGCAGCATCAGCCGCAATTCCTCCTGGCTGGCGTGTCCGCTTACGTGGATCAACCCCGCCGTGCCGTCGTCATAAATCACCTGCGCCTCGCGGCGATAGAGATGGTCGATCATGCGGAAGATGCTTTTTTCATTGCCCGGGATCACGCGGGAACTGAGCACCACCGTGTCGCCTTCTTCGATCTTGGCATGCTTGTGGTTGTCGACTGCCGCACGCGAAAGCGCCGACATCGGCTCCCCCTGCGTGCCGCTGATAAACACGCAGACCTTCTCGCGCGGCATATCGCGTAGTTGTCCGTGGTTGATCAGCAGCCCATCGGGAACGTTGATATAGCCAAAGTCCTGCGCAACCTCGAATGAATCCGTAACCGAGCGACCCACGATGGCCAATTTTCTGCCATGCTTGAACGCCAATTCTGTGGCAATCCGCAATCTGTGGATTGAGGACGAAAAACAGCTGAAGAACAGCCGCTTTTTGGTGCGGGAAAAAATCTCATCCAGCGCCGGGATCACGGCCCGTTCGCTGGGCGTGTATCCAGGCCGGTCCACGTTCGTGGAATCCTGCAGCAGGGCTAGCACGCCGCGCTTGCCGTATTCCGCGAATGCCTGCAGGTCAAACGGACGTCCATCCGTCGGCGAAAGATCGATCTTGAAGTCCCCGGTATGGATGACCATGCCGACAGGCGTATCGATCGCCAGCGCCACGCAGTCCACCAGGCTATGCGTCACGCGAACCGGCGTAATCTTGAACGGGCCAAGAGAGAACGGCTGACCCGGTATCATCTCGATCAGCTCGGTCTTGTCCGTCAGATTATGCTCTTCCAGCTTGCCGTCCACGTAGGCCAGCGTGAACTCTGTGCCATATACCGGCACGTTCAGTTCCGACAGGATCCAGGGTAGCCCGCCAATGTGGTCCTCATGCCCATGTGTCAGCACGATGCCGCGCACGCACTTGCGGTTTTCGATCAGATAGCTGATGTCGGGAACTACGATATCGACGCCGAGCAGCTCCTCTTCAGGGAACATCAGGCCCGCGTCGATGACGATAATATCGTCCTGCCAGCGCAGCGCGAGGCAGTTCATTCCGAACTCACCCAGGCCACCCAGCGGAATTATTTGCAGCTTGTTTTCTATCATTTTGACTGTAAGTATTGATGCTAGCATGCGGATGCTTCGCGGCTATCGCGCCGCCAGCGTATTCGGGCCAAGTCGAGCGGTTGTGTTTACATTCGCGCCGGCAATAAAAACCATCCAGGCGTGCAGTCGGCATGATATAAAGCGCGCAAGCAGTCCACTGTCGTTTTCAGGCGGCCAAACCCAGTCATGCGCGGACTCCGGCGTTTATTTGTTGCCTCTTTTCTCCTCTTTTCGATCTCCATGCATGCCCATGCGCAAAGGCAGGTGGTGCTGGGCAACTCCACCACGGAGCTGAGCGGGCTGTGGAAGTTCCATACCGGCGATGACATGGCCTGGGCCGATCCCAGCTTGGACGACTCCACCTGGGGCACCATGGACGTGACCCCACTCCCGGGATCGTACGATCCATTCTTCGGCACCAGCGGTTATGTACCGGGATGGACGGCGCGGGGCTATCGCGGTTACGCCGGCTACGCCTGGTACCGGCTGCGCGTCAATATACAAAACAACGCAGAAAATACAGGACAGGGAGCGCTCGCGCTCAAGATGCCGGACAATTTCGACGATTCCTACCAGGTATATGTGAATGGCCAGCTCATTGGGCAGTTTGGCCAGTTCACGGCGCATGGCGTCACGGAATACATCTCCCTGCCTCGGGCTTTTCCGCTGCCGGCGAATGTCCGCAGTGGCCCGGTGACGATCGCCATCCGTATGTGGATGGACGCCGCCACGCCGCTGATTGATCCGGACGCGGGTGGCCTGCACGCGCCGCCGGTACTGGGGCATGCCTCCGCCATTGCTGCACTGCTCCAACTGGATTGGGACGCTACCAATCGCACGCAGTATGGCTATTTCCCTGAGATGGCAATTTTGCTGCTTGCCTTGCTGGTAGCCTTGGCTCTCTTCTGGATGGATCGCAAGGAGCCGGCCTATCTCTGGCTGAGCCTCACCTGTGCGGCCATCCTGGGCGGTGTGATTTTGTCTCTGCTGTCGAACTACACGGCTTGGATCACCGGAACTACCGTATTTTTTCTTCGGGATGTGGTCGTGACTCCTGTATCCATCGGCCTGTGGGTGCTCTTCTGGGGCTACTGGTTCCGGCTCGATCATATGGGCCGCCTTCACCGCACCGTGTGGGCACTGGTGCTGCTGCTGGCTGTCATCACAGCCATGCTTCGGGCGCCGCTCTATGGCAACCTGGTTCCCGTCCATGCCACCGTCTGGCTTTCGCCGCTTACCGTGGTACTCAAGCTGCTGCTGGGCGCGCTGCTGGTGTGGGTAACGTATCAAGGCATTCGCAGGAACAAGGCAGAAGGCTGGCTGGCGCTGCCAGCAGTGGTGCTCGTGGTCTTCTCGCTCTATCAGGAAGAGCTGCTCTTGTTGCACGTGAAGGTGCAGTTCTTCCCCTTCGGGCTTGTGATCAGCATCAGCCAGATTGCTGCCATCCTTTCACTGGGCATCATCACCGTGCTGCTGGTGCGGCGGTTTCTGCGCTCACAGCGGGAGCGCGAACAGTGGAAGCTGGAGATGGAGCAGGCGCGGCACGTGCAGTCGCTGTTGGTTCCAACCACCGCTCCCCGTACTCCAGGTTTTGCCGTCGAGAGCGTCTATCTTCCCGCCAGCAGCGTTGGCGGAGATTTCTTTCAGGTGCAGTCGGCGGACGACGGATCGCTGCTGGTCGTTGTGGGCGACGTGAGCGGCAAGGGTTTGCAGGCCGCTATGACCGTAAGCACGATCATCGGCGCTCTGCGCGATTATCCCACGCATAACCCTGCGGAAATTCTGACGCATCTGAACCGTGTGCTGCATGGGCGTGTGGGAGGTTTCGTTACCTGTTGCGCTCTGCTGCTCTCGCCGGATGGAGAATTGACTCTGGCCAATGCCGGCCATTTGCCACCGTACCTGAACGGCGCAGAGATCGCGATGGAGGGTTCCTTGCCCCTGGGCCCGGTCGCGAACGCGGAATTTCCTGTGATGCGTTTCCGCCTGGCCGAGGGAGACACGCTGACACTCATCTCCGATGGCATTGTAGAGGCGCAGAATGAGCACAAGGAACTCTTCGGCTTTGCTCGCACCGGCGAGTTGATGCTGCAGCATAAGTCTGCCGTGGAGATCGCCGCCGTGGCCCAGCAGTTTGGCCAGGAGGACGACATCACCGTGCTTCGTGTCATGCGCGAGGCGACTGCGTAAAGGAGCTTGCCAGCGCAGCAGGTCTCCCATCTCCACGCTACAAAACCTTCGGCAGGTTCCAGTGTCGCCAGACGCTCACGAGCCGGAGCACGAAACAGACGATGGCCCCGAGTGCCATCATCCAGGCGCGGGGAAGTTTTAATTTCATCCCTGCCACCAGGACCGCAGCTCCCGCCAGGGCTGCCGTCGCATAGACATCGGCGCGAAGAACGGTTGGAACCTGCGCCAGCAACATATCCCGGATGGTCCCGCCTCCAACTCCGGTGATGGCTCCCATCAAAATCGCGAGCAGGGGATGAATCTTATAGTTGAGTGCCTTCTCGGCTCCGGAAACAGCGAAGAGCGCAAGGCCGGCAGCATCCAGCGTGACCATGAGCTGCGGAGGAACATGCCGCACAAATTCAAAGAAGAAAAATACAGCAGCGCCGCCGGTGAATGCCGTAGCGCCATAGCGCCAGTCTCGAATCGAGTTCGGAGGTATGGCTCCGATGAGCAGATCTCGGATGATTCCGCCACCCAGTGCCGTGGCGAAGGACAACACCATCAGGCCAAAAAGGTCGAGGTTTCCCTTGATTGCCGCCATCGCCCCTTCGACGGCAAAGACAAAGGTCCCCATCAAGTCCACAGTCAGCAGCAACGTGTCTGGACTGTATTTCAGGAGACCTTTCGCAGTCGTCTGCATTCTTGGCTCTTGTATCACGCGAACAGCCGATGCTCTGGAATAGGATCACGACCAAACGGACGGCCGTGAAGCGGAGGATATCACCGCAGCAGGTCTTCCAGCTCCAGTGAAAGCTCTGTCTTTTCGTCGCGGTACTTCACAATCACCGGCGTGGCCAGGCTTAATCCCCACTCGGCTCCTTTGCCGCGCTGAATAGCACGTGAACCCGGAACCACCACCGCGCCCTCCGGAATAATCAGCGGCGTCTCCGCCGTGGCGCGCAGGATTTCGCCGCGCACCGTATCGTAGACCGGCGTCGATCGAGTCAGAATTGTGCCTGCGCCCAGCACCGCACGTTTCCGTACCATAGTGCCTTCATACACACCGCTGTTGCCGCCGATCAATACGTCGTCTTCGATGATCACCGGGCTGGCATTGATCGGCTCCAGCACACCACCGATCTGCGCCGCCGCGCTCAGATGGACACGCTTGCCGATCTGCGAGCAGGAGCCAACCAGCGCGTGCGAATCTACCATGGTGCCTTCATCCACATAGGCGCCAACATTGACATACATGGGTGGCGCGCAGATCACTCCCGGCGCCAGATACGCGCCAGACCGAACAGCCGAGCCGCCAGGAACGATGCGCACACCGTAGCTCGCCGTAAAGCGCCGTGGCGGAAACGTATGTTTGTCGACATAGGAGAAATCGTGCCCGCTCGCCTCCAGGCGTCCTAGTCGAAAGCCCAGCAGAATGCCGCGCTTTACCCAGGCATGCACGCGCCAGCCCGTTGGGGAAGTTGCATCCGGCGTTGCAGCGCGAATCGTCCCGTGGCTCAGTCCATCGCGTAAAGCATGAAATGCCTGCTCGGCATGCCGATCGCCGACAGCGTCTGCGCCTTTGGCAAAGGCAGCGTCAATGCGGGTTTCCAGTGATTCATGATCCGTGGTCGTCATAAGTGTGGCCTCAAAACTTTCTAGGAGATACAAGGAATGATGAAACCAGATTCAAGTTCAAAACAACCGTATATCGCCTTCTGTCGGAACATGCGACAGAAGCCCCAGCTCGCCGGCAATGCGTTCCAGTTGGGCACGCAATCCCGGTTGCACCGGCACCATCGGCAGGCGGTAATTTTCCTGCAGACGGCCCATCATAGCGAGTACGCACTTGATTGGTCCAGGGTTTGTTTCCAGAAAGTTGCCCACGATCAGCCGGTAGATCCTGCGATAGATGCGGCGTGCGCTCGGCCAGTCGTTATGCAAGGCTGCCGAGGTCATCAGAGACATCTCCAGCGGAATCGCATTGGCGGCGACAGAGATTACCCCGGCTCCTCCCACGGCCATCACTGGCAGCGAGACATTGTCATCGCCGGAAAATACTTGAAAGTCGCGAGGGGCCATGTGGATCAATTGCGTGATCTGTTGAAGATTGCCGCAGCATTCTTTGATGGCGACAACGTTGGGAATCTCGGCCAGGCGTGCGACCGTCTCCGGCAGCAGGTTGGTTCCGGAGCGTCCGGGAACGTTGTAGAGCATGATCGACAGGTGCGTGGCCTCAGCAATGGCGCGGAAGTGCTGGTACTGACCCTCCTGCATCGGCTTGTTGTAATAGGGGTTCGCGGTCAGCACGCCGCTCAGGCCAGCGATGTCGTTCAACTTGCGCACGCGGCTCACGGCCTTGTGGGTTCCGTTGTGGGTGCAACCGGCAATTACGGGCACACGCCCATGCGCTGCCTCCACCACCAGGTGGATCACGCGGAGCCACTCATCTTCCGTCAGGGCAGGTGTCTCTCCCGTGGTGCCGCAGGGAATCAGGAAATGGACGCCGCTTTCAATCTGCCAGTTGACCAACGATAGAAGTGCAGGTTCGTCCAGGCTTCCATCGGCCTGGAAAGGCGTCACCAGGGCTGTGCCGCATCCGGAAAATTCCATTAAATAATTCCCATCCCAACTGGAGTCTATCGTGAAACATCCTGTGGAAGCGGAAGACTGCTAAAAGCAGTCATGCTCGTGTATCGCGTTCCGTGTGGCCTTTGCTAATGAATCTGCGTGAAAACATCACTGAAGTCGTAACAGCCCGTGCGATCTACCAGCCATTCCGCGCCGCGCACCGCGCCAACGGCAAAAATGCGTCTCGATAGCGCTTCATGTTCTACGACAATATGTTCGTCGGATCCTTTCAACTCCAGCCGGTGAATGCCGGCTACTGTGCCCTCGCGGTGCGCCGTGATTGCCGCGTCGGCGCCAAACGGCGTGTTCTTCAGGATCGATTGCAAGGAGAGTGCCGTGCCGGAAAAAGCATCCTTCTTTTCTGCGTGGTGCGTTTCGTCAATGTGGAAGTGATAGCCGCGCGCCTCATTGCCCAGCATGGCAGCCACGCGGAACAGTAATTGCACGCCGAAGGAGAAGTTTGTTCCATACAGCAGCGCCGCATTCTTACGTTTCGCAAGCGCGCGGATGTCGTCGAGCTGGCTATACCAGCCTGTGGTTCCCACCACAACTTTGGCGCCAGAGGCGAGGCACGCACGCAGATTCGGAATGACAGCCTCCGACGTGGTGAAATCGATGACGACATCGAAAGTATTCAAAGTCACCGGCGTCAGGGAACCGGCATTGTGGTTTTCCTTGGCGTCCAGTACGTTCACGCTGTGCCCGCGTTCGCGTGCGACCTCTGCTACAAGCTTTCCTGTCTTACCGCGTCCGAGAACCAGAATTCGCATGCTGTCTTTGCTCCCGCTATTAATCTTCGCTCCGGAACTGTCTGCCGGACATTCCAGCTTAGCCTCTTTGCACGGCTTCTGCACTTGCGGCAATAGCATCGCGCGCCGCCACGTCGAAAATCTCCGGGTCCGGGTCTTGGAAGAAATATTTATGCAACGAGCGCACCGCTTCCTCTACATCGTCCTCTTCGATCATGAAGCTCATATTGATCTCTGAAGCTCCCTGCGAGATCATCCTCACGTTCACATGACGAATGGCAGCAAAGACCTGAGCGGCGATGCCGGTTTGTCCGCGAATATTATCGCCCACCATGCAGACCAGTGCCTTGCGGCCCTCATATTTCACATCGGCCAGCTTGCTTAGATCGGCGGCAATCATCGGCAGTCGCTCGTTCGAGTCGACCGTCAACGAAACGCTCACCTCCGACGTGGAAACCATGTCCACCGGGCACTTGTGCCGGTCGAAGACTTCAAAAATGGCGCGCAGGTATCCGTGCGTCATCAGCATGCGGCTGGCGACCACGTCGATGATGGTCAGCTTGCGTTTGGTTGCAATGGACTTGAATGGGCTGCGACAAGGGGGTGCTAGCGCCGTAATCTGCGTGCCGCCGTTGTCAGGATTTTTTGAGTTCAGCACCCACACCGGAATATTTTTCTGCACTGCAGGCAAAATCGTTGCCGGATGCAGCACCTTCGCTCCGAAGTAGGCCAGCTCGGCAGCCTCCTCAAAGCTGATCGCTTTTACGCGCAGAGCATCCGGGCAAACGCGCGGATCGGTCGTCATAATTCCGTTGACGTCCGTCCAGATTTCAATTGCGCTGGCGTCCAGGCCGCGGCCAACCAATGCTCCGGTAAAGTCTGAGCCGCCGCGTCCCAGCGTAGTCGTCACGCCATCGACCGTCGCGCCGATAAAGCCGCCCATCACGGGAATTTGCAGCATGTTCAGCAGGGGGCGAACATGCTGTTCCAGCTTTTGCCCCGTCTCATTTTCCAGCGGCACCGCCCGGCCATGCTGGGCATCGGTCACAATGCAGGTACGCGCATCGACATGCACGCCGCCAAGATTGTTTTGCGCAAAATGCTCCGCAATGATGCGGCTGGAAAGCCGTTCTCCGTAAGAGACAACAATATCTGAAGTGCGCGGCGTCAACTCCTGCACAGCGGCCAGTCCGCGCAACAGGTCGTCCAGCGATTGAAATTGCTCTTCAATCCAGGGATAGATACTTTGCGGAGCGTCTCCCGACAGAAGCGCCTTCGAGGTATCCAGGTGCCGGTTCCGCAGACGCGCGCTGATGGCCAGTGCTCCGGTGCGGTCTCCACGCTCGGCAGCGCTGGCAGCGGCCAGCAGCTGATCCGTCACCTTGGACATCGCGCTGACGACCACTACCGGCTGCAATCCTCGCGCACGCCTTCCGGCAACAATGGCAGCCGTACGCTGAATCGCTGCGGCATCTTCCACCGAAGTGCCCCCGAACTTCATGACGACAATCTTCATGCCCGCACACCGGATGTTGCCGCCAGCGATACCGCTCTCGGCGCCAGCCTGTCTTGTGCCGCCAGCAGTTCGGCATTCAGCAACGCAGCACCCGCAGCGCCGCGAATGGTGTTGTGCGACAGCACAGTGAACTTCCAATCCAGCAGCGTGCACGGGCGCAGACGCCCTACCACTGCGGCCATGCCGCGTCCACGCATGCGATCCAGTCTGGGCTGCGGACGATCCTCGGCTGCGTCGAACTCCACCGGAAATTCCGGCGCCGTGGGCAGATTGTTGCCGCGCAGTGGCTGGAACTCCTGCCATGCGGCCAGAATCTCCGCTCGCGTCGCCTTCGTTCGCAACTCGATGCTGACATTCTCCATGTGGCCATCTTCGACCGCCACGCGGTTGCAATGCGCGCTGATCTTCGCATCGAGCGGTGTGATTGTCTTACCGCTCAGCTTGCCCAGCAGCTTGCCCGTCTCTTCCCGCAGCTTTTCTTCTTCATTGCGGATGAAGGGAACTACGTTGCCCATAATGTCCAGCGACGGCACGCCCGGATATCCTGCTCCGCTGACCGCCTGCATCGTGCTGACGAAAATCGCGCGGATGCCGAAACGCTCCTCCAGCGGCTTTAGAGCGAGCACCAGTCCGATGGCTGCGCAATTGGGATTCGTAACAATATATCCGCCGCTTGTTTTGCGCCAGCTCTGCTCTTCCACCATGTGCAAATGGTCCGCGTTCACTTCGGGAATCACCAGCGGCACATCGGCCTGCATGCGAAAGGCGCTGGAGTTCGAAATGACCGCGCAACCGGCCGCGGCAAACTTCGGTTCCATCTCGCGGGCGATGTCGGTGTCCAGCGCTGCAAAAATAATCGACGGCGCCCCTTCCGGCGTTGCCGGAGAGACGGGCATTGTTGCAATATTGGCGGGCACAGGAGTGTCGAGCTTCCAGCGGACAGCCTCGCCGTACGGCTTGCCGCTGGAACGGTCGCTGGCAGCCAGCCACGTCACCTGAAACCACGGATGGTTTTCAAGCAGTTGGATGAAACGCTGGCCGACCATTCCGGTCGCACCCAGAATGCCTATTTTGTACTTGGTTTGCATGGTTATGGATAGTTTAAGTTATAGCAGCCCGACATTCCCAATGCATCATTCGCTAAAGGTAAAATTCGCCTGCGCTGTTCCCTTGGCAGGTACCGTCACCTGCATAAATTTGCTTCCCAGCTTCTCCTGAACCGCCTCAATCGTATACGTGCCCGGCGGAAGGCCTTGGATCTCAAAGTGGCCGTCGGTGCCGGAGACGGCAAAGAACGGATTCGCCGCAACGTTGATAAACGCCTCCATCCAGGGATGGTTGTTGCAGCGTACAGGAATCATCAGCTCCGGCTTGGCAAAGGCATGCTGCTGTGTGCCGTCCATGGGCGGCTGCGAGATGTCGAACTCCTGGTTGCCCGGTGTCGTCGGCGCCGGGTGCACATTGTGCATCGTCGGATCGCTGTTGCGGAATTCGACCGGCTGTCCGGCCATAACGCCAATCACGTGTGGAATATAGCGGCAACCTTTCTGGTCCAGAACCACGGGCGTGGTGGACGGAGCATACACGCGGTTGCCCAGACCATCCTTCACATAGATAAAGACGTTCGCCATCTTGCCGTTCTGCACCACATATTGCTCCGTGTAATTCGGCCCTTTGCCGCTATAGGCGCACGCGGGATCTTGTGCCATATCGATCAGGATGCGCTTCGGCGGTACGCCGCTGAACTGGATGGTTCCAGTGATGGTGCCTGCCGTAGCCGGGTCAATCTGCGTATAGGCGATTGGTTTTTCCGGTGCTGTTGCCGGAGTATTTTTCTTGCAACCCGCTACGGTCAGGATGAGAAATGCGGCGAGTGTTGTGCTTGCGGTTGCAATCCATGCTGCGGTGCGGAAACCAGGCATTCTTCCAAGGGTACGTCTGTACATCGTTTCTCCTGTTTCGTTTGTTGGGCATTCCATTGCTTATGCCTTAAGTCGGCAGTGCGGCAATCACGGCATCGGCAAAGGCGCGCGTGCCGGCCGTTCCACCCACATCGCGCGTCAGCGTCTTCTTTTCTGTATAGACCGTTTCCATTGCCTTCTGGAGACGGTTTGCTGCGTCGATTTCTTCAATGTGCCGCAACATCAAAATCGCCGACTGCAGCAGCGCCGTCGGATTTGCCACGTCTTTGCCTGCAATGTCGGGCGCGGAACCGTGTACGGCTTCAAAAATCGCACACTCGATTCCAAGGTTGGCTCCGGGTACCAGTCCAAGTCCCCCCACCAGACCTGCGCACAGATCGCTGACAATGTCGCCGTAGAGGTTTTCCATCAGCAGCATGTCGTACTGATAGGGGTTCATCACCAGTTGCATGCAGGTGTTGTCGATAATGTGTTCGCCATAGGTAATTTCTGGAAAGTCTTTCGCAATTGCACGGGAACATTTCAGAAACAGACCATCGGACATCTTCATGATGTTGGCTTTGTGAATGGAATGAATTTTTTTGCGGCCTTCTCGACGAGCATATTCAAAGGCGAACTTGGAGATGCGCGTCGAACCCTTTTCCGTGATCACTTTCAACGACTCCACTACGCCGGGAACCACTTCGTGCTCCAGGCCAACATACTCGCCCTCGGTATTTTCACGAATGACGATCAGGTCGATGCCGGGGTAGTTCGTCTTCAGACCGGGAAGGTTGCGGATCGGACGATAGTTGCAGAACAGCTCGAACTTTTTTCGCAGCGTTACGTTGATCGACGGAAAGCCTCCGGCGACGGGCGTCGTCACGGGACCTTTCAACGCGACTCTATTTCGTTCAACCGATTCGTACAGTTCCTTGGGAATGTATTCCTTGTACTTTTCGTAGGCCTCCGCTCCGGCCATCATGCGTTCCCATGCAAAGGAAACTCCCGTCGCCTCCAGAATACGGACAACGGCCTCCGTCACCTCTGGTCCAATGCCGTCGCCGGGAATCAGCGTGATCGTGTGTCTGCGCGCTGATTGCAAATCTTTCTTCATGTACGCTTTTTCTCCTCAGCCCTTGCACGAGGGTGGGGCACGCTGCCTTTATTGCTGCGCGATTTCGCATCGTGCGCGTGGCTGTGGCCGCTCAACAGGCCTTCCAGCTCGGCCTTGAATTCATTCACGTCTTTAAAGTCGCGATGCACGGAGGCAAACCGGATATAAGCCACCGTATCCAGCGTTTTCAACTCGCTCATAATGTGCTCGCCAATTTCCGCGGAACTGCGCTCGCGCTCTGCGGAGTCAATGACAAACCGCTCCACTTCATTGACGATCGATTCCAGCCGAGCCGCCGGTACCGGGCGCTTCTCGCAGGCGCGCAGCAATCCGCTTAGAATCTTTTGCCGCTCAAATTTTTCGCGGCGGCCGTCTTTCTTGACGACCATGTAGGGGATTTCATCCAGACGTTCATAGGTGGTGAAGCGCTTCTCACAACGCTCACATTCGCGCCGCCGACGGATGGAGTCAGCTTCCTTACTTTCGCGCGAATCCACAACTCGGTCTTGCGTAAAGCCGCAATAGGGACACTTCATCGTTCTGTATTGATTCTAGCAACCTTGCTCCTGCGTGCGCGGATTCAATTGGCGTGGGCGAGGTCGGAACTGCCCAGCTTTGCATGTCGCAGGCGCAAGGCATTGGTGATCACCGATACCGAGCTCAGCGTCATGGCGGCACTCGCGATCATCGGGCTCAGCAGCAGGCCGAAGAAGGGATAGAGAACTCCCGCCGCAATCGGTACTCCCAGCGAGTTGTAAAGAAAGGCAAACCACAGGTTCTGCCGAATGTTGCGCATCGTCGCCCGGCTCAGGTTCCGTGCCCGCACAATGCCGCGCAGGTCGCCTTTTACCAGAACGATGCCCGCGCTCTCGATGGCGACATCCGTGCCTGTGCCCATGGCAATGCCTACCTCGGCCTGTGCCAGCGCAGGCGCGTCGTTCACGCCATCTCCGGCCATGGCAACTTTTCCTGTGGCCTGCAATTTCTGGATGATCTCGGCTTTCTGCTGCGGCAGAACGCCCGCTTCCACATGGTCAATGCCAAGCTGCCTGGCGACAGACTCCGCTGTCGTACGCGTATCGCCGGTCAGCATCACGACGCGTAATCCCTCCGCGTGCAATTGCCGGATTGCCTCACGCGCGGATTCCTTGATTGGATCGGAGACGGCCAGCAGCGCAGCCAACGCCCCATCCACAGCGGCAAACAACACGGTGGCGCCCTCATGCTGCATCGCTTCCGCACGCGCAGCTGCATCTCCCAGCGCGATGCCGGCTGCCTGCATCTGCGCCGCATTGCCGATGACAACATCATGGCCGTCGACCTTCGCCGTAGCGCCTTTTCCAGTCACCGATTGAAACTCTGTCGCTGCTGCCAGCGACACATTGCGCTCTTTCGCCGCGCGAAGAATCGCTCCTGCCAGGGGATGCTCGCTGGCCTGCTCCAGACTCGCTGCCAACCGCAGAACCTCATTCTCTTGCAAAGGCCCCAGCGTCTCGATCTGCGTTAGCTGCGGTTTGCCTTCGGTCAATGTGCCTGTTTTATCCACCACCAGAGTCGTCACCTGCGACAGCGTTTCCAGAGCCTCGGCATTGCGCACCAGCACGCCGGACTGCGCTCCACGCCCCGTCCCCACCATGATCGACATGGGCGTAGCCAGCCCCAGCGCGCACGGGCAGGCAATAATCAGCACCGCGACGCCATTCACCAGTGCGTGCGCCAGTCGCGGCTCCGGGCCCCACAATGCCCAAATGATCGCAGTCAGCACGGCAATCAGCACCACCGCAGGCACAAACCATCCTGCTACCCGATCGGCCAGCCGCTGGATCGGCGCCCGCGTGCGCTGCGCCTCGCTTACCATCTGCACAATCTGGCTCAGCAGCGTCTCGCTGCCCACGCGTTCGGCCCGCATGCGAAAGCTGCCCGTCGCGTTCACCGTTCCGCCGGTAACTTTACTGCCCGATGTTTTTTCGACAGGCAGCGGCTCACCCGTCACCATGGATTCATCCACGCTGCTCGCACCGTCCAGCACCACGCCGTCTACCGGAACTTTTTCGCCGGGACGCACGCGCAGTGTATCGCCCACAGCCACCTGTTCCAATGGTCGATCTTCTTCCCGGCCATCGGCCAGCACCACACGCGCCGTCTTCGGCGCCAGTCCCAGCAGAGCTTTCAATGCACTCGATGTCCGGCTGCGCGCCTTCAGTTCCAGCACCTGCCCCAGCAGTACCAGAGTCGTAATGACAGCCGCCGGTTCAAAGTAGAGGTTCACCGAGCCATTCGCTGCACGCAGCGTAGCTGGCACGTATTTCGCCAGAATCAACGCACCCAGGCTGTACAGATAGCTCACGCCCACGCCCAGCCCAATCAGCGTGAACATGTTCAGGTGCCAGGTGCGCACGGAGTTCCACGCGCGCTCCACAAACGGCCAGCCGCACCACAGCACCACCGGGGTCGCCAGCGCAAATTCAATCCACGCAAGCACGTGTGGCCCCAGAGCACTCACAATGGGATGTCCCGGCAGCATACCGTCCACCATCACCACCAGCAGAGGAACCGTCAGCGCCACGCTCACCCAGAAACGTCGCCGCATATCGTCGAGTTCCGGATTCCCCTCCTCCACGGTCACCGTCCGCGGTTCCAGTGCCATGCCGCAGATCGGGCAACTGCCCGGCTCCGCGCGCACAATCTCCGGATGCATTGGGCAGGTGTATTCCGTCCGCGTCGCGTTCCGCGTGACCTGCGCTGGTTCCAGAGCCATCCCGCAGACAGGACATGCACCGGGCTGCTTTTCATGTACCTCCGGGTCCATCGGGCAGATGTATTCCATCGGTCGGCTGTACTCCATCGATCGGCCATGTGCCGGTGCGTCTGCACTCGCCTTGTCCGCAGCCGCGGCTGGCGCGATGCCGGGCATCCCCGGTGCCGGAGCCGTAGGCTGCAAATATTTTTCCGGATTCGCCGTAAATTTTGCCGCGCAACCCTTGCCGCAGAAGAAATACGTTTTGCCTTCATGCTCCAGCGTTGCCGCTGCACGTGCTGGAGCGACCTTCATCCCGCACACCGGGTCCGTCTCCGTCGGCATATAGGCCGTCGGATTGGCGCTGAATGTCTCAAAGCACCCCTGGCTGCAGAAGTAGTATGTCTTGTCTCCATACTCGATGGTGGCCGCAGCGTCTTCCGGCACGATCTTCATCCCGCACACCGGATCTTTTACCGTTCCTGGTTGTACCGTTGGTTGCACTAACTCCGTCATCCCTTACGCCCTTTCTATGTCGGCATGTTCCAGGCTCTCCAGAATCGGGCAGCCGCTCGCAGGACCATTCCCGGGGCAGTGCGTCTCCAGGTCTTTCAGAATGGCGCGCATGCCTGTCAGCACACGGATCTTCTCTTCAATGTCGGCAATCTTGGTCTTCGCCAGTTGTTTCACGCCCGCAATTTCTTGCCCTGTCCGGCCCACGCGCAGCGACAGCAATTCTTTAATCTCATGCAGCGTAAAGCCCAGCTTCTGCGCCCGTTTGATGAAGCGCACCCGCTGCACCGACTCCTGCGGAAAGCTGCGATAGCCCGACGGCAGTCGGCTGGGCCGTTGCAGCAGCCCCTGCCGCTCGTAGTAACGGATCGTTTCAATGTTTACCTGGCCCTGTTGCGCCAGGCGTCCGGTCGTCAGAGGTTCCATGATCTCCGCCTCATCTATAAGCCTAAACCCTGTACTAAGGTACAGGGTCAAGAGCATACGCAGAAGAGATGCATGCACGCGCCCAAACGGAGCGCGCTGTTCGCGCTCCATTCGGCGGATCTATCTGAATTTATTGATTTTGTGGCTGGTTCTGGTCCGGCTGTGGTTGCTTGTTCTTGTTGTCATCGCCCTTGAAGATGCCGAAGACCTTCCCGAAGAAGCCCTTCTTCTTTTTCTTCTGCTCTTCGGTAGTATTCTCTGGCGAGGTTCCGCGATTCGTGGCCGAAGCCGTCCCGGACTTGACCGTTGGCTCTGGGTTGCCCAGATTGTTCAGCGCTGGAGCCGGAGGAGTATTGCCGCCCAGGCCAAAGATTTTCTGGAAGATATTCCTCTGATCTCCGTTGGGATGATCGCAGGTAGTGGTCGGCTGCGTGCCATCCAGAAAGGCCGCCGTGTAGTCATCGGGACACGATGCATCGGCCAGCAGATTCGTGTTCTTGTCGATGGAAACCTCGGTAATGCCTGCCGGGGGGTCGAAGTATTGCGTGTCGGAATACTGCGGCAGCTTCGTTGCTTCCTTCATAAACTCTGCCCAGATCGGTGCGGCCACCTGTGCTCCTTCGAGTTTGATGTCGGTGTAATCGTCATTGCCCACCCAGATCACGCACAACAAATTGCTGGTGAAACCGGCAAACCATGCGTCATGCGAGGTGCCTGTCTTGCCCGCAGCCGGAGCAGTAAAGCCCAATCCGCGCACCCGTTCTGCCGTACCATGGTTGATCACGTCGCGCATCAGGCTCAGCGTCAGGTAGGCCACGCGTGGGTCCAGGATGGGCTTCGATTCCGTAGTGAAATCGTCAATCACGTCGCCATTCGGGTTGCGCACGCTGGCGATCATCCAGGGCTGCATGTGAATGCCGCCATTGGCAAAGGTTGTGTACGCTCCGGCAACGTCCAGCGGCGTCGCACTATAAGTGCCGATTGCCATCGCGGGCGTCGGCTCCACGGAGGTGATACCTGCCTGTTTCGCCAGCGCCGCCACATTGTCGTATCCCACCATCCCCGCCAGCGCCACCGTCGCAACGTTCTGCGACTTCATCAGCGCGACGCGCGCCGTGATCATGCCAAGATCTTCATTCTTGTAATTGTGCGGAGAGTATTGCATGTTGCCGTTGTCATACGTAAACGTCTGATCGGAATCGTTCAGTATGGTCAGAGCGGTAAACACGCCCTGCTGCCCGGACAGCGCCACTCCCGTCAGGCTGCTGTTAAAGGCCGCTGCATAGACAAACGGTTTGAAGACCGAACCCGTGGGCCGGCTGGCGACCGCGTGGTTCAACTGGCTCATGCCGTAGTTTCGACCACCCACCAGGGACAATACCTGGCCGGTGTGGGGGTCCAGAGCAATCAACGCGACCTGCGGATAGGTAATGTGCTCGTCAACCGTCACCACGCCACCGCGCGATCTATGGGTATATCGGCGGCGTACCAGCGCATCCACGTTGCGCATACCGGCTTCCACAACATCGGTGGCGATCCGTTGCAGGTCCGGATCCAGCGAAGTGTAAATATGCAGCCCTTCGCCGTTGATGTCGCGATCACCGTAGCGTTGTGTCAGCCGATCGCGCACCAGATCGACAAAATATGGAGCTTCTCCCGCATCCACACTGAATGGCGCCAGTTGCAGCGGCGTTGCCTTGGCAATCGTCGCCTGCTGCTCGGTAATGGCATGAGTCTCCACCATGGAATCCAGCACCACATTGCGTCTCCGGACAGCGGGGCCGGGATGCCGGTAGGGGTTCAGCCTGCTCGGGCTCTGGATCATTCCCGCCAGCAGGGCACACTCCGGCAGGGTGAGCTGGCGCACGTCTTTACCAAAGAATGCCTGCGCTGCCTCTCCAAATCCATTGATGGAAAAGCTGCCGCGCTGCCCCAGGTTGATCTCGTTGGCATACATGGTAAAAATCTGTCTCTTGTCGAAACGGTGCTCCAGATGGAAGGTGATGGCAATCTCGATGATCTTCCGCTTGTAACGCTTGGCCGGCGACAGGAAAAATCCGCGCGCCAGCTGCATGGTGATCGTCGAAGCGCCTTGCTCCTTATGTCCCGTGCGAATATCGTCGATGGCGGCTTCCAGCAGGCGGTAATAATTCACGCCTCCGTGTTCAAAAAAGCGGCGATCTTCGATCGCCAGAACCGCCTGTATCAACTGCGGCGGCATCTCGTCATAGGTCACCAGCCTTCGCTTGGCGCGGTTCTTATCGGAGAGTTCCGTAATCAACTGCGGCTCCAGCTCGTAAGATTCGAGCTGCTGCTTGTCGTCGCCGGTGATGCTCTTCACGACGCCCTTCACGTCGTAGACTGTAGCGCCGTCCGGCGCGTGGTAAGACTGCGGCCCAGGCTGGATGTGGATGCTGTCGCCAATCACCTCATAGGTTCCCAGGGGCGACGTATGACTGTCCCCAACGGGCGTGTAGCCCGCATTGCGAAGATCGTTGGCAATCTGCTGGACGGTGTATTTTTGGTCCGGTCGCACCTGCCGCGGCGCTGCGTAAATCTGCGCGGTATGGGCGAAGATCGGCCCGCTCAGGCGCGCATCGACGACCGATTGATATTTGAAGTAGTAATAGCCGAAGACAACACCAAAGATAGCCCAGACCGCCAGGATGGCCGCGGATAGAACCATCAGCAACTTTACATAAAGGGGCAGCTTTTCCAGGCGGCGACGGAGTGTTGCGGCCATGCCGCGGCTATTCTTGCTATTGCGGTTACTGCCGCCGCCGCGGCCACCGGATGTCGGACGTGTGGATGCGGGACGTGCTGTTCGAATGTTTCCTACCACGCTGGGTCTGGCTCACTTTCCGGTAGCGCCGTCGCTTCAACACGCGAGCAACAGCCCTGCCGTTGGACTACAAATCCCTGTCTTCATGCTTCTACTAGACAGAAAAAAATACAGCAATCCTTGCAACATTCATCCGGCCAGCCTAACAGGACACAGACGCAGGCATCGCCACGGCAATCCGCTCCAGCAATCGCTGTGCCGCCGTCTCCAGCGGCACGTCTTCGCTCTGAAGCGTCGCACGGGTCACCAGTTCCACCAGGCCATCGGCAACCTTCTTGCCAACGTTCACGCGGAAGGGAATGCCAATCAGGTCCGCATCCTTAAACTTTACGCCTGCGCGCTCGTCGCGGTCATCCAGCAGTACATCCAGCCCGGCACGATCCAGTTCCGCCGCCAGCGTCTCCGCCGCCTGCATCAGCTTCGTGTCTGTCACATTCGTCACCGTCACCACCACGCTGAAAGGCGCAATCGAAGGCGGCAGCCAGAAGCCATTGGCGTCGTTGCTCTGCTCCACAGCTGCGGTTAGGATGCGCTCCATGCCGATGCCGTAGCAGCCCATGATCGGCGTCACTTCCTTGCCGTTCGGGTCCAGCACACGCGCGCCCATGCTCTCGGAATATTTGTAGCCCAGTTTGAATATGTGGCCGACCTCGACCGCGTTGCCAATCCTTAGCGGAGCATTGCAGTTCGGGCAGCCCTCGCCTTCGCTTACCTTGCGGATATCCACAGCTACCGTCCAGCTAAAGTCGCGGCCAGCCGTCACATTGCGGAAGTGATAATCCAGCTGGTTCGCCCCGCAGATCATGTTGGTGCGATTTTCCAGCGCGCGATCCAGCACCACCGTCAATCCACCTGACATGAGCTTATCTGCGTGATCCAATCCCACCGGGCCAAGAAAGCCAGCAGGCGCATGGAAGAATGTTCCCAACTCATCGCCATTCATGGGACGAAGCTCTGTAGCTCCCAATAGACTCAGCAGCTTTGTCTCATTCACGAAATGGTCCCCGCGTAGAAATACCGCCACCGGCAGCCATACAGATTTCCCCGCAGCATCGCGCTTCTCCGCCATATACGCCACGGTCTTGATGTCCTGTGTCGCACTCACCTGCAGAAACGCTGTCACATCGGCAATGGCGCCCATCCCCGGCGTATGCACCAGCTCCGGCTTGCCATCGCCGGTTGGCGCCAGATCTTCCGCCGTTGCCAATTGCGACGTGGCCTTCTCGATATTTGCCGCATAGCCGCACTGCGCGCAGCTCACGATCAAATCTTCTCCCGCATCCGTATAGACCATAAATTCCTGCGATTGGCTGCCGCCCATCGCGCCGGAATCCGCATCGACCACGACAAATTTCAATCCACAACGAGAGAATATCTGCCGGTATACGCGGTCATGCTTCTGATAACTTGCATCCAGCCCCGTCGCGTCGATGTCAAACGAATAGGCATCCTTCATAAGAAATTGACGCACCCGCAGCAGTCCCGCTTTCGGCCGTGGTTCATCGCGAAACTTTGTTTCTATCTGGTACCAGATCTGCGGCAGTTGCTTATAGCTGCGCAGCTCCTTGCGGGCAATCTCTGTCATCACCTCTTCATGCGTCATGCCCAGGCACAGGTCCGCACCCTTGCGGTCCTTCAGCCGAAACATGTTGTCGCCCATGGTGGTCCAGCGGCCGCTCTGCTCCCATAACTCGCGTGGCAGCAGCGCAGGCAGCAGAAATTCCTGTCCAATGGTGTCCATCTCCTGCCGCACAATCCCGACAATTTTGTTGATCGAGCGCTGACCGAGAAATAAATAGGAATAGATGCCGGCAGAAAGCTGCCGGATATATCCGGCGCGCACGAGAAACTTGTGGCTGGCGACTTCCGCGTCGGCAGGCGCTTCCCGAAGAGTAGGTAAGAAAAGTTTTGACCAGCGATGCATGCGTTTGAATGGGTACCGTAGGGTTCCCACTCATTCTACCTGCTGACAGACGCTAAAACAGCTCCATCCCCCACAGGTCATGCAGATGAACAACACCCTCGACGCGACCATCGGCATCCACCACCACCAGCGAGGTGATCTTGCGCTCCTCCATACGGTGCAGCGCCTCTGCCGCCAGCTCGTTGGCGGCAATCGTCAGCGGATTGTGATGCATCGCGTCCCCCGCTGTTCGGGCCAGCGCATTGGCTCCTTCGCGTTCCAGCAGACGGCGCAGATCGCCATCGCTCAGCAGGCCCACCAGCGTGTCATTTTCCACGACCGTCGTCATGCCCAGCCCCTTGCGCGACATTTCGTAGATCACGTCCTTCATCGTCGTCGCTGGAGTCACGCGTGGCACCGCATCGCCCGCATGCATCAACTGCGCTACGCGCATC
This sequence comes from Acidobacteriaceae bacterium, assembly GCA_036267255.1. Classification (GTDB taxonomy): domain Bacteria; phylum Acidobacteriota; class Terriglobia; order Terriglobales; family Acidobacteriaceae; genus DATAWK01. The sequence continues at coordinate 17,426 of DATAWK010000031.1, read as the reverse complement.
AGCCGCTTGCCCAGCTTGCCTCCCGGGTGCAGATTGGCAAAGTCCTCGGCACGAAAACCTTTGCGCTGCGAAACTGCAATCGCCAGTGCATCGCCCAGTGCCAGCATGGCCGTCGTCGAGGCCGTTGGCGCAAGATCCAGACTGCATGCCTCCTGCGCCACGGAACAATCCAGCGCCACATCGCTGGCCAGCGCCAGTGTGGACCGCGTGTTGCAGCAGAAGCTGATCAGCGCATCCCCAATGCGTTTCAAAATCTCCAACAGCAGCAGGATTTCTTCTGTCTCGCCACTGGCCGAAAGCGCAATCACCACATCTCCCTTGGCCAGCATGCCCAGGTCGCCGTGGCGCGCCTCCGCCGGATGCAGAAACAGTGCCGGCGTTCCCGTCGAGCTCAGCGTTGCGGCAATCTTCTGCGCAATGATGCCGCTCTTGCCCATGCCCGTCACCACCACGCGCCCGCGCGTCTCGCCGCAGACCAGCAGAATCTCCACTGCGCGCGTAAAGTCAGCTGCCATGGGCCCATCCAGCCGCTCGGCCAGCGCCACCAGCGCCTGGGCCTCAATACGCACCAGGCTGCTGGGAGTGGGCTGTTCGTTGCTCGCGGGGTCCTTGCTCACTGCGCTCCTTGGAAAACGCTTTGATACTACCAGAGATGCAAGAGTAAGAAATCACTTGGAAGGCGTACATTGTCATGCAGGATGTCAGGTGGAGACACTTTATGCGGTCTATAAAGTTCGCATGCGCAGCGGCTGGAATTGCTCTTTGTTCGGTGACAACCCTGCACGCTAAAACCTTGGAAGATGTCCTGATGGCCCATCATGTTCCCGTAAGCAGTCTGTCCAGGGATGTATTGCAGCAGCCAATCACCAGCTTTGCCGTTTCCGCCGACAATTCGCCGTTTCTTATCGCGTATTACGATGATGATGGCTCAGGTACGCTGCCCCCTTCCTTACATGTCCTTCGCTATAACGGCGGCAATGGAGATCTTCGCAGTGCCGATCTACACGGAACAGATATGGAGCTCCCTGGCAACGGTCTTGGCGAGATCATGCAAAGAGTATCAAGCACCTGCATGGGTTCAGTTATGAGCATTTCTGAAAGCGATGGCATCGTCGCGATCAATACCCACATCAACCCGTCGGCAGGCTGTGTGCTGGTTCTAACGTCCAACCTTCAGTTCAGCGCGGGCTTGTGGGGATGGGCAATCGGCAGGGTCGATGGACAATTGATTTTTGTGGAAAGCATGGTCTATTTCATCCCAACGCATTCGGAGCGAATGGATATTTACGATCCCACGCGAAAACAGTTGATCCATCTTTATCCATCCGGCAACGATGCGGCCCGCAGAACGTTCTCAGCGGAACTACGAAAATATCTGCCATCTGCTCAGTGGTGCCAACAAACGGATAATTCCTGCGATCCCGAGAACTTTTCAACCACCATCGATCATGTAATTGTCGATGAACCTCAGAAAAGTTTCGCATTTGACGTAACAATGTACCCAGAAGGTTTTGGTGCAGAAGCGGAGCAAGCCGTCTCTCCAAAGACGGTGCATTACCTAGGCAGACTTAGGGATGGACGATGGCATATTGCGCCGGGTTAAGGCAACGCGGTCACCCAGACTCATGGGCGCTACCGCATCACCACAAAACGTCCGCCATCCGTTAATAAAATCACCAGGTTCATCACAACAAAAACCAAGTCGTAGTGCCAGCCGGAGGATTTTTCTCCCCAGAAGCCTGTCTTCCACTGGAACGCCTTCATGTAGATGGCGCCGAACATAAAGAGGATCAGTCCCATCGCGGCCCATTGCGTCAAAAAGCCCACCATCACCGCCACGCTTCCCAGAACCTCCGCCAACCCCAGAAAAATGGTGAAGGGAACGCTCATGCCAATACTTTTGGCGCGCTCCTGCGGTTGTTTCAGATGGGAAAATCCGCTGGTGAAAAATACCGCTCCCACCATCAGGCGCATGGCCAGAATTCCCCAGTCCGTATATTGGCTAAGTTCAGGAAACGACAGAGGCATAGCAGCTTCCTTTCCGCGTTGATTCCATTGGATGCTCATTTCAAAATAAGCGATTGCCGCGCAGCCGACCAGTTCGGAGACGCGTCATGGCACCCTCGCTCCGCCTCCAGCCGCAGAATACAGTAAACTTTTCTGTTACCGGTGCGCTGCTGAAGCGTCCTATCCAGTGAGGAGTTCCGTGAAGAGAAATGCAATCGTAATTCTGGTTTTGATCGTCGGCATCACGCTGATGCTCTGGTCTGGCGTGGTTGCCTTCCGTGAACACAGAGCCGCCCAGCAGAAAGCCGCAGCCATGGCTGCCAATCATATGGCATTGGTGCCGGCTGGTGCACCATCCTCAGATACCGGCGCGGCGGCCAGCGCGGCCACGATAGATCCGAATTCTCCTGAGGCCCAGGGCCTGCCCGACATGCGCGGCAAGCTGGCTCCCGTTTTCACGTTGAAGACGCCGGATGGCAAGACCGCCTCTCTTACGGATTACAAGGGCAAGGCCGTGCTGGTCAACTTCTGGGCCACCTGGTGCGCGCCCTGCAAGATAGAAATGCCCTGGCTGATTGACCTGCAGAAGCAATATGGTCCCCAGGGTTTCACTGTCCTCGGCATTTCGGAAGACGATCCGCCCTTTACCGGCGTCGCGGGATTTGTGGCGAAGAACGGCATGAACTATCCCGTTTTACTGGACGATGACGATGCCAGCAAGGCCTATGGCGGCATCGATTACCTGCCCACCTCCTACTACATAGGGCGCGATGGCAAGATCATGTTTGAAACCGCAGGCCTGATTTCCAAAAGCGAGATGGCCACGAATATCCAGAAGATTCTGGCCACCAAAGGGGCGTAACGCGTGATGCGACGGAGCTTTGTTCAGGGTTTTCTTCCGCGTGTTTTGCCGGGTGTCCTGCTCGGCGCTCTCCTTGTTTTTTGCGCGCCGCAACTGTTGGCGTTCCAATCCAGCTGGCAGCCAAAGGATCAGGGCCTGAATCTCGCCGGGTCTGCAAAAGACAAGGGGTACGTGCATCTGGTTTCGGCAACGGAAGTCACAGTGCCAGCTGGGCAGTCGCACCCTGTCACCTTGAAATTTCTCGTCAACAGCGGACTGCATGTCAACTCTCACACGCCGCGCTCCGTTTATCTGATTCCGACGGACCTCAAGCTGGATACCCCTGCCGGAATGCACATCACCGACCTGCAGTTTCCGCAGGGAACAGATTTCTACTTCCACTTCGCTCCCAAGAATGCGTTGAGTGTCTACACCGGGGAGTTTGCCGTCAACGCTCGCGTCAAGGCTGCACCGGGTACCTATCCCGTGCACGGCAAGCTGCATTATCAGGCTTGCGATAACGAAATCTGCAATCCGCCGAAGACCTTGCAATTTACCGTGCTGGTAACGGCAAAGTAGCTGCCTGTTTTTGACAGATGGCTTTCAATTTGAAAACTGAAACATCAGGATCGTATGACCTATCAAAAAAATCAGAACGGCAGTCAAAGCGCAGTTGCTACAGCCAATCTTTCTTTTGAAGAAAAACTGGACCGTCTGGCCGAGGTCGCCGTGCGTGTCGGGCTTGGTCTGGGATCACCCGGCGCTCCCACACAGGAACTGGTGATGAGTGCATCGACCGAAGCGCTTCCTCTGGTACGGCGTATTACGGAGCACGCCTACAAAGCCGGTGCCGAGCTGGTGACGACGCTTCTTTCTGATGAAGAATCCACCCTGCTGCGCTACCGCAATGCTCCCGATACAAGCTTCGATCGCGTCGCCACCTGGCTGCAGGATGGCATCGCAACGGCCTATCGCAGCGGCGCAGCCCGTCTGGCCATTGCAGGCGGAAATCCGGCCCTCCTGTCGAAGGAAGATCCCGCCAGGGTAGGTCGCGCCAATGTCGCCATGTCCAAAGCCACCAAACCGGCTATGGAACTGATCACACGCCATGAGATCAATTGGACCATCATCGCCTGCGCCACTCCGACATGGGCACGGGCCGTCTTTCCCAACGAACCGGAAGAGGTCGCCATCGCACGCCTGTGGGATGCCATTTTCGCCGCCTCGCGTGCCGATGTCGAAGATCCCATCGCTGCCTGGAAAGCCCATGGGGAATATCTCAAAGAACGCGTCGATTTCATGAACGCCAGGCGATTTTCGGCGCTGCATTTTCGTGGTCCCGGAACGGATCTGCGTGTCGGCCTCGCTGACGATCATCTCTGGGCCGGTGGCGGCACACGCGCCGGAAACGGCGTTTACTGCCAGCCGAATATTCCCACCGAAGAGGTCTTCACCACGCCGCACAAAGACCGCGTGGATGGCACGGTCCGCAGCAGCAAGCCGCTCTCCTATCAGGGAACGCTGATTGAAGAGATCGCTGTCCGCTTCGAGGGGGGTCGCGTCGTCGAAGCCAACGCCAAAACCGGCAGGGAAGTCCTCGAGCGCATGATCGGCACCGACGAAGGCGCACGCAAGCTGGGCGAAGTGGCCCTGGTGCCGCATTCGTCTCCCATTGCCCACAGCGGCGTGCTCTTCTGGAACACTCTCTTCGACGAAAACGCAGCCAGCCACATCGCGCTGGGTCAGGCCTACAGCACCTGCCTGATTGGCGGCGAGAAGATGGACGAAGCAACGCTGGCCTCGAAAGGCGCTAACGCCAGCCTCATCCACGTGGACTGGATGATCGGCTCCGGCGAAATGAATGTCGATGGCATCACCGCCAGCGGGAGCGCGGAACCGCTGATGCGCAAAGGCGAGTGGGTTTAGGCCAGTCTGCCGTTGGCCCTACGCAATCCCTGCCGCCGCTTTTAACCTGCGCACCACGCATTCCTTCCCCAGGTACGCCATCACAGCGAACAAGCTGGGTGCAACGCCCTGGCCGGTCAGCGCCACACGCGCGCCGTTGATCAGCACCCCTGCCTTGACGCCTTTCTCTTCCGCGAACGCACGCAACACCGGCTCCGTGCCGGCTTCGTCCCATGCTTCCAACGTTGCATAGCGTTCCCCCAGTTCCACCAGCAGATTGCGCACGGTGGCATCGCCAAGAAATTTGGCTACGGCGGCAGGCTCGTAGGGAAATTCTTCGCCAAAATAGGCGAGGAATGCTGTAGAGAAATCCTTCAGACTGCGCGCCCGCTGCTTCACCAGTTCAATCGCCATGAGGCGTTCTTCCTTTGGGCGCGATGGCGCGTAGTTGGCACGCTGCCATTCCTGCTCAATCAAAGGAAGCAGCCGTTCCGCCGGATACGCGCGGATGTACTCCGTGTTAAACCATGCCAGCTTGTCGTTATCGAACACAGCATTCGAGTGCGAGATGCCGTCCAGAGAAAATAAACGGATCAAATCTTCCGACGCGAAGATCTCGCGATCCTTGCCATCGACAGTTTTCTCTGCGGCGCCAGGACTCCATCCCAGCAGGCCAAGGAAGTTGCGGAACGCTTCGGGCACAATACCCATCTCCTGATAGGACATCACGCTGGTAGCCCCGTGGCGCTTGGACAGTCGCGTCTTGTCCGGTCCCAGAATCAGCGGGACATGGGCAAAGATCGGCAGTGTCGCGCCCAGTGCCTGATATTGCAGCACTTGTTTGGGTGTATTGGAGATATGATCCGCACCCCGGATGATATGCGTCATGCCCATGTCCAGGTCATCGGCCACCACGCTCAGGTGATAGGTCGGAATGCCGTCGGAGCGCAGCAGTACGAAATCTTCCAGCTCCTCATTGGCGAACTCCAGCGGCCCGAAGACCGCATCCTCATATCGTGTGACGCCGGTTTCCGGCACGGCAAAACGTACTGCCGCCGCCTCCCCGGCAGCCTTGCGGCTGGCTGCATCGCTTGGATCAATCGTGCGGCAGCGCCCATCATAGCGAGGGGTTTGTCCTGCGCTGGAGGCAGCTTTGCGCCGCTGCTCCAGCTCTTCCTTCGTACAGAAGCAGTAGTACGCATGTCCGCTCTGCAGCATCGTATCCGCTGTTGCTCGATACAGTTCCAGGCGTTGCGACTGGTAGAACGGACCCTCGTCCCAATCCATGCCCAGCCATCGCATGCCCTCCAGGATGCCGGTAACCATCTCCGTGGAGGACCGCTCAAAATCTGTGTCTTCGATGCGAAGAATCAATGTCCCGCCAGTATGCCGGGCGTAGAGCCAATTGAATAGGGCAGTGCGTGCTCCGCCGACGTGCAGGTACCCGGTAGGCGAAGGAGCAAAACGAACGCGCGGAGTTTTTTTGTCGTGTGTCATTGTTTTGGATTGAAACTCTATGCTAACCGCTCGGCATGGCGCACCGCGAGAAGGAGAGAAATTTCGGAAGGGAAGTACAAAAAGAAAACAGCCCCGGCGATTGCCGAGGCCGTAGTGATCCGGAAAAACCTGTATTGCTAAAACACGCGGAAAGAAACACCGGCGGAATACACCCAGGGCGTTAAACCTGAAGGAGGAAACAGCCAGTGCTGATATTCAAAATCCGCAGCACGAATATAAAAGCGATCCGTTAACTTCACATCCAGACCGCCGCCACCTGCAAACGTAGTGTAGGTGTACGTCTGGTTAGAGATGAAATTCGGATAATGAAAGCGGCTTCCGCCAGCCAGGAACTTCACGTACGGTTCAAAATGCCGCATCCTGTATGTGACACGTGGCCCACCCAGGAAATTCTGTTCATATGTGCCAGCTACAAGATGAAAATTCAGAAACCGTGCTTCTCCTTCCAGGCCTACCCCGAGATTGCCCCAGATTCTGTAGTTGATGTCGCTATAGACACCCAGGCCCATCGCGTGATTTTGTCCATAGTCCGTCTGACCGTAGGAATAGTAGCCGCCTACGCTAACGTAAGCAGTCTTGTCTCTTACGGGCGAAACTGCCTGCGAATGCGCCAGAACGGGAAGCAATATAAAAAATAGACCTGCAATCAGTTTTTTCCCCACTACAAATCCCTCCTTCCAAACCTTCCAAATCTCAAGAAATCGCGTCCGAGGCAGGCATATACGTTGCATGCCTACCTCGATTCGCTTCAATTTTGTTGCGGTGTGGCAGAAGAGCTAGAAGCAGTTGAGGATGTACCGGACGCATCCGGCGTTGTCCCTGTCGTTGATACAGGCAGCTTCTCTTCCCATCCATACGTGCGCAGGCGGAAGAAAACTGGTGTCAACTCGAAAGGCATTTTGTCGCCGGGGCTAAGCACTGGAACTGGTTTTACGTTGAGCTGTTCTACGGTGTCTTTCCACGAATTGATACGTAAGCGGCTTCCTAACGGCAGCGCTGGAATCTGATCCAGCTTGCCCATGTCCAGCTTCGGAGCTCCCGTTATCAGAGCACCCAGCCATACTTGGTCGTCCGTAGAGGAGGTGAATAAAGAGTCTCCCAATTCCGGCTGCATCAGGAACGGTAAGGCTTTTGCTCTGGCTTGCAATGCTTCGAAGTACAAACCTACGTTGCCCAACTTGTCTTTGTAGGGAGAGTTTTTCAATAGTTCGATGGCCTTTTTAGCAGCAGCCTCATTTTCTTCATCGCTGTGGTGTAGTGGTAAACGACGGATGGTCGCCTGATCTTGGAACATCAGATTGTCCGGGAACGCAAATTCCGTATTCACTTTGTGCCCCAAAACCAGGTGTGCCAGCTGGAAGGCAATCACCGCAGCAAGGTCTTCTTCAGAGGGTAGTGTGTCTACTAGGCCCTTGCTCAGTACGATTGTGTTTCCAATGGTCAACGATTCCAATGGCAACGTCAGCATCACGCGGCAGTGGATCGGTTCTGGAAGTACGATGTTGTTCGTGACAACAAGGTTGTTTGTGACTGTCTCCAGCACCTTGTCAAAATCGCTCGGTCCGGCCAGCAAGCCTGCCTGATACAGGCGATCCAGAATGTTCGTTTCCGCCTGATCGGCCCACATGCGCGAAGCCTGCAATGGGCTGACATCCTGAGCGCTTTCGCTCTGGTCCTTCACCGCATCGATTTTCACAGTTTCATTGTCATTGATCGAAACCGGCTGTTTCAGAGAGTAGCCCCAGATCCAGGTCTGAGCGCGGAAGAAGCTGGCCTGATCGGGAACCGGACCCGGGCCATGCTCTTCGGCATACACAGCGGTTGGCAGCCACAGTCCCGGCTGCACGTTGGTGCGCCAGCTGTCAAAGTGGTAGTACAGGTCGTGGCCGCTCGATGTCGTATAAGTGCCGCTGAAGCGAACGATGTTTCCTCCCACGTCTTCAATCCAGACACGGCCCAGGAAGCGCCCAGAACCGCTGCCGGGACGAGGTGCTACATCGAACAGGTACGTGCGGACATCCCCTAAAAATTCGCGGCGGACAAATTTGAAGTTATAGTGCTCGCGATCAAAGCGATTCGCATCCAGCAGGAGCATCTGTACAAAGCCCTGCGAGACATATTCAATCTTGAAGGCCTTCGTCAGTCCGTTGACGAACATCGTCGAGCCTTTGAAAAACGACTTTTTCGATCCCGGCTCCTCGTAACGGTTGTCCTCGATGACGCGTCCGAAATCCACTCGGCCAAGGAAATACCGATCCGAGATCGGCACCGCGCTCAGCTGTAGATCGGGCTTGAAGTCCTGAATGTACGTCTCCACCACAGGAGTGCGCTCTTCCAGTGCTTTCAGAACATTCTTTTCATGCAGGGACGCCTGATCGATCATTCGCACCATGTTGGGTGTGAGTTGAGCGCTCGTGAGGAGCGGTTTCTTTTTACGTGCGGAAGCAGGAATAACTGCGCAGATCAGGAGGAGTCCGACTGCCCATCCTCTAGTCCGCAAAAAAAGCTGGGGGAATGCTTTTTGGAATCGCATGTTGATGTTCCTGATTGTTACTTCCTTATATATTTTGATTCTTAATTCTGTTACGCCAACTGAAAATCAATTCTGTAGTACGTTGTCATATCTATTGGCCTGCCATCTTTCATGGCAGGTTTGAATCGTGTTTGCTGTGCTGCGTGAATGGCCTGCTCGTCCAGACCATGACCAAGCCCGTGTACGACACGGAGCACCTCTACCTTGCCGTCTGCCGAGAACCGAACTTCCAGAACAACCTCGCCCTGGATCTTCATCTGTTTCGCTTCCGATGTGTACTCAGGCCGCGGATGAAAGAGTATCTGTACTTGCGTGACCTCCGACTCCGTATTCGCCAGCTTGGGAGTCGCACCGGAACCACCTGTAGTGTCATTGTGGAAGCCGGCCATCTGCACTGTGCCCTGCTGCGGATGTCCTGTGCCGCCTGTCACATTATTACCAAAGCCAGTCGAGGCCACTCCTCCGTGTCCACCGCCGCCTGCTCGTCCATTCGCGTAGCCAGAACCAAAAGCCACGCCATGAACGCTTCCTTTGCGCGCGGAACCTGCGCCGTTCTCCGAGCCGATGGAATTCTGAAAGCTGCCATACGCGGCAACCTGATTGCTGGTGGAGTTTGGATTTGTTCGCGCACCAACCGGATCGCCGAATCCGCCCGTCTTCGTGGTGGGCTTGCCTTGGTTATTGGCTACAGCCGTAGGTACGTTCGACTGGAACATTCCGACCTTCGGTTGCGGTGGCAATGCCACATCCGCCGGTTTATACGGCGGAAGTACCGGTGCATTCGGTGCGCGCATTTTCATTTGGGACATGCGCGGTGCATTTTCAGCGGTCATATGCCGAAAAACAATTTTTGGCGCGATGTTACGCAGTAGCTCCGGGGGTGGTGGAGTTACGTGGACGTGCGGACGTGGTTTTGGTATAGCCGCCGGCTTCAGCGGCATCAGCAAAGTCAGGCTTTCTTGCTGTTTGGCAACAATCTTTTGATGCAGAGCTATCAAAGATATAGCCACGAAGAGACCGAGCAGGCAAACATTGATGATGGCGCTCGCGGTATATGCACCATTCATCCGCTCAGGTTCAGGCAGCAAGCCGAACGTAAGATTCTTTTGCGGGTTCAGTGACGAGTATTTCGCCATACAGCCATCAACCTCAGAAAACGTGAAATTAGCTTAACTTTTAAATTACGTCACGCCGGTAGACGCCTTCTGAGCCCGGAACGGGGGGAGGGTTCCCGGAGTGCACTACAAAAGAGACGGCAGTCGTCAATAGACCGAATTTTCAATTACAGATATACAAAGAAATTACTAAATTTTAGTTGTGACGATTACGAAAACAAGAAACAGCATTGTATTGTTATTCGCTATTCTCAAGCATACAACGGACCTTCCAAACTGCGCGAGCGAATACCGAACTCAGCAAGCTCGTCTCTATAGGCTTCAGATGCAAATTCTGGCAGCCTTGGGTCTGGAAAACTTTCCTATGTGCCCCAAAGTATGCCATAAAAGTTCGCAGTTGAAATCAATTTCCTTAGTTGTTACTAAGGAAACCAGTCAGTTAGTGACCAATCAGTTACTCGGACAAGATTTAAGTTGCTGCGTTTTCAAGCCTCTACAGGACGATTCGACAGCATGATTTCGGCCCTTTTGGGGGGGGGCGGGGTTGCGTAGAAGAAGCGAAGCAGGCACACTGTGGATACCGTTTACAGGCAGATTTCTGGAGGCAGGATCTTGCAACTTCTGGTTACGGGCGGGGCCGGTTACATTGGGGGAACTGTCGCGCAATTGCTTCTTGATCAAGGGCATAGCGTCACCGTGTATGACAATCTTTGCCACGCCCAACGCACCGCCGTGCCCGCAGGCACTACATTTGTGGAAGGCGATATCGCGGATCGCAGCAAGCTCGAGCAACTTCTTCGGCAGCAGGAAATCCAAGCAGTTCTACACTTTGCGGCATTGATCGAAGCGGGCGAGAGTATGCGGAAACCGGAACTCTATTTCCGCAACAACACTGCATCGACTCTCACCTTGTTAGACGCGATGATTGCCGCCGGCGTAAGCAAATTGGTTTTTTCTTCGACTGCCGCTGTCTACGGCGAGCCGGAATCCACACCGATACAAGAAGATGCGGCTTTGCGGCCTACCAATGCGTATGGAGAGTCGAAATTGCTGGTGGAGCAGGTGCTGCCGTGGCTGCATCGCATTCACGGCTTGCGCTACGCCAGCCTGCGTTATTTCAACGTGGCGGGAGCGATAGCAGGGCGCGGAGAGGCGCATGAACCGGAGTCGCACCTGATTCCATTGATCCTGGATGTTGCGCTGGGGCGGCGGAAAAGCATCAAGATTTTTGGTACGGATTATCCAACTTCGGATGGGACCTGCGTGCGGGATTACATCCATGTTGCCGACCTTGCAGCGGCGCATCTGTTGGCGTTGAAGGCCTTAGAGCAGCCCGGACGGCGGATTTACAACCTGGGCAATGGGCGCGGATTTACGGTGCGCGAGGTTGTCGATTCGGCGCGGCGTGTAACCGGGCATGCGATTCCAGTGGAGGAAATGCCGCGCCGTGAAGGCGATCCGGCGATCCTGGTGGCCAGTTCGGAGAAGATTCAGCGGGAACTGGGATGGAAGCCGCAATTTGCCGAACTGGACGCGATTATGGCCAGTGCGTGGGAGTGGCAGCAAAAGCGGTACGTTTAAGCGCATTTTTGTGGCCAATCTGCATGTCGTTATCGGCATTTCCGATCGTGGATGAAGGATTGATCGGTAGAACCTATTATTCGTTATAACGAGCAATTGTTTACCACAAAGTAACATAATGCGATGGGCGTGACCCGCGAAAAATCGTGGCGGGGAGGCTGCCGTTTTGTCACATTTTTCTGCGGAATGTGAAACAGCGTGCGGGCAATCTGCCGGGCAGGAAAATGGAAATTCCGGCGGTGGTGCGGTTTGTATGGGAAGTTCCTCAGCGGCTAAAGCCGAGGTCTATGCATTCTCTATCCCCCGGCTAAAGCCGGGGGTCTACCCAAGAGCGATGGCCAGACTGCACCACGATCGAAATTCCGATTCTATTCGTGCCGATTGCATGGGAAGGCCCTCAGCGGCTAAAGCCGAGGTCTACGCATTCTCTATCCCCCGGCTAAAGCCGGGGGTCTACCCAAGAGCGATGGCCAGACTGACCACTATCGAAATTCCGATTCTATTCGTGCCGATTGCATGGGAAGGCCCTCAGCGGCTGAAGCCGAGGTCTGCTCATTCTCTATCCCCCGGCTAAAGCCGGGGGTCTACCCAGGAGCGATGGCCGAGCAGCTCGGGTTTCAGGTGATGCCGCCGTCGAATCCTCAATAAACAGAAGGTTGTCGAACGATTCTCAGCGGCGAGGATGAAAGAGAATTTCTTTACGCAAGGCAAGAGCGGGGTGAGTGGGGCACGCCCGCGCTTGATGCGGAGTCTAGACGCCTTCAGACCTTTACCTGTAAGGCCCGGATTCCATCAACTACGACGCCCGTCGCGAGACAGTCATCTTCGTTGTAGTCAAGAATGCGTTGTTTGATAGCTGGATCACCGGATTCGATCCAGCGGTTATACCACTCTATGGATGCTGCGCCTGACGGGCTTGTATCTCTCCACTGAAACCCAAGATATCGTGCTAGGGTCTTGATGGATTGGTCATAAAGAGGCCATTCCGATGCTTTCTTTACGACATCTAAGTAGAGATCGACCATTACGGGCAGAGCAAAGAGGGACTCAGCTTCGTCGACCGAACATACTGTGGGGTACTTCCGTGCAAGCTTTTTGTACTCTGTTCTCTCATACCTGGAGTAGTAGTAAATTGTTGAGTCCAGAGTTCGTGCTCTCAAATAATTCCAGGCTCCTTGGAATGCCGCTTCCTCGTGCATCGGTTCGTTCCCATTGGCAAAATATGGAATGAAAGTTGCAGTCTCCGGCTGACCGAATATTCGTTCCACGAACCCGTGTAGGTACACGACGCCGCGCATGGGATCAACCTCGATGTCAAAATAGACCTCCTTTTGCCTGATCGGAAGATTGACCGCTTCTTTAAGATAGGCTGTTGCACCTGGTACCGTTAGCAGTTGAGCTCTTGCATGGAATTTAAACAGGCTGTCTCGACCTATCCTCGGGAAAATGGTTTTCTTCTTTTGGACATAAGAATCTGGGTTACTCGCGGCGAAGGCCTGAATCGTCGGGATGACACCGCTGATGGCATCTCGTGAAGCTCGCCCCAATTCTGCAATCAGCGTTAAATCATTTGTCGATACAAGCTCATTCTTGCAAAGTGAGTTCCAATGACAAAGTTTACATGCGGCGCACAGTGCCGGAATCGAAGTATTTGATTGATTAATGATTGCCCGAATTACGGATAATGCTTTCTGATAGCTATCCCACCACGTTTCTGTGTTCCGGACGCCTTGCGGGTCCATTAGCGCATAGGAGACGCGCTTGCCTTCGCGATCAATAATATATGGCGTACGTGTAGAAGATCCAAGGCCGAGCTGCTCCAATATGGCCACATAGTGTGCAAGCTGGAAGGCATAGTGTTTCTTGAGCTTACCTTCGCTTTCGTCCCCCTCGAAGCCCGAACCGGACTTGATGTCGCCCGGCACATAACCGAGGTCGGTCCACTCCAAGAGGTCCGGTTCACCGACCAAATCACCAACTATTAAGCGTCCACCGTATATAAGCGGTTCATGGCGCGCCATCGCTGCAAGCGTTTCCCGTTGGCGATCGGCAACTGCGACCAGTCTAATATTCGTTGTAATCTCGAGTTTTGCAGCAATTTCGTTTTCATGGGAAAAACCTTGATTCCATAACAACTCTACGAATGGAGACGTTTCATCTTTTCCGACAGGATCACCGAATGCGTCCATGAATACCCTGTGCGGGCAGTGAACATAATCGTAAAGTTGTGTGGCGGAAATCACGGTTAGAGTCCTTTTTTTCAGGGATACCGAATCATCATGAATCTTACAGCAAATAAATATGCGTGCTATGGGGCCATCAAAAATCGACCAAGCTTTCGTATTTATATGCTCCGAAATCACAACTGAATCAGATCTAACGACTAGAGGCGTTACTTGTACTGATGGTGCTTGATGGCTTGGTATTTATTTGGCCGTCATCGCCGTGATTTGTTCCGGGAGCTGGGTGTATACGAGAAAATTTCTGTAGAGCTTTTCTCTGGGTTCGCCCTGGGTGATGGTGTGCACCCAATAGCGCCGGCTGACAAAACAATTTTCCGGGAATGGTCGATGCCGCTGATTGGCGTGCGTGGGCACCCAGCACTCGGCACACTGCCGAGACCGTTCCGGCTTCTTTGCTAAACAGCTTTGCCGGTGGCGAATGCTTTGCGCAGCGCAGACTTCCAGCTCGCGCTGAATTGCCTGGAGGCTGCGGCGTTCGGCACGAGGAGATCGAAGCCGTGGAAGGCACCGGGCATGACCAGGAGTTCGGTTGCGACTCCGGCATGGACGAGGCGGCGCGCGTACTCCATATCTTCTTCGACGAACAGGTCAATGGAACCGACGCCGATCCAGGCAGGGGGAAGGCCGGCGACGCTGGCGACCCGGGCGGGGACGGCGCCTGCGGGCACGCGGGACGAGCCTGCCGGAACCCCGAGCAGCGAGCTCCAGGCCAAACGATTGGCACTCGCCGTCCACAGAAAATGTCCAATGGCGGGCGGCGTTGCCTGGGTGCTGCCGGTGCGGTCGTCGAGCTGGGGGTAGAGGAGCAGCTGGAAGAGGATGGGAACCTGGTTGCGGTCGCGCGCGTGAATGGCGAGACTGGCTGCGTGGCCGCCACCGGCGCTCTCACCGCCGACGGCAATTCTGGAGCGATCGATGCCGAGCTCGGCTGCATGGGCGTGAACCCATTCGAGCGCGGCGTAATTATCCTGAAGCGCACCGGGATAGGGCGTCTGCGGAGCGAGCCGATAGTCGACCGAGACGACGACGCAGTGGCAATCGGTCGCGATGGCTTGCAGCTGGGGCATCCACATAGGATCGGTCATCATGAAGCCGCCGCCATGCATGTGGAGCAAGACGGGCTTGTCCTTCTGCGACGGCGCAGGATCCACAACCCAAAGACGAACCGCGGGCGCTCCGGGCGGCCCGGGGATATGCCGCTCCACAGGCTGCGGCGCGGGAGCAGGCAAGGGAGGCAGGCCGGGCAATTGGCGGAACTTGAGGACCATCTCCAAGGTGAGGTCGTAGGCGGGGAACTGCTTGAGCACCGGAAGCAGTTCGGGATCGACAAGGGAATAGGGGTCTGCCATCTGCGGCGAAGGGACGGTGCGCGAGGCCTGCGCAGACTCCGCCAGCGTGCTTGCAGGCGCGAGCCCCAGAGCCAGACCCAAGCCGGCGGTGCGGAGGGCGAAGTCGCGACGAGTGAGAGGATGGCTCATGTGCGTAGCCTTAGAAAGCCGGTGGGGATGCTCACGACTTTTGCCGTTGCTGGCGCGATGGGTGCGGTGTGCCGGACGGCAGGCTGCTGTAGGGGATCTCGCGCACCTCACCCTGCACCGGGCCGGCTTTGGCGGCCTTGCGGGCCCAGGCAAGTGCTGCGTCCATGTCCGCGGCTTCTAAAATCCAGAAACCACCGATGTGCTCCTTGGCTTCAAGATACGGGCCGTCGGTGATGAGCAGTTCGCCATTGGGCTGCGATCGCAGCGCCTTTGCCTGGCTGGCTGGGGCGAGGCCGACAGCCAGGAGCCGGGCACCGGCGGCGATCAACTCTTCGTTGAGGTCGTTGATTGCTTGTACCGTCGCTTCGGTCATGGTCGATGGGTCAAAGTTGTCGGGGAGGATATTCGTAAGCAGATATTGCGGCATGGTTTCTCCTTTGCGGTGCAGCGGTTTTCGGAAGGGCCGGTTGGCTTGCCTTCACTATAACGACGAATGGCCGGAGCGGATTTCTACAAAGGGGCGAGAATTTTTCTTCGCCTTCTGATCAGCAACCTGCCGGCGAGGAGAAGAGCGTCGATCGGTACCGGTCCAGACAGACGCGTGATCGATCCGAACAGACGTGTGCAGGCAAACGCCTGGGCAGTTTCCGATGCAATCCCTATCGAGCCTTGCTGCTTGTTCGAGCCTTCGTTTCGCGATGCATTGCAAACTCAAAAGCAGTTTGAAGCTCGGCGAAGACCGACCGGCGCGGCGCGGGCGCTCCCATGTGGATGCTTCTGAGCTCGGCCATGAAGGCCTTCCACATTCGCTCGCCGCCTTCTTCAAGAAGCTGGGCGCGGATCGAAAGTTGCCTGGACGCGGGAGTGAACCGGCGTCCCCATGCGCCCATGTGGGCCAGCAAGGGGACAAGCTGAATGGAGGCTTCCGTGAGGCTGTAGATCGCCTTCTGCTTGTGGGTTGGGTCGTCGCTGCGCGAGAGCAGACCGGACTGGACCAAACGGGCAAGCCGGTTCGCCAGAATATTCGACGCGATGCCTTCGTCGGACAGCCTGAGCAAATCTCCATAGTGACGGCGATTGCCGAACATGATGTCCCGAATGAGGATCAGGCTCCAACGGTCGCCGAGCATCTCCAGCGTCAGATTGATAGGACAGCCCGAGCGCAATTGGTTTTTGGCCGAGATTTTTTTCATGATTTTATTGTCTACCACTTGCAGTATGCATCAGGTCCGGGTTATGTTGAAACAGCTTGCAGAGTGCAAGTAGATGCATCGTTGGAGGCGTGATGGGCAGGTTTATCTTCGGAATGATGCAATCTCTCGATGGCTATATCGCAGGGCCTTCGGGCGGACCACAGTCGGGCGGGGTTCAATCGTCACAGGCAGCAGCAGAGCTCCCGCCACCCGGTCCGATCCTCTCTCGCCATTTCACCGAGTACGTTCGTGGCCTGGACGGCGTTCTCTACGGCAGACGAATGTATGAGGTGATGCGTTACTGGGAAGAGGACAAGCCCGATTGGGACGATCTTGAGCATGATTTCGCCCATGCCTGGCGTCCGAAGCCGAAGTGGGTTGCGTCCCGTACTTTGAAATCCGTTGGTCCTAACGCCACACTTGTGCAAGGAGACTTGATCGACTTTGCCGCAAAGCTCAAGGCCGAACGAGATGGAGACATCGACGTCTCCGGCCCGGAGCTTGCGAGCGTGCTGTCCGCTGCGGGACTCATTGACGAGTATCACCTGTACCTTCGTCCGTACGTGCTCGGCGGCGGTAAACCCTACTTCGCCGGTCCCGTGCCTCAGCTTCGCCTGATGAAGCATCAAGCCGTCGGAGAGGACGCGGTCCGATTGACCTACGTGCCCGCCTGATCAATCTTCCATCCCGGTTGGTACCGATGAGTCGGCTTGTCGGAAGGGATCTGGATTCCTCCCCAATCACGGTCTAACCGGAACCTGAACCGTAGTTGTTACGAACAGCCCAACTCCCTCACCAAGCACTCTCGCCATCACCCACTTCTCTACCCCGGCAAATTTGTTTGAAAATCCAGAAGTGAATGACGAGAAGCGCGTTTCCCAAGACTAATGTTTCGAGGTCGGCTCAGATTCTTGCTCGATGAGGCATTGGCCTAAATGCGTCAATCGATATTTCACGGCAGCAGGATTAGGAAGCACAAGCCGAGTTGTCGAGACTGAATCGTGTTCTTTCC
>DATAWK010000030.1:0-35938 GCA_036267255.1 Acidobacteriaceae bacterium | reverse complement strand
CGTGGTGCGCACCTTCACCGGCGACAGCCAGTTCACGTTGATGTGCGCGATGACTTTCTCCGGGAAGTACAGGGTAATGAAAGCCACGTCCTCATGCCCGTTCAGGTGAGTTTGACCGGTTGCCGAAATCGCTTCGGGAGTCATGTGAATCAGGTGATCGATGATCGAAAGATCGTGCGGCGCGAGGTCCCAAACCACGTTGACGTCGTGCTGAAACAAGCCGAGGTTGACCCGTGTGGAATCGTAGTAATAAAGCTTGCCGAGCGCGCCTTCCTGCAACAGCTTCTTGATTTTCTGCACCGCTCCGGTGAACAGGAAGGTGTGATCCACCATGATCTTCAAGTTCTTGCGGGCGGCCAGTTCGATCAATTCTTCCGCCTGGGCGGCGGTGCTGGTGAACGGTTTTTCGACGAACACATGCTTGCCGTTCAGCAGCGCAGCCTTCGCCAGTTCGTAGTGCGTCCACACCGGCGTGACCACAGCGATGGCGTCGATCTCGGGCGAGGCCAGCAATTCTGCCGGGTCGGCGGTGACATGCACATCGGGATAGGCCTTCACGGCCTTGCGGCGAGCCGTGGGAGTCTTGTCACAGATGGCAACCAGTTCGGCCGCGTCCAGGTGATCGAGATTGCGAACTACGTTCGGCCCCCAGTAGCCGTATCCGATCACACCAAATTTCACGACAGCTTCATCCCCGGATTGTGGCAGTGCCTTTGATTGCAGTGGTCCAGTCAGTATTGTGGCCATTTTTGGCTCCTCTTTTCGGGGGAGGAACGGATTAAGTAAGGGGAAAGACTCGATGCTGCGGGGGAAAAGAATTTAATGTGCGCCTTCGCCCAGCACAACCGCGCCGGGCGTACGGGCAAGAATCTTGAGGTCCATCCAGGGGGACCAGGTACGGGCGTAGTGCAGATCGAGACGAACCATGTCGTCGAACTTGACGCGGCTGCGTCCGCAAACCTGCCACAGCCCGGTAATGCCGGGCTTGGCTTCGAGCAGGCGGCGGCGGTGCCAAATGTCGTAGGCCTCGACCTCATAGGGAACTGGAGGCCGCGGACCAACCAGCGACATTTCGCCTTTCAGCACGTTAACGAACTGAGGAATTTCGTCCAGGCTGGTCTTGCGCAGAAAAGCTCCGACAGTAGTGATTCGCGGGTCCTTGGTCAGCTTGTAAACACCGTCTCCGTTGCCATCCGAGTTCTTCGCTGCATTGCCCGCAATCAACTGCTTCACGTATTCGCGATGCACTCCGGCGTCATTGTTGACGTACATGGAACGGAACTTGAGAAACACGAACGACTTGCCGTACTGCCCCACGCGCCGCTGGCGGAAGAACACCGGGCCTTGCGAGGTCATCTTGATGGCCGCGGCGATGATCAGGAAAACCGGGGCCAGCAGAACCAGCGCCATGCCACTGAGCGCGATGTCCATCATCCGTTTCATGACCCGGAAAGACTTGCGGCCGTCGTCGCGTTGCGAGAGGTCCGGGTACAGCGTCGGATTGCTGGGCCGGTCGTTGTCGTCGATGTCCCAGTCTTCCGGAAAAACGTGGAACGAAATGTTGAGCTGGTTGAACTGCTCCCACATCAGGCTGCCGCGCAAAGTGTCGGTGACTCGCGTGATGATGGTCGTGGAAACGGTGTTGCCCTCATCCATGCCGATCTCGGTGAAGACCACCCCGATCACGCACCCGTCGGCGTACCAGCCGGTAATATCGGTTTCGCGCGTCGAAAGCGCGAGCGCCGCCAGGATCTTGTCGAGGGTCTTGCCGTTTTTCTCGGACGAAAGGTTCGCGCCCAGATCGAGCAGCATCAGCATGAACGGCTTGCGCGACCGCTCACTGCGCTTTCTTTCGAGCGCGATGGTGCGGCGGAAAGCTTCGCCCTTCAGAAGGCAATACTCCCGGGGAGACGAAGCCTCGGGGACTGGATTTAACGTGGCGATGTTACTGGAACGTCTTGCGTGCACAGTTTCCTCCGCTAGTTCTGCTTGCGGGGAGGAGCATCAAGCGAACTGCTATTGACTAGTGATTACAAAGGGGAGTGCCGTATCGTTCAGAGCCGGTTTTCTTGTCTTCAGCCCTTCTTGGAGCGATCACCGTAGTAGCCGTAGCGCTGGTAGTAATCGCTGTGGGAAACGTTGACGCTGCTGTTGACCAGTGCTCCCAGCAGCTTGGATTTTTCGATGGCCTCGAGGCCACGTTTGAGTTGCCGTTTTTCGCTGACACCCTTGCGGGTCACAAGCAGAATGCCGTCGGCCAGACGCGACCAGATGCTGGTATCGGCCAGCGGCAGCACCGGAGGAGAATCGATGACGATCCAGTCAAACCAGGTGCTGAGCCGCTCCATCAGAGGGGCAAGCTTGCCTGCCTGCATCAGTTCGAGCGGGTTCTGCGGGGCCGCGCCGGCAGGAAGAATCCACATGCCTAAATTTTCCAGCCGGTAAAGGCTGGCTTCTTCCGTCTCCCCGCTTAGCCATTCGCAGAGCCCGGCAACGTTGCCGATGCCGAACTGCGCCGACTCGGTGGGGCGGCGCAAATCGCCGTCGATCAGAAGCACCTTGTGGGGCTTCCTCCGGGCGAGCGTGCAGGCGAGGTTCGCGGCAACCGTGCTCTTGCCTTCCTCGGGGATGGTGCTGGTGATCAGAATCTTTTTGAGCGGACGCATCTGGCGCATCTGGCGCAGGCGAACCGCGAGGAAGCGGAATTTTTCCGCGCCCAGGCTCTCTTCTTTGCCGGTGGCCACCAGGCGGTTTTCCGCTGGAATCGAGGGGGTCAGCAGCGGACAATTCTGCAGCTGTTCATCCACGTCGGGCAGGAGGTAGTCGCTCGCCTCGGCCTTGGCGTGGGGCTTGCCCAGCGCGCCTGGACGCCGCATCTTTTCTTCCGCGTGCTGCAGCAGTTCCGTAGCCACGGAGAACGAGGAGCGATCTGTCCCCTCGCGCTCCGATTCCGATCGTTGTAAGGCGTCAAATATATGGCTCATTGTTTGATCACTCGAATAGGCATGCGGGCCGCGAGGTCTTCTTCGTGGGCCTTCTCGTTTTGCAAGTGGGCGTAGAGATCGAGCAAGGCCTTGGCCGCCTTGCGCAAATCCGCTTCCTCGGAGTTCTTCCGTTCGACCGCGACGGTTTGCACTCCCAGGCGGAAATCGGCGGCAATGGTATCAATCATCTCGGGAGTCACGCTGGCCGACTGCCGCGCATAGGCTGCGATCAACCCGTTCTCGCAAACCGTGTTGATAAGACGGGGAAACCCGCGCGAGTGGCGATGTATCGCCGCTACCGTTTCCGCGGGGAAGATCTGTCCGGGCTCAGTGCTTCCCGCCAGTTGCAAGCGGCACTCGATGTAACCCTTGGTCTCATTGGTATCGAGCGGCGACAAATGCGAGCGCACCGCGATGCGCTGCTTGAGCTGACGCAGATCGACCGAATCGAGTTTGTCGTCGAGTTCCGGCTGGCCGACGAGAAGAATCTGCAACAGTTTTTCTTCCGCGGTCTCAAGGTTGGTCAACAGACGGATTTCCTCGAGAATCTCGGCGGACAAGTGATGCGCTTCGTCGACTACCAGCACGGTGGTGAGCTTGCGCTCCCCGCGCGCCACGACGTAGGCGGCCAGCTGCAGCAGAAGTTCGCTTTTGTTCTTGCCCGCAGAAGGCAATCCGAGATCGCCGGCAATATACTGCAAGAATTCGAGCGGTGTCAGGCGTCCGTTGAAAACGTACGCGTACTTGACGTCTGCGCTCTGCTTAAGCAACTGCAGCAGGCAGCGCAACAGCAGTGTCTTGCCCGTGCCGACTTCGCCGGTGAGCACGACAAATCCTTTGTGCCGCCGGACTCCGTAGTAAAGCGCAGCCAGGGCTTCGTTGTGCCTCCCGGTGGGAAACAAGAACGATGGGTCGGGCGTAATCTCAAAAGGATTGCGCTTCAGATTGAAAAATGCTTTGTACATAGCTTCGGACTTTTGTCTAATCGCAATTCGCTAGCCGCGAAGGAAGCTGAAGGCGGAACCGAGCAAAATCGTAACCGTAACGACCGCCGCCGTGGCCCATCCCAGCCAGAAACGTCTGCGCTCGCGCTGCTGCTCAGAGGCAACCGCAATTGCGGGAATCTCCGAAATCACGGCAA
This sequence comes from Acidobacteriaceae bacterium, assembly GCA_036267255.1. Classification (GTDB taxonomy): domain Bacteria; phylum Acidobacteriota; class Terriglobia; order Terriglobales; family Acidobacteriaceae; genus DATAWK01. The sequence goes on along the minus strand of DATAWK010000030.1, from coordinate 31,813 downwards.
CCGGCAGCATCCTTTGCAGGGCCTTCTCATCGTAGATGCGGTCATCGATAAATTCGGAAGCGCCCGCCACCCCGACCCCGAGCGCCAGGCCCACAGCCAGCCCCATGCCACAGAACTTCAGGCGGTTGGGAAAATCAGGTTTGGTGGGCAGACTCGGCGGATCGATAATGCTGAAGCGCTCGCCCTGCTGCAGTTTCTCCATGTCTGTGGCCATGGACGACTCGTTCTTTCTCTTGAGCAGGTCGTCGTAGTTGGCCTTGGACTGATCGTAGCCACGGGTTAGGTCAGCAAGTTGTTGCTCGCGAACCGGTTCGGTATTCAAGCGGGACTGATAATCGGCGATCTTCGCTGTGAGCGTCGTAATCGACTGTTCGCGATTGACGATCTCGACTTGATTTGAGCGCAGCTGGCTTTGCACCTGCGCCAGCATGGAGGCGCGGTTTGGATCCGTAGCCGCAAGATCGTCGGTGGCCTCAGTTGGCGTACTTTTGTCTTTTCCGCTGGCCAGCAGTTGCGCGCGCATTTTCTCGGTTTTGGCGATCTGTTCCTTCAGCTTGCGCACATCCGGGTGGCGCTCCGTGTAACGTGAGCTGAGATCGGCAAGCTGCGCCCGCAGTCTTTCGAGTTCCGCGTCAATCGCGGGTAGACCGACGGATCCGGTTCCGTCGGCAGACTTCAAAGACCCCTGCAATGCGCGGTACTGATCAGCCAGAGACTGCAGATAAACATGCTGCTGTTTGGCGGAATTGAGCGCATCCTGTTCGCTCTGCAGCTGCGCTTGCAGGCCGCTCAGGATTTGCAGGTTGCTCTGCAGCTGGCCGGGCATTTCCCCGACGTGCTGGCCCTTGAACTCGCGGATTTTTTCTTCCTGGTCCGCCAGCGCCTTACGCGCATCTTCCAGCTGGTCTCCGAGGAACTTGGTGGTGTCCTCGGACTGCTGCTGGCGCGCCTCCAGATTTTCGTTGATGAACAGATTGGTCAGTTCGCTGGTGACTTGCTGCGCGAGATGCGGATCGTGAGCCTGGTAGCTGACGTTGAAGGCATTGATGCGGCCCATTCCGTCGCGCACCATATCGATTTCAATGTCCTTGCGCATCTTCTCGACCTTGTCGTCCGCCGTGAGCCGTCCGTGAGGGTCAGGGTACAGCCTGAGCTGATCGATAATATGCAGCAGCCGGCTGCGGCTCAGAATCTGCTGGGTCAGGCTCTGCATTCGATTCTGCAGGTCATCGTTGACATTGGGGGTGACGTAGTCGCGCGGCATGGTGGGCTGCTCGACCAGGATCGCCATGCTCGAGTTGTAGCGCGACGGCAGAATCCAGCTTGCGCCCCACACCAGAAGCCACCCAGCGAGCAGCGGGATCAAGAACTGCAGGTGGCGGCGGCGAACGATGCCGAAATAATGCTGCAAATCGAAGCTTTCCGAACTTTTCTCGTCTTCTTCTAATTCATCAACCATGATTTTCTCTTTTTGCTAGCGATCGATCCTCGCTTGCGATCAGTCCTCTGAGGACTTTCTTGCCGGCAACTTATCTTCCTAAGGGCCGGCTAAATTGATACGAGACCGAGACCCACTCCCGGTTGGTGTCGGGGTTGGCTGAGAAAAACGTGTAGTCCTGGTGCAGCCGCGTGTACCCTGCCTGTGCGTTGAAATGCACACCCACCTGCTGCTGGAGCGCGGCACTCGCGATGATGGAATGCCCACCGAGAGAGTTGGCCGTTAGGATGCTGTTATTGGCATAGGCTCCGCCGATCTCCCCGCTAAGACTACGCGTGAGTTGCTGCCGCAGGGTCAGTGTTGCGCTATCCAGTTGCACCGCGCCTACGAGTCCGCTTCCTCCGCTGACCGAGTGGAAATAGCTGGCGGCGACGCTGGTCCGCTGCAACTGGTAGTTCACGCTGGCACCCGCGGCCGGAGTCCAAGCCTGGCTGGGGGTCGCGATCAGCGTTCCCGCAGGAGCGAACTGCGACCCTGCGCTGTAGTACTGCGGCCCGCCGAACAGTGAAAATGAAACTCGTACTGACGGATGGAATGTATAGAAAAACAGCACCGCATGCGCCTGGGTCTCGTTGGTCGCCTGCGCGGGATAGGCGAGCAAGTCTTGATACTGATAAGTCACGCCAATGTAATGCTGCGGCGTAATGCGGACGGCATAGAACGCCATCCCTTCCCGCGATGCTCCGTCATAAAGCCCAGGCACTTGGCTGGAGTTCGAGTAATGGAGATTCAGAAACGTCCCGCTCGCCCCCACCATGGCATTCGCACTGAACTGATAGGTAATTCCTAGATTCCCGTTATTGCCGAGCTGGTCCGCCAAGGGAGAGATAATGGTGTTGCTCAAAGCCTCGGGCGAGCCTGACACAGAAATATCGAGCCCCTGTTCCGGGGAATTGAATACGTTCGAAGTCTTCTGGAACGTATCGCGCACCCAGGCCGTCACATGCGGGCTCAGGCGATAGCTCAGATTCGCCGAGAGATTCTGGTCTGCCTGATTGTAGGCGCTGGTGCGCTGATAGAACGTGAAGCCGGGAGCGTAGGTCAAGGTGGTGTGCAGACGCGTCGTAGTCTCATCGAGCGCAATCGTCGGCCAGACGGAGTAGCTGATGTCGCTGACGGGCGCGAAGGTCGTCGATCCAAGCACATTGTCGGAGTAGGCGGCGTTGAAGGTGACGCCACCGAGAAGGTAGTTGGAACGCTCCTCAGAAACGGTCGCCATCGGATAGCTCTGTCCGCTGACCGGAGGTGGGGTCAGCATGCGATCGCCGGTATTGTTGGCTGTATCGGCAACGTCATTGGAGTCGGAGTTAGCGGAGGCAGTAATGACAGGAGAACTGACTGCCGGCGCGGGAACCGCAGGGGCATTCTGCTGATCTGCCTGAGCGCCAGCGTGGAGTGGGCGCATGGCCGCGACTACCAGCAGAATCAACCCCAGCCGCGTTTTGTTCGAGAGGGTCATGAAAACAATGACGACTTACGGAACAATGATCGTGTCGCCCGGCTCCAGCCTGACGTTCTGCCTCATGTTCTTGCCCTGGCTGACATCCTTGTAATTGAACGGCAGGCGCGACTCACCGCCCGGACTCTGGCGCAGAACGTAAATCGACTTCTTCTTGGCAAAATCGCGGAACCCGCCGGCAAGCGCGATGGCATCGAGCACCGTCGGAGAGTTCGTCAGCAGGTAGGAGCCAGGCTTCGCCACTTGTCCCAGAATGTTGAATTTCTGGCTGTTGACCTGCTGCACCATGACGGTGACTTCCGGCTCGGAGATGTAATTCTTCAGCCGGGTGGCGATTTCTTTTTCCAGCTTCGCCGGAGTCAGTCCCGCGGCCTGCACCTCGCCGACCAGCGGCAGCGAAATCCTGCCATCGGAGCGTACCGGGATCGAGCGGGAAATATCGGGCTCTTTCCATACGTTGATGGCGAGGACATCGTCATTGCCAATCACGAAAGTGTCATCGTGCGGCTTAGCGGTGGAGTTCGCAGCCGGCGCGGGAGCGGCGGCTTGCGCCGAGACTGGAAGTACAGATAAAAGACAGGCAAGCGCAAGTAGCACCAGCTGCTTGTTCCAGTGATCGCCGAAATTTCTTTTCATTCTCATTTTCGCTTCGCCTTTAGAAGTTCAGGCGGGGACGGCGTCAACTCGCCTTCCCGTTGCCCTTGACTTCTTCATAGCTTAAGAGTTCTTCGCTGCGAAACGAAGAGAGAAAAGGTTCGGGGGCGCGCATCTGGTATTGTTCGATCTTGTACAGCAGGGTGCGGTAACTCACGCGCAGCAATCGCGCCGCCGCCTTCCGGTTCCAGCCGGTGGTCTTGAGCGCGGCGCCGATGGCGTTTTTTTCCGCCTCAGACTTGATGTTCTGAATCATTGACTTAAGCGACTCTGGACGCAGCTCGCGGGAATCGATGGCATTTTCGTCCGCCTCGGCCGCGTCGCCCGTCCAAACGCTCTTCTGCATCGAGCCGTCATCTTCAGAGAAGCTCGCACCCGACATCTCGCGCAGCCAGGATCCCTGGTCGCCGGCAACCAGATAACGCTTCACGAAAATTTCCATTTCTTTCAGATTGCCCGGCCATGAATAGCGCTGGCAGGCATCGAGCACAGACGCCGAGTAGGTCCGCGGCGGCAGGCTGTAGTGTTTCGCGAGCTTGTGCATGAAGTAGCGCAACAGGGTGGGGATCTCGTCTTTTCGTTGCCGTACCGGCGGCACATGTACGGTGAAGGCGCTCAAGCGATAGTACAGATCTTCGCGCAGCCATTTTTCCGCCAGCGCCCGCTCAACATTGATACTGCTGGCAGCCAGAATCCTCACCGGAGCCGACATGCCGCTTCCGTCCGCCGCACTGCGCAATTCGTGATTCTGCAGAATCTGAAGCAGCCGCGCCTGCAACGGGCTGGATAAAGCTGTGATTTCATCGAGGAAGATGATCCCTTTTTCGCTCGAGGCGAATTTTCCCGTGTTCTGACCTCCGCCCGTCGGCTCGCCATTGAACTCGCTTTCGAGCACCGACTCGGGCATCTGGGCGCAGTGGATGCGGCGCAGCTTGAAACCGGAGCGCACGGAAAGACTGTGGATCAGGCTGGCAACCGTGTATTTTCCCGATCCGCGCTCACCCAGGATCAGTACCGGCACATCGGTCTTCGCCATCAACGCCGCTTGTGCCTGGAGCTTCTGCATCACCAGGCTGCCGCCGACAAACACCGTTTCTTGGCCGAGTGGGTCGACTTCTTTCGTCACCGTACTACTGACCATGTGCTCCTCCGCTTCCACGGCTGGCTCGAGCTGCCGCCGGACCACGTACTCCAACTGCTTCGTATCGAAGGGCCGGACGAGGATCTCTCCTCTGCCCTGGCGCAATTCTTCTCTCGCCTGCGCTGTCTCGTCGGAATGGCACAGAATCACGACGGCAAGGTCGCCATGCAGCCGGCGCACCCAGCGCAGGAAGTGCAAGCCGTCGCTTTCACCACGCTGCACATCGAGCAGCAACAGACGGGGCGCGGCCTCGGACTGCAATCGTTCCATCACATCCCAGCCGCTGGCTGCCGTATCCACGCGCCATGGATTCGACTCTTCCAGCGGCCATATCAGCCGCAACACGGACGAGTCGCGGCTGACTGCGAGCAGCGAAACCAGCTCGCGGTTTTCCGCCAGGCTTTTACTTGAGTAGTGAATTGCCAAGGTTGGATCGTTCAGATTTCGATTTGACGCCAGGACTTGTATCCATCGGGCCGGACGTGATTGCAGGGAAAATGCCGAGGTTAGACCGGCTCGACTTCGTAACCTTCGACCCGCACCGCCAGCGAACGCTGAATGGCGTCAATTGAAATTACCAGCGTGCGGTCGCCATTGCGGGAGACCAGTAGGCCTTCCAGTCCATCGAGCGCGCCGCTACGAATGCGCACCCGCTGCCCGATTTTGAGGAAAGGATGGCAAGACCAGGGAATTTCGCCTTCCACCAGGTTGCGCACAGATTCGATCTGGTCGTCGGGAATCGGCGAACCTTCCCCGTGGGCGCCCACCAAGCCGAAAACCCCATCCACGCGCAAAACCCGCAGTCGTTCCGTGCGATTCGGGGCGAATTTTGCGAACACATAACAACTGAATAGCGGCAACTGTACGGATTTCTTTCGATCACTCCAGCGATGGACTTCGGTGATAAGGGGCAGGTAAGTCGTCACCCCGCGGTCCTGCAAGCGCTGTGCAACCATTTTTTCGTGCCGCGGCCGGGTGTGAAGGCTATACCAAGTCTCCGCCTGCGGCTCCGCGCCGCGCGCCGGAAGAACACCTTGTTGTACAACCGCAAGTGATACCCCGCTGCTGGCCATAGCTTCGCCCTCTAAGTCACGCCTTCCGGGTGACTTCAAAGTGATTGCACAGAAATTTCTCTTATCGGGATCTCAACCGCGAGATCCAGGGGGGACCTACCGGGGAAAGGTTACCTCTGCAAAACAGCAATCAAGGCACGACCGGACTGCCTTACTCCGTGTCATCCGGGATTACCAAAAGCAGAATCAGGGGAGGAAACAATTACGCCAACTAGAAGTCTTAAAGCTTATGTGTATTTGTGATCCAAACGCGCTCTTCGTATCACGCGCCGTGGATCAAAGTGCAAATCTGATGCCAAAAGATCGCAATGAACGTCTGCTCTTTTTCGAGTCACGCCTGCCTGGCTTGATTTGGATATCGCTACAACGCAACTCTTTATCACAACCGATCGCGGAATTTGAGAAGCGATACAACCGGTCAACATAGCATGTCACTAGCAGATCGGATCTTCAATTGCCCTGCTTCGCGCATCTCCCTAAAATCATTAGGTTTCGCCGTCTTGAATTTCTAGGTGCCCAGCGAAGAGCTCGGGATGTGATCAAGTTACATGCGATTGCAGAACGTTGCAAGGGCACTTCGAGTCTATTGACATGGTACTTCAGTGCCAGGAACTTTGACGGGGCTAAGACGAAGTCGCCAGAGACTCCTGCACCCGGTCTGATTCTATGTAAGCGCCTGTAGACTTAATATCTTAGCTGTATTACGAGGGCTGGCAAGCTGTTCCCGATGACAGATTGTTTTCCACAGGCGAGAATGCAACTTATTGCACTTTATATCCATCTCTTGCGACTTTTGTCGGCAACCATGGGACTCGCCTGTTGCAACGGGTTGCACACCGGCAAGACTACCTTGAAGGTCTTACCGGAACAGTTTCGGAAGGCTCCAGGGCCTGCAACGACCCTGTAACGACAACAAAGCCCGCCCAAAATGGGCGGGCTCTTTGCTAAATCTGGTCTATCTGGATTTATTGAACCTCGGACATTACATTCTGCCGACGAGCACGGTAAGCCATCGCACCGATGCACGCGAGCGCGCCAATCATCAGATACCCGACTGGGCTTCCGCCCTCGGGCACGCCACAACCACCGCTGCCGCCGTTCCCACCACCGCCCCAGCCACCGCCTCCGTTACCGCTGCCGCCCCAGCCATTATTGCCGCCATTTCCACCCTGGCCGCAACCGCCGCCGCCACCATTGCCGCCGCCACCCCAGCCGCTATTTTGCGGCTTCGAGTGTTGTAGATTACCTCCGGGCGCAAATGCGAATGTCAGCAGACTTGCTGGCAGGTTTAAACCAGCGCCGACATAGGCCGACTGGTTATGCTGGAGACTCGCGCCGAATGCGAAGGATGCGCAACACAGCAGCGTCAATAAAACTATCCCAGTCCATAATTTAGCTGATTTCATCAGGCTTCTCCTCAAACTTACCATCACGGGGGAAGGCGGAAGGCAGTTCTATGCTACTTCAACAGATACAGTAGCCATCTTTAGCGCGAACTGGAAAAGTGTCAAGACTGATAATTTCTGCGACTTTGTTTGCAGACGATTGCAACCGCATCCCACGCGAATCGCGGATTGCGGATTGCGGATTCCATTGTCCAGCGGCAGAATCAGCTGCCGCAGAGATTTTCAGGGGGCGCCTACGGCGGAGGAATCACGGCTTGTACCGCCGTGGAACGCGCGCTTTCCTCGCCGCTGGAATTGACCGCCGTCGTCTCATAATAATAGGTGGTCCCATCGCTTACGGAGGTGTCCGTGTAGGCCGTGGCGGCAATCAACGAGGAATTGATTTTCGCATATGTCCCCGAGCTGCCTGTGCTGCGGTACACGTTATATCCGGTTACATTCGGTGAGCCGTCCGCATTCCAGGAAAGGTTGACTGAGTGCGACGGTGCGGCCACGCCGGTGCCGGTAAGGGTCGCCTTAGAGGGGGAGTTGGAAGCGTTGCTTACAAACGAAACACTGGTAGAAGCAGTCCCGCTCGACTGGGGTGTGAAGGTGACCGTGAAAGTTACGCTCTGACCTGCGGACAAGGTCAGTGGCAATGAAAACCCGCTGATGGAGAACTCTGAGCTGCCGACATCCACTGACGAGACGACCACGCTTGCGCCCGTTGCAGTCAGGGTTCCTGTCTGCGATCCGCTGGTTCCAACCGTGACATTGCCAACGTTAATCGTAGATGGGCTGACGTTCAGCTGCCCAGAAGAACCTGCGATTGCGGACCCGCTCAACGCGACGTTGAGAGTTGGATTCGAGGCATTGGACGTTATGGCCACGTTTCCGCTGAAACTGCCCGTAGACTGCGGCTCAAAGCTTACCGAAAAAGATGTTGTCTGTCCGGGGGCGAGCGTGAGCGGAGTGCTGATGCCCGAGACGCTGAAACCCACGCCGCTCGCCGTAACTTGAGAGATCGATGCGCTGGCTCCGCCAGTGTTCTGGATGGTTTCGGTTTGGACCTCACTCTTGCCGGTCTGGATGTCTTGGAAGGTCAAGCTCACCGGGATTGCAGCCAGAGTCGCGCCAGTCGTTCCTGAAGTTCCGGTTCCGGATAGGGCTATATCCAAAGTCGTGCTGAAACCGCTAACTGTAATCGAGAACTGGCCATCGCTCGCGCCAGCGCTCGCGGGCGCGAAAGTGAGCCCAAAAGTTGTGCTCTGATTCGGAGCCAGCGTCAGCGGCAAGCTCAGCCCTGTGTAGTTGAAACCTGCACCACTGATGCTCGCTTGCGAGATGGTGAGACTCTGAGTAGCGGAATTCGTGAGAGTCTCGGTTTGGTTCTGAGTGCTGCCCACTGCTGCGCTACCGAAATTGATGCTCGCAGGATTGGCCGTGATACCGTCCCCACTTACTGCAGTTCCAGAAAGCGCGATGCTCAGTGGACTGCCGGAGCCGTCGCTGGTAAGGATAAGAGTGCCGGTGGTGCTGCCCGCTGTTTGGGGCGCAAACACAATACTAAAAGTCGCGCTCTGCCCCGCCGGCAGAGTCAGAGGCAGGCTCAATCCACTCGTGCTGAATGCAGATGTCGAAACGGTAGACTGCGAAATGGTGAGGTCGCTTCCCCCGGTGTTAGTCACGGTGTCGGAGAGCGTTTGAGTCGTACCGACCTGAACATTGCCAAAACTGACGGTCGCCGGAGCAGCCGTTAAATCCCCCGGCTGTTGGTTCTGTGAATTATTTTGCGTCCCTGGACTGGACGAGCTAAATCCCTGGCATCCGGCTAGAAGCGCCAGATAACCTAAAGCCAGCAGAAGGATGGGGAACCTCCGGGCGGGGAAATGGCTCATGTTGGGTTTTTGGGGAAACGGTGTCTGTCAGTCCCTCAGGCTGAAAGGCTAGTGTGCCTTTTGTGCCTTTGAGCCGTAAGGTCACAAAAGGACATGGTGAGGGAATATAAAGGACATGGTTGCAATGCCGCTAGAACACAAAGGAGTTAGGCCGGTGGTATTAGGCCCTTTAAACCCGGTATCGCAATCTCTGGATGGGACCAGTCAGTACAATGGCAACGGTCGAAAGAACCGGAAAGACGCGCCGGAAATTCCACTGGAAGTGTCCCCCCCCAGCGAAAATCATGCACACTTTCTTCAGGCCGCTCCCGGATACGCAATGGTACTCAGTAGTGCATTCGCATTCTGACGAGAGTCGAGGCGAGTATGCTGCGCCACGATCGGCACGTTGGAGCGAATGACGCTTGAAAAATCAGTGCCGCGCGGAATCATTTCAGGATCGCGAAGATCGTTGAAACGAACATGTTGGGTCCGCCGTGCTCCCACCTTGACCCGATAAGGCCCCACCGGTTCGCGGTCGGAGTAGTAAATCGTGATTTCAACGTTCGCATTCTGATCCGAGGTATTTAGAATGCACACCGTTTCGTGGCTCGTCATCTCGGGCTCCGGACCCTGGCTTCCAGCAGGAATGTAGCCTTCAGCGATCACCCATTCTTTTTTCCCGATGGCATCCGCCATATTTCCACCTCACAGTTTCTTTGCCAATTTTGTAAGCGCCACCGCTCCTAAGCCAATCGCAGCCAGCGTAATTAGAGCGCTGAAGCGAGCCCTGCGTCTCGAGTCTTTGCGCCGCTTCACAATCTCGGACTCTGCATAGCTGCCCGGGGCGATGTGATAGCCGGCTGGCCCCAGTTCAATCACTTCTGCAAGATGCAGTGCCTCTCTTTTCGTTTCCTGCGCGATCTGCTCGCGGCAACTGAATCCGTCCGCCACAATAATGGTGTCAGGTGCGGCATCGCGTACTGCGGGGAGAAGTACCCGCTCGCCAATATCGACGGAAATCTTGTATTTGTCAGCTTCAAAGCCGAACGACCCCGCCATACCGCAGCAACCGGAAGTGAGTGGTTTGTGATCGAGGCCAAGCTTTTGCATGATCTTGTTCTCTGAGCCGAATCCCAGCACGGATTTGTGATGGCAATGGCCCTGCACCAGAGCCTGGCGCTCAATCTTCGGAGCTTGCCATTTTTCAGCTTTCTGGTCGAGGAATTCGCTAAGCAGGAAAGTTTGCCCTGCCAGTTTTTTCGCGAGTGGGTCTTCGGGAAAGAGATTGTGCAATTCGTCGCGAAAAACGGAGGCGCAACTGGGTTCTAGCACAACAACAGGGAGCTCCATTTCAATCTGCGGCTTGAGTGTGTCCAGAATTTTCCGCAGATATTGTTTTGCCAGGTCCAGAAAACCATAGTCGTAGAGTGGCCTGCCGCAACACAAGTGCATCATCGGCACACTCACTTTGAACCCTGCGTCTTCGAGCACGTGAGTCGCTGCCTGCGCAGTTTCAGGGAAGAAATAATTGTTGAACGTGTCCGCCCAGAGAATCACGTGCCGGTATTCGTCGTTCGAGCTCGCCTCATGTTTCTTGAACCAATCTCGAAATGTTTGCGGCGCAAACTCAGGAATACGCCGCTGGAGCGGCATGCCCGCCATCAGTTTCGCGGCATGACTTAAACCCGGCGTTTGCGTTACAAGATTCACAAGTCCCGGCCACAGCGATGCGGCACGCGACCACTGATCGATCAGACCAAAAGCGTAAGCCTGCCTTGGCCGAACACGTTCATCCCAGTAGTGAGAAAGAAATTCAGCTTTGTAGGTGGCCATATCGACATTGACTGGGCAATCGCCCTTGCATCCCTTGCAGGCAAGGCAAAGATCGAGCGCCTCTTTGACACTGTCATCGCGCCATCCCTGCGTGATGACATCGCCGTGCAGCATCTCCCAAAGGTGATGGGCACGGCCGCGAGTTGTGTCACGCTCTTCATGCGTCACCATGAAACTGGGACACATGGTGTCGTCGTCCGGTTTTTCGCCTTCTTTGCGGCGGCATTTGCCGATTCCCACGCAGCGAAGTGCGGCGTGAGCAAAACTGCCATTGTCGTCCGGAAATTGAAAGTGGGTTGGCGGATCCCACGGGTGATAATCGGCGCCGAGACGTAAATTCTCATCCACGCGATGCGGATCGATCACTTTTCCGGGATTCATCTTCCAGTCCGGGTCCCAAATGGACTTGAATTCTCTAAAAGCCTGAATCAGCTCTTTCCCAAACATTTTGTAGAGAAATTCGGCGCGTGCCTGTCCATCCCCGTGCTCTCCGCTCAAACTTCCGCCGTATTTGACGCAAAGGTCGGTGGCCTCTTCAAGAAATAATCGCCAGGTCCGAATTCCCTGCGCGCTTGTCAGATCGAAATTCACGCGGCAGTGCACGCAGCCCTGCCCGAAATGGCCATAGAGCGATGGATCGTAGCGATACTTCTGAAATAACTCTCGAAGTTCGCGCAGATATCCACCCAGCACTTCTGGAGCTACGGCGGAATCCTCCCATCCCGGCCAGGTATCAGGTTCTCCCGGAACGAATGCGGTCGCACCGAGCCCGGCTTCGCGCACGCCCCAGAGGTGTTGCACATCTGCAGAATCGTCGAACAACTTCATGCTCGGCGCGTCTTTTTTCTTCTTCAGTGCGTCCATCACATCATGCGCAATGCCAATCGCATCTTCTTTCTTGTCGGCGCCAAACTCAGCCATGAGCCAGCCCTTGCCTTCAGGCAGTAAGCCGAGATATTTCTGGCCGCGTGTGTGTTTCCTCTCGATGTTTTCGTACAGCCGGTAATCGACGCCTTCGAGCGCGGTCGGTTGATGAGGGACTATATCCATCACGTGGTCGGCGGCGGTATAAACGTCCGGATAGCCGAGCATCACGATCACTCGCTCAGCTTTAGCGGGAATGAGCCGGCATTTTGCTTCCAGCAGGGTGACCAGCGTGCCTTCGCTACCTACCAGAGCACGGGCTATGTTGACCCTGCCGTCTTCGCCGGGAAGGAGTTCATTGAGGTTGTAGCCGGAAACACGGCGAGGAATCTTGGGATATCTTTTTTGGATCAGATCGGCATAGCGAGTACGAATGGACTTCAACCCGCGATAAATCTCACCCGTCCTGCCGCCATTCAGAATCTGGCTCTCCAACTCCGCCTCAGTCATCCATCCCACGTTCAGGCGCGTGCCGTCATAAAGAAGAACTTCGAGTTCGTCGATATTGTCTTCGGCCTTGCCTGCCATCTGCGCATGAGCGCCGCAAGAATTGTTCCCGATCATGCCGCCGAACGTGCAGTGGTCGTGGGTGGCAGGATCGGGCCCCCAGGTCAGCCGCTTGTCAGATTCGTGCATGGCTTTCTTGCGCAACTCATCGCAAGTCGTTCCGGGAAGCACCTTCGCCCACTTCTCATTCAAATGTAGTTCCTGTACGCCATGCATGTACTTTGTCCAGTCAATTACGACCGCGACATTGCAGCACTGCCCCGCAAGGCTTGTCCCCCCGCCACGCGAAAGCAAAGGCGCTCCATACTTTCTGCACGCAGCAACGGTTTGCACCACGTCTTCTTTTGATCGAGGAATGACCACCGCAATCGGCACTTGCCGATAGTTCGACGCATCGACGGCATACATGGCGCGGCTGCCGGCGTCGAAGCGCACCTCTCCTTCAACATTCTTCTCCAGTTCGGATTTGAGGGAAGGTATATCGATTTCGGACGCGCTCGCGGTGCCTTTAAGCTCTTCAGCCGGAATGAATGGAACTCTATTAACAGCCATCAACTCTCCTTCAAGCAGCAAATTTCTCGGCGTCAGATCGTTTTATCTCGAGTCCGGTACCGGGACGCGACAAGTCCGGACGCAATTCTCCATCGATCAATTGAGGCAAGCCATCGAACAACATTTGCTCAATTCGTACGTGGTCGTGAAAATATTCAAGGTTTCTGAACGGAGGCGCCGCACAGGCGACATGCGTGTGCAGCGCGGGCGAGGTGTGGCAGGAAAGCGGAATATTAAAACTTTGGCAGAGGGTTGCAACCTGCATAAAACCGGTTACACCCCCACAACGAGTGATATCGGCCTGTTGCACATCCACGGCTTGGGCGGCGAGCATCCGTTGAAAATAGAAGATGTCGTAACCATATTCGCCGGCGGCAATGTCCATTCGAACGGGCGCATGATCGCGGAGCCAGCGAAGACCATCGAGATCATCGGATGAAACGGGTTCTTCGAACCAGCTGACGTCGAACTCATCGAATATCGACGCCTGCCTCAACGCCTCCCGGCGGGTGTACGCGCCGTTCGCATCGACGAAGAGCTGAGCATCTTTCCCAATCGCTTCTCGCGCCACCCGGACTCGGTCCCGGTCTCGACCTCTATCGCGCCCGACTTTCATCTTTACGCTCGGGATGCCGCGGTCGATCCATCCGGCAAGCTGATTAACCAGTTGCTTGTCCGAATACGAAGTAAATCCCCCGCTGCCGTAAATTGCCGCGCCCTGGCGAACTTGCCCTAACAATGTGACCAGCGGAGCGCCCAACAGCCGCGCTTTAAGATCCCAGACGGCGCAATCCACGGCAGAGATTGCCATCGAGCAAATCCCCGGACGGCCAAGATTTCGGATGCGCCGCCAACATGCCATGTAGATGGCGCTCGGGGAAAGTGCGTCTGCGCCGCAGACAATTGGCCGCAAGGTATCGTGAATGAGACTGGCCGTGGCATTGTCAGCGTACGTGTATCCAACTCCCTGTTGGTTGCCGCCACTGACTATGACAATCACGATTGTGGTGCGGTCCCATTCCAAAGTCCCGTCGGATTCGGCGAAATCGGTCGGAATTGCATAAGTCGACACGTCCATTTGTTTGATGGGAACGCTGCTGGAAGACAATGGCATAGCGGGCACACGGCAACTCGCTCAGTCTCATCTTGAACTGAGCCCAGCAACCGATATGCTTTCGATGTAACGCAGGAGAGAGTGGTTTACTCTTAATCGGCCTGGATTGCCGGCAATATATCGTGCGGCGATATAAGGTCGTTATCTCGGCCGGCTCATCCCTGAGAATCGGGCAGGGAGCGCGGAAATTGTTCGGAAGGGATGACCATTTCGGCTTTCACTCCCTGCCCAGGCAGACAGTCGACTTCCACGCGCAACCGGAGAGTTGAATCTCGCGGTTCGGTCGAATCAGCGAGACACATTGGCGCCTGTTCGGCCTTTGCGGTATTCGATTTGCGGCCAGACATTGTCAAACGATACCCTGCAGCGAAGCTACATTTGCGGAGCCGACCGTGCAAGCGCCAGGATGCGCCAGCTTAGGAAATTAAGAGAGCACCGGGAAGAAAATCAGAGAAGAGCCAAGTCACCGGCGAAGCATAAGACCGAGAAATACAAGCACAGTCTTCTACTCGTCAATTCCATTCAAGACCAGGGTCAAATTTCAGGTACAAAATAAGGTTAAATGCAAACTCCACATGATTTGCGAGCTGCGGCAACTCGGCGCAGATTTCATCTCGCTAAACTCTCAGGTTGGATGCGCTTCCTGGGACTTCTTGTGTTTCTCTCCCATGTACTGCTTGTGGCCGCACAAAATGCAACCGCGTCCTTCGGCGATCCGGCAGTCTGGCAACACCCACCCGTCCGAAAATTTCACGTGATTCATTACAAACTGGAGATCAATCTCGATATCGACAACGGAGTGATATCCGGATTCGATCTCATCACCTTCAAACCGCTGGCGCCGCGCCTCCGATCGCTTTCGCTTGACAGCGCAGAGTTGAACATCGACTCTGTCAGCCTTATCGGTAAGGAAGGTTCGGCGCGCCCCTTGACGCACTCAACCGAGGCAGAGAAGCTCCGAATCAGGCTCGACCGCGATTACAACTCTGCGCAGACGCTGGTGCTGCGCATTGCATATCACGGTGCGCCGCGTACGGGTCTTTTCTTTGTGCATCCGTCGGCACAATCTCCGGACCTTCCGCATGAAGCGTTCACTCAGGGTGAACCCTCGTTCAACCATTTCTGGTTTCCCTGCTGGGACTATCCCAACGACATGGCAACGAGCGAAACGATTGTGACCGTTCCCGAAGGCGAGGTTGTCGTTTCGAACGGAAGGCTCATCTCCGTCCAGCACGAGGGTAGTAAAAGCGTCTATGACTGGAAGGAGAGTGTCCCGCACAGCTCGTATCTGATTTCGTTGGCAGTCGGCCCGTGGAAAATGCTCCACGATTCCTATCACAACATTCCCGTGGATTACTACGTCAACCGCCAAGTAGACGATGCGACCGCGAGGAGATCGTTTCATCTCACACCCGATATGATCGGGCTCTTTTCGCGAGCAACGGGTATTGAGTATCCCTATGAGCAATACGCTCAGGTTGCCGTCACCAACTATCCGTTCGGCGGACAAGAAAACGTGAGCGCGACGACCCTGACCGACACTACGCTGCACGATGCGCGTGCAGACTTCGACTTTCCGAGCACGAACCTCGTCTCGCATGAACTGGGACAGCACTGGTTTGGCGACTACGTTCAGGGAGGCGACTGGGCAAACATCTGGCTCAATGAAGGGTTCGCCACCTATATGGAGGCTTTGTATACGCAGTATCGCGAAGGGGAGGACGCATACCGGCTGGCGATGCGCGAGGATCAACTTGCCGCGCAGATTGAAGAACATGAGTACGTGCGGCCGATTGTCGATCCTCATTACGACGATGCTTTCGATATGTTCGACGCGACGACGCACGAGAAGGGCGCTGCGGTGCTCGACATGCTTCGCTACGTGCTGGATGGATCGCAAGCAAGCCTCCAGACCGCTTCGCAGAAGGAAGAGTTTTTTCACGCGCTGCACGCGTATCTCGCAACTTATAAAACACGCAGCGTGGCAACTTCCGATTTGATCGCAGCCTTAAACCGCGCGACCGGGAAAGATCTGAATTGGTTTTTCAAGGAATGGGTCTATCAGGCAGGACATCCGGATTATCGCGTGACGGCGAACTGGGACTCGGACCGGAAATCTGAGATCATCACTATCACCCAAACCCAGAAAACGCAGGGTGTCCCCGCGGTCTTCACCATGCCGGTCGAGCTTATGGCATTCGGCGCACACGGAGAGCAGATCGATAAAACCTTGTGGAACAATCAGCGCAACCAGCAGTTCACCATCCCGCTGACCTTCGAGCCGGTATGGATCGATTTTGATCCTTACGGCTTTCTCGATAAGACCCTCCAGTTTGACCAACCATTCGCAGCCATGCAGGCTGCGGCGCAGCATGATCCATCCGTGCTCGCACGTCTATGGGCAGTGAACCGGATGGCGGCCATGACAGTGCCTCCCGAAGAAGACCGCGTCCGTGCACTGCGGGCGATTCTTGATAGTGACGCGTGTTACGCGGTGCGCGCAGAAGCGGCGACGTCTCTCGGAAAGCTTGGGGTGGCGCAGGCCCGCGATGCTTTGTTGGAAGCCTTTAAACAGCCCGACAGCCGGGTGCGCAGTGCGGCAGTTGAAGCTCTTGGCGCCTGGGGAAAAGACACCGGCGTGTATACGGCCCGGGTAAACGCGCTTGAGCATGATGACAGCTATGCGGTACAAGCGGCGGCCGCGCGTGCCATTGGAGGGATCGCCAGCGCACGTTCTTTCCAGGTATTGGCAGACAGGTTAGCCGAGAATCCCGATGTACACGTCCGATCTGCAATTCTGGCCGCATTGCCGGGCACGGGTGATGACCGTGTTCTGGACGTGTTACTGGAGAATGCAAAACCTGGAAACCTGGTGCGGCTCAGGCAAGCCGCGCTCAGAGCTCTGGCAACCGTTTCTGTGAATGCCGGCGACGAACAGTCGGCCCACCTGCATCAGACTCTGACCGATGCACTCAGTGACGGATACTTTCCACTGCAATTAGTGGCCGATGATGTCATCGCCCATTTCTCGAGGGTCGAATTTAAACCCCAGCTTGCAAAGCTTGCCGCCAGTGCTCCGCTGGCAATGCAGCGGAAGGCAGCAGCAAAGGCCCTGGCACAATTGACCAAGGCCCAATAGCTGGAGAGTGTGCACGATGGCTGAATGGGAGACTCTCATGGCGGCAAATAATCCAACTCGCGAAGAGGCGAGAAAATCTCCATTCATCATTCGCGCCCCTAAGCGCGAGGACTACGAACTCGTGGCATCTCTGGCGACGGAGCTCGGATATCCGAGCAACTCGGTCGAGATCGGGAGACGCATTGCCACGATGCGGGACGAGAGTAAGTTCGCCGTCTATGTTGCCGAAGACGAAAACGGCGCGGTCATCGGCTGGATCAGCGCCTTCGTATTTATTGCGGTTGAACTGGATCCGTGCGCGGAGATAAACGGGCTAGTAGTCGCTCAGGGTGCGCGGTCACGCGGAGCAGGCGCAGAACTGCTAAAGGCCGTGGAAACATGGGCGCGTGGTCTTGGGCTAGCGTCCATCTGCGTGCGTTCGAACGTACTGCGCGAGCGTGCACACCATTTTTATAGGCAACATGGATACGATCCGGTGAAGGATCAGCGACTGTTTTTGAAAAGCTGGAAAAAGATCTGACGGTCTTCGCTGTACGGTCACGCTTCTCGTGTCGAGATGCGGCTGGGTGCATGAATTTTCGATATTTTCCAGCGATGATGCCTCCATCTTTGGGGCGATTCGCCTGTGATCCGCTGAATCCAGCGCGTCATGTGCGCCTGGTCGGCGAAGCCGGTTTCTGCTGCGATCATCGCGAGTTCATCGCCGCATGTCGTAATCCGCAGCCAAGCCCTGCGTGCACGCGACTCGGCCTTGAATACTTCTGCCGAAACTCCGTACGCGAGGGCAAAGCCGCGTGAGACGGTTTCCGGAGCAAGCCGGTGCGAACGCGCCCACTCGCCGATGCGCATCCTCGCGCCGGAGTGGAGGTCTTTTGCAAGTAGGTCGGGCCAGTCATTGCGCAGATGTGGAGAGGCGGCGATGCGCTGCCGCAGTAGTTCGCTGAGTAGCGATGCAGCCTGGGTCGAATCTTTCTCTGCGGCGCGCACTATCTCTCCGACGTCATCGACATGATAAATACCGGACAATATTTCCGGATCCGTCCACGGCAGCCGCACCATGCGAAGGCCGGCGAAAACTCCGGGGTTCGCGTGACAGTCGAGTTGCGGATGGATAAGAACATCGCCTGCTCCGGCTCGAATCCGGCCGTTATATCCGGCCTCCTCAAGGCAACCCTCCACGACCACGGTGGCGTAGGGCTCCAGATGCCGATGGCGCGGCAGGCTAAAACTGGATTTCAGCGTTTCGATCCCATGCCTGATGTTACGAAAGCGGAAATCTTGATTCATCGAAGGGACAACCGTAGCAAATATTACCGGGGCATTCAACGTTCATTGGGATCTCATGGCCTCTTCTGCGGCCGGACATTCTGATTCAGGCAGAAGAAGTTGCCGGGATCATATTGCGTTTTGACCGCGACCATGCGGTCCCATCGTTGTTGATAAGCCTCCGATACCCGGTCCTGCTCGTCGCCACTCATGAAATTCACATAGACGCCCGACGTCATCGACGGGCGCAGTTTTTCAAACAGTGAGCGGATCCAGGAAAGATGCAATGCGTCGCCAGCGGGGTCCGTCCAATTGGCCAGTAGATTGGTGATGAACGGAGCGTCGCGGCTCCCGAACGCGGTTTCATCGGCGGCAATCTGCCCCGCTGCACCGCCTAGATAAGTAAGTTCGATCTGTGTTTCTGGCGACGGAATCGAAACCAGCGCCTCTAGGAAGCGGTCGATCGTGGCATCGTCGAGGCGCGTAAAGTACCCTGACTTCGTGTAGTATCGCCGCCCATGCGGAAAATCGGAATCAGCCATGGTTTGCAGATTCAGAAAAGAAACAGTCTGGCTCCGCACGGAATCCGGGTGGCAGAAAGAGAAAGCGCGCTCGAAATATGGTTGCGCCTCATCAGGCGAGCCGGTCCAAATCAAAGAACTGGCGGCCACTGGGTGCCCGCGAAGCGGCGGTGGAATTTTCTCCGTATTCGGAGCAAGGCGAAGGTCGAGATTCCATTTCAAGTCGAACGGGGCATCGGCCATAAAGTCCCGCCAGAACTCGAGCAGTTGGCGAATGCCGGCCTCGGGGGTCAGTCCCTCAGCAAGCGCGACCGATTTCAGCGGATGAAGTTTCAGTTCGAATTCGGTCACGACTCCGAAGTTGCCGCCGCCGCCGCGCAGAGCCCAAAACAGATCGACATTCTCTTTGCAGTTGGCACGGACGATAGAGCCATCGGCGGTGACGAGAGTAAAAGCTTCGACATTGTCGCAGGACAAACCGAAGCGGCGCGTGAGCCAGCCTGTGCCACCCCCGAGAATTAGTCCCGAAGCGCCAGTGTGTGAAACGACTCCCGAGGGAGATACCAGCCCTGCTTTCTGCGTCGCCGTGTCGATCGAACCCAGTAGGCAGCCTCCGGCAACGCGGGCCCGGTGCGCATCGGGATCAACGGACACATAGCGCATTCTCGAAAGGTCGATGACTAACCCTCCATCGCAGGTGCTGAAACCCGCGAGACTGTGCCCGCCGCAGCGGACGGCGGTAAGAATGCCTGTGTCAGTTGCACTTCGGATCGCAGCCTGAATATCGCTCACATCGGCGCAACGCGCGATGAGTCCAGGCCGGCGGGCAACCATGCCATTCCAGATTGTCCGAGCGTCTTCATATCCGGGATCGTCCGGGCGCAAGAGATCACCTTTGAACTGGCGATCAAGGGCAGAATACGTCTCCCGACAGGCGCGGGCGTGTACACGGCTGTCTTGCGTTGAGCTGTTCTGGCTCACCATGAGCTTCGGAAAACTATTCCGCGATCCTGCCTTCCCGGCGACGGAAATACAGCGTGATCAACCCCAGAAAAACGGCAAATGCGGGCACCGACCATTGCAGCCCGTCCACAAAGAAGGTCGTCATCGCAATTGCCAGAAGCAACGCAATGCCAGCGACGGTAAAAAAAGGATGCGCTCGCAAGCGCATCGGCAAACTTAACAGGCGCTCGCGAGCAATGGCTTTGCGAAAACGCAGATGGCTGCTTAGAATCACCAGCCAGACGAAGAGCATCCCCGCGATTGCCACTCCGTAAAGCATCAGGAAAGCATTCTTCGGGGCGAAGATG
Organism: Acidobacteriaceae bacterium; assembly: GCA_036267255.1. Classification (GTDB taxonomy): domain Bacteria; phylum Acidobacteriota; class Terriglobia; order Terriglobales; family Acidobacteriaceae; genus DATAWK01. The sequence goes on along the minus strand of DATAWK010000030.1, from coordinate 11,557 downwards.
GCGAGCAAAATGGCGGCAATAATTCCCGCGGTCGAAGCCAGCAGAGCAAGATGCGGCACGCCGTTGCGGCTCACCTTGCCCATCCACCCAGGAGCATAACCTTCCTGTCCGAGGGAGAACAGCATGCGGGTCGAAAGATACAGGTCGGTATTAACGCTCGAGAGCGCCGCGGTGAGCACAACAAAATTCATGATTGCGGCTGCGAAGGGCACGTGCGCTGCCGAGAATGCGATGACGAAAGGGCTGCCGGAAAGGCTCGACGAACTGGTGCTCTCGTTCCACGGCACCATCGCAACCATAATCGCAATCGCCAGCACATAAAAGAGGATCAGCCGCCAGACAATGCTCCGCATGGCTCGGGGTATGGTGACCTCAGGGCGTTCAGCCTCCCCCGCGGTCACGGCCAGGACTTCCACACCCATATAGCTGGTGATCGTGATGGTGAGCGAAAGCCAGACTCCTTTCCATCCAGCCGGGAGAAAGCCTCCGTGCTGCGTCAGATTGGCCCATGCATTGGTCCCATGAGACCCGCGGCCGAAGATCAAGATCAGTCCGACGGCGATGAAGGCGATGATGGCTGTGACCTTAATCATTGAAAACCAATATTCAAACTCACCCAGGCGATTCACCTGCATGGAATTGAGTGCTACCAGAGCAGCTGAAACCAGCACCACCCAAATCCATTGCGGGACATTCGGAAACCAGTAGGCCATGTATATCCCTGCGGCGGTGACCTCGGCGCCTACGGCGATAATTTGCGCCACCCCGTAAGTCGCGCGAACCGAAAATCCCGACCACGGGTTGAGGTAGATTTCCGCATAAGCGCCAAATGCTCCCGCGACTGGATGCACGACCGCCATCTCCGCCACAACGTACGAGACAACTAATGCAATTCCGGCGCCGAGAAGATAAGAGAGAATCACCGCCGGGCCAGCCAATCGAATCGTAACGCTACTGCCCAGAAACAAACCAACGCCGATGGCCCCTCCGATGGCCATCATCGTGAGCTGTCTTTGGCTGAGCGCGCGGTGCAGACCCGTTGTCTCTTGCGTTGGAGATTTTTCCGGCGGCAGCAGCGTGGCGCCGCTCGCAACTGGCTGATCAGTCATGGCTGGCAACGCTGGCAGGGGCAACCGACAGGAGATGCATGTTCTTCTTGAGAACCTCGACCACCGCTTCCGCGTCATCGAGCGTGTTATAGACGTGAAACGAGATTCGCAGGCCGTCGAAGCGGTTCGAGGCGACGATGCCATCCTGGGCTAATTTCTGCAGCATCTGTGCCGAATCGTGACACTGCAACACCACCAGCGGCCCCGATGTCCCCGCTGAAGTTTTCGCAAGAATGCCCAGATCGCGCGCGCGATTCAAAAGCGATCGCGCTAGACTCTCGACGTGACCGCCTACTTCGTCCATGCCGATTTCTTCGAGCATCTGGAATCCGGGCATCGCCGCATACACATTTGGGATTGACGGAGACCCCGATTCGAATCTTCGCGCTGTCGGCGACAACTCGAAATGCTGCGGATCGTATGCAAACGGGTTCGTCTGGCCAAACCATCCCGTAATCGTCGGTGACAATGACGGAATTAGTTCCTTGCGAACGTACAAAAAAGCGAGGCCGGGAGGGCCGAGAAGATATTTTAGAGTTCCGGTCACGTAGAAATCCAAATTCATCGCCTTCACATCAACCGGACGAGTGCCGCAGTCCTGATAATCGTCGAGCATCACCAGCGCACCGGCGCTGTGAGCCATTTTCTCGATCTCCCTGACCTGAGTACGGAATCCGTTCTTGAAACAGACATGCGTCATGGGCACAATCAGCGTTCTACCGTCGATGAGCTTTTCGTAATTCGTTGCCGGAATCGAATTGCCTTCCGCTTTCGCGAATTGCACGTCAGCCCCACGAACCCGCTGACCGAGCCAGACGTGCCCCATGGTGGGAAACTCGAACTCCCCCATCACGACTTTGTTCCGTTCACGGAAGTTTAAGGCGCTGGCAATTCCGTTGATGCCTGCGGAAACGCTGGTGACAATGGCCACTTCGTCCGGGCTCGCGTGGATGAACCTGGCAAAAGCTGTTCGGGCTGCCTCGTAATGCTCTACCCACGTTTCCCACGGCGAGCCTTGCTCATGCCAGCTTGCGATGAACTCGTTGAGACCATTTTCAACCGCACGGGACAGCGCGCCTTGCGAACAGGTGTTGAGATAAATCTTGCGCTGAAAAATTTTGAAGTGGGAGCGAATGTCTCGAACTTGCTTGTCGGTCAGCATGAGCGGGCAACTTCGGCCAGTGCGTCGCCGAACTCGCGTACTTCCTCGCGCGTATTGTAATGGACCAGGGAAGCCCGCACTGCGCCGCTCTCTACGGCAAGACCAAGGCGCTTCATCAGGCGAGGCGCATACATGTGGCCGTCGCGTACGCCGATATTTCTCCGGGCAAGTTCTTCGGTGACTCTTGCGGGAGCGATTTTCGGCAGATTGAAGCACAGCGTAGGCACGCGCTGACGAATACGCGCTCTATCGACGATGCCGTAGACTGTCGCGCCACAACGATTCAGCACATCGAGCATTTCGAGCGTAAGTCCTTGCTCATAGGCCTGGATCTCTGCCATCGCTTTTTGCAGGGCGGCCCGGCGCGAGAGAGTTTTGTCAGCGATGTGAAGTCCGTTGCCGAGGTCTTCGAGATAGCGCACAGCCGCATCCATGCCGGCGACATTCTCATAAATAAATGTGCCCGCTTCGATCTTTCCTGGTGGCTCATCTGGTATGAAGTCTTCGCGGAAGGTCGGCAATGCCTTGAGCAAATGCCGGCGACCCCAGAGAAATCCCATGTGAGGCGCGAAAATCTTGTAGCCGGAGCACGCCAGATAGTCGCAATCGAACGCCTGCACGTCGATTAATCCGTGCGGCCCGTAGTGCACCGCATCGAGAAAAATTTCTGCGCCAGCCCGGTGCGCAACATCGGCCACGGCCGCGACGTCCACAATCGAGCCGAGGGCATTCGACGTAAGCGTACAGGCCACGAGACGTGTCTTCGAGGTGAGCAGTGGAACCAGATCGTCGACATGCAGCAGGCCATCCTCGCGCATCTTCCACCAAAGGAATTTGGCCCCGTTGCGCTCCAATGCCAGCCATGTTGCCACGTTGGCTTCGTGGTCCATCTCCGTCACGATGATCTCATTTCGCGCTGCGAGAGTCTGGCCAACTGCCAGGCTTACCATGCGAATGAAAGAAGTGGCGTTCATGCCGAACGCGATTTCATCGGGATCGCGAGCATTCACCAGGTCGGCCACACTCTGCCTGGCTCGAACAATGGTCTCGTCCACCTCGCGACTCTTGGCGTAGCGTCCACCGCGTTGCACGTTGCAATCGAGCAGGTGATGGTTCACGGCGTCGAGGACGACCTTCGGAACCTGCGCGCCCGCAGCATTGTCAAAGAAGATGAACTCCGGGGGCCGATTCAGTGCTGGAAAAGCCGCCCGAACGCGGGCGATCGGAAAGCTGCCTACTGCTGTCGCGCTCTCGGGATTCAGAATGCCTTCGCCTGGCAAGCAATTGCCTCCTCGGCCTCGGAAAAACACAGCGCCTTCCGTCGCTGTGGGCTAGAATATCTGTTTTCGTTTTCTGAGTAAAAGCCGCTCTTTCCGACATCGCCTAATATGCCAGTATCCGTAGCCAGTTCGAAAGTCATTTTCGATGCTCTGAAAAGGTGTGACATCCGGATGCTCTCGGCTCTGCCGGAGACCTGGCTCGTTCATCTCATTCGCATGGCGGACGACGACCCGGAAATGATTCTTGTCCGACTGGCAAAAGAAGAGGAAGGAGTGGGCATTTCGGCGGGAGCGCACTTCGCCGGCGTCAAGTCCGCCATGCTGATGCAGAACCACGGCTTCCTGGCGTCGATCAACGGTATCGTTTCATTCGCTCATCTGTACAAAATTCCCTTGTTGATGCTCATCAGCTACCGTGGGAGCTTTGGCGAGCGTGATCCGTGGCAAACCCAGGGTGGGAACGTTACGGAATCCTTATTGCGCGCCATGGGCATTCCTTACTCTTTTCTCGACCGGGTCGAGAACGTCGAGAAACGCATTCGCCATGCGCAAACGCTGGCCGAAAGCAGCCTTCAACCCGTTGCGCTTTTGCTTACGCGCGATCTGATGTGGGAGGAGTAATGCTGCGCCTCGAATGTCTCCGAGCTATTTATCCCGAACTGGAGAACTGTCTGGTCGTTACGATTATGGGCGCGACTGCGGCCGAACTGCATTCGCTCGGTCACCGGCCAAATTTCTTTTATCTGCAACACGCCATGGGCCTCGCCTCTTCTACCGGATTAGGCTTAGCGCTATCTCTGCCGGAGCAAAAAATCATTGTTTTCGATGGCGACGGGTCGCTCCTGATGAATCTAGGCACTCTCAGCACCATGGCGCGGTACAAACCTCGCAATCTGGTCCATGTTGTTTTTGACAACGAGAGCTTGTTGTCGGTCGGAGGCTTTCCTACCGCAACCGGTACAGGAACCGATTTGGAAGGAATCGCCCGCGCATCCGGAGTTCCGGAATCGCTCACGGTGCGCACGGTGGAGGATTTCACCAGCTCAGTGAAAGACGCGTTGCGCGGCAACCAACTGACCACCATTGTGGCAAAGGTGGAGGCAACCGGCCCAGCCGGCTATATCACCGATCTCTCTTTGCTGGAAAATCGCTTTGAGTTCCGGCGTCACATCCAATCGCTCAAGCGGCGGTGATTCTCTGCACAACTCTGGCAGGGAAAACAACGGCCAGCCGTACGAACGACGAATACTAATAAGGAGGGGCGAATGTCTCATGTCCTGGCTCAATTGCTTGAAGAACTAGCAGCGGGCCACCTGCGTGTGGTGGATCTCACTCAGCCTTTGAGTCCACAGACACCGTTACTGCCTCTGCCGCCGCAGTTCAACAACACCCCTGCTTTCAAAATCTGGGAGCTGTCCTACTATGATGAGCGTGGTCCCGCCTGGTATTGGAACGGATTTGAAACCGGCGAACACACCGGAACCCACTTCGACGCACCAATCCACTGGGTTTCAGGAAAGGATCTCCCTGACAATTCGGTCGACCGCATACCGCCGAAAAAATTTATTGGCCCGGCTTGCGTGATGGATATCACGGTCGAATGTGCTCGCGACCCGGACTATCTTCTGCCTGCCGAGCGCATCCGGGAGTGGGAGGAAGAGCACGGCCGCATCCCAGCAGGCGCATGGGTTCTCTTGCGCACCGACTGGTCGAAGCGCAAAGACCCGAAGGATTACATCAACGCGAAGGAAAGTGGTCCGCACACTCCAGGGTTAGCCCGCGAAAGTTCGGCGCTACTAGCCCAAGAAAGAGAAGTGCTTGGCGTGGGCGTGGAAACTGTCGGGACTGATGCCGGTCAGGCATTCACCTTCGATCCTCCATTCCCCAATCACTACCTGATGCACGGCAGCGGCAAGTTCGGCTTGGCCAGCTTGTGCAATCTGGATCAGCTTCCGGCGACCGGAGCCGTCGTCATCGCCGCGCCGTTGAAAATCGCTGGCGGTTCGGGCAGCCCACTCCGCGTCATCGCGATCACCGCTTGACTCGAGCTCCAACCAGTAGAGAATGAATTTGCTACCATAGCAAAGCTGTGAGGTGCCTATGCCTGAATATGTAATCGAGCGTGATATCCCGGGAGCAGGAAATCTGTCGGACGCGGAACTCCAGGAAATTGCCAAGAAATCAGTAGGCGTTCTCAACGACATGGGTCCAAAGATTAAGTGGCTGCACAGCTACGTGACTGGCGACAAGGTTTATTGCGTGTACCAGGCGCCGGATGAGGAAAGCGTCCGTGAACATGGGCGTCGTGGCGGATTCCCCGTGAACCGAGTGTCAGCGGTACGTCGATTGATCGACCCCAAGACAGCAGGTTAACCGCTGGCAGAACCATGACCTGTGCCCGAATCGCCCTTCGAGCCCAGGATCTCGTGCACCGCTTCCTCTGGCGACATCTCCCAGCCGGACGACCAGGCCTGCAGGCTGGCGGTGTTTGTAAGCTGGTTGCGCGCAGGTTCCAGCTTCCTTTCCAACCCGGCCTGTTCGGCGGGAATGAGGGGCGCACCGACGCGCTGGCGTAATGCGGCAGCGGCTCCTGCGAGGCGCAAGGCCTGCTCCGGTCTGGACTGTGCCGCTGCACTGACCGCGAAACACTCGAGCACCCTCGCGATTCCACGTTTATGTCCGAGATCCTGGAACATCTTGACGCTCTCGCCGTAAAGATGCTCCGCATCGTCATGCTTACCCTCTGCCGCACCAAGCCGAGCCAAGTCGCATAAGGCGCTCGCGACGCCCCACCCATCCGCTAGTTGCCTGAACGATGAAAGACTCTGCTCGTAATACGAGCGAGCAGCGCTGGCATCAACCGACTCGCGCATGAGATCGCCTTGGTAGTTCAGTGTCCAAGCCACACCGGAGTGGTCGCCGGTCTGGCGAAAAATGGCCAGACACTCTTCATAAAGCGCCGAAGCACGGCCAAGGTCACCCTGCAACCTGACCACATTGGCCAGGTTGCTAAGTGCACGAGCAGTATCAACAGAAGAACCCAGCTCTCTCCATGTCGCGGCACACTGCTCGAAGAGTGAACACGCTTCTTTGAGATCGCCACGATCGCGGGCCGTGACCCCTAATGCGTTGAGCGCCACGGCGGCCCCGCGGTGGTCGTGCAGTTCGCGGCAGGCCTCCAGACTTTCCTCCTGCAATTTCTGAGCGGATGGGAAATCTCCCTGTGCGACGGCGAGAACCGCGGCGTAGAACAAAGGGCGAGCGCGCATTTTGGGCTGGCCTGCTCCCGGCAACTTCAGGAGTCTCTCCAATAACGCGCGGCCTTCCGAGAAGTGCTCACGCGTCTCCCAGAAGTGAAAAAGTGCGGAGCCGAGGCGCATGCCCCATTCTGCATCGCCGGTTTTAATCAGAAATTCCAATGCTTCGCGAAAATTATTCTGCTCGAGATCGAAACGCTCAAGCCACTCGGGATGGGTGGCCAGTTCACCGCCGCATTCCTCGGCAAGCACAAGGTAATACGCAGCATGAGCGCGTCGAGTTGCAAACTCCTCGCCACTTCCCGCCAAACGTTCCAAAGCATATTCTCGAATCGCCGAGAGCATCACAAAGCGCGTCTCTGCTCCGGAGTGCTCGAGTTGCTGCGCCAGGCTCTTGTCGACCATCGACGTCACGCCATCGAGCACATCCAAGCCAAGGTCGGCCTTGGTGTCGCACACGGCTTCAACAGCTTCCAACGTGCAGCCGCCGACGAACACGGAAAGCCGCCGAAAGAGGCTTTGCTCCGCGGCATTAAGCAGGCTGTAACTCCAATCCACGGTCCCGCGAAGCGTTTGCTGGCGCACGGGCAGATCACGCGCCCCGCCTGTGAGCAAAGTCAGCGAGGAGTCCAGGCGTGTCAACATGGCGGCAGGCGAAAGCATTTTGACGCGGGACGCGGCCAGTTCGATCGAAAGGGGCAATCCGTCCAGCCGCACACAGATGGCGGCAATGGCTGCTGCATTTTCCTTTGTTAGCCTGAAATCGTTCTTTGCAGCTTTGGCGCGCTCCAGAAAAAGCGCGACCGCGGGGAAATGTAAAAGGGATTCCGGCGCGATGGCCCCGGATTTCGCATCAGGCACTGGTAGAGGTGGGACGGGAAATTCGTGCTCCCCGTAAATGTGAAGCAATGCCTGGCTGGTTACGACCACTTTCAGATTAGGGCTTAGAGTGAGCAACTCCGCGACATCAGAACTTGCGGAGAGTAGATGTTCAAAGTTGTCGAGTAACAGAAGCAATGGCTGGGTGAGCCCGCTAACGTACTCTCTCAGGGTCTCGTCTGCCGACTGACCCGGTATTTCACGCAGTCCAACCCCCCGCGCCATCGCCGCAGTCAGCGACTCGGTTTTGCCGACGGCCGAAAGGGAAACGAAACAAACGCCGCCGGCGAAGCCTCCCGTCATTTCAGCAACTACCTGTAGGGCGAGCCGGGTCTTTCCGATCCCACCGGGCCCCGTTAGCGTGATCAGCCGGACATCGTCCCTTTCGACGAGATGCCGAAGAGCAGCGACTTCCCGTTCGCGTCCTACAAGCGCCGTGCGTTGGACGGGAATGCTGCTTGAACTGGGGAGCGCGTCCCGAGTGCCGGGATCAATGCGCAGGTCGCGAATCCTCGTGAGATCGCGAACGAGATCTCGAGTCGATGCGTAACGCTGATTCGGGTCCTTGGCCAGGCACCGCTCCAGAATCCAGAAGAAAGGTGCTGGCACCTGAAGCTTGATCGAAGTCAGCCGCTCCGGCTGGTCGCGGAGAATGGCAGCCATGATTTCCGCTCTGGTTCTTCCTGGAAACGCCGGACGCCCGTTAACCATTTCATGGAGCACTGCGCCGAAAGAGAACTGATCTGAACGAAAGTCTACGATGCCGCCATTCATCTGTTCAGGAGACATATAGCCGATCGTTCCCATCACTGTTCCTGGCTCGCTGATCGAACTCACCAAAGTCGAGGCGTCAGAATCCAGGTTTTGATCGGGTCCGCGGAGCTTTGCCAAACCGAAGTCGAGAATCTTGGCGGTACCATCCTCGGCAACCATTAGGTTCTCAGGTTTCAGATCACGATGGACCAGACCGGTTTCATGAGCTTTGGCAAGGGCATCGGCAACCTGCGTGGCGATGGCGATGGCCTTGCGAAAGGGAACCGGCTGAGAAGCGATCAGCGAACGGAGAGTCTCGCCGGAAACCATTTCCATTGCGATATAGTGCGTTCCGTCGACATTTCCAAGTTCGTAAATGGTGACAATGTTGGGGTGGTTCAGTCCCGATGCGGCTTTGGCTTCGCGCTGAAACCGGCTGAGAGCCTGCGAGTCGCGCGCTATATCGTCGGCTAAGAATTTCAGAGCTACGAGACGACCGAGATTGGTGTCTTCCGCCTTGTAGACTACGCCCATCCCTCCGGCACCCAGCTTGTCGATCACGCGATAATGTGAAACCGTGCTTCCAACGATGCTCTTCACGTTTTCCTTGCTGTTCGCGTTGGCCAGGGCTTTTCCCGCGACCTCCAGAGCGGAAGTTTCCATAAGATGCTCGATATTTTTCTCATGAGTCAAGAACGACTCCATCTTATGACGCAACCGGGGTCGTCACCTTGGCAAGCGGAGCGGAGAAACGTCGGCGCGGCCGCTTTCATCGAGTTCCAAAGCTCGGCGGCAAAGTTCTTCCACCTGACGCCAAAACCTTAGCTTTCTGATTCGTTCCTTGGCTCATCTCTCGCTCGAGCCAAATTTTTGCCAATTTCCAGCCCATGGCTTGGTCGTCCAAATCTTGCTGCTTCTATAGATGACCGTCGGCTTTGAGACTAAGACCATCCAGACACATCAGAGACCATCCGCCCCGCCGCTTGCTGCATACAACTATATAATGAGCCGCATTCATACGAACGTGTGCCGGACACGGTATAGCAACGTCATACAGTAGCTCGATTGACTTGCCCCGAGCTGTTACCGAGTTCTACGCACCGGAATCAGAATCTGCTTTCCTTCACGCTCGCGCTAGCTGGCGCAACTTGGCGCTCTGCGGCGTACTCGTTCGGTGCTAGGCTCTTCCAGCAGGTTTTCGTGCATACGCTTTCGACAAAACCGCAGCGTGATCTCAGCTTCTCCGACCTGGAGAACGACAAGGCTGTGATTGCGTTTTGTGGCGCGTGTGGAAAGAAATTCGAATCGAGGCCCCAGGCAGGCAAGCTGATCGACGATCAATTGCTTGCGGTGCGCGCCGAGTTCGACGCCCACGATTGCTACCTATGACCCAAGGCACCCCGACCCACTCCACCGTTCCCATCCCCGCTCCAATCTGTTCTCTCTGCGAAAAGCCCTGCCCGTCGGACGAGCTTGTACAGGATGCAAAGGGCCGATCGGTTCACAAGGACTGTTACCGCCGCGCCATCATTGATGGGAGCGAGTCACTGTAAAGTCAAAATTAGTTCCTATGGAGAGCACGTAGTTTGAATGTTACGGACGTGTCCCCTTGCGTTCTTCGGCGGTTCGGGTCGGCCATGACATCTCAGCCATACATCCCCTTATATATCGTCTAACGATATAAAGAAAACAATACAAGTGTGCCCGGCTCGCAGCTAACCGGACTTCGCCGACCATTGATCTAGAATGGATGGTAATGCGAAATCTGGTTTCAACTCTTGTCATCACCCTGCTGCTTGTCAACTTCGCGCGAGCGAGCGACCAAAAACTGCAAAAGGCGCCAAACTTCACCCCCGATGCGCAATGGGTTGACGCTGGGGTTGGGGCAAAGAACGTTCCGCACTCGATCAAAGGTTATCGAGGACACGTTCTGCTGATCGATTTCTGGGAGTTCACCTGCATTAATTGCATCCGTGACTTCGCCGTGCTCAAACGCTGGTACGCCAAATATCACTCCGACGGTTTCGATATAGTTGGCGTGCATTACGGTGAGTTTGCCATCGGCTTCAGCGTCGATAATGTTCGCGAAGCCGCCAAGCGTTTTCAACTGCCCTGGCCCGTCGTTGCCGATACTCACGGCTCCATCTGGAACGCTTACCATTCCGACGTTTGGCCAAACCGATACCTCATCGATCAAGAAGGCAATATTGTGCTGCACCTCGAAGGTGAAGGAAATAACCAGCCGATGGAGGAAAAGATTCGCGCGTTGCTCGCGCCTGCACATCCCGGGGTAACCAAGCTTCCACTCGATCCGCCGGAAGATACGTTTGCTGCTTCGTGCGGGGTTTGCACCGACGAAACTTACGTGGGGGATTGGTTCGGACGCGGCGCCATCGCCAATCCCAAAGGCTACAAGAATAATGGCGAGGCCACTGATTTTCATGCGGATGGAGCCCCTGCCGACGGCAAGGTCCTGCTTTCGGGAAGATGGATCACGCAACAGGACGGTATTACCTCGGACGATAAGCACGACCTCGCGCAACTGCGCTACCACGCCCGCTCGGTTTATGCCGTCCTCAGTGTCACCGATCCTAAGAAGCCAGTGCGCGTTTATCTGCTGCAGGACGGGAAGCCGATCGATCAGAGCGACGCTGGAGTGGATTTGCACTTCGACACTCAGGGGTCGTATCTGGAAGTGAGTGAACCGCGAATGTATTATCTGGTCAAGAACGCGGCTTTCGGTTCGCATCTGCTCGTTCTCAAGCCGGAGCGCAACGATTTCATCCTGCATTCGTTCACTTATGGAAACAACTGCCAGCAGGAGTTCGAACAGAAGTGAACAGAGCAGGTTTAGAAAAGGCGGTATTGATTGCACACTAAGAACGCTGAAGGCGGCTACGTCTCCACGAAACAATCGGAAGAAGAAATTGAAGTTGGTTTATTGGAGGCGCAGCGTAAGGCGAGTGCGCTGTTCGCGGACGTCGAGTCGAACAAACTCATCCGTCCCGGCCTTTCGGAGATGGAAATCAATGAGGCCATCTACGCGCTCGCTGAGCAAAAATACGGAATCTCGCGCTACTGGCACAAACGCATTGTTCGCGCTGGGCGTAATACGCT
>DATAWK010000029.1:0-241334 GCA_036267255.1 Acidobacteriaceae bacterium | reverse complement strand
AGGCTCCGGCATGCGACCCCGGCAGGCACAGGAACCCGGCTACGGCAGCCGCTTCCGGCTAGGCCTTCTTCCCCACTTCTTCAGCCAACCCCAACTATCTACTCAATATCTGCTTAAGGAACCAGAAAGCAATCCATATCCGCTTAAATATGTATTTTTTTGCACACTAAGTTCGGAAGACCTTCAGCTCTCAGCAAATAGCTCTCTCGAAAATACCTTGCTGCGAAAATAAGTTCTTATATATCAGCATTTTAGGTTCTTGCTTTTCTCCACACATCTAACAGGCTATTGGTATCTCACTTGCATATAGTGTCGCCATACTAAAGATGGCGATTCGCCATTGCGATCAAGGAGAGCGCAAATGGCACGACGGTATGACTGAAATATCAGCATCCCTGGAGTATTGATTCGGATCGATCGTGCAATGGACCCGAAAACAGCCATCGAGATGAAGTTTTATTTTGATGCATTGTACGGCGCGTGTATCGCTGAATTTTTCTGCCGTGGAGTAGTCGTGAGATCGTCGAAGCGCAATGCGCCAACCAGTGCTATTGCCATCGTCTCCGCTATTGCCCATTCGCAGCTTCTTCGTCACGCAGGCCGAAATGAAGATTCGCCTCAACATGGATTGATCGGGAGATATCCCGGCAAAGTGTAAGACGAAGTCGTACTTGGGCCCTGAAGCAGGGCGAAATGCTCGAAATTTGAGCCATAGAGTAAAACCGAGGGCTGTAGCCCACAGGGCGAAGCTATATCCCTCTACTGCAGAGAAGAAATATTGCCCATTGGAAGGAGAGGCGAGCCAGATGCTGACCTCACAGATTGCCGGCCTTGGAGTGGGAGAAGATTTGTCCTGGTGGGCACTCTATACCCGCCATCAACACGAGAAGGTGGTGGCGGAGACACTGTCGGCAAAGGGCTTTGAGGTGTTTCTGCCGCTCTATGAGTCGATACGCCGCTGGAAAGACAGAAGTAAAGCGCTTTCGCTGCCGCTGTTTCCTTGCTATGTATTCGTTCGGGGTGGGTTCAGTCGCCGACTGCAGGTCGTGACGACCCCAGGGGTTCACATGATCCTGTCTAGCGGCGAACGTGCCGCGTTAATTCCAGACGAGGAGATTCAGGCAATTCGAAAGATTGTTGCAGAGCCGTGCCATGTAGAACCGCATCCGTTTCTAAAGTGCGGTGAGCGGGTTCGAGTTATGCGCGGCTGCCTTGAAGGTGTGGAAGGAGTTCTGGTTCGTAAAAAGAATCAGTACCGTCTAGTGCTCTCCGTAAACATGCTCGCACAATCCGTAGCAGTAGAGATTGATGCTTCGGACGTGGAACCCGCTGCAGCAGGAGATTGGGCGGGAGTATTTCTGGACGGTCAATATACAGGAGGTGAAAGCTTTCATCCAGCGCTCCCTCATGCATAAAGCGAGTCGACCGCTCCAAGATCAACAACAGACAGCGTTCCCAATTTTGAACTTATCGTGGTTAAGGCAAAGGCAGTCTACGCCTGTACCTATTTGTTTCAGCCATTTGCAAACTTACCAACCCAGAGGAAAGGTAAATAAATTATGAACACGACGTTACTCATGCCGAAGCAGTCAGAGAACCACCAAGTGGACGCCTCAATCAAACAGGCCATCAGCAGTATGATCGATGACCTTATCGTTTCGCTGCCAGACCCGAACCATCTGACAAGCGCAGAGAGACGTGGAATGATTGCGCGCTACACTGCAGTCCTGGAAGGCAACTTCATTTACTGGATGACAGCGACTCTTCTCGCCGTCCAAGCGGAAGAAGCACGCCCTATTCTGCTGGAGAATCTCCACGAGGAAGTACGCGACGCTCATCCGGCAATGCTGCGCAGGTTCGCGATTGCAGCTCATGCGTTTCCAACAGACTCCGACGCGCTCATTGTGCATGAAGATCTGACCAATGTCCGCCTGTTTCTGGGCCGGCTTTCGGCCGTGCAGTCGCTTGCCACGATGGCCTTCTTCGAAGGATTCATACAGAGGTTTATGGGTTATTTGGCAGACCTGGCACGAGCCGAGGGTTCCACGGAGATGGAGTACACGGATGTGCACGGCGTTTGCGACATCGAACACACCGAGGGGCTTTTCCGCGCACTGGCGGTAGAGACGGACATCAACCCGCTCGACTCGAAGCAGGATATTCTTGAGGGCGTTTATCTCCTCCGTAAACTGATGCAAATTGTCGTTGACGGACACGTAGATACTCTCTCAGCCTAATCGCTCCGGGAGACATCGCAAGCGGGCTGGCGGCAGCCTGGTAGCATATGGAACCATGGCTGTCCGCTTATGTCTCACATGCAAGGGTAGATGCCCTGATGTAAGTGTTATGTATCCAGTGCCAGCAATAGCAATATGATTACTGAAATTGCAAGCAATGCCTGAAAAAGCAGGTTTTTGGAAAGTTGAGAATCAGCGCAAATGACTGTAATGACTGTTCGATCTGAGATTGCAAGTCAATTTACACAGGTCGCCAGAGAACAAGGCAATCGACTGGCGCCACTAACAGACAGCCTCGAGCTACTGGAATCAGGGCTCGACTCACTTTGTTTCGCAATCATCGTAGCTCGACTTGAGGGAGCGCTCGGGGTGGATCCTTTCACTTCCTCAGAAGATGCACTGTTTCCTCGAACCTTTGGCGAGTTTGTAGAATTTTATGAAAATGCAACCAAATAAATCGGCCTCTCTTTGGCACGCGTTGAACGCTGCGGGCGATTTGTCCGGCCGCTCTGTATTTGGTGCGGAAGCCAGTATCGCCTTGAGCGATCTGGTTGCAGGGTCCACCCTCTATGGTCGGGGAGAGGAACTTTGCGGGCGATCTGTACTCGTCACGACAACAAACCAGTTCACGACAGCATCAGCGTTGATCGAGTTGGATGGCATTGCGCGCCGCATTGTTCTTTGTCCGCCAGACTTGCCGCTCGAACATCTTCCCTTTGTTATTGATACCGCTGAGGTGGATGCGATCGTGTCCGATCGAACAACGTTCGCATTGGGCAGTCCACGCCCTCTGATTTTCTGCCCTTGCAGCCGGGAGATCGCGCCCGGAAATTACGATCGAACCATTCAACACCAAACAGAATGGATACTTCTCACGTCCGGTACAACGGGAGTGCCAAAGCTGGTCGTTCATACGCTGGCGAGCCTGGCTGGCGCAATTGAGCTGGGAAGTACTTCGGCAGAGCCGATTGTCTGGAGCACGTTTTATGACATTCGGCGATACGGAGGATTGCAGATCCTTCTCCGGGCCGCTCTTACGGGTAAATCTCTGGTGCTAACAAGCGCACATGAGTCGACGGCAGATTTTCTTGCTCGGGCCGGCTCACACGGAGTCACCCATATTTCCGGAACACCTTCGCAATGGCGTCGTGCTTTGATGAGCCCTTCGGCTCGCCTGATCGACCCCAAATATATTCGATTGTCAGGAGAAATCGCCGACCAGGCAATTTTGAATCGTCTCCGGTCTTTCTATCCTCAAGCTCGCATCGCCCACGCTTTCGCCTCGACCGAGGCTGGCGTGGCATTTGAAGTGAATGATGGCATCGCAGGTTTTCCTGCCAGCGTGATAGAGCACACTCCTCAGGTCGATATGAAAGTCGAGAATCACTCGCTGCGAATCCGCTCAGCACGCACGGCGAGCTGCTATCTGGGCGAGAAAGCCCCCATTCTCAAGGGTGCGGATGGTTTTGTAGACACCGGTGACATGATCGAGCTGCAAGATGGCCGCTACCACTTTGTCGGCAGACGTGATGGAATGATCAACGTTGGAGGTCTGAAGGTCCATCCCGAAGAAGTTGAAGCAGTCATCAATCGCCACCCTGAAGTGCAGATGTCTCTTGTCCGGACGAAGAAGAATCCAGTTACGGGCGCACTCGTTGTCGCCGACGTGGTTTTAAAAGTAGCGCCATTGGCCACCAGCCGCGATATGCATGCACTCCAGAACGATATTGTGCTGATCTGCCGCGAAGCTCTTTCTTCTTATAAAGTCCCAGCCGCGATCTACTTCGTTCCTGCCTTGGACGTTGCGGAATCTGGGAAAATGATACGTGTCAATGCGTAATGTAATTGTGACAGGTGGAAGCCGAGGCCTAGGACTGGGCATCGCTCGCAAGCTGATTAGGACAGGATACCGCGTCCTCGTAGTTGCGCGTACGCAGAATAGCGAGCTCACGGCTGCAATGCAGGAAGCCGAACTCGCGAATCCCGGATCGTTCCACTTTATTCCATTTGATCTTGCCGAGATTGAAAATATATCCAACTTGGTTAAGACATTGCGAAAAGACTTTGGGGCAATCTATGGACTGGTGAACAATGCCGGCATTAGTTTCGATGGGGTTCTGGCACTCATGCCCACTTCTCAGATCGAACAGCTTGTGCGTGTGAACACAGTCTCCCCCATGGTCCTCACTAAATATGTGGTTCGCTCGATGATGGCCGATGGGGGAGGACGCATCGTCAACCTGTCATCCATCACAGCTTTTACTGGCTATAGCGGCCTCTCTGTTTACGGAGCGACGAAAGCATCGATCCTCGGCTTTTCTCGGTCTCTCGCGCGAGAGGTTGGCCGCATGGGAGTGAATGTAAATTCGGTTGCTCCAGGCTTCGTCGATACAGACATGACTCACGGCCTCAAAGAAGAGCAGCGTCAGAAAATTGAACGCCGCAGTGCCCTTCGACGACTTGCCGACATCGACGACGTAGCCAATGCAGTTGAGTTCCTTCTTAGCGATAAAGCAAAAAACATCACTGGGACGGTGCTTACCGTCGATGCGGGGAATACGGCTTGAGTGAAGTTCAGACAATACCTGTGATCAAGACAGACGGCTCTGCTGCCAAAAGCTGGTTGCGCGCGCTGGAGCTAACCGCGCCCATACCCCGGAATCCCGATCGTCTGCTGTCAACGGTGATCGAAGAACTCGCCGCGCACTCCGGGGGGGCGTCGGCTCTTTTATCCGATCGTGAGTGCTTCACCTATCGAGAGCTGGTCGAGCGCTCCAACCAATATGCCCGCTGGGCGCTTCAGCAAGGGCTCGCAAAAGGTGAGGTCGTCTGTCTGTTGATGACGAACCGGCCTGAATATTTTGCCATATGGCTTGGCATCACAAGTGCCGGTGGTGTGGTTGCGTTACTCAATACCAACCTCGTCGGGCCGTCACTGGCACATTGCATCAACGTTGTACGTTCTAAGCATCTCATCGTGTCTGAAGAGTTCCTCGATCCATTGATGACAGCGCTGCCAGACCTTACGGCGCCCCCAGAGATATGGGCCCACGGCGTCGAACATGCCTCATTCCCGCGCATTGACCATGACATGCAGCGGCAGTCGCGTGAAATGTTGACCAGGAACGAACGGCCGTCGCTGACCATCGAAGATCGTGCACTTTATATCTTTACGTCCGGCACCACAGGATTGCCAAAGGCCGCCAATATCAGCCATGCACGTGTCCTGCAATGGACCCATTGGTTTGCCGGCATGATGGACGCGCAACCGGCAGACCGGATGTATAACTGCCTTCCGATGTATCACAGTATTGGTGGAGTACTGGTACCCGGCGCGACTCTCGTTGGCGGTGGCAGTGTCGTCATTCGTGAAAAGTTCTCGGCCAGCCAGTTCTGGAGTGATGTTAGCCGCTGGGATTGTACGATGTTTCAATATATCGGCGAGTTTTGCCGTTACCTTCTCCACGCCTTTCCGTCTTCGAGTGACTTGAATCATCGAATCCGGCTGGCCTGCGGCAATGGGCTGGCGTCCGATGTGTGGGATGACTTTAAGGACCGCTTCGGGATCCCGCGGATTCTCGAATTCTATGCTTCTACCGAAGGCGGCGTCTCACTCTTCAATGCTGAGGGGAAACGTGGCGCGATTGGCCGCATTCCCTCCTATCTGTCACATCGATTTTCGCCAGCATTGGTACGATTCGATGTTGACAAGGGCGAGCCCATCCGCAATGCGCAGGGGTTCTGTATTCCTTGCGCTCCGAATGAACCGGGCGAAGCTCTCGGCAAAGTTGTCAACGACCCGTCGAACCTCGGTAGCCGATTCGAAGGTTACACGGACAAACAGGCGTCCGAGAATAAAATTCTACGCAATGTTTTTGAGTCGGAGGATGTCTGGGTTCGCACCGGTGACCTGATGCGGAAAGATGAGAAGGGGTTTTTCTATTTCGTCGACCGCATCGGCGACACATTCCGATGGAAAGGCGAGAATGTTGCGACCTCCGAGGTCTCGGAGGCTATCTGCGCATTTCCCGGCGTGAAGCACGCCAATGTCTATGGTGTGACGATTCCCGCTGCCGAGGGGCGCGCTGGCATGGCCGCTCTGGTCGTCGAGCATCCGATGGACCTTTCCGCGTTTCGGAAATACATGATAGGCCGTCTTCCTTCGTATGCACGCCCTGTGTTCCTGCGACTCCAGAACGACATCGAGGTAACCGGTACTTTTAAGTATTCGAAAACTGACCTGGTAGGTCAGGGATATGATCCTGCCACTACCACGGACATACTTTATTTCGACAATCCGGAATCGCAGACATTTCATCAGCTCGACAAAGCGCTGTACGATCGTATTCAGAGCGGGCAGATTCGCTTATGATCTTCGCTCTGGTTGCCGATAAGCACTAGGAATGCTTTGCTTATTGAGTAGTGAAGTTGAGAATTTTTTCTGCGAAAAGGTCAATTCGCCATTTAACGTTGTCTTGGCACTTATAAAGAAGAGTTGCGAATGGTTATTGATGAGATCCGGGGAGATTTTGAGAGACTACAGGACGAACTCCTGCAGGGTCCGATCTACCCCAACGTGGCACCAGAGGAAATTCGACATTACCTCACGTCTCGCTACGACTTCACGAAAGCGATCGCGATGGATGAGGTCGTCGCCGATGTTGAGCAGATGTTACGAACCTGGCAGGTTCAGGTGACGCATCCTCGTTATTTCGGCTTGTTCAATCCGAGCGTAACGCTTGCATCTGTGATTGCGGATACGCTGGTTGCAATGTACAACCCTCAGCTGGCAAGTTGGCGGACCTCGCCGGCGGCCAACGAGATCGAAAGACACACACTCGGCTGGCTCACCGCAAAATTTGGACTTCCAACTGATACGCTTGCAACCTTCACCAATGGTGGTTCGGAAGCGAACTTCTCGGCGGTGGTTGTCGCCCTGACCCGGGCCTTCCCCCGCTATGGCGAAGACGGTGTTCGATGCTTCAACGCTACTCCCACAATCTATCTGACAGACGAGGCCCACCATTCATTCAGCAAAATCGCGCACATGACAGGCCTTGGAAGAAATGCCCTGCGCACGGTTGCGACGACCTCAGATTTAATGATGGATCTCGAAGATCTTGAAAAACAAGTTGCCGAGGATCGAAAAAACGGGTTCCTCCCGCTCATGGTGATTGGCACAGGTGGAACTACCACCGCTGGCATCATTGATCCGTTGCCGGAACTGGGGCGCTTTTGCAGGGATGCTGGCCTGTGGTTTCATGTGGATGCTGCGTGGGGTGGTGCAGCCATCCTTTCACCCACCCTGCGGCACCATCTCGCTGGAATCGAAGCTGCGGATTCGATCACTTGCGACGCTCACAAATGGTTTTCTGTTTCCATGGGAAGCGGGATGTTCTTCTGTCGCCATCCTGAGAGTGTAGCCGAGGCCTTTCGCGCGGAGGCCACATATATGCCGGGGAAAGCCACGGGGCCTGCCTTTGATCCATACACAACATCGGTACAATGGTCGCGCAGGTTCATCGGACTCAAGCTCTTTCTCAGCCTCGCGCAGCAAGGCGAATCCGGGTATGCCGCGATGATCGAACACCAGACCCGCATGGCGAATATGATGCGAGACGCGCTGATTATTTCTGACTGGCATATCGTCAACACGACGCCGCTTCCAGTTATTTGCTTCACACGAGATGGCCTTGATATTACGCAATTTCTCGCATCACTCCGCGAGCGCCAGATCGCATGGATGTCGGAAGGAAAGATCAAGGGTGCTTCCGTCGTGCGTGCGTGCGTTACCAGTTTCAAAACCACAGAAAGCGATATTCACTGGGTGGTAGGCGAGATGAATCGCCTTGTAGCTCGCGATGCTGTTCATCATCTGACTCCGGCAGAATATTGAATCACGAAGCAGGAACATGACTGCATCGACACAACCAATACGGATAACTAAATGAAGCGGGAAACAATTGCGATTCACAGCGGCTACGAAGTTGATCCAACAACCAAAGCTGTAGCTGTACCGATTTATCAAACAGTCTCCTACGCATTTGATAGCGCAGAACACGCTGCGGCCTTATTCAACCTGGAAGCGGAAGGATATCGCTATACCCGTATTGGGAATCCCACCACAGAAGTGCTGGAGCGGCGTGTGGCCGCGCTGGAGGGAGGATTGGCGGCCCTGTGTGTAAGCAGCGGGCAGGCAGCGGTCTCCTATGCGGTACAAAACGTCACGGAACTGGGAAGCAACATTGTCTCGGTTCCTCAACTGTACGGAACAACGCACACACTCTTTGCTCACCTTCTACCAAGCCAGGGGGTTACGGTCCGATTCGCAGAGTCAGATCATCCGCGAGACATAGAAAAGTTGATCGATGAGAAAACGCGCGCTGTCTTCTGTGAAAGTGTAGGCAATCCTGCGGGAAATATTTGCGATATCGAAGAACTAGCCCAAACGGCACACAAACATGGAGTGCCGCTGATTGTCGACAATACCGTCGCCACGCCCATTCTGTTGCGGCCAATCGAGTATGGCGCCGATATTGTGCTGCATTCTCTTACGAAGTTCCTGGGCGGACACGGCACCACACTCGGCGGAGCTATTGTGGACAGTGGCAATTTTCCCTGGAAAGAGCACGCTGCACGCTTCCCAATGTTCAACAATCCAGACCCGTCCTATCATGACCTGATCTACGCCGATCATTTCGGAAGAACTGCGTATATTGGACGATGCCGCAGCGTGTATCAGCGAACCACCGGTGCTGTTCTGTCGCCCCTGAGTTCTTTCCTGCTGCTGCAGGGAATCGAGACAGTCGCTCTGCGGGTCGAGCGCCATACGGAAAACGCGAAAAAAGTAGCAGAATATTTGCGTAGCAACTCCAGAGTCAAGTGGGTCAATTTCGCGAGCTTCCCCGACAATCCATATCATGCGTTGGCACAAAAATATCTGGGCGGCCACGCCTGCTCCCTGATGGCCTTCGGCCTCAAGGATGGCTTTGCTGCCGCAGTCAAATTCTATGATGCGCTGAAGCTGGTGATGCGGCTTGTCAATCTCGGCGATGCGAAGTCCCTGGCCTGCCACCCGGCTTCGACGACTCATCGGCAGATGTCCGCTGAAGAGCAGCGCAAAGCCGGTGTTAAACCCGAGATGATTCGGCTAAGCGTTGGGATCGAACATATCGACGATATCATTGCAGATTTAGATCAAGCGCTCAATGCGGCCACATAGACGCATCGATCACTTTTAGCTACTACATATCACCTTCTTGGAAACATATTTATGCCTGTTTACTTAAACACAAATCCGACCGGTAATGAACGGCAGCCCTGCACAAACGGACTGAGCGCGAAGCCGTCTGCGGAGTGCTTCGAACTTTCGAGCAAAAGTCTTACCATTGGATTGATCAACAACATGTCCGACGGCGCCCTTGAGGCAACCGAACGCCAGTTCCTCTCAGTGCTCGATTCGGCTTCTGAAGGCATATCGATCCAACTGTCACTCTATTCGCTGCCAGGCGTTCCTCGAAGCGAGTCGGGCGCACGCCATGTGAGTCAATCCTATTCGAGCACTGAAAATCTACTGGATATGCACCTCGACGGCCTCATTGTGACGGGGCGAGAGCCTCTGACACCGAACCTGACGGACGAACCTTACTGGGAAAGTTTTACGAGAGTTCTTGACTGGGCTCGGGATAATACTTATTCGGCTGTATGGTCTTGTTTGGCCGCGCACGCTGCGCTTCTCCACATGGATGGCATCCGCCGGATTAAGAGTAACAAAAAGCATTTCGGCGTCTTCGAATATGCCCGACAAGCGAACCACCCGTTGCTGGCAGGCGCGCCGTCCCGCTTCAAACTTCCGCATTCCCGATGGAATGGTATCCCTGAAGATGAGTTGACGAGCTGCGGATATAGCATCCTCACGCGGGCTGCAGATGTTGGTGTGGATACATTTATCAAGCAGCACAACAGCCTGTTTGTTTTTTTTCAAGGCCATCCTGAGTATGAATCGAATACCTTACTGCTGGAATATCGCAGAGATGTCGGACGTTATCTCAGGGGAGAGACCAATACTTTTCCCCCGATGCCACAGGGTTATTTCGATCGCGATACTGTGACTGCATTGACAGTGCTCCAGCAGGAATCACAAATCCGCCCGCGTGAAGAATTGTTGGCGGAAGTCTTCAGGATTCTGGAAAATGTAAGTGTTGAAAGCACTTGGCGCTCGACAACGACATGCATCTACAGAAACTGGCTGGAATATATATGTGCGCAAAAGCAGCAACAGTTGAAGGACAATAACATCGCCGTGAAAGCACATGGTCTTGATGGTCCCACGCCGCATTTAGCCATAGCGACCGATGTGTCCCGTTCCGCTGTTTACGCTACGAACCTGAGCCAAGCACGACATCGACTGCTTCGCGCAACACGTTGACCATCCTGTGAACTTCCTCCTCGTTGATAATCAACGGAGGTGCGAAAAGAATCTGGTCGCCCGGCGCAGGATGGTCGCCCACAGCAAGGCGTGAACGCGTGATAACACCATGCTTCTTCATCTCCTCCTGTATGCGGACACCGATCTTTCTATCGATGGCGAAGTTTCTCTTGGTTTCCCGGTCCTCCACAAACTCCACGGCTGCGATCAGCCCCTTACCTCCACGAATGTCTCCGGCATTGGGATGGTTGCCGAATGCATCTTTCAAAGCACGGAAAAGAACCAGTCCTATTTTCTCTGAATTCTCTAAGAGGCCTTCCCTCTGGATGATTTCGATATTCTTCAGTGCAACGGCACAGCAAGTCGGGTGCCCAGAGTTCGTGTAGCCATGCATCCACTTGTTCGCAGGTTCGACTGATTCGATTGCCTCTCTGATCTTTGGCGTCATAATGATTCCGCCAAGAGGAACGTACCCGGAAGTAACACCCTTGGCAAAGGAAAGGATGTCCGGCTGCACGTTCCAATGCTCCAGGCCGAACCAACGTCCCGTGCGTCCAAAGCCCGTGATGATTTCATCCGCAATCAGCAATACGTTGTACCGGGTGCAGATTTCGCGCACACGCGGCCAGTAATCGTCCGTGGGATAGATTACGCCGCCTGCGCCATGGATAGGTTCCCCGATAAATGCAGCGACAGTGTCGGGGCCTTCGCGCAAAATTGCTTCTTCCAGCGCACGCGCCGCTGCTTGGCCAATGGTCTCACCGGATTTCGCTCCCTCAAAACGGTACGGATAACACGTCTGGATATGAAGAAATCCAGGAACCCGCGGCTCAAACATTTTCCAGTATGGAGCGATCCCGGTCGCGCTCATCGCCTGCAGTGTCACCCCATGATAGCCATGAATACGAGAGATAATTTTGATCTTGTCGGACTTACCTTGCACCTTCCAGTAATAGCGAGCGGTCTTGAATGCCGATTCGTTCGCTTCAGCCCCACCTGAAGAGAAAAAGACAGCGCCCATACCTGGTGCGATTTCGATGAGACGTTGTGCCAGTTTGATAGAGGGAATGTTCGACGAGCCGGCATAACTTGAAAAGTAGGCCAGCTCTTTCATCTGTGTTGCCGCGGCATCTGCGAGTTCAACTCGGCCATGTCCCACGTTTACGTTCCAGAGACCTGAAAGCCCGTCGATGTAGCCCCTATCTTCGATGTCCCAAACAGTTATGCCCTGCCCCCTGACGAAAATCAAGGGCTGAGTAAGATCGACGGGATGGTGCAATGAATGGATTTGATGCAACCGATCGGCCGCTGCCAATTCTGCTGTGGACATCTCCATAAATTCCTTTCTGTTCGACTGTGCCGGAGTACGGATGCTCCGATGACACTCGTCCAAGTGTAGATCACAATTGAACGAATAGGATAAGAAAGAGGCCCCTTGGTATGGTTCTGTTTCCATCGGCGCCCACGAAAACACGGTCACTGCTACGGCACGCAGCTTGTGATCAAGAACGCTGGGTTCCGAGCGGATCGGACGGATTCAAGCAACCGGGGACTGAATGTGAGTGGGCCAAGTATGGGCTGCACGAACACGCAAAAAATAAAGACGGTTACCGCAAGGCTCTGCATGGATTCTGAAGGTTATTTCTATGAAATGCTTTGATAGGGCGAAGTCTAAGAACCAGGGAGAAAAGGGATGAAAAACAAAATATTGTACATATTTCTGCTGGTGGCCCTATGCATTGTGGGAATCGGTTTCTGGAAAGGAGTCCGCGCGCATAAGACTTCTGCGGTCACGGCTGGATCGTATCTCACGAGTTGGAATCCAAAGATGGCAGCCAGTTACCTGGATGAGCGTGAGGTTTGGTGGCAGTATTGGCCCCCGGCAAAGAAAGATCACGGAACAATTTGTATCTCCTGCCATACAACAGTACCGTATGCGCTGGCACGACCAGCACTGCAACAGAAGTTGGGCCAGACGGAGATGCCAGCGGCTGAGAAGACCATGCTGGATAGCGTGGAAAAGCGTGTGAGTCAGTGGTCGGAGATGATTCCGTTTTATTCCGACGCTGCGTACGGGCCCGGCAAGACGGCAGAATCCCATGCTACGGAGGCGGTATTGAATGCAGTGATCCTGGCAAGCTACGACGCAGGGCAAGGACATCTACGTCCGATTACACGGTCTGCCTTCAACGAGGCTTGGGCGCTACAGGAAGAAACTGGTGCGGATGCCGGCGGATGGAAGTGGCAGAATTTTCATCTGGCTCCTTGGGAATCGCCAGAGTCCGGTTATCAGGGTGCGGCGTTACTGGCAGTAGCACTGGGAAATACTCCGGATCAATACACCGCTGAACCCGGTGCCGGCAAACATGTGGAGCAATTGCAGGCCTACCTGCAGCGCCAATATGAAACGCAGCCCTTGATGAGCCAACTCTACGTCCTGTGGGCATCCGCCCGCATGCCCGGATTGATGAACGAGGCTGAGCGTACGAGGTTGCTTGCCGAAGTCGGTAACCTTCAGCGGACCGATGGCGGCTGGGCACTCTCCTCTCTGAATAAACAGGCAGGTTGGAATTGGAAATGGCTGGATAACACGTCGGAAAGCGATGGGTGTGCGACAGGCCTGGTTGTTCTGGCGCTAGAGGAGTCGGGGATAAGTCGCCAGGACAAGATGCTAGAGCGTGGGGTGGAGTGGCTGAAACAACACCAGGAGAAGAACGGCAGTTGGCGTGCCACTTCGCTGAATATGAAGCGTGATCCCGAAAGCAACATAGGCCGCTTTATGAGCGATGCTGCGACAGGATATGCCGTGTTAGCACTGGACAGCGCTCAGACAGATACAGAACGCGCAGCACTCTCTAAATAGAAAGTATGAAATCTCAACAAGCGTTATGTTGCTGCATCGTGATTCGCAGCCTGCTGTAATAGAGCGATGGGCGGAATCCACTACAGACGCAAACGAACCTACGGTAGAAGTATTCCCGGTGTGTCTCGTTTGCGCTGCAGTATTTTGGAATGAGGAAGCACCTTGAGCCAAAATTATCGGGGGCGGAACTGGGGAGAAGCATAATAACCCACCAGCAGCACACCACAGACTGGAACATAGACATAGAAAAAACCCAACGCTACGGGAAGGTGACCCAGTCTACTACACCGAAACATCCATCGAACCCAACGAAAGATGGGACTCGTTTCGCCTTCTATGCAACGCTGCCGGTCAGCTCTTCATCTTTGACCGAGGATTGCCCGCCAGTACCCGAAACCTTTTCGATGGCCGCCTTCACAAATACGTAAATTACCGGAATAAAGAACAGATTCAGCAATGTTGACAGCAACATTCCGCCGATAATCGTGGTGCCGATGGAATGGCGTCCCAACCGGCCAGCGCCATTTGCGAATGCAAGCGGTAAGACGCCTAGAATAAACGCAAACGAAGTCATCAGGATTGGACGCAAGCGCAGCTCAGCCGCTTCCATGGCCGCATCTGCAATGGAGCGGCCTTGTCCGCGCAACTGCTCGGCAAATTCGACAATTAAAATTGCGTTCTTCGCTGCCAAACCAATCAGCATGACCAGACCGATCTGGCAATAGACATCATCCGACAATCCGCGCCACGATACAGCGGTTAAAGCACCCAACACCGCCATTGGTACGGAAAGCAGAATAATGAACGGGAGCACGAAACTCTCGTATAGCGCAGCCAGGGTGAGATAGACGACGAGAATGCCAAGGCCAAAGATGATGGCTGCCTTGCCGCCGGATTCAATCTCTTCTAGAGCCAATCCTGTCCAGGAATACTGCATGCCTTGCATCATGTATTTCTTGGATAACTTTTCCATGGCTGCCAGACCTTGGCCGGAACTGACTCCCGGCGCTGCAGATCCGTCGATTTCCGCCGAGCGGAACAAATTGTAGTGACTGATAACTTGCGGTCCGGATGTATTTGTGATCGTGACCAAGCTATCGAGCGGAATCATCTGTCCATTGCCGGATCGCACATAGAATGAACGCAAATCCTGCGTGTTGCGGCGGAAGCTTTTGTCGGCTTGTACATAAACGCGATACGAGCGATTGTTGAAATCGAAATTATTCACATACTCCGACCCCATATAAACCTGGAGTGTATCGCTGATCTGACTGAGCGGCACATTCAGTGACTGCGCTTTCTGGCGATCGATATCGACCTGGACCAGTGGGTCGTTGGCGGTAAAGGAGGTAAAGAGGCCCGTTAAATCATGGCTCTGGTGGCCTCCGGCAACAATCTGGTTTGCAACACGAGCAAGATCGGTAAGCGTGTTAGTGCCTGTGTCCTGCAGCTCAAATTGAAAACCGCCGAAACTTCCCAGGCCCTGGATGGCTGGCGGTTCAAAAGCAACAACCAAACCGCCCTGAATCATGAATAGTTTTTGCCGTAAGCGCCCGACAATCGCCGCGGCGGAATGCTGCGCGCCAATGCGCTGAGAAAACGGCTGGAGGTTAGCGAAAATCATCCCATAATTCGCTGCGGATCCGGCAAAACTGAAGCCCGTAATAGCAAAGGACGCTTCCACTTCCGGCTCCTTGGACAAAATAGCTTGTGCCTGATCGGCCAGATGGACGGTATAGGAAAGCGAAGCGCCAGGAGGTGCTTGAACCAGCAGCATAATGTAACCCTGGTCCTCCTGCGGCACAAACGCTGTCGGCACATGGAGGTACATATACGCGGTGCCGGCCAGCCCAGCCACAAATAACAGAAGCATCAAATAGCGTAAGCGGAGTACGACGTGGATGCTGCGCGCATATCCAGTCGACATTCCTTTGATACCCCGTTCCACTGCAGCCAGCAAGCCACGATGGCGCACCTCACGACGCAGAAGGATCGCCGATAATGCCGGTGAAAGTGTCAGAGCATTGAACGCTGATATAGCGATCGAAAAGGCGATCGTCAACGCAAATTGGCGATAAAGAATGCCTGTCGTTCCAGGAAAAAATGATACCGGCACGAATACGGCGACAAGCACGAGCGAAGTCGCGATAACCGCACCTGTCACTTCCTTCATCGCAGCCGAAGTCGCCTCGTGCCCATCGACCGTGCCTTCGGAGATATGGCGCTGCACATTTTCAATCACGACGATGGCATCATCAACCACCAGACCCGTGGCCAGCGTGATACCGAATAACGTTAACGAATTGATAGAGAACCCGAAAATCTTGATGAAAGCAAATGTTCCTATCAACGAGACCGGAATCGTAACGGCAGGAATAATCGTCGCTCGCCAATCCTGAAGGAAGAAGAAAATCACGACGATGACGATAACAATCGCCTCAACCAGCGTGACGAGCACCTCTCGAATGGACTCCCCGACAACTGTAGTACTGTCAAAGGCGATGGCATATTTCAGCCCGGGCGGAAATTGCTTCGATAACTGCGCTAACTCCGCTTTGGCTTCCTTATCAACCGTCAGAGCATTGGCGTTACTCAACTGTTGAACACCCATGCCGACCGCGCTATATCCGTTATATTTCAGATCCGTCGAATAGTCCTCAGCGCCCAGTTGCGCATCCCCTACATCCTTCAGCAGGACAATTCCGTTCGTCGTGTTCTTGAGAACTATATTGTCGAATTGTGCTGGATCGGTCAGCCTGCCAACAACATTCACAGAAATCTGGTACTGCTGTTTCGCGTCAGCAGGAGGCGCACCTAGAGCGCCTGCCGCAATCTCAACATTTTGCTGCTGCAATGCAGTCACGACATCCGTCGCCGTCAGGCCGCGCGCCGCCAAGCGCACTGGATCAAGCCAGAGACGCATAGCGTACTTACGCACACCGAAAATCTGAATGTTCCCAACACCCGATATACGTTTCAGCGCGTCGGAAACATATACATCTACGTAGTTGCTAATGAATTGATTGGAATACTGACCGTGGTCGCCGTAGAAGCCAGCCGCAAATACAAAATTGCTGTTCGTCTTGGTAATGCTGATACCGCTGTTGTTAACTTCTGCGGGCAGTTGTCCCTGTGCGGTTGCCACGCGGTTTTGCACATCGACAGCGGCAATATTCAGGTCATAGCCGGTTTGGAAGGTGACCGTGATCTGGCTGCTGCCATCGTTGCTGCTACTTGAGGTCATGTAGCGCATGCCCTCAACGCCGTTGATCGCTTCCTCCAAAGGGATCGTCACCGCTGACTCAACGGTCTTCGCATTGGCGCCCACATAGCTGGCAGAAACCGTTACCTGCGGCGGCGCCAGCTGTGGATACAGCGAGATGGGCAGCGTGGGGATGACGACGACGCCAGCCAAAATGATGAGCAGTGCGCAGACCGTCGCGAAAACAGGGCGTCGGATGAAGAAATCAACAAACAAGATGCATACCTCAAATTGCCTTCGATTACAGTGGATACGTTCAAATTACGAAAAGCACCGTGCAAAAAGCTGCTTACTGCATTGGCTGAACGGGTGCACCATCGACCAGGAATTGCAGGCCAGAAATAATAACCTTATCTCCTGTCTGCAATCCACTCTTTATTGCATAGGCATTCCCTACGGCATCTCCCAGCGTTACCCCGACCTGCTTAGCAATAAAATGCCCGCTGTCATTCTGTGCCAGGTATACGAATGGCAATCCGCCTACGCGAATAACGGCCAGCACCGGCACCGTGGGAACCGGCGTCGTACTCCAGATCACGCGGGCTCGAACCTGTTGTTCGTTCCGCACGACGTCGGGAGTTGTATTGATTTTGGCCTTGGCCAAAATGCCCTGCAGTTGATCGTCCACCTGCGGGGAAACAAAATAAATCTTCGTGCTGTCCAGTACCTTTCCGTTGGAATCGGTGATTTGAACAGGCAGGCCGATGTGCACTGCCGCCGCTCGCTCCGTCGGAATGTATATATAGGCTTCCAACTGCGTATTGTCATCTACCGTAGTCAGCACTGTAGTTGAGGAAACATAATCGCCAATATGGACTGGGACATCGCCCACAATTCCGTCAAACGGAGCATTGATATGGTAATAGGCCAGTTGCTGCTCAGCGGACTTGCGTGCGCCCACCGACGATTCGTAGGTCGCCTTGGAACTGTTATATGCCTGCTCCGACTGCTGAAAAGCCTGTTTGCTGACAATGCCAGCGGTGAAAAGGGCTTTCTGGCGAACAATATCTTTCTGGTTGTACTGATACATTGCCAGGTTTTGTTGCTCGGTTGCCCTTTGCTGCGCCACTACGGCTTGTTGTTGGCGCGGATCGATCTCCATCAACCGCTGCGCTTGCCGAACACGATTGCCGGAGCGAACAAAAATCTGCGTAATAACCCCGCTTACCTGCGGCTGGATGGTTGCGGAACGGCGCGATTTAATAGTGGCCACGTAGGTATCTGAAATCGGCACATTTTGGAGCGCGACTGTCAGAACTTTTACGGGAAGCGCCATGGGACCTTGTGGCCCTTGTTTGGCTGGCGCTTTGGTGCAGGCAATTGTCCACAGCCCCAATCCCATAACGACTGCAAGCTTCGCGGTTGTTGCATTTTTCAAACTCAATTTGCTACTCCAGATGGTCACTGGTACCTAAATTTTTGTTATCTATAATGTATCTGTTCTGTCTCGTACTCAATGTTTTCTTTGATCTTGCGGTGTTATAAAAGGTCAAATGCTCCGTGTGCAGTCACGAATGCAGATTCCCTGCCGACCCACTGCGGCATTTCCGCGCTCGCAGTTTATTCATCCAAACTATCTCTTTTTTGGTGTCTTCATGCAAAGATGCTGGATGAAGATTGCAGGACACATTTTTATTCTTTTTAATGATTTACGCAACACATTGAAAGGCATTCTATCGTCTATGACACGTCTTTAGGCAGATTCACCCTGTCTGGCTCCTTTGGTGTTGAAAACAAAGGGATTGAAATCAATTTCCCGGTCAAAAGCATCGCACTTCTCCGATCTCTTTAGCCAACCGATCACGACGTAGGTCAGTGGCGTGGCAAGCACCTCATATGCGACTTTCAGCGCGTATGACGAGAAAATAAGCAGCCAGAGTGTGCGGCCAGGAACCTGCCCCCAAAAGGCAATCAACATGACGACAGCCGTATCGACTGCCTGGCCAGTGATCGTTGAGCCAACCGTTCGCGTCCATAACCAACGCCCTTGCGTAAACAGCTTCAGCTTGGCCAATGTATAAGAATTGGTAAACTCTCCAGCCCAGTATGCTATTAGGCTGGCAACAACTAACCGTGGAATAAAACCAAAGACTGTTGCGAATTCCTTCTGATGGTGCCAGCCTGGTGCCGGAGGTAATGCTACCGCAATCGCACCCATGACGGAAAGAAGTCCTGAGGCGAAAAATCCCATCCAGATGGCTTGTCTTGATGCTGCGTATCCATAGACCTCTGTAAAGATGTCCCCACATATATATGTTATGGGGAAAAGCAGTTCTGCTCCGCTAAGCGTTAGCGGGCCAATGCGACAGATCTTTTGCGCCACCAGATTGGAAACCAGCAACACCACAACGAATAAAATCGTCAACGAATCCAGATGTTTAAAATGGTGAGTCGGCTCCCCCTGCGATGGCATATTTTTGAAGGTACCCGAAGCAGATGGAAAAAGCATGCATTTTGCTTCAATCCCTCATCCATTCGCAACTATTCGCTCTCTGAGATGTAATATCTATCCCAGAAATGCCGAAAGACGCGGCCGTGTTGCCCCCTGCATGGCAAGGATTGCCATCGACATGGTTATGATTGCCGACTGGATGTGACAACTGCGGGTGCGAATCCTCAGATCGATGCTGTCTTTGGAAATTGCCATGCTCTTTTGACACTGCTTGGACGCGTTGTTAGTCTAAAGCAAGACTCAAGAAGGGTTTTATCCTTTCCTGTCACTCTCAAAGTCCCCGTCGTCTAGCCCGGCCTAGGACACCGCCCTTTCACGGCGATAACACGGGTTCAAATCCCGTCGGGGACGCCAAATCTTTTCAGGCAATTACAGAATTTGGCCTCGAATTTTCGGGCGCACTCGCGCGTAAATAATTTCTTTGCCTTTCTGGCTCTAGTCCGCCGCGTCTCTTATCTACTGGCTCAAGGATTGCCGGACATTCCAACTCCATCGTTCTCTTCTGTAAGCGAACTTTGAGATTAAGAACTCTGGCTTCCCTCTTTTTCGCCATCCTCTTTCTTGAGAATCGCAATGTCTCCGTCTTGAAATTGGCCTCGAATCTTTTGCAGCCATTCTTGAGAACTGCTCAATGGCCATAGAATCCAACATGCCGGAGCCGTTTCGGAAAAAAATTCGCAGACCACTGCAAGATCGTCTCCAGCGCTATTGAGGGGCTTCATCTCTTCCGGCGTGAGATTGTGTTGATAAACATCGAATCCCTGGGAATCCTGAATTCCAACAAACCAGAGCATTGGATTGTCCAAGGCCCCCTGCGGCAGCTGCGCGCGAGAAAATACGATTTTCACGATCCAGGGACGGACCGCATCCGTCCAGTTCACCGGTGCTTTTGGGTTCGGCGGTTCTTCCCCGCGCAGGGTATATTGCTGTGCCTTCCGTTCACGGAATGACAATCCAGCATATTTCTCATAGTCCTCCAGCGTTCGCGTCGTGCCCAATCCAAAGTTTCCGACCAGTTCCCCACTCAGCAAACGTTGTACTTTGCGCCTGCTCGTTTCGTCCAGCTTGTTCCACGGACGGACGATGGTGTCCTTCCCGGTGTGGTCTCCCCAGTGCTTTCGCGCATTATGGCGACCGTAATCATGCCAGAGGATCGTCTCTGCCGGATGGAAAAGATCGTAGCCGTGGGTGAAGGCACGCACCGTCATGGCCGATTCTTCGCCCATAAAATACAGCTCTGGGTCATATGGCACGTCTGGTACAAAGCATCCGCGACTGAATAGAAACCCCGCTGCCACAAACCGCGCCCGCAGTGGACGTTCGGTCTTATGGTGTTCCGGAAGGTGCCGTGGTCTCAGCTGCGGAATGCCGTCGGCGGTAAATGCCTGAAATGCGACTTGCAATGGCCCATCTGTCAGGATTTCATTCTCTCCTGGAGTAAATGGAGCCGGATATGTACTCAGAATAGGCTTTTTGCTGTCAGTGGCTGCGGCTGCCCGCAGCAACATCTCATCCCAACCATTGGCAAACCGGCAATGGGAATCCAATTGCAGAAACCAATCTTCCCCTTGCCAAAGCTTCATGATCTCGGCCCGCGCCCAGCAAGCACCCCGGCTTTGTCGCCAGTCCACTTCCAGAACGCGGAAACGTGGATCTTCGCGGAATGGGAGCAGTTCTTCTTCATCCCGCTGCCAGCAGACCCCAAAACGCAACCGTTCTGGATTGTGGGCCTTCCGGATGCAGTCCATAACGGTTGGCGTCAATTGCGGATCGCGATACGACGCAATCGAGATGAAGATCAATTCCTCACTGCTGTTCAACGAAATGTCCTCGTGAACTTCTGTATCGTTCGCTCATTCAGCCACAAGCTGCCATTCGGGCATCTGCCGGCCCGGATGCGCCAAGTTAAAACATTGTCCCTTAGAATATCGCCCCAAGAGTGATGTTTGCAGACTGTAAAGCACCTGTTGTCTGCAAGGTGGGGTTTTGATCGAATACATCATCATAGGCAAATCCGTAAGCGAGCCCATTGGTATTCCAGATATGAAAGCTTTGCGCTCACAGATTGGGGACAACGCCCGTCGGATAGTGCATAGTACCTGCCGGGCAATTGCTGTCTCCAGCACATAGCTCATGACTCCCCGGTTGAACACCGCCAGGATTTGCTTGCCGATGTTCTGTTGCGCGGTGCTTCCCGAAGCCAGCGCGCCATTGCATTGCCAGATGTTGGTAGTGTTAATTGCACCAAAGTTGATCTGATGGGACAGGACTCCGGAAATTTTCAGCTATTCGCATCATCGTCAGGGTTGTCGGCGTAAACAATTTTGTTTCGTGTTGTATCTCTATATTTCGATATGTATAGTTACGCGACAGGGAAGGCTTCCGTTTCCTTTTTCATCTCTGGAGAAATGGCCATGGATCGTAGAGCATTCTTAAAATCTGCCGCTGTTGCAGGCGTTGCCGGCGGAATCGGGACCCGAACTGCGGATGCCTTCGTTCCCGCCCACAATTGGGGAAAGTATGACTTTGGTTCCGGTCCTATCATCACGGATCGTCTCAATCAAGGGCCATTTCCGCAATACCCGCCCGAGGCCGTGTTTCCCGGTGGAGACGTTGTCATGGCAACCACGCGGTCCGATGAAGTTGTTCCCAACTTCGGTTATGGCCTCGTTACCTACATTGCGGGGGACCTCGGCCGCAAAGAAATAAAGTCGGATAACATCGCGCAGGCCATTGAGTCTCTGGCGAATCTCCCGCTGGGACAGAAACTTTATATCCGCGTGCCTTGGCGTGACGTTCAGAAACAGCCTGGCCGTTTAGATTTCGCGGATTACTGGAAGATCACTTTTGAAATGGCCGCCCGATATAAGAAGCGTGTCGGCTTTCGCGTGATGATGAGTGATCCGGACATCGCGGAATCTGCTCTGCCAGATTTTCTCGCAGACAAAGTTCCCATGGTCAAGCTGGCCGGGGAATGGAAGGGAAACGCAAACGAAGTTCGCTATCGCAAGTCTCATTTGCAGCCGCGTTATGATGATCCGCGCTTTCAGGCTGCATATCTTGAACTGAACCAGTTACTTGCCGCGGAATTGAATGGAAGTCCGCTCATCGAATATATGGACACGTTCATGTACGGTTTTTGGGGCGAAGGGCATACGTGGCCCTACACCAATAATCCCTTTCCTGACTACACCACAGCCGAGCGCACCTGGATCCACATGCTTGAAGTTCAACTCGCCTGTTGGACCAAAACTCCTCTAGCGACCAACACGCAGCCGGACTTCAGCCGTGTGGGAAATTCGGAGTTGGTGGATCGCACGGTACGCAGCGCCAACTGGCTGCGCACCGACACCATCTTCATTGAGAACATGCAGATTGAAAGCATCAGCAACCGGCCGCCGTGGGTGGGTGCGGTTGTTGAGGTTGCGCTTCCCGGCCACCTGTCAGCCGACCCTCCTCTGCATGACGGAATTACATATAGCGACAATATGATCGAGCATGTGATGGATGTCGGCGCCAACTACTGGTCGTTATGGAACTTTCACAATATCAGTGCGGACAATATTTTGAATTACTATCATCGCTATCCGCATGCTATCGACCGCATTAATCGTTCCATAGGATATCGGGTTCGTCCCTCCTTCATTTGGCAATATGCGGAAACAAATCGCCAGGGATTGATCGTCGGCTTCGCCAATGATGGCATCGCTGCGGTTCCCGGGGCGTTGCGAGTGTATGTAGCCAGCAACGACGGCAACGTAAAGGTGGGTGGCAGTCTGGACCCCGGATATCCACTGCCGGGAAAAATCCGCCAGGCCCAATTCGTTCTTCCAGATGGAGTCGATTGGAAAGGTTTGAAGTTGATCGCGGAAATTGAAGTGAAGGGCATGCGCTATCCCGTGCAGTGGGCTTGTCGACAGAAGCTCAACGACGATGGCTCGCTTACCCTCCGTCCTAATTTGCGCGATGCCGTCTAAGCTGCTTACGCACACAATTGGGCATCGCGTGCTATAGACTCTACGTTTATGCAGCGAGTTCTGGACTCCATTCGCGTTGTTGAAGCAACTGAGGCATTGGCCGGTCCATATTGTGCGATGATGCTCGGGGACTTCGGCGCGGATGTAGTTAAAGTCGAACGCAAGAAGGTTGGTGATCAGTCGAGAGGGTGGGGCCCTCCGTTTTGCGGCCAGGAATCCGCATATTTCCTTGCCGCCAACCGCAACAAGCGATCCCTCACGCTCGATTACAATCATCCATCCGGCAAAGAGATCATGCATCGTTTGCTGGAGACTGCAGACGTATTTCTGATTAACCAGCCTAGCCTGGAATCGCTGAAACGAAGTGCATTGGATCCAGAGAGCCTGTGTGCTCGATTCCCTCGACTCATTTACTGCGCCATTACCGGTTATGGCGTTTACGGCCCCAAGGCTGGTCTCGCTGGATATGACATCATTGCCCAGGCGGAAACCGGTGTGATGAGCTTCACAGGTGAGCCTGGCGGTGAGCCCATCCGTTATCCGGTAGCACTGGCCGACCTAACATGCGGCATATATTCAGCGCTCGGCATTCTCGCCGCGCTCTTTGCGCGAGAGAAAACCGGGTGCGGACAGTTTCTGGATATGGCTCTATTCGATTCACAACTGACCCTTCTGGCGAACATAGGAAGCAATTTCCTCAATGCCGGCATATTGCCGCAACGATGGGGAAATGCCCATCCGAGCATTGTGCCTTACCAGCTATTTCGTGGTGCAGATCATCGCCACTTCGTCGTCGGTGTTGGGACAGAACCTCTTTGGACGAGATTCACAGGCGTTTTAGGCGTTGAGGAGAGCGTGGGCCGGAATCCCCTCTTCCAATCCAACAAGCTACGGATCAAAAATCGAACCGCACTCATCTACCAGCTGCAGGAAATTTTGAGCACAAGACCAGCGGAGGAATGGGTTGCGCGGTTGATGGAGGCCCAGATTCCAGCGGCGCTGATTAAGAATGTCGATGAAGTTTTTTGCGATCGGCAAGTTCTTGAACGAAAACTTATTGTCGAGTTCGAACACTCCTCGCTCCAAGCTGCAAAGAGCATTGCGAACCCCGTGCGTCTGTCAGCAACACCAGTTTCTTACCGTTTTCCCCCACCTCTGCTTGGAGAACACAACGAAGAGTTATTGGCTAACCTGGGGTACTCGCGCGAACAGATAGACGAGGCTTCTGCAGTAGGGGCGATTTAGCCTGGATAACCGGAGTCATTCCGAAACCATCTGGTTCGGGAACGCTTCAAGCTCGGCCGTCCTATTTGGTGCAGATCGATTCTTATTTCTTCGGACTGGCGGCTGTAAACGCAGAGCAGCACGGCTTGACTGTCGGTTGGAACTCCATAATTTCGACGCGAGTACCATCCGGATCAAACATGTTGAACTGCCACTTGCCATCCATCCCCATCTGAGGTCCGTCGTATTTTGAGCCAAGGCGATTTCCAGACCACAGGATGTTCACAGAATTCTCTATGTTTTTTACACCAAGTGAAAAGTGGTCGAGAACGCCCAGATCGCTGGCGGTCATGTCCGCGGGAATGCCCTTGGTATCCGGGCTATCGATCAACATGTACTCTAGCCAGTCCGTTCCATTCGGCACTTGCTGGGAAACCCAATCCGTTGTCCCTGGCTTCTCCCCCCCATACCAATACGGACGGAAACCCAGCACCACTCGATAAAATTTGTCTTCGGCGGATCGACTATGCACAAGGTATCCAACATGGATAATGTGATTGCTGATGGGGTTCGCCCCAGCCAAAGAAATCGGCCGCGCCGGTGGCTGTACAAACTGAATTTTATTGCCCTCTGGATCGTACACATCGAACCAGTGGCTGCCATCGCTTCCGCTCTCCACTCGCGCCGGAACTTTAATTCCATGCGTAGCCAGATACTGCCTTAATTCCTCAGCGTTCGTCGTGTTGTAGGCCGTATGATCCAACCGATTGATCGAAGTATTTCCCGCTGGGAGCGGCAACACCTCAATAAATTGCACCGGACTGAAATAATAGCGAACCCCCAAGGGGTTTTCCGGATCTGCCTTTTTTGCTGCGCCAAGATCATGTACATAGAAATACTCAGCCTTGGCGCTATTCGTGGTGTACACGCTCAGATGCGAGACTCCCGTAATTGGCGGACGCGCCGTGGCCGTTTGCGCGTACGTCGGCAACCAAGATACAAACGCCAAGGTCGCGGAAGCAAACAATATCGAGATTTTCATTTTCAGGTTCTCCCGTAGATACATTATGACCACTGGATGATTTGTATCGGTTGGATATTTCATCGGCATCACAGCGTCTGAGATTGTGTCAGTGTGTTTTCATGACGTCTTTTTCATTTTGACCACACTTTCTGAAGAAACAGGTATCGATCACGATGCCGATCTGGTTCTGCCCGAGAATTTGGACTCAAATGCATCGCCTGCCAACCGCCCGCTGCATTGTAGGTGGGCCATTCGGGAAGGTTAGGGCCATTGGGATCGCCGGTTTTGGCGAAGTTGGTCCAATAATCCTGCATAAGTTCCGAAAGCTTATAATCCTCTGGCCTCCATGCAGCGCCCTTACGCGAGTCCAGATTCCCGAAAACATATTCGATATCATCGGAATGGAATGCTCCGATAGCGGCGGGATGGTTGGGATCACCCGGTGAACCTAAATCGAAATGGTAGCGATAGACAGGAGAATCGCCCGTCTTTACCTGCGCTTCCAGCCATGCCCATGTCGAATAGGCAATGAATCGATCTCCCGCATAGTCGTCCGCAACACGAAGGGCCTCCTCGTTATTCGAAGCTGCATACGCCTTGAGGAACTCGCTGGCCTGGACACCAAATTGCTTGTTTGCCATCTCGGTCAAACTCTCGACTGTCGGCTTTTGTGGCTCAAAGATTACATCTGTTGTTCCCTCATCCTTGTTCCATCCGGCAAGCAGTGGAACATGCGCTTGTTTCCCTTCGGCGTAAATTGCAGGCGCACTTTCGGGTAAAAATTCGCCATCGATATTTGGCCAGAAATGCGGCTTGACTCCGGCAATTCTGGTTGATGCTGCTTTCAGAAGTTCCGCAGCACTGACCGATCGCAAAAAGGTAAGGCCGCTGTTGCCGAATGCTTCCTGGGCAAAGGCTTCATCCTGCTTCTCCACGACAGATAGCGGCGGAGAGGATCCTCTTGGACCTGGAAAAGCCCCGCCACTTTCACCAATGGCGTGAGCAAATAATCCCCGTGCAAGAGGAGATGCCATTTGCGCGCTGACGGACATCGATCCAGCAGACTCGCCGAAGATCGTCACGTTTCCTGGATCCCCTCCAAAAGCGGCGATATTGCGTTGCACCCATTGGAGGGCCGCAGTCTGGTCCATCAAGCCATAATTTCCCGTTGCGTGCTGAGGTGACTCCGCAGCAAGTTCGCTATGCACGAAGAAGCCGAAAATTCCCAACCGATAGTTCATGGAGACGATCAAAACACCCTTGTGCGCAAGATGCTCCCCATCTTGTCTCGGCTCCGATGTACCACCCGTAGTGAATCCCCCACCATAGATCCAAACCATGACAGGAAGTTTGGCATTTTTCTTTTGTGCCGGTGTCCAGACATTGAGTGTGAGACAGTCCTCGCTTTGCCCCGGATCGCGGAAAATCATATCGGCATACACAGCTGGCTGCATACAACGCGAGCCAAAACTGGTGGCGGCACGCACACCGTGCCATTTAATAGCAGGTTGCGGAGGTTTCCAGCGCAGTGGGCCAACTGGCGGAGCCGCATATGGGATACCGAGAAACTCTCGTATCTGTCCGTCAGAGCTCATTTTTCCTTCTACTTTTCCACGATCGGTTTTCACGCGCAGCAGATTCCCCGCATGCGCCGGAGCAGTGAGTATCAATATGCCTACCCCTGTTATCAAGAACTTGCCACATTGCGACAGAAAATTCATCCCAACCACCACATTGAAAACGTGCTATCCATAGAATCGATGGGCACAAAGAAAACCTCAATAGATTTTCAAACCGAACAAAAAATATGTATGGCGAACAGATCACCCACAGTCAACAACAATGGAAAGCAAAACCACCATATCTTAATATGAACGACTTTCACAATCAGCTTTTCCTTTGCTGATTCCACGTGAAGTTTTGATCTCTCTCATCTTTGATTTTCTCATCGAGGCTACCAGTTCCCTGTCATCATCGCCGATAAAAAGCAATACGGTATAACATGGAAGCGTCGTTAGGATCTTGCATGGAAGAGGTCTCATGTCGAAAAATTCGCGAAGAAACTTTCTCAAGACAGGCTCTGCCGCGTTGCTCTATGGCTCAGCGTTTGGACGCGGGCACAGGTTGGCTGCTGCTTCTCTCGGCTTGCCGCTTGGCCTTCAGCTTTATTCCGTCAGAGAACTGTTGCCGAAAGACTACACAGGTACCCTCAAACAAATTGGATCCCTCGGTTATCGCGAAGTGGAAGCCGCCGGATTCTATGACCACAGCGCTGCACAAGTGCGGCAGGCCATGCAAAACGCAGGATTGCGCTGCGTAAGTATGCATTACTCCTACGACGATCTTCACGAGCAGTTCGATCAAATCCTTGCTTTCGGTAAGGGCATCGGAGTCCATTACATTATTTGTGCCTATCCCGGATACAAAAACCCTTCGCAATCTCAGAATGCGAGTTCGAAAAACCAACCCCCATCTTTCACGCTCGACGACTGGCGATGGAATGCTGAGCAATTCAATCGCATGGGAGAAAAGGTGAACGCCGCAGGCATGAAATTTGGATATCACAACCACACGATGGAGTTTCGTGCACAAGATGGTGTTGTACCTTATGTAGAACTTTTACGGCTGACAGATCCATCCAAGGTAACGATGGAGATGGATTGCGGGTGGGTCGTAGTCGGCGGCGGTAACCCGATCGAGTATCTGCGGAATTACCCGACGCGTATCTCCATGCTGCACATAAAGGACTTCAAACGGACCAATAAGCCAATGTCGATAACGAATCCTCCGCCAGCAGCAGAACTTGGGCACGGCATGATTGACTATCAACCGATTTTTGAAGAAGCGGCTAAGCACGGCTATATCAAGCATTGCTTTGTAGAGCAAGAAGGTTTCGACATGCCTCCCATGCAGGCGCTGAAAATTGACGCTGACTATATGCGCAACCTAAAAGCCTGAAGTTGCACATACTCTTTATACGCAATTACTAACTATGCATGCAGCTTGTTTTTAGATGCACACGTCCCATAGATTCCGTGCCGAAAATTGCAGTTCTGAGTCGGCTCACCGCTGACCTGCTTCACTACCTGCCGCACGATTGAAAATACTCATCCAACCCACCATGCTGCTGCCGGCTTTTCTCGGATGACAATATCGCTAAGAAACTGCGCGGCCTTAGCAAGGCCTTCTTCCGGTGAAAGCAGGCTGTCTTCATGTTCGATCGAGAGCGTGCCGTCGTAACCAAACATCCGGAGCGTGGAAACAAATTCTTTCCACCACTCCGCTCCGTGACCATAACCACAAGTACGAAAGATCCATCCGCGATTGCGCTCATCGGTATATGGCTTTGTATCGAGCACACCCGTGCACTTTAAATTGGCAGCGTAGAGTTGTGTGTCCTTGGCATGGACATGAAAGATCGCATCTCCCAGAATGCGGATCGCAGCGATTGGGTCGATTCCTTGCCAGAACATGTGGCTCGGATCATAATTGCATCCCACAGAAGGCCCGACAATCGAGCGTAGTCGCAACATTGTTTCCGGACTGTAGACCACAAACCCAGGATGCATCTCGATGGCAACTCTGACACCGTGCTGGACTGCAAATTCTGCGTGCTCTATCCAATAAGGCGCTACCACTTCATTCCATTGCCACTCCAGAACGTCGAGATATTCCGGAGGCCAGGGGCAAGTCACCCAGTTGGGTGCCTTGGCGCCAGCAGAATCCCCGGGGCAACCAGAAAAGTCGACAACAACCGAAACACCCAATTTTTCTGCCAGAAGAATTGTTTTGCGGCTTGTATCGCGGGCCTGTCGTGCACGTTCCTTGTCTGGGTGGAGGGGATTGCCGTGGCAACTGAGAGCACTGATGCTCGCACCATGGTCAGCTAATTTGCGCTGGAAATCGACCAAGTCTAAATCGTTCTCCAACATGGATAGCTTGCAATGCGCGTCGCCAGGATAATTGCCAGTGCCCAACTCCACGGTCTTGATATGCAGAGTCTTTAATTTTTGAAGCACATCTTCCAGTGGCAGACGCGATAGCAGCGGAGTGAATACTCCAATTTTCATATTGCCTCCTCAGCACACCCTGCGTGGCACGCGCTATATTCATCCCTCATCATCTGCGTTTTCAGAAAAACTTCCTACGAAATGCTTTGCAAAACTGCGAGAAATTGCAAGTTAGGAAAAGTGAGTGTGTTTCCATAGCAACCAGCCGCTACCGAGAACTGTGAATACCAGTATCAAGACCAAAAGGCCAGTCCAAAACATATTCATCTCTAGTGGTGGACGGATGGTTCCGTGGGCTAACCACGCAAAGATTCCCACCGCCGTCAATGCAATCAAGTAATCCCACCAGCGTCGGCGCGTAGCTGGCGTCTCTTCAGTCTCAATACCTGTCTGCGCTGCCAGCACACGGAAGTAATCCAGTGTGTAACGATCACATTCCCGTGCAATGGCTTGATTGGTCGACGTTTGCTCTCCTCCGCCCGCAACGGATGTACTGATTCCCAATGCACCAAGCAACATGATGAACGATCCTGCGATAACGATCAGGCGTTGTTGCGTTCCTGCAAAGGTCAGTTCCCCAAAGACCAGGGCTCCCCACGCCAAGCCCCACAATTGGTTTGTATTCGACAAAGGAATAGCACGGCCAATTCCAACATACTTGGTCGCGTATTGCTGAAACAGATCGCCGATGACCCAACAAAACCCTCCTAAAAAAAGCCAGAAGATCGATGGCCGCACACTCTGCAATTCTGTGAAAAGGGAATGGATTCCCCCATGCAAACTTGCAGCAAGCAATAGCATGGTGCCCAGCTCTCCAACCGTAAAAACAGTCACAAAAGAGAGCGGATTCATGCCGCTTAAGTATGCCTTGCGATACGGGACATACATGGTGCCCCACATCAGACTGGCGCCAAGTGCTGCTACGACTCCCTGAACAGCATGAGCTGAAACAAGTGCGGCGCCATGTATGGAGTTGAATGCGAGCATGAGGGCCGCTATCAGGATTGCCAGTGTTCCACCAAGAACCTTCAGCAAGTTTCTGACACTGGCGCCTCGTAGTTCCCGGAACAACAGCCAGCCCCAGAAAATCCCTATCAGGCAGTTCGTATTCCAAAGCGGGAATGCAATGGCCAACCCAACATCCCGGATCGCAAATACAGTCAGAGTATTGGCAACGGCCCAAAGAGCTCCCGCTAAAATGCCCCATACAATCAGGTGCTTCTTTCCCAAGAGGTCGGCGAACACATAATTGGTGCCCTTCAGCAACGATGGAATCGTCCATCGGGCAACAAACACACCCGCAACCATACAAAGTGAAATGGCAAAGGGTGAAATATTTGCATTCACAAGCTTAGTCGGGGCTTCCGCGCCACCTAGCCACACGCCTGCGGCCAGGCCACATAAAACTCCGATGCCATGCGTCGATTTCAGATTGCGGGAAGCGGTAGTCCTAACCGCTAGAAACAAGCAGATCCTCCTAACGCAGATACACCAGCAATGCGATGCCAAAGATTAGCACGAGCAGCGGGATCCAGAAATGTGTGTCGGTCAGGATGGCTTTCCATATTGAACTCTTCATCTAAATTCTCTGGATACTCCTGCCGATCATGTCATGGGACCGACTTCTCTACCATTACGTTAGCCGACGTATTCCATTCTTGTCATCGTCGGAAGAAAACCCTGAAATTGAGCAGCAGGAGATCCGAAGTATCGTCTCTCTTTGGCCAAAAGGCATGTTTAGGGTGTCAGTGTTTTCGGATCGATGATCCCGAGGTCATTTGCATGGACTCTATTTTCAATCGGTTTGGAAAATATAACTCCATACACAAGCAAGCTGACCGTGAGTACTCTTATTTCTTCCAAAAATTTTCTGCAGTTTATCAACTGGTAGCCTCTTTTGTAGACAATCGGTAGGTTCGCACAAAAGCTGGCCGCGCTTCGGCACTGACGCTCTACGTGAACCACCGTATTATCTCGTGACAACCATGCCCGTTGACTTATCCAGGATGTACTTCCTGGCATCTTGATGCTGGAAGTCAAACATCCCCATGATCGAGCCGGCGATCGCATCGAACGAGCCTTGTCCTATCCGCTCACTACCCAACCAGTTGTCTTCGATAAAACGAAGAATCGAGGTCTGATCGGTCAATGTATGGTCAACGTAGTTGCGCCGCGCATACGAAGAGATAATCAGCAGCGGCAATCTCGGACCATATCCGCACCGCCCTTGCGCATGCGCCATCCTGGGGCCTGGCAACGCTGTTTTCCCATCGCCGCATTCACCCGGCTCGGTCAGTGCATCTGCTTCTGTTGTCGACTGATTTACAATTGGACCCATCTGGTGGTCATACCATCCGTCAGAATCGTCGTATGCCAGAATGACCGCGGTGTTCTTCCAATCGGGTTGTGCCTCTAGAAAATTAATGACTCTCACTACGAAAGTCTGCTCATCCAGCGGGTCGGATTCACCCGCATGTCCAGTTTGATAATTGGAGGCCTTCAAAAAGCTTACTGACGGAAAGTTCCCTGCTTTTACCGCTGCGAAAAAGTCTTCGATATCGTATTGGTTCCGGGCGGCGTCTCCATTATGACCGATCATCAGCACGGACGTCGGGCGCACGTGGTTTGGGTTCGCGGTTGCTTTGTAGTATTGAAACGGCTCGTGCTGTGGGTCATAATCTTCAACCACCAAATGCGTGATATTCGAATATGTGCTCCTTAAGCACCCCGTGGTTCCGTTGACATTCCTCTTTGTCAGATCAAAACCACCTTCGAACCATCCCCATGTCACATTTCTCCTGGTCAATATCTCACCAATGTTATTGCCGCCAAATTGCAGCAATGCGTTGGTCGTTGTCGAGCACACATCTCCGATTGGATCGGCATCGGAAATCTCCGTAAACGTGCCGTCTCCACCTGC
Source organism: Acidobacteriaceae bacterium (assembly GCA_036267255.1). Taxonomy (GTDB): domain Bacteria; phylum Acidobacteriota; class Terriglobia; order Terriglobales; family Acidobacteriaceae; genus DATAWK01. The sequence goes on along the minus strand of DATAWK010000029.1, from coordinate 208,937 downwards.
AATAATAGAGTTTCCCGCGTTGATCTGATCCGTCACACCGTTCGTCTGGCCAGAGATTAAATTGATGGCTCCCAACGTCGATGGTCCAAATGTCGTCCCATACGAGTTGTCGTTCAATGCGTATCGCTGTGCGTAATTCCACAGCGCCGTCACCGTGTTGCCGTCGTAGTATCCCATCACCAAACCCTTTGTCTGGTAAGCATACTGCGGAGGAGCCGGCGCCTTACGTGCCGTCTCAGCCCTCAGTGCCGGAGAACCTGAAACTCCCGTATACCTTGGAAACGAATCCATCAGCCCCGCATGGAACGCGCGTTGCTCCGGTGTGTATCCGTGATCCTCATCCGCTGTTGCCGCTTGCGACCGATCCAATCGAAATGGATTCGCCGCATCATTTCTGTTCACTGTAATGTTCAGAAAATTTGGATTGCGATCGAGCATCGCACCACGCAGGCCATTCACCGTCGGCGTATCCGGCTGTGCTGTAAAGGCCGGTTCATTCGGAGGATTCAACGCATGCGGATAGGTTCCAAAATAATGATCGAAAGAAATATTCTCGCCAAAGATCACAACGACATGCTTGATGGGCGTGGCGGTTAGATTCTTGTTACTGTCTGAATCCTTCGCGGCAGCATAGCCCAGTAACGAACCGGCAAAAAGCATCCCCGCTAAAGAACCAGCAATATACTTCACCTTTCACTACCTTCCAAAATACTCAGCAATGGACTACAGGCATTTATAAACTAGATTTTTGTTCTATGTTTTTGCTATGACATACTTGTCCTGCAAGATTTGATACAACTATCTGGTTGGGCATCTGCATATATTTGTACAAAGTTACGATGTATCCCGGTGCCATTATCGAATAGCAGGAAAAGCGATGAAAGCAGCCACTGCTTCAACGAATCATACCCGTAAGGCTATTTTTGACCAACTCTTTGCATCATATCTGGGCCCAGCGTTTGCAATCCAGACCTGGGATGGGTGGCTTTGGAATTCCTCTCAGAATAAATCCCCAGATTGTACGATCGTATTTCGCACACCGGGCGCATTGCGCCACCTATTCTTTGATCCGAATGAATGGAGCCTTGGGCAGGCATTTATTGATGGCGACCTGGATGTTCAGGGTGACTTAGTAGAAGCATTCCATATTGCTGAACATATTTTCAATCAGCCGGTTTCGTTTAAAAACCGCCAATTACAAAAGATTGGCGCAATATTTTTGGGCATCCAACAACGCCTGAATCGTGGGACCGAACATTCGCAATCACGGGACCGTAGATCCATCGCCTTTCACTATGACCAGCCAGCGGAATTTTATCTTCCCTGGCTCGGGCCTTCTTTAGTTTACTCATGCGCCTATTTTCATCATGATCATGACTGCCTGGATATAGCCCAGGAAAATAAAATGGATCACATCTGCCGAAAACTTCGCCTGAAGCCGGAGGAGCGCTTTCTCGATATCGGATGCGGATGGGGAAGTCTTATTTTGCATGCCGCGAGTCGTTACCAGGCGATTGCTCACGGAATTACTCTCAGTAAAATGCAGGCTGCGACTGCGATCGAACGCATCTGCCACGCAGACCTTCAGAATCGCTGCTTCGTTGAACTACGAGACTATCGTGCCCTCGCGGGTGCTCGGGAAATCTTCGACAAGATCGCCAGCGTCGGCATGTTCGAGCACGTCGGGCATAAAATGCTTCCCCTATATTTTCGTATTGCCCACAGCGCTCTTAAACGTGGTGGCGTATTTCTCAATCACGGCATTGCACGCGCAAACAGCAAGCAGCCCCGCAAACTTTCTTTTATCAATCGATATGTGTTTCCAGACGGCGAATTAGTTCCGATTTCCAAAACATTACAGGTAGCGGAACAAGCGGGGTTTGAGGTGCGAGATGTAGAGAATCTTCGCGAGCATTATGCGAAAACGCTTCGACTTTGGGTAAAAAGCCTGGAGGAGCATGCCGAGGCAACGATCCATTATGCTCCAAAATCCATCTATCGAACGTGGAAGCTTTATATGGCAGGATCGGCTGCAGCATTTGAACGTGGTGACCTGGGTTTGTACCAAATATTGCTCAGCCGGCCAGAACACGGTAAAAGCTACATGCCTCTCACCCGCGCGGACTGGTACGATGCTTTATCGTAAACATTCAGATGCAAATAGAAACATGGCCTAAATTTTCTGAACCATTGAACTATGTATTGCGAAATTCAATGGTTCAGGCTCCTCGCAGAGTATAAGAATTTCTCACGTTCTTGGCCGCTATTACAAGATTTTCAAGCGACTGCCGCACTTCCTCCCATTTCCGTGTTTTCAGGCCGCAGTCTGGATTTATCCATAGCTGCTCCGGCGATAGAACCTCCAGCGCTTTTCTTAGTAAATTTTCTACCTCTTGGACCTCCGGAATCCTTGGTGAATGGATGTCATACACGCCAGGGCCGATCTCATTCGGATAGTGGGTACGTTGAAAGACATCGAGTAACTCCATGTGGGAGCGAGAGCACTCCATTGAAATTACATCCGCATCTAAGCGTACGATCGCATCCATAATGTCTTGAAACTCCGCATAGCACATGTGGGTATGAATCTGTGTGGAGTCGGCTACGCCTGCAGAGGCCAAACGAAAAGCATCCACACTCCATTGAAGATACGCAGGCCAATCCACACGACGAAGCGGCAGGCCTTCGCGAATTGCGGGCTCGTCAATTTGGATAACTTGGATTCCGGCTGATTCCAGATCAAGCACCTCATCTCGAATCGCCAACGCAACCTGGCCACAAGTATCAGCTCTTGGCTGATCATCCCGCACAAACGACCACTGCAGAATGGTAACGGGACCTGTAAGCATTCCTTTTACCGGTCGATCACTGAACGATTGTGCGAGCTGTGACCATCGAACGGTCATCGGTTTTGGGCGCGACACATCACCATAGATGATCGGTGGTTTCACGCAGCGCGATCCATAGCTTTGCACCCATCCATGCTGACTGAAGACAAATCCAGTAAGCTGCTCGCCAAAATACTCAACCATATCGTTGCGCTCAAATTCGCCATGCACCAAAAGATCAAGGCCAACTCCCTCCTGGAAGCGAATGGCTAGTTCAATTTCTTTCTCCAGGAACTTTTCGTACGTTGCTTTTTCTATCTTGCCAGCGCGCGCCGCGGCACGCATCTTGCGCACCTCTGCAGTCTGTGGAAAAGATCCGATAGTTGTAGTAGGCAACAGCGGTAGCTTAAGGGCATCCGCCTGCTTACGGCGACGAATAGAATATGGACTCTGTCGCGTCAACATATCGGGGGTTACCGCGCGCAAACGTTGCTGAACTTCAGGGTTATGGACTCGCGCGGAAGAATTTCTTGATGTGAGAACTTTCTGGTTGTCGGCAATTTGTCTCGCAATCGCTTTCGGATCATCGAGTGACTTGGCCAGAATTGCAATTTCTTCGAGCTTTTGTTTACCAAATGCCATCCAACTCCGCAGTTCTGCATCGAACGCAGTCTCTAAATCCAGATCGTTGGGACTATGTAAGAGCGAACACGAAGAAGAAATTTCGATTTGCTTTTTCCCCACCGCTTGCGTTGCCAATTCAATCAGACGAAGTGCTTTCTCCAGATCAGTCCGCCAGATGTTCCTGCCGTCTACCAGCCCAAGCGAGAGATGTAGCCCTTGCAGCTGCTTCGCCAGCAAGGGCTGCAACTGCTGTGGAGCACGCACCAGATCGAGATGCAATCCTGCCATGCCAAGGGAAAGTGTGAGATCCAGATTTGCTCCAAGGTCTCCGAAATATGTTGCTAAAAGAAGCTTTGGTATCGTGCGAGTTGCAGAAAGCTGCGTGTAAGCGGTTCGATACATTTCCTGGGATGCAGCATCCAGATCGAGCACGAGACATGGTTCATCCACTTGAACCCATTCCGCACCGGCAGCCTTCAGCGTAGTCAGCACATCCTGATAAATTGGCAGAATCGCGCGCAGAATTTCCGGCAGCGAAACCTGCTGCTCGGTGGCCTTGCCCAGGAGAATGAACGAAACCGGCCCCAATAAAACTGGACGCGTTACGATGCCCAGTGCCTTTGCTTCCATATACTCCGCAATCGGTTTGTTACTGCTAAGCTTGTATTGCATCCCTGATTCAAACTCTGGCACAACGTAGTGGTAATTGGTGTCGAACCATTTTGTCATCTCCATTGCCGCAACATTATGTTCGCCACGAGCCATGGCGAAATATGTTGGGAGATCCATCATGTCCTCCTGACCACGGAAGCGACGGGGAATAGCACCAACCATAGCCGCGGTATCCAGCACATGGTCATAGAAGGAGAAGTCATTTGATGGGGGAGTGAAGATCCCGGCATCCCGTTGTAGCTGCCAATGCATTGCTCGCAAGTGCTGCCCGGTTTGCTTGAGATGGGTTTCATCCACCTCTCCTGCCCAGTATTTCTCAAGAGAAAATTTCAATTCCCGATGTTTCCCCATTCTTGGGAAGCCTAAATTGTGGGCGCGATTTTGATTCATTTTTCCTCTTAACCTCTGCATGTCTTTAATTTTTTAGATAGCGACAGCTGGAACGGACGTTGGTGTCCCGTATTCATCCAGAGCAACCAGGACAAAGCGTCCATTGGCGCAAAGTTCCCGGCTTCCTGACAAAAGGTCCTCTGCGAACAGGTCTACTGAAACCGTCATCGACGTGCGTCCGGTTTTTACGACGGAGGCAATCAACTCCACAAGACTTCCATGTCGCACAGCAGCTTTAAAATCCACTCGTTCAGAACAAGCTGTGACAACCGTGCGACGTGCGTGTCGGGATGCGGCAACAAATGCGGCTTTATCCATCAACCGAAGAGCATGGCCGCCAAAAAGCGTGCCATAGTGGTTTGTCTGATCCGGAAAGACCATTTCAATCATGTGGAGCAGAGCCGGCTTCGTCTGTGTCATGGAGAGAACGAAAACTTTCCCGCCTGCAAATGGGGAAACAGAGATGGCTGGAAAACAGCGGTGCCTGAGAAAAGTCCCGCTATCACCCGTCCTTCCCCTCGGAGGCGTGTGTATATTCATGCCATTTGGCATGCTTCTCGGCAGGTCTTCGGACTTGCAGGCTCGTTCCTACTTGCTCCAGCTTCCCAACCCGTAGCCGGGTCAGTGCTTCTATTGGAGCGTTCGTTCCTGCTTACCGCTGCGGGGCAGTTCCGGATTTACACCGGATTCCCTTTTTCAGCCTGTTCGAAATCGATCAGGCACCGTGAAGTAAGTTGACTATATACAGGTACTCGGTAGAAACGCAAGATGCCCGCTGCCGAAAGCAATGCACATCGCGCAAGATCATCTTCTGAATCTCCTCTATCTTCCGCTGGAACCGAAGCCTTTCGCACCACGCGACGCTGCAGATAATTCACTCGCGATCTCGATATCTTCACTCGTCATTGCCTGAAAAGGTGACATCTGAATGATTTTGTCGCCCTTGGCGATAGCGATACTCACATCTGTTCGTTCCAAAGACACGTCCTTGATTTCGCCATTACTACCTCGGTCTACCTTCAGGTTGTAGACTGGCTGATTCACGTTCAATAGGCATATCAATAGTTCTCCACGATAGCCTGCATCAATCCTTCCTCCGGCGTAAGTGACGCCGCGCATGGCCATCGAGGAGCGATCGCCAAGGATAAATCCCCAGCCCGGTGGCCCCTCCACAGCAATTCCAGTCCGCACACGGGTTGGCACACCAGGATGGAGAACGATGTCTTCTACGGAATATAAATCGAATCCAATGTCTGCGCCTGGATGCGCGACCGTTGGAATTTTTGCATTAGGATGCAGCAATTGGACCTTGAACATATTTTCTTTTTAAACCTCGCGGATCATGTCTTTGGAAATCAGACTCAATGCAATCGAAGGAAACCCGCATGCACGGCCGCCAGACAGAACATCTGTGTCTCTGCTTCCGGCAATTACACGGCAAAAGACAAGGCCAGGGTCAGCAAAAGCGCCACCACGGAAATAATCGTTTCGCAGACAGTCCACGTCTTAAAGGTCTGGGCAACGCTCATGTTGAAGTACTCTTTGACAAGCCAGAATCCACCATCGTTTACATGAGAAAACACCAGGGATCCGGCCCCCGTTGCAATCGCCAGCAGTGCCGGATTAACTCCAGTCGCATGCAAAGCGATCGGCGCGATGATTCCTGCGGCGGTGGTCATGGCCACAGTTGCCGACCCAGTAGCAATACGTACCAACGCGGCGACCAGCCACGCCAAAAGAAGAAGCGGAATATGGGCGTGGAGCGCTACTTCGACAATTGTCTTGGCAACTCCGCTGTCCTGCAAGATTCGCCCAAATCCACCACCTGCGCCCACCAGCAAAGTGATCGTTGCCGTCGGTGCCAGACACTCGTTCGAGAATTTCAGAATTGTCTCGCGACTGAAACCCCGCATTCTTCCCAGAAAAATAAAGCTCGCTATCACGCCAATCAGCAGCGAGATGTCAGCGTTGCCGATCAGGCGTAGAACCTGGTTGGCTGTCGTCTTGGGCGCGGTAAAAGTATCCGCCCAACTGCCGATCATCATGAAGACAACGGGAAGCAGAATTGTGGCGATCGTCAGGCTAAAACTGGGCAGCTTGCTCTTTGGGTCCCGCTCGAGAAATTGAGCGGCGATGGGGTTCTCCGGTTCAAGGTGAATGTGGGGAGCAATGACTTTTGCATAAAGAGGTCCCGCGATAATTGCTGTGGGAATTCCCACTAACAGTGCATAGAAAATGGTCTTGCCAACATCCGCGTTGTAAGCAGCAACGGCCAGCAATGCTGCCGGATGAGGTGGCACCAATCCGTGAACGACAGAAAGCCCTGCGACCATAGGCAAGCCTACAAGGACCAGCGAGGTACGTGTCCGTTTAGCGACCGTAAAGGCAATCGGCACTAATAGAACAAAGCCAACCTCAAAGAAAACCGGCAAGCCGACCACAAAGCCGATTACAACCATGGCCCAGTGCACGCGCTTCTCGCCAAAAAAATCAATCAAAGTATGCGCAATGCGGTCCGCGCCACCGGACTCCGCCATCATTTTGCCGAGCATGGTGCCCAGTCCCACCACAACGGCGATGTGTCCCAATGTGCCGCCCACGCCATCTTCAAAAGAATGGACAACGGTCTGTAATGGCATGCCAGTGACAATCGCCAAAACGATCGATACCGTCATTAACGCGATAAAGGGATTGACCTTGTAGCGCGCAATCAAAACGATCAGAAGGATGATCGCCGACAGCGCAGAGATCAAAAGAAACGTGCCGTGGCTGGTAATTAAAGCAGGGTGCATAGGCCTTCGTCTTGAAATAAAACAGGCAATCTTAACAATGGCGAAAAAGCGACGAATGGAGATCCTGTGCAGCTAACGCGCAGGCTTTTTATAGGCGACGCAATCGATCTCTATCTTGCAATCCGTCACCATGCTGGAGACAACGCAGGCGCGTGCTGGTGGATTTTCTCCAAAATATTCCTTGAATACCTGATTGAACGAATAAAAATCTCGCGGATCATCCAGCCATACTCCACAACGCACAACATGTTCTGTGCCGTAGCCAGCCTCTTGCAAAATGGCGAGCAGATTTTGAATGGCCTGATGACTCTGCTGGACAATGCTGCCCTGCACAATTTCGCCATTGACCCTCGGCACCTGACCGGAGACATGTAACCATCCGTCAGCTTCTACAGCGCGGGCAAATGGCAAATGCTGGCCCCCGGCTCCTTTACCGCCCTCTACCCCATAACGTTTCATGCTTGAAATTTGTGCTCCCTCTGATGAGTATTGCAATCTCTTGCTAAACGTAGCTTATCCTGTCTCGACGGGGTAAAAAACGTCCCGCTCTTTGCCCTGTTGGCGCAAAATCCTCATACGTCATCCCGCCGTTGACCCAAACAGCATCGATGCCTGCCGCAGGACGCACGGGATCGGCAAATGTAGCGACGTCACGTACCGCAGCAGGGTCAAACAAAACCAAGTCGGCATAGTAGCCCTCGCGTATCCAGCCGCGGTCTACAAAGCCAAAACGCTGCGCGGGCAGGGATGTCATCTTGCGAACTGCTTCTGCCAGCGAGAACAAACCCTGATCTCGGCAATAATAGCCAAGTACGCGTGGAAATGTTCCCCAGAGCCTTGGGTGCGGCAATGGGTCGTTCGGGAGACCGTCAGAACCGATCATCGTGGCCGGATGGCGCAGGATGGCACGCATGTCTTCTTCTAAAATGCTGTGATAAATGGCTCCAGCCGGTTGAAGACGCCGCGCCGCTTCGATCTGTTGTAATCCCCAGGATTCAGCGATCTGTGCCAATGTTTGTCCTGCTTTTTCTGGGTGTGCCTTTGACCACGTAATCTGGATCGTCACCCGCTCATCGACTTGGCGGAGATCCAACGTGCTGGAACCAGCAGCATAAGGATAACAGTCACAGCCCACCGGCTGGCTTTGACGTTTTTGGTCGAACAGTTCCAGCACTTCGGTACTGCGTCCCCAGTTGGCTATCCCGGCACACTTCAAATGCGAAATCACAACGGGAACTTTTGCATGCTTACCAATTCGGAATGCCTCGTCCATGGCGTCAAGGATGGTTTCGGTCTCGCTGCGAAGGTGCGTCGTATAGATTGCACCTGCTTCTGCCAATGGTTCCGCTAAGACCATTACTTCTTCCGTAGAAGCCGAGTAGGCCGATAAATAAGCGAGTCCCGTGCTCAAACCCAGCGCACCTCCATCGAGTGCCTCACATAACTGGGCACGCATGCTGTCAATCTCCGCAGACGTCGCGGCACGATCCAACCGGTCCATGTGATTACTGCGAAGAGCTGTGTGGCCCACCAAAGCTGCGACATTGACAGTTGGGCGAGCAGCAGCAATAGCCTCCACATACGAAGCAAAAGTTGGATATTGGAAAACATCGGCATCGCCCAATAAATTCATCGGATCGGGCGGCTCCCCATGCAATTGCACAGGCGCTGCACTGATGCCGCAGTTACCTACGATCACAGTTGTTATCCCTTGCGAAAGTTTTGGCAGCATTCCTGGCGTACGAATGACATTCGTGTCGTCATGTGTGTGTGCATCAATAAACCCCGGAGCCAATGCTTTTCCATCGCCGTTTATGGTGTTTTCAGCCTTATAGTTGTGCAATTTCCCAATAGCCAAAATGCGTTCGCCATCGATAGCGACATCGGCATCTTGAGGCTCACCGCCGCTGCCGTCAACAACCAGCACGTTTCGAATTAGAGTCGTGCAGCTTGGCATACTGTCTCCAGCCTGGCGATTGTCTTTATATTTTTCTTCAGACATTTATCCGGCGACTCCCAAAGCTTATATCATTTGATATTTACAGGAGTCATAGCATGAACGACAGAAATGATCGTAAGTCAGATTTTACAGGTGGGGATGCATCCGATATATCTGTTGGGCCGCTCAATAAGGGCCTGGGCACAATGAAAGAAGCGTTCACGTCCAAAAAAATAGCGGGCGCAGGGTGGAATCTATTGCAGGAGGATCTGAGCCTGCCTACCGCTGTTTTATATGCAGATACGCTTGCACACAATCTTGCATGGATGCAGCAATTCATCACGGCATACGGCGTGAAGCTGGCTCCCCACGGGAAAACCACCATGGCCCCCAAGCTATTTGCTCGCCAAATACAAACAGGAGCATGGGGCATTACTCTGGCGACAGCCCATCAAACGCATGTGGCCTACGCTCACGGCATTCGCCGCGTTCTAATGGCAAACCAGTTGGTGGGAAAACAAAACATGGAGATCATCGCGCAGTTATTGCAGGACAAAGAATTTGAGTTCTTTTGCCTGGTAGATTCTGCGCAACAGGTGGAACAGCTTGGAGCTTTTTTCCGCGCACGCAAACAGGGGCTCAATGTACTGATCGAATTAGGTGTCGAGGGTGGCCGCGCGGGGATACGCAATCCACAACAACTACAGGCTTTGCTGGCAGCGGTGGCCCTTTGGCGGGAACAGATCGTACTATGCGGCATTGAAATATACGAAGGCGTGCTTGACGATGAAACTGTTATCAGAGACTTTTTACATCGTGCCGTCGATGTGGCGCAACAACTGACAAAAGAACACCGTTTTGATCGAAGCCCCGTTCTCCTTTCAGGCGCTGGCTCCTCGTGGTACGACGTGGTTGCAGATGTGTTCTCTCGCGCAGATCTGGGCTGCCCGGTCGACATCGTATTGCGGCCTGGCTGTTATCTGACCCATGATGTTGGCTCTTATCGAGATGCTCAACAGCAAATTAAAAAAAGAAATCCAATCGCGCAGAAGATGCACTCCGGTCTGATACCAGCGCTCCAACTCTGGGCTTATGTACAGTCTGTCCCGGAAAAAGAAAAAGCCATTCTTGCGCTTGGCAAGCGCGATGCGGCCTTCGATGCCGGACTGCCTACTCCTGCCCTGCATTACAGGCCTGGAAACGCAGCTCCCACCGCATGCCCCAAAGCCTGGAAGTTATTCCGTATGATGGACCAGCATGCCTATATGTCCATTGCTGAAGGCGACGATATTCATGTAGGAGACATGATCAGCTTTGATATTTCGCACCCCTGCCTGACCTTTGATAAATGGCGTTACTTACCGGTGCTTGATTCCAATTACCGGGTCATTGACGTGGTGCAGACATTTTTCTAGCTTACTGGCCTGTGTGCTCTTTGGATTTATTCGAAGACAACGCACACGGGAGAATCCAGAGAGTATTGCCGCCCCGTCTTTGTTAGACGCCCTGTATGAGCATTGCAGGCAAGCACCACAACATTCGCCGAATTCTGATTGGCGACGATCAACCATCTTCCCTTAGGGTCGACTGCAAAATGCCGTGGAAACTTTCCACCGCAGGAAATGTATTGCAGTAGCGTGAGATGTCCGTCTTCAGGATCAACAGAATAGGCGGCAATGCTGTCATGGCCTCGATTCGAAACATAGGCAAAACGTCCGTTGGGATGCACCACGGTCATTGCCGGCGCATTGAACTGCTTGAAATCGCTCGGCACGGTGGAAATGTTCTGGAATCGTGTAAGCGTTCCGGTTGTGCTATTCCAATCCAGTCCATCCACGGTACCGCCTAACTCATTTGTGGAATATGCCCAACGGCCATTTGGATGAAATGCAAGATTGCGTGGACCGGATCCGGGGATTGCACTATAAAAAGGCGGATCATTGGGCGTCAGAATCGCAGTCTTGGGATCAAAGCGATACACCATGATGCGATCCAGCCCCAGATCATTCACCAAAACATAACGATTGTCAGGAGAAACAGTGGTGCAGTGCGTGTGGGCACCTTTCTGACGCTTCACGTCAACACTGTGGCCGCTGTAATGGATATCTGTGGCTGGCTGGCTGAGGCCTCCATCCGGAAGAATTCTGAAAGTGGCAACGCTGCCGTTGTCGTAATCGGCAACGAAGAGCACCTGGCCCGTGTGATCGACAGCAGTGTTACAGGGGCCAGTTCCTCCCGATGGAACTTCATTTCTCAATGCGAGTTTGCCGGACCCGTGGCCAATGGAGAATGCTGAGACAGCGCCGCTTTTTGCTCCCTGGTAGTTGTCGAGTTCATTCACCGCATACAGATTCTTGCGGTTTGGAGAGAGCGCGAGAAAGCTCGGATTCGAGGTTTCCGCAGCCAGAATGATATCGACCAATTCTCCGGTTTCTGGCATCCAGCGGGAAGTGTACACTCCTTTGCTGGTTTTCTTCGTATAGGTGCCAATAAATATTCTCTTCTCGTGTTTACCGAGAGACCACAAAGAACGGTTGGCAAATGAAAATGCGGTAACACCAGTCAAAAAGGAACGTCGTGTGAAAGTATTCATCGAATTTATGTTAACGCTGGAAGGCATAGATAAACATCCTTGTCCCCGATAGAACGCCGTCAAAGCGCGTAATCCGGATTTTTATTGTACGGAGCTGAACGGAGATGCTGGCAAGCCATCTCCGTTATAAAGATTGCAGGCAGGATTGGCAGCCCAGCCGTAGCGCACATAATGTGGCTTGGGCACCGACGCGCTGGATACGATAATGCTGTTGCCGTTCACTCTGGCCTGCGCAGACACAAACTTGCCGTCCATGCCTGCAACTTCAAACCCTGTCAATTGACCACCCTTCACGACCAGACCACTGGCTGCATGATTGAACCAGACACGCATGCCGCCATTTTCTGGTACGGCCTGACGAAAGAGTGGGCCGGAATCCTCCACATGCTCACCATAAGAAATCGCACGCGCCCACAGCGCCAACCGATGCCCGACATCTTCCTTGTCGGCCGGGTGTATGCCCGTCGGGTTTCCGATGTCAATCGTTACCGCCATACCGGTATTCGCAAGCACCAGAGCCTTCCTCTGCGCCTCGCGTACCGTCGGCCAATCGTCTGTGGTATCGAAATTGGCAATTTGTACAAAGAGGAACGGGAAATCCCCTTGCGCCCAGTGGACTCGCCAGTCCCGGATCATCGTCTGAAAGAGCCGCGCATACATGGGAGCCCGCTCTGCATCCGTATTGCTCTCGCCTTGATACCAGATAACTCCACGAATAGGCAGCGGAACCAGCGGCGCAATCATAGCATTAAAGAGCGCACTCGGTGCCCAGGCGTTTGGGTCTGGATGCCAGGGTACTGCCTCTGGCTTTTTTCCCTTTGCTCTTGCCGCGTCTGCCGCTTGCTTTTCAGCTTTCTGTTCCAGTAGTGTCGTCGTTTCATCTTCCATCATATGGGCACGTGCGGCAAAGATCGGCATCAGCGAAGCATCCGCACTGAGCGCGCCCAAACTGGTCCATGCCTCTGCCGGTGTCCCATCCCACTCCGTTTCGACAACTCCAATCGGCACCTTTTCTTTCTCAACCAATTCGCGGGCAAAGAAATATGCCACTGCTGAAAAACCCGCGACACTCTGGGGCGTGCAAGCGGTCCAGGTTTTTGCGGCTACATCAGTCATAGGATAGTCAGCAAATGCATTTTCAACGTGGAAGAGTCGGAGATTTGGATAATTTGCGGCAGCTATCTCCTTCTGGGGACGTTTGGTCCCGTTCCACGAACTTGGGTCCATCGGATATTCCATGTTGGACTGCCCGGACGCAATCCACACATCACCCACCAGTACATCGTTCCACGTGATCGTATTCTTGCCTCGTATGGTAAGTACAAACGGGCCACCGGCTGCGCCAGGAGGTAGATACACGCTCCAACGCCCCAGCGTATCGGCTTTGGTGCTGGCATGATTTCCACGAAATTCGACCATAACAGTTTCCGCAGGATCAGCCATGCCCCAAAGATGCACAGGCCGATTGCGCTGTATTACCATGTGGTCAGCTAGTACGCTTGGCAGTGTAACGTCCGCCCGGCAAGCAACATGCATTCCTGCAAACAGTATCATCGCCAGCGAGAAACCTAAAACTCTTCGGCACATATCTTTGGCCCTTTAAATTTACACAGCTTGCTACGGGTATCCTGCAGCCACAGGACAAATGCGCTCTGTCAAGACGATGCTTAAACTTCGCATTCGTAAAATATTGATCTTGGGCCGCTCAAGATCAATATAAACTCTGCGAACCTGATAGTTCACGAGCGGAATGTCTTCCGTATACAACATCGCCGCGGATTGATATGAGAATCTGGGCCATTTTAATCCCGTTTTCTGCGATGGACATATGGCACGCTAAGATAGCGTCGTGGGTACGATACGATCGTCTTGACCAAACCTTACGACTATCCGGACAAGGAGCCATAGTGAAATTTCGAGGGCTGTTTCTTTTGATTGCCATCTATCTCTGCCTGATGCCCAACACAGGCTATGCACAAGACAATGCTGCTTCGTTGTACCATTCCCGCTGCGCCATGTGCCACGGCGTTACTGGGAAGGCGGATACACCTGCAGGCAAAGCCTTCAAGGCAGTGGATTACCACGATCCCGCAGTGATGGCTATGACCGATGCCGAGTTGACGGCGATTATCACCAACGGGAAAGAAAAAATGCCTGCATTCGGAAAAAGACTAAGCGCGAGTGACATTGCCGGCCTCGTCGCCTATATACACGTGTTGCAAAAGAAATAGAAGATTAAGAGCACGCATTTGTTACAGCACGAAACAGAGCGTTTCTTTAAAGGCGTTCTCGAATGCATCGAGGTACTTTCATCCTGTCCCGTCGGTGCTTGAAGGTCGATTAGGAAATTTATGAACAACGTAGAATTGACCGCCATTCTTGGGCTTGGTGCATTGCTAGCCGGATTTCTGGGAGCACTGACAGGCCTTGGTGGTGGCGTGGTCATCGTTCCCCTTCTGACTCTGGTTTTTGGCGTGGATATCCGCTACGCCATCGGCGCATCTCTCGTATCCGTGATCGCCACGTCTTCAGGCGCTGCCGCAGCCTATGTAAAGGAGGGTTTTTCCAACATACGCATCGGCATGTTTCTGGAAATCGCAACGACCATCGGTGCTATTTGCGGCGCATTTCTCGCCGCCAAAACGCCGACTGAGGCGATTGCTATTATTTTTGGCCTTGTGTTGCTGTATTCAGCCGCAATGTCCACACGAAAACGCAAAGATCCAAATGATGGACGCGAACCCGATAAGATTGCAACCGCGCTTCGCCTTAACGGCAGCTATCCCGTTGGAAATGTAAAACATCACTATCTTGTTCGCCGCGTTCCGCTTGGTTTTGGCATTATGTTTGGAGCCGGCACACTCTCCGGGTTGCTCGGCATTGGATCGGGAGCTGTCAAAGTGCTCGCCATGGACGAAGCCATGCAAGTTCCCTTCAAGGTTTCGACGACAACCAGCAATTTTATGATTGGCGTTACCGCAGCGGCGAGTGCTGGAGTGTATCTGAGTAAGGGATACATTGACCCAGGCCTGGCTATGCCAGTCACTCTTGGAGTGCTCGCAGGTTCCTTGCTTGGGGCGCGCCTGCTGGTCCGCGCAAAAACTCATGCGATCCGCATCACATTTGCTATCGTGATTGCGTTTTTAGGTTTTGAGATGATTTACAACGGCCTTACCGGGAGACTATAAATGCCCCTAATCCAAGAGCCTGACGATAGCCTGATTGATGCGCGCATCAGCGTGCTTTTGCGAACCGGCATGATGATTTCCGCCATCATCGTATTCATCGGTGGCGTCGCGTTCCTTTTCCATGATGGCAAATCCATCCCGGATTACCGAATTTTTCATGGTCTACCACCCCAGCTAACCACGCTTTCAGGAATTTTTCATTCAGCGTTTCAACTGCACGATCTCGGTATTATCCAGTTGGGACTGCTTCTGCTGATCGCGACGCCGGTAGCGCGGGTTCTCTTTTCCGTGATTGCATTCTGGATCGAGCGTGACTACATGTACGTCGTTATCTCAGCAATCGTTCTGACCGTCCTGCTCTATAGTCTGTTCGTCCATGGCGTTTAGGTTTCGCGACGGCAATGCTCGCCATGTGAAAAATATGCGGTCATCGCATCGACCAGACCTGGCACATTATGGTTTTCCGCTTGCATGTCGGGCTCGATGCCATACTCTCGAAGCGTTTGGCTCGTAATCGGGCCAATCGAAGCCACCATAATGCCTGCCGGCAGAGATGCAAATCCAGCTTCGCGAAGTAGAAAAAAGAAATTCTTCACTGTTGAAGAGCTGGTAAATGAAATGGCGTGCGGATATTTCTCTGTGTTTCCAAATATGGCTTTGATTCGTGCTGGAGCATCTTGCGGCATGACCGTTTTGTACGCCTCAACAACATGCACCTCAGCGCCCAGTCGAGTAAGCTCTTCAGGAATCACATCACGTGCGATCTTTGCACGCACCAGCAAAACGTGTTTCCCTGCAATCTGATGGCGAAGAGCATCTACGACAGCCTCTGCAACATATGCCTTGGGCATGACGTTTACTGCCCAATCATGCTTCTTAAGCGCATCCGCGGTCGCTGACCCAACGACTGCAAACTGCACTGTTTGCATAACACCAGGCGACAGTCCCAGCAGTTGCATGCGGTTCCACATCGCCGCTACACCATTAGCGCTCGTTAATATCAACCAGTCATAGTGCGCGATGTCACGCAATGCATCATCCAGGGAAGCATAAGAATCCGGCGGGACAATTTCAATCGTGGGCGCTGTTATCACTTCCGCACCAATATCCTGCAAGGCATGGAGAAGCGAGCCTGCCTGGTGCCGTGCTCTTGTAATTAAAATCCTGCGCCCTGCAAGCGGCTTCATGCCTCAGCCTTACCACCGTTAGGCACTGCCGTCGCATCCGCAATCATATCTTTGGCTCCCTGCACCAGAAGACGCTCGGCAACAGCATTTCCAAGCGAATGCGCAGCAGCCTTGGATAGCTCGGTAACGGAGGCTGACATGTGCTCCCGGAGAATGGCTGAGCCATCTGGGCGCACGACAACAGCCGTAACCTCCCAGCGTGCCGGATCCGTTTGTTCGCAATAAACACCGACTGGAAGATGGCATCCTCCGCCAAGTTTGCCGAGAACCACGCGCTCCACAATGACCGCGAAGCCTGTTGGGGGATGGTGTAATGCAGCTACAAGATTTTTGGTTGGTATATCGCCGCTGCGACACTCAATGGCTAAGGCGCCCTGCGCCGGTGCCGGACAAATCTCCTCAACGGCAAATCGGCCGCGAAGATACTGCGTGTACTCCAGGCGCTCCAGGCCAGCAGCAGCAAGCAAAATCGCATCATATTTGCCATCTGTCAGCTTGCGGAGCCGTGTATCCACATTCCCCCGCAACTCCTGTAGCTGCAGATCTGTCCGCAGGACGCGCACCTGTGCCTGACGCCGTAAACTGCTGGTGCCCACTACAGAACCTCTTGGCAAATCTTGCAGGCTTTCGTACAGAACGGATACGAACGCATCCCGTGCATCGGCACGTTGAGGCACCGCCGCAATGCAAAATTCCGGAAGCAACTCCGTTGGCAGGTCTTTCATACTATGGACGGCAAGATCGATTCGCCCCTCCAACAAGGCCTCTTCGATCTCCTTCGTAAACATCCCCTTGGTTCCCACCTGCACAAAGGGTGCATTCTGAATTCGATCCCCAGTGGTCGTAATTATTTCGATCGTGGACGGAAGTCCTAATGCTTGCAGACGAGCTGCTATGTGCTGCGCTTGCCAGCGTGCCAGTTGTGAGCCCCGGCTGCCAATGCGGATCAAGACTGTGCGTCCTTTTCCAGCACACTATCCGGCTCCAGTGCATCCTCGATATCCGCTTCTTGCTTTTGATCGCTTTCAGATACATCAAACAGGTTCTGAATCATCGCCAGCGTCTCTCGATCTCCTTCGCGTGCTGCACGCTTGATTGCCTGTATGGGAGTGTGCTGAATCTTGTTGACCAGGGAGCGAGTAAGAAGTTCCACAGCCTGCCTTTGTTCCGGCGTTAGATTCACCAGTCGTGTGCTCAGGCGGCTCAACTCTCCCTGACGTAACTCTTCGAGCGACTGCTGGAAGGCTACAATCGCCGGTACGGCATTCAGTGTATGCATGCGGTCTTCGTATCGTTGCACTTCTCGGCGAATGATCGCCTCGGCATCCTGCGCTTCTTTCTGCCGATTCGATATGTGCGCCGCAGCAACCGATTGCAAATCGTCGATGCTGTATACAAAGATGCCCTCCACGCGGTTCATTTCCGGATCCACATCGCGAGGGACAGCAATATCAATAAAAAACATGGGGCGCTGTTTGCGCTGCTGCGCATACATGTGTCCATGAGACGGTTCAAATATGGGATGCTGTGCGCCAGTCGAACTGATCACCACATCTGCCCTGGCTGCAAATTCATGCAGCTCGTCAAAAGGCACGATCTGCGCACCAAACTGCTGCGCCAGTGGTACCGCATGCTCATAGGTGCGATTACACACATAGATTGTTCCCGCACCCTGTTGCATCAAACTGCGGGCAGCCAGCACTCCAGTCTTTCCCGTACCAACCAGCAGGACAGTCTTATTCTTGAGCGATCCAAAAATCTTACTGGCCAGTTGAACAGCAACCGACGCAATGGAAATAGCAGAACTCCCAATGTTCGTTTCGGTACGAACTTTTTTGGCTACCGTAAACGCGCGTTGCAACAGAGGGTCCAGATTCGTATTGACAGCTCCCACGGCCCGCGCAACCGAGTAAGACTGCTTCACCTGACCTAAAATCTGCGATTCACCCACAACCAGTGAGTCAAGGCTGGCAGCAACGCGGAATAAGTGGCGAACTACCTCGCTGGCACGAAATTCATAGAGGTATGGACGCACGGTTGCTGGATCGATCGCAAAATAATCGCGGATAAAATCCAGCAAATCTGCCTGAGCAGGCTCTTGATAGGTAATGATTTCCACCCGATTGCAGGTAGAAAGAATGAAGCCTTCGCGCACGCAAGGCACACTCAGCAAAGACTGGGTTGCTTCCGGCAGTCTTGCCGGAGGAATTGCGAGCCGCTCCCGCACTTCCAGTGGCGCCGATTTATGATTCACTCCAACAAGGACTAGATTCATGGCGTCACAAAACGATGGACCGAGCTGAATTGGTTCGCGACCCATACGGTCAGCGCAAATAGAAAAATGAGCGACGACAGATACACTGCCCGTTTCCCGCGCAGGCCCGTGTGCTTTCGTACATAAAGCATCCAGATATACAGCACCCACATTCCAATGGAAAGCAATACCTTGGGATCAAGAAAATAGATTGCTCCTACGCTCTCCTGCGCGATCAGCGCGCCTGCCAGCAAGCCGGCCGTCATGCAGGGAAAACCTATCACTAGTGCTTTATATGCAATCTGGTCGATGGTATCCAGCGGTGGAAGATGACGAAAGATTCCGTCGACTTGCTTATGCTTCAAGCGGCGTTCCTGAATCAGGTAGAGCAGGCTGGCCAACAGACTCACAATCAAAGCTGTATATGCGGCCAGCACCAGGGAAATATGCACAAAGATCCAGCCATTGCGTACCCATTGCACAGAAAGAACGCCGCGATCCGGCCCCGCAGCTGGCAATAAGATCAGCAGAAAAACCAACGGAAGGACAAAGATTCCGAGAGAAAGCGCCTTGTAGCGCCAGTAGACGAGCAAAAAGGCCGCACTCAACAACAGCGCGAGAAGAGTTTCGACCTCATGGGATGTCGATGGCACCCAGTGATGCGCCAGATTCAGCATTTCCACCAGGGCAACCAGGTGAAAAAATATGGCGGAAACACAAGCTGGCAGCACAATCCGGCGCCATCGGGTACGCCCGCTAATTACGTCCGGCACAATTGCGATGCAGGATGCCCCATACAAGGCAAGCGCGACGCGTAGCCAGACCAGATACATTGTCATCCACCCCAAAAATTCGCAGAAATCTAATCCTCTAGTATACGCGTCAAGCGCATCGAACATGCTGCTCTGCCAGATGTATCTAATTGCATCTGCACGTAGGCTTCCCTCGCGATATGCTGGGTTCATCCGTGTCCAGCAACAGCAACCGCACTCTCGCCAATCTCGACGTAGCAGCCGCTTCAACACCCCTGATGCGGCAATATGCTGCCGCCAAGCAGCAGAATCCAGACGCTCTGCTCTTTTTTCGTTTGGGCGATTTCTATGAGCTCTTCTATGAAGATGCCAAAATCGCGGCACAGGAACTGCAGATCACGCTTACGTCTCGCGATAAAGAACGCGGCGTACCCATGTGTGGCGTGCCGTATCACGCAGCGGACCATCACATCCAGCGTCTTCTCCGGCGTGGATATCGCATCGCTATATGCGAGCAGGTGGAAGACCCCAAACTAACGAAAAAGCTGGTACGTCGAGAAGTAACCCGCGTGCTGACGCCAGGGACAATCCTCGACCCCACGCTGCATGCGGAACGCAGCAACTATTTGACCGCGCTCTGCGTGGAGCCACAGCGGATTGGACTGGCGCTGCTGGAAAACTCGACCGGCGACTTTCGGGCTACGGAGTTCGTTGGCCCCGACGCATCCACATTCTGTCTGGATGAACTGGAACGTATTCAGCCTTCGGAAATTCTCCTGGCAGATTCCAGCTTACTGCCTGGAATCGCTGCACCTTCCATGCTGGCTACACCGGCTTCACGTCCTTGGACTGTCACACATCTCGATGCTTGGGTCTTCACCCCGGACTATGCAGCACCATTGCTGGCAAACCATTTCGGTACGCATGGCCTTGCGGGCTACGGGTTCGATCATCATCCGGCAGCAGCTACAGCAGCCGGATCTATCCTCCATTACCTGAAGGCCACACAGCAGAGCCAACTGCAGCATCTGGACAATCTCCGTTACTACGAGCGTACGGACTACCTGCAACTGGACGCCGTAACTGTCCGAAATCTTGAGCTGATCGAGCCGCTGATGCCCGATGCAGGACGGGACACAACGCTTTTTCACACGCTCGACGTATGTGTCACGCCAATGGGAAAACGAAAGCTCCGCGCAAGTCTGCTGCGCCCCTTGTTGGATACAGCACAGATTGCCGAACGTCTGGACGCTGTTGCTGAGTTGCATGGCAACCTTCTCACACGGGAAGAGTTGCGCTCCACGATGGCCAACATTCAGGACATGGAGCGTTTGCTCAGCCGGATTTCTCTGGATAGCGCAGGTCCGCGGGACATTGTCGCACTGGCCAACTCCCTGGCGTCACTTCCAGCAGTGATCGGCATTGTCCAGTCACTCCAATCCGATGCGTTCCTTCGCCTGCGAAACCAGATGGATGGCCTGGAAGACCTCCATCGAATCATTCGACAAACACTGGTTGAGGACCCTCCGGTACATTTATCGGACGGGGGCGTGATTGCAACGGGCGTTCATGCAGAGCTGGATTCTCTGCGTGAACTGAGCTTGAGTGGCAAGCAGTCGATTGCCGCCATCGAAGAGCGAGAGCGTAAACGAACTGGCATCAATTCTCTCAAGGTTCGCTATAACTCGATCTTTGGCTATTACATCGAGATCACTAAAGCAAACCTTTCCTCGGCTCCAGAAGATTACGAACGCAAGCAGACGCTGGTAAATGCCGAGCGCTTCACGACACAAGAATTGAAGGACTACGAGCGTAAAGTTCTTGGTGCGCAAGAAGAGTGTCTTGAAATCGAACGTCGTATCTTTGGCGAATTGCGGCAGACAATCCTGGCTTCCGCTCCGCGGATCCGTGTCACGTCGGGCATGCTTGCTGAACTCGACCTGATCGCATGCTTTGCACACATAGCCAGCGCACGGAACTATGTACGGCCAGAGGTAGAGGATTCCGGCATGCTGGAGGCTCTTGCCGCTCGACACCCTGTGATTGAGTGGCGCATGCAGCAGCTAGCCGAAGGCCGCTTCGTTCCCAACAGCGTACATCTGGATACAGAAACCACAAGTGTGCTGTTACTGACCGGACCCAATATGGGTGGGAAGTCCACCTACCTGCGGCAGACCGCACTGCTCGTCATTTTGGCCCAGATGGGCTGTTTTGTTCCAGCACAACGCATGCGTTGCGGCGTGGTCGATCGCATTTACACGCGCATTGGAGCCAGCGACAACGTAGCGCAAGGCCGCTCCACATTTATGGTGGAGATGACGGAAACCGCCACCATTCTGAATACAGCTACCGAGCGCTCGCTGGTGCTGTTAGATGAAATTGGTCGCGGCACAGCGACCTTCGATGGACTCTCTCTGGCCTGGGCCACGCTGGAATATTTACATGATCAGATCGCCGCACGCACACTCTTTGCCACGCATTACCATGAATTGACTATGTTGGCCGGTCATCTAGCGCGCATCAAAAATCTACGAGTTGCCGTGCTGGAAACGCCAACCGGCATCAATTTCCTGCACACCATTGAGGAAGGCCCTGCCAGCAAGAGTTACGGTATCGACGTTGCCAAGCTCGCAGGATTGCCTAAAGCTGTCATTGAACGCGCGCGCGAAGTGCTGCGTCAGCATGAGCGCTCTGAACAACGGCAGATTGAAGCCACAACAGAGCCAACTATGCAGATGATTCTTTTCACACCGCTATCGCAACGAGTGGTCGACCAGATTCGCGATCTTAACCTTAATACGCTCACCCCCTTGCAAGCCTTAAATCTGCTGCAGGAATTACAACGCGAAATCGCCGAGAGTTCTGCATCCCTCAAATCCTGAGAGACTGACCATGATGAAATCCGCAAAAACGTTGCGCCACCAGGTCGGGTTACTCTTCATCGTCGGGCTGGAAGGTACAGGGCCATCTTCATTGGAAACTGCATGGCTACGTACGCTGCAACCGAGCGGCATCATTCTTTTCAAAAGAAATATCGAGTCTCCCAGGCAAGTGCATGACCTGTTTCACTCCGTCTCCGCTGCTTTGCGCCATCCATTCTTCCGTTGCGTCGATCTCGAAGGAGGCACGGTCGACCGGCTGCGCGATCTGATTGGCCCAACGCCCTCCGCTGCCACTGTAGCCGTAACCGGCCGTCTTGCTTTCTACAAAAAACACGGAGCACTCATTGGCCGCATGCTGGAAACTCTTGGCTTCCAGGTGAATTTTGCACCGGTTCTGGACCTTGCAACCCCCGCATGCCGCGCTGTCATGGGGACACGCGTCGTTGCGGAAGATCCCGCAGCTGTCGCACAATATGCCCGTGCATTCCTTGCCGGATTGGCCAGCCACGGTGTCTACGGCTGCGGCAAACATTTCCCGGGCCTGGGCAGCGGGAACCTTGACTCCCATCAAGCCATGCCTAAAATTGTGCGCACGTGGAAACAGATGCAACTCGACATCTCTCCCTATCATGCATTGCACGCCAGCCTGCCGTTCATCATGGTGAACCATTCGGCCTATCCAGAAATTGAACAGCCGCCAAAGCCCGCTTCGCTTTCGCGCTTCTGGATTACAGATATTCTTCGTAAGCAAATCAAATATCGAGGACTCATTCTTTCCGACGATATGGAAATGGGTGGTGTGCTCAACTACACATCAATTGAAGATGCTGCGATAGAAGCGATCGCTGCCGGAACAGACCTCATCGAAATCTGCCATCGTCCTGATCGTATTTTGGGCGCATACGAGGCCGTACTTCATGAGGCGGAATGTTCTCCCACCTTTGCCCGTACCGTTGCGGCAGCTTCTGCACGCGTCCTGCGCAGCCGGAGCCGCTTGCTGCACAGAAGCCAACTCCCTCGTCCTGCTTCTACGGCGCAAATAGAAAATTTGCGCACGGCATTAAGAAAATTCACTGACGCATTGGCGGAGCATATAAAGTGAAACGTATTTCTCGCACACCGCAACCTCCGAAAACGATGACAGTGGCGGGCATTATGAGCGGCACATCCGCCGACGGCATTGACGTTGCGCTGGTGCGCATCGTGCCAGGTATTGAGGTACCTCGGCTCCGCTTGCTGTCGCACTTTTCCAAGCCCTATCCAGCAACCATCCGGAAACGGGTGATGAGCGCGATGAATGCCAGCAATCAGTCTGTGGCCGATTTATCTCGTCTCCATTGGAGGCTTGGCCAACTCTACGCGGAAGCAGTCACGGAAGCACTGAAGAATCACCCCGTGAAGCTGGACCTGATTGGCTGCCACGGACAGACCCTCTATCATCAAGCAAATCCATCACGTTATTTGGGTACGTCCATCGCTTGTACCTGGCAAATAGGCGAAGCCGCAGTCATTGCTGCACAAACTGGCATTCCCGTGGTTTCAGATTTCCGTCCAGCGGATATTGCCGTCGGCGGCCAGGGAGCGCCTCTGGTTCCGTTACTGGACTGGGTTTACTTTCACCACGTAAAACGCAACCGCGTGTTGCAAAACCTGGGCGGCATTGGCAATTTGACGGTGATCCCCTCCGGCACACAACCAGGGAAAATTTTTGCATTCGATACAGGTCCCGCCAATATGGTGATCGACGCCATTGTGGATACGTGTTTTCACAAGCGCTACGATCGCAATGGCGCCATCGCCGCAAGCGGGCGCGTCCTCGACAATGTGCTTAAAGAATTTCTTCCGTTGCCTTATTTCTCTGCGCCTCCGCCAAAATCCGCTGGACGCGAAGAGTTCGGCCGCGAATTCGCTGCCCGTTTCCTTGCGCGTTGCCGAAAGACCAGCACACGGCCAGAAGATGCTGTCGCTACAGCAACGGCCTTCACCGCCTGCACCATTCGCATCGCATGGAAGCGGTTCGTGCAACCAGCCTTACACGATGCTCCAACAGATTTCATTGTTGCCGGCGGTGGCGCCAAAAATCCTGTCTTGATGCGAATGCTCGCTTTGGAGCTGGCTCCGTTTCGCATTTCCATCAGTGGCAGTGACCACTTTGGCCTTCCAACCGAAGCCAAAGAAGCCGTTGCCTTTGCCTTACTGGCGTACCAGACCTGGCATCACATGCCGGGAAATATCCCTGAAGCGACCGGCGCAACGCGTCCAGCCATGCTGGGAAAAATTTCCTATGCATAAGCACTGCAAGGCACGCTCGCAACGCCTGCTTGGCCAAATTTATGGAAAATATTTTCTTCTGATCTGCGCATGTGCGTTGCCCTTGTTAAATGGCTGCCACACGGTCCCGGCAGATCCAAACACAGTCACTGTTTTGATTGAAAGCAGCCCCACCAGCCTGGATCCACGCGTCGGTGTGGATGCACAATCCGAGCATATCGACATGCTGCTCTTCGACTCTCTGGTGCGAAAGGATACACACTTTAACCTGCAGCCAGACCTGGCCACATCGTGGACGATTGCCGATCCGCGCATGTACATCTTTCATCTTCGCAGCGGAGTTGTCTTCCATAATGGGCAACCGCTGACGGCACGGGACGTAAAGTGGACGCTGGACACGATACGGAATGGCACCTTGATCACCGCAAAATCCGGGGCCTTACGAAGCATTGCAAGTGTAGAAACTCCGGATGCCCACACTGTCATTCTTCATCTCAAATATCCCGACGCTGCGCTACTCTGGAATCTTTCCGACGGAGCCGTTGGCATCGTCCCCTATGGCAGTGGGCGAGATTTCCAACAGCACCCCATCGGTACGGGGCCGTTTCGCTTTGTGCAGCAGGAGATTGATAAGGAAGTTGTGCTGGAGCGCAATCCGGCAAGCTGGGAGGGAGTCCCGCACATCCATCGCGTTCGTTTTGAAGTAGTGCCCGATGCGATGACGCGCGCGCTGGAGCTGCGCAAAGGCTCGGCCGACATTGCCGTTAATGCATTTCCTGCAGATATGGTATGGTCTCTGCGTCATGATCCCCAGCTCATCGCCACCTCGATTCCCGGCACAGAAGTCCAATATCTGACGCTGAACCTTCGCGATCCGTACTTGCACGATGTGCGTGTGCGTCAGGCGATTGCATACGCCATCAATCGACCGCTTATCATTCAAGCACTCTTGCGTGGCCAGGCTCGGCCTGCCAGTAGCCTGCTGCCACCCAACCATTGGGCCTATCAAGGATATGATCCCGATTATTCCTATGACCCAGCGCATGCACGGCAGCTTTTGGACCAGGCGGGCTACACGCCGAAAAAAAGCGGTATCCGCTTTCATCTGTCGATGAAGACATCGACGGACGAAACTGCGCGCCTGTTGGCGATCGTGCTGCAGCAGCAACTACGCCAGGTGGGGATTTCCCTCGACGTCCAGAGCTATGAATTTGCGACCTTCTACTCCGATATCTCGCGGGGAGTGTTCGGCATGTACAGTCTGCGCTGGATTGGCGGCAATGAAGACCCCGACATTTTTCGCTACGCCTTTGCAACCAGCAGTGCACCACCCCACGGAGCGAATCGCGGCTTTTACACAAACGCCGAGGTCGATGCGCTGATAGTTCAGGCACAACAGGAAGTTGATCAAAAAGCTCGCCGGTCCGCCTATGTCCAGGTGCAGAAGATTCTTTCTCACGATCTTCCCGCGATTCCGCTCTGGTATATAAACTCCGTCATTGTTTACAATCGCAGATTTTCCAACGTCCAACCCTCACCATCTGGAACTTTTGATTTCTTACGCGACATCTCCCTGCGAACTCCATAACAACACCCACGAGGCAACAGAGCGTTCAGGACTGCCTCAAAATATGAGAGTCTATTCAGTTGATTTCATCAGGTATAGCAATACAGCATCCGACAACGTAACGTGGAGCTATAGTTCTTTTCAAAAAAAATGAATTTTCTGGACAGATTAGCCCTCTTTTGCCTGGCCACTGCGGTGACATGTCAGGCGCAACAGCCAACCCCAAGTACAAAACCCAAAGCCGTGCAGACCACGGTAACGGTTCTCGGCGATGCCGCACCTGTAACTCTGGGAGAATCCGCGCGATCCGTCGTCGTGCTGGACACCCAGGAGCATCCCCTTGCGTTCGATACGGTGGAAGATTATCTGCGTACGGACTCTTCCATCCAGATCAACCAGCGTGGGGCTAGCGGATATCCTGCCGATCTGTCCATCCGCGGAACATCGTTTGAGCAAACGCTGGTGCTCCTCGATGGCTTCCGCGTCAATGACGCAGAGAGTGCACACAATAATCTGGACCTGCCGGTACCGCTGGATGCCATGACCAATGTGGAAGTGCTGCATGGCTCCGGCTCTACCCTCTACGGAGCCGATGCCTTGGGCGGCGTTGTGGACTTTACCACCCAGCGCCCAGCCGCAGGCTCCCTATGGTTTTCCGGCGGAGCCGGAAGTTTTGACGAAAATCAGCAGACCATCGTTGGCAATTATGCGAAGCGCCGTTGGGCGGAGCAACTCGCCGCGCATCGCGATGCCTCGTCAGGATTCATCTATGATCGTGATTACCGAAACGAGAATGCCAGCTCGGAGAGCTGGGTTTCGACTCCCATCGGGGCCACAGATATCCTGCTGGCGGCGAGCGATAGTCCCTTTGGCGCGGCAAATTTTTACGGAAACTATCCGTCGTGGGAACGAACCAAGGGATGGTTTGCCTCTATCAGCCAGGCACTTGGCGCGCGAACACAATCTGGATTCGCCTACCGTCGGCACACAGATAACTACGTCCTCTTCCGTGACGATCCTGCCATTTATGCTAACAATCACATAGATAAAAGCTGGCAGGCAATCCTGCGGCGTCAGGACAACCTCGGCGCCGGCAAAAGCCTCTATTATGGGCTCGACTTCGATGGGGACTCCATTGATAGCAACAACCTGGGCCGCCATGCGCGCAACTGGGGCTCTGGATATGTGGATCTGGACCTGCGGTCATCGCGCCGGGCACTCCTTTCCGTTGGCGCACGAGAGGAAGTGATCAGCGGCGGCTACGATGTTTTCAGCCCTATGGTTGCAGCTGCCTATTGGCTGCGTCCCACCATTAAAATTCGCACTTCTGTTGGATATGGATTTCGCCTGCCCACCTATACCGACCTGTATTACAGCGATCCCACAACGGTGGGCGATCCGCAGCTGAAGCCCGAATCGGCGTGGAACTACGAAGGTGGTTTGGACTACTATCCAAAAACCTCGCTTGGTATCTCTATCACTGGCTTTTACTCACCGCAATCCAACTTCATCGACTATGTACGCGCCAATCCCACGGACCAATGGCATGCGGCCAATCTTTCCGGGCTGAACTTCAAAGGTATGGAAACGAGCATGACCTGGCGTCCCGGAGAACGTCAGCAGCTGAACCTGTCCTGGACCTGGCTGGCTGGAGCGCAGAATGCCCTGCACGGCTTGCAATCGGAGTACGTTTTCAATTATCCGGTAAACAATGCAGTCTTCAACTGGTTCTATACGCCGCAACGCTGGATCACGCTGAACACGCGCGTCGGCGTGCAACAGCGGTTCCAGCAGACAGCCTACCCTGTATGGGATATGTCCCTCACCCATGAACATGGCCGGATACAACCGTTTGTGCAGATGACCAATCTCAGCAACACGGGCTACGACGAGATTGTCGGCGTTCCCATGCCGGGACGCGCATTTTTAGGAGGCGTAAAAATCTGGCTGTGGCGACAGTAGGCAACAGTGTCGATTTCGATCCGTGCTGCGGGTTCCTTTTAATCGGATTAATCGGAACACCGCTGCCTTTCCAGCAGCAGTTCGGTATGATGATCAGAAGCAGTACCTGCCGGCACGATATGCGAAAGTGGCGGAATTGGCAGACGCACCAGACTTAGGATCTGGCGGGGAAACTCGTGGGGGTTCAAGTCCCCCCTTTCGCACCAATACCTTACAGCCCATAGCAAAAGCCCGACTGTGGACTGTGCCTAAAATTGTGCCCACCCCGCGAAAATTCTGGATCGTAACCTTGGTTGCGGTCCGGTTCCACTGAGCCTTTCCTGAGTCTTGTAAGGATGTTTCGGCGGTTGGTCTTGCCACGTGTCGTTACTTAGCGCTGCGTGCGGCGTGCACTGGGGTCCGAGGCCGCTTTATCCGATTTGGACTTGTATTTGAACCCGTAGCGCTGGGGGATCTGGCCAAGGCGGCGGCGTGCCGGTCGGCTATATCTTTCATGATGGCGGGATAGGTAGCCCAATGCAGTCCTTTCTTAAAATCTTCATTGAATGCTTCGGGATGCACATAGAAACCGCGCTCATGTTTCTGTTTCTTTATTTCCACTTCAAGCGGCTCCGCCTGAGCATGGTGGTCATGGCGGATGGCAGTAATCTGCCATGACACCTTTAGGTCTTGGCTGCCGCCTGCGATCACAAACTTTCCGTCTTTTATCTCCTGCTCGATGAAGAGAGGCGCCGCCGCGCCAATGGAGGTTAGCTGGTAGCGGAAGTCAGTGTTAAGGGCCTCAAACCAGTCCGGTAAAGTGACAACTCCCCGCCCGTTTTTATCGAGAGCGGTGTTCCCGCTATAGATCGTGAGTAACTCGGATGACTCGACGCATGCGTGAATCAATAATTCTTCAGCGGGCCGAACCGGGTGGTCGATGCGGAAGGATTTATGACCTGACACATGCAACTTGCCCATGACAAGCACATCCCCTTCGAAAACTCCGGCGCGACCGTCCTGCTTGCGGGAGGGCCCGTAACCGGGAACGCCCCAAATGCCATCGGAGCCATTCATATATTGCCCATCGCCACCGAAGAACAAACCACCCATTCCGGGCGCAGCGGCGGCCGACCAACTCCAGCCGCCACGAGCCTTGATTCCGTTTCCTGCCATATGAAATTCTCCCGCGTACGGTTCGCGCGTGATTAGCTCCGCATTTCCGCCGCTCACGGAGAGGCCTGCGCCCCCGTCGCCATTTTCCGCTTCTCCGCCGATGAATATGCCTCCGATGCCGCCCCACTGGCCGTCCGATCCGCCCCCACCGAACCCAGTGACTCCTGTGCCTCCGCCGCCCTGGCCAATCTGATCGCCGCCAATGCCATGCACGCCGTCGCCACCGCTGCCGAGACCCTCATTGATCTGGTTGCCACCGATTCCCACAACGCCCGTGCCGGCGTTTGGAATGGCCTCGATAGTTTCCTCGGTGTGGTCAAAGCAGCCGAAAGCAACAATGCCAGGCGCTGACATGCCTAACTCTGGGTAGGGATTGTCGTTGCTGTTCGCGGTTACCGAGAGAGTTCCGCCTATACTCTGCCCCAATTCAAAATCGTTGTACTCGTCTTTTCGGGCTAGCTTGCTGACAGGCACGCCCTGCAACATGCTGGCATTGAGGTTAGCGACCGGAGCCGTACTGTCGACAGCTAGTTGCGCGGCGTTGACCGTACCGCTTACCTGTAGGTCGCCTTCAATTGTCTGCGATCCCGCAAAGGTGTTATCCGTCTGCAGCTGTGGAACGACAGCCGGATCAATCCCGATTTGCACAGTTGGTGTACTGCCGCCCCCCACCAGGCCTCCGGCGGGCGTGATCTTCTGGATGGTCATTGTAAATTCCTTTCAGCGCATGAGGACCGATGTAACGGTATCAGCAACGGCGTAGATGCAAAGTCTGAACACCTTCAGCTTGGGAAGAAGACACTGCAACCATAAAGAATCGCAGATGAAGCTCCTTGCGACGACGGCGGCAGCAGATTCACGGCGAACCAGTTAGTTGCGGAAATCGAAGGTACATCGGCGGGAACGGCAATCAGAAAGGTGTTTCCGCTTGAAGGAACGGTTGACTGCCGGTGCAGTGGGTCCGAAGTAAGATGATCCTCGTCCGGACCGCCAGAAAACGTCGCCGTGATGCTTGCAGGGCCATCAATGGTGCAGTTGACCACTGTCGCTTTGCCCATCTGGCCATGAACGAATACCTGAAGATTTGTGCCGGTTGTGTTGAACGGCACCAGAATGCCGTTTCCGAGGGTGTCGAGTTCAATCGCCTCTCCAGTGGTACTCGCACGGATGTATGCGACATTTGCGACGATCGGCGCGGCGGGCGTAACTACTGCGGCAGGCGGTTGATATTGAGGCCAGTGCGGCGGAATTCGCAAGTCCTTCATCATTTCGGAGGCCGTGGGCGGCTTGTAGACTTTTTGCGGGATCGCCGAATTTGGAGGTATTTGGAAGGGGCGACTGCCCGATGCAGCGGAAGCAAGAATCGCCAGTAAAATGGCGGAGTTCGAAAGCGCAGACAAGACGTTCACCATTGTGAGACTCCTATCATCTAACTGCGTGCGGCTAGGAGACGGGCGAAATCTGGCAGCCCCAAAGCTCAGCGTAAGGAACGTTGAGAGGAACGAACATTAGCCGAAAATAACCGGTTGAGAACTTTGGGTTCGCGGAAACAGCGACAGTCCAATGATCGCTATTTGGCCCGGCCTGCAACATTCCATCGAGATAATAGTCGCTGATGTAACTCCCGTCGGCTCCCATGGTTTGGATGTAATAGGCCATCTGGGTTGCGCCTCCAGCGATTTCGCAGTCGACCAGAGTTGCCTGGCCCGGCTGCTGACGAACGTAAACGCCGAAACGTGCATTGTTGTTATTCGAGTTGCCGGTGTCGTTTCCGGATACGCCCGGCTGATTGTAGCTTGGATCGAATAGACTAGCTCCCCACTCGTATAAATACGCTGAGCCAGGACTGGTAGGCTGCGCTGTGGTCAGCATTACTGGGGCTCCCAGGGATGCTGGCTTCGGAAGATGCAGGCCGATTTGCGCGGCACGGAGCAAGGTCTCGCGTGGAAGAGGCTGGTAAACACGAGCTGGCATTGTTGATGCACGACGAGCTACCATATCTTTTTGGGCCTCGGGACTTCCAGCTGACGTCGGGCTGGCAGAAGCCCGGACAATCCCAATTCTCGTCTTGCAGCCGGTGCTAAAGGCCAGCAACAAGCTTAGTGCAACGTAACGACAATGTGGGCCCCGCGAAGCATGCCAGCCAACCTAACACAGCGATTCCGGCATTACAACGGAAATCATCGGTTTCCGAACCCCCATATTTCCGCTATCTGGGCGCTGAAATGGCGATGCGCACAAGTGGCCTTCATTTGCGTCCCCTCCGACACTCCACTCCCAAACTGGTGAATAATCTGGCTTAGCTGTTCGTTGATGAGGGCTCTGTCAACGCGGCCCGTCCCACCTGAACAAACGCGCGCTCAATTGCGTCGGCTTGAGGATACACATATCTCTGCGTAATCGTGATTGAAGAGTGTCCGGCGATTCTAGCCAAAGTGAACACGTCACACCCCGAATTGACGAGTTGGGTTTCGCACCAATCGCACATACGCAAGTCACGTTCTTGGCCTGGGAAACGACGCCGCGCTTTGCCTTAGCCTCTACGGAAGTCCGGACGCCAAGTCCTCGCTGCACCCTTCCCGAATTCGCGATACCCTTCTAGGCATGAGTCAACAGGGTAATCAACCAAAAATCAACGTCGTAGAAGATGCCTCCTACCGGGAAATTTATGCGAACAGCGTGCAGGTACGCGTCAGCGTTTGGGATTTCTGCCTGGTCTTTGGCACCGCGCGCCAGGAATCACAGGATGCCGTGACCGTGCAGAATCTTCAAGGAATTTACCTAAGTCCGCAACAGGCAAAGGCGCTTTACAATGTCCTCAATCAGAATCTGTCGCAATATGAACAGGCATTTGGCGAGATTGCCATCGAGCCGAAACATGCCTTTCCCACCAATGGTCCGGTCCACTAAGGCACATGGCACAGGCAACCAGGAAAACCGGCATCTATCGCTTGCTGTATCGTGGACACCGCCAGGATCCTGTGCCTGCATGGATGGTTTTCCCCATCATCTATGCTGGAGTCTTTCTTTCCCACTGGCCGCTGCTGCGCCTGCCTTACTTTTGGGACGAGGCTGGATATTACATTCCCGCGGCGTATGATTTTTTTCGCACCGGCACCTTGATTCCCTTTTCCACGTTGACAAATGCACATCCACCGCTCTCAGCCATCTATCTGGCCGCCTGGTGGAAGATCTCCGGCTTTGCTCCTGCCGTTACCCGTTTGGCCGTATGCCTGATTGCGGCTCTCGCGCTGACCGGCGTGTTTGCGCTATGCCGCAAGCTGGTGAATGCGGAGGTCGCCGTCGCAACTACGTTGCTGACAGCGCTCTATCCGGTCTGGTTCGCCCAAAGCACGATGGCGCACGCAGACATCTTTGCTGCAGCTGGCGCGCTGTGGGGATTGTTCTACTGTCTGAATGAACTTCCACGCCTGCGCGATGGCTGGCTCGCCGCACTGTGCTTTTCACTGGCAGCGCTTGCCAAGGAAACTGCCATTGCCACACCATTGGTGCTGATGCTCTGGCATCTTTGGGAGATCCGGCGCAAACCACCGCAAGCCCGTGGGCATCTGCGCGCAGCCATGCAGCTTGCCTTCCCCGTGCTCCCGCTCGCCGCATGGTATGCGTATCACTTCCACAAGACAGGTGATTTCTTCGGCAGTCCGGAGTTTGTTCGCTACAACGCCGTAGCCACGCTCAATCCTTTGCGCTTTGTCATCGCCTTTGCGGAACGCCTGATGCACGTCACGGTATACATGAATCTATTTGTGCCCGTGCTGTGCATGATAGCTGCCATGTTCCTGCCCGCACTGCGGCAAAGGGACGGCAGCATGCGTCCGCGCATTACCTGGAACATTCAGGCACAGATGGGTCTCGTCCTGCTAGGCAATCTATTGTTGTTTTCTGTGCTCGGTGGCGCGTTGCTCACACGGTATTTGCTGCCGCTCTATCCTCTTGTCCTACTGTTTTGTGTTTCCACCTGGCGGCGGCGTGTGCAGCAGTGGGGCTGGCTGGTTTTGTTAAGCATCGTCGCATTTCTTGCCGGCCTGTTTGTAAATCCTCCTTACCGTTTCGCACCGGAGGACAACCTCAGCTATCGGAATATGATCCTGCTGCAACAACAGGCCATCGCGCAATTGCTCCATCGTAATCCTCACGCGGATGTGCTCACAGCATGGCCCGCGAGTGATGAGTTGACCAAACCGGAGCTGGGCTACGTTCGCCACCCCGTTCCGGTCGTTGAGATTCAGGATTTCTCCTTGCCACAGATTCTCCAGGCGGCGCAGCTGCGCGGCTACAATGCAGCTCTCGTCTTCTCTACAAAACACGATGCCAGTTCCCTGCCGCTTGGCCTCCGCTGGGGGGATTCTTCCTGGAACCGGCGCTTCTTCGGCTATCACCACGATCTTCCACCGGAAATGGTGGCTCGCCTTCTGCACGGGACTGTGGTTTGGCAGCAGAAACGCCAGGGACTTTGGGCTGCAGTCATCTTGTTTAATACTGCTCAGGATGCACAGCTTACGCGCCCCGAACGCGCTCTGTTGCCCGTGGCCCAAAACCCAGATGCGCACCCGTAATCTATGCCATCTCGGAACCGCGCGCACCGGACTTCTATAATCATACGTAGCGTGAATCCTCGAACATTTATCCATACCTTCTTCGGCGTAATGCTCCTCCTGCTCTGCCTGCTGGGCGTGGGCCATGCTGCACCGGCAAATGGCCCCACTTGGGATGGCCGTCTGGTTCTCGTGCTGCCATTTGAGAATCAATCCGCACAGCCCGGGCTGGATTGGATCGGAGAATCCTTCCCCGTCATTCTGAACGAACGATTGAACTCCGCCGGCTTTCTCACCATCCGGCGCGAAGACCGGCAATACGCATTGCAACACCTTGGCCTGCCCGCAGGATTTCACCCTACCCACGCAACCATCTACCGGATTGCCCAAACCCTCGACGTCGATTATGTGATTCTCGGCTCCTATACCATCGCCAATGGACATATAACCGCTGTGGCACGCATCCTGATGGTGCGCGGTCCGGCAATGGGAACCCCTCTTGAAGAGAATGCAGGCCTGAATCAATTGCTGGATGTGGAAGATGGCTTGGCTTGGCAGATTGCCCGTCAGATTGATCCGAACTTTGCCGTCGAAAAGCAAACTTTTCTTGCCGCTGGCCACGGTATCCGCTTGGACACCTTTGAAAACTATGTTCGCGGCCAGATGGCGCCAACGATCGACGAACAGATTCGCCACTTGAGCATCGCCGTTCAGCTGAGCCCGGATTACACACCCGCTTTGCTGGCACTGGGCAAAGCCTATTTTAAAAATCAACAGTATGAGCAGGCTGCGGCCGCGTTCGCAAAAATTCCCTCAGGCAACCCTAGAACGCTTGAAGCACAATTTTATTCAGGCCTGGCCTATCTCTATACTGGCAATTATCCCAAGGCTGAAGCAGCTTTCTCCGCTGTGGCAGCCGTGCTGCCATTGCCTGAAGTATTAAACAATCAGGGGATTGCACTCAACAGGCGCGGACAGGATGGAACGGCCCTCTTTGAACGCGCAGTCAAACTAGACCCGCAGAATGCCAATTACTGGTTCAACCTCGCCGTCTCCGAACGTCGCGTCAAGCACTATCCCCGGGCGCTGGAGGCGGTAAAGAAATCTCTGGCCATTCGTCCGGGCGACGAGGAGGTACAGCACCTGCAAGAGCACTTGCTTGCAGAAGAAAATTCTCCCATAGAGCCGGACCCGGCAAAAATATCCAAACCAACCCCGCCCGCCGACACCACTGACACGGCGGATGCCACCGACGCTACGGACGCTACCGACAACAGCGAGGACACCTATGAGCCGCTCGAAAGAATCGAGCGCACATACAACGAAACATCTTTTCGTCAGGCTGCCTTTGAAATGGATCAAATGCGCGCGTTGAAGCTGCAGTCCTTACCACCCGCGAAACAAGCGGCCGAGCTATGCAAGGAAGGCCAGGGCTACGTCAACCAGGGCCTCTTGCTGGAAGCTGAACGTCAATTTCAGCAGGCTCTGATCGCAGATCACAGCAGCGCTGCAGCCCACGCAGGCTTGGCGCAGATTCGAGAGTTTACCGGTAACACCGCTGCAGCCCGCCAGCAGGCCAACACTTCCATCCAGTTGCAACCAAACGTACAAGCCTATCTGGTGCTTGCCCGGCTCAGTTTGCAGCAACGCCAATTTACCGCCGCTACGCAATCCGTACAGAGTGCCTTGCAGTTAGACCCAAAGAACAGTGCTGCCAGTGGTATCCTGCAAGCCATTCAGGTTCAGGAAAAACAGGCTCCATGAATCCCCGCCGTCGCACGCGCGCTTTCTCACTTTTCCTCATTATGCTGGTCGCGCTTGTCTGCACAATTTCCCTGCAAGGTTCTGCCCAATCCAAATCTAAACCCCCGGTCGTCAAGCTGGTTTTGCGCGATACCATTCAGCCCGTCAGCGCTGCATATCTGGCGCGAGGATTACGGCATGCGGCGGATCAACATGCCCAGGCTGTTCTCGTGGAGCTGAGCACTCCCGGCGGCCTGCTCGATTCCACCCGCACCATGGTTGCATCCATTGAGCATTCATCCGTTCCGGTCATCGTTTTTGTCGAACCGACAGGCAGCCGGGCTGCCTCCGCCGGATTTTTCATTCTGGAATCGTCAGATGTCGCGGCCATGGCTCCCGGAACCAATACCGGCGCTTCGCACCCGATTCTCGAAGGGCGCCAGATGGATCCAATTCTGAAGCAGAAGATTGAAAACGATGCGGCAGCTTTTCTGCGCTCTGTTGTCACGCATCGCAACCGCAATGCTCAAGCTGCAGAAGATGCTGTACGCCAATCCAAGTCCTACACCGACAAAGAAGCGCTCGATCTCCATCTGATCGATCGCGTTGCACCCAGTGACGCGGCCCTGCTCGATGCGCTGGACGGCACGACCATCACTCGCTTCGATGGTTCTACGGTTGTTCTTCATACACGTAACGCCACAGTAGATACGCTGCTTCCAAACACCCGAGAGCGCATTTTGGGATCTCTGATGGACCCCAACCTGGCCGTGATTCTGTTTATCGTCGGCGCCCTGCTGATTTATCTGGAATTTAATGTTCCAGGCACCATCGTGCCCGGCTCGATCGGCACTTTACTCGTTCTTCTCTCAATGTTTGCTCTCAATCTGTTGCCCATTGAGTACACCGCAGTCGCCCTGTTGCTGGGCGCTCTGGTTCTGTTTCTCCTGGAGGTGAAATTCTCCAGCCACGGCATATTAGGGCTCGCCGGCATTGTTTGTCTCATCTTCGGACTACTCACCCTCGTCAACGGCCCCATTCCGGAGTTGCGCGTCCGTCTTTCCACGGCCATCGCCGCTGGCATTGCTTTTGGCCTGATCACTCTGTTCTTGACGGCAATAGCCGTCAAGGCGCGTCGCAATAAAGTTCAGATTGGCAGCGAAGCTATGTTGGGTACCATTGCGGTTGCCCAGACTGCTTTGGCGCCCGTCGGTCAGATTATGCTGCGCGGAGAGTTGTGGCAGGCCAAATCCAATGTTCCTGTTGCCGCTGGAGACAGGGTGCGTGTGCAGAGTCGCGATGGCCTTTTATTGACGGTAGAACGTGTCGATTGAGGTTCCCTGAAAGCATTCGTTCCTGCTCTCTAACCTCTATTCGTGCTATACATCGTGCAGGTGTGTTGTACCACCGGAGAGTCCGAATATGCCTTCG
The DNA here is from genome assembly GCA_036267255.1 of Acidobacteriaceae bacterium. Lineage (GTDB taxonomy): Bacteria > Acidobacteriota > Terriglobia > Terriglobales > Acidobacteriaceae > DATAWK01. The sequence continues at coordinate 172,151 of DATAWK010000029.1, read as the reverse complement.
ACCGCAGTCCTGATTGTCGTTCTAATCGTTGTCCTTTATCTGCTGAACTCGATCAAAATCCTTAAGGAGTACGAACGCGCTGTCATCTTCCGCCTGGGCAGGTTGCTCAGTGCGTCAAAGGGGCCCGGCGTCATTCTGGTCTTCCGGCCGTTCGACCAGATGGTGCGGATCACTCTGCGCCAGGAGGTTATGGAAGTCCCGCCCCAGGACATCATCACGCGCGACAACGTTACGCTCAAAGTAAATGCAGTCATTACACTGCGTGTCATTGATCCGGCAAAGGCTGTCGTCGAAGTTACGAATTACGTTTATCAGACCTCGCAGTTCGCCCAAACCACGTTACGCTCCGTTCTTGGCGAAGTGGAGCTGGACGAATTGCTGTCCCATCGTGAAACACTCAATCTGAAGATCCAGACCATCATTGACCAGCACACATCTCCCTTTGGCGTGAAGGTCGTCAGCGTGGAAGTCAAGCAGGTGGATCTGCCCGAATCCATGTTGCGCGCGATGGCGAAACAAGCTGAGGCAGAACGTGAGAAGCGTTCCAAGATTATTCATGCAGAAGGTGAGTTCAGCGCTGCTCAAAAACTGGTAGATGCCGCGGCCCTGCTTGCTACTGAGCCGATGACGATACAACTGCGGTATTTGCAAACACTGTCAGATATCGGCGTAGAAAAAAATACTACGATCGTATTTCCGCTGCCGATAGAATTTTTGAGCATGCTGACCAAATCTACCTTGAGTTCGCCGGATAAGTCTGGTCGAGAATAGACCGTATGAGCACTCTATTTCAGGAATTCGAACCGGTTGATACCGAGCTTCACCTTGGTATCGGTGTCATTCTTGCAATTTTCGCAGGCATCACGCTCGTGTCCGCAGTATTTTTTGGGCTTGGGTATTCCTTTGGTCGCACAGGCAACGTAGCGAGCGAAGCAAGCCCGGTACAGGCTTTAAGCAGTCAAGTATCTGCGCAAAGCGTGATGAACTCATTGCACACCGCAGTTGTGCCTGCAGCCGCAAACAGCACAACATCGCAAAAATCATCCACACAAACAGCTCGCTATCCATTGGCTGCTGCCCTAACGCACTCTTCGGCTTCCCATAAGATATCTACGGTACCGCCCAGCGATGGCCCTGCAGTCCATCATGCCGCGATCGCTCGCACCGCGCCTGCAAGCGCTCCAGGCTCGGCCTCATACATGGTCCAGGTGGCAGCCGTCGCAAACAGAAATGATGCGCAAGCCTTGGCCTCTGCTCTGCAGAAACATGGCTTAAATGCGAAGCTTCGCAGCGGTACCCATGACAAATTCTTCCATGTTCAGATCGGCCCGTTTGCCACCCAGCAAAAAGCGGAAGCCATGCGGCATAAAGTGATCGCTGCTGGCTACAGAGCTATCCTGAAGCCAACCTCTTAGCTGCGCATCCACTCCGGCAAACTGGAAGCAATCGTTTGACGCGTGGCCTTCATCAATTCCTCTCGCGTCGGATAGTCCTGTGCTCGCACGGGCGGATGGAAATGAACATACGCATCCGCCGGAATGACCTTTAGACTGCCCTTGCGCATCATTCCCTCGGTTCCATAGATGGAAATCGGAATGACAGGAGCCTTCGTCTGTTCTGCCAGGAAAAATGGGCCTTTTTTGAAAGGTAGCATCCTGCCGTCGCGTGATCGTGTTCCTTCTGGAAACACCGTAATATGCACGCCAGACGCAATCACCTTGGATGCCTGCTGGATGCTTGCCATCGCGCTTTCACGTTTTTTATCGCGCTCAACAGGAACAAAATTCCCCATCCTCATACCGGTTCCCAGCAGCGGAATTTTCATCAGCTCGCTCTTTACCAGAATTGCAGTTCGCCCCGGAATCAGCGGCAGCAGGATCGGTGGATCCAGGTTGGAAATGTGGTTCATCATAAAGATGCACGGAACCCCAGGCGGAACATTTTCCAATCCCGTGACATGCGTACGAATCCCTGCAAGACGTACCCCTGTACCTGCAATCCACCGTGCCATTCGATACAACAGGGATACATCGCCTGTGATCAGTGTCCAGGGAAATCCGATGAGCGCCGCAATGGGCGTCAGCGCGGAGTAAAACAGAAGTAGGGTGAGGGCCGGAAGCATGACAACCTCAACTCTCGCGTCTTTCCCGGTTTGATTGCCGGTTAGACTGCGCATCCGGTTGCTGGCGAAGTTTTTGCGGCAGCTTGTGATAGATATCCCCAAAACCGCCGTTCGATAGGATGGCAACGACATCGCCAGCCTGAAGCTGTTCCGATAGTTGCGCGACAATCGCATTGGCGTCCGCCAACAGCGCGGCAGGAAGCCCGCGAACATTCAGGCTCGCAACAACATTGTCTGCATGCAGCAACTGATCTGCCGGAATCTTCACTGGCTGATATACCGCCGCGAGAATTACTCTGTCGGCAATTGCCAAACTCTCAACCAACTCCTTCTCGAACACATTGCGGCGAAGCGTATTGGAGCGCGGTTCCAACACAGCCCATAGACGCCTGCCGGGGTAGCGCGCCCGCAAGGCGCGCAAGGTCTCTCGAATGGCCGTTGGATGGTGGGCAAAGTCATCGATGATGGTAATTCCCGCGACCTCTGCACAGATTTCTAGGCGCCGCTTCACGCTGCGAAAAGTCGCGAGTGCTTTGTAAATGGCTTCTTCCGGCAGGCCCTGGCCTGCTGCCAGTGCTGCTGCCGCAGTCGCATTCAACACGTTATGTTCTCCCACAAACGACATTTCAAAATCCATCCAGCGGGAGTCTTCGCGATCTACACACCACAAGCTACGATCGCCTCTCGTCTCAAAATTTGAAATGCGCCAATGAGACTCTGCAGCAAACCCGTAACGCTCAACTCGACAGAAGGCGCGTGCGACACAGTGTGTCACGTTGTCAGAACCATCAAAAGCAACAATGCGCCCGCGTCGAGGTACAAGGTTTATCAGTCGCTCAAACGCCGTTCGGACAGCATCGAGATCTGCGTATATATCCGCGTGGTCGTATTCCACATGCGTCAAAATCAGCGCGTCGGGAAAGTAGTGGAGAAACTTTGGCCCCTTGTCAAAAAACGCCGTGTCATATTCATCCCCTTCCAGGATGAATGACTTCGTAGGATGCAATGCAAAACTGGTATTAAAATTTTCGGCGACGCCGCCAATCAAAAATGAAGGCTTCCATTCCGGATTTGACTGTGCTGCAACTTCATAGATCCAGGCCAGCATGCTGGTTGTTGTCGTCTTCCCATGTGTCCCCGCAACCACAAGCGACTCTCGCCCATGCAAAAAATTCCCGTGAATGGTCTGCGCCAGGGAATGAATTGGGATCTTCCGATCCAACGCATATTCCAGCTCTATGTTGCCGCGAGAGATCGCATTCCCAACAATGATGCAATCCGGCTCTGGCATCAAATTGGATTCTGCATACGGTTGGCAAATCGGAATGCCCAGGCCAGCCAACACATCGGACATGGGTGGATAAACAGCCGTGTCGGACCCGGTTACTGTCCATCCGGAAAGTTGCAGTAAGCCGGCCAGCGAGGCCATTGCCGTACCGCAGATTCCAATCAGATGGACGTGCCTAGGATTTGGCATGGGTGCGTGCTTCCAGCGTAACAGCCGGCTCAAGAAAACGTAGAATCGGGTCTCCAGTCAAATCCAGATCACTCGCCACACCGATCGGAAGTGTAAGATTGCGCTCCTCCACATGGCCCGAGCGCAGGCCAATGGCAATCGGCCCGGGGAAATCGGCCAATAAGCGCAGCAACACATTCTCCAACATTTCTGGGGGCTGGCCCGGCTGCACACAATCCCGCATCGGTCCAAAAACAATTCCTTGAACTCGATCCAGCTTGCCCGCCAGGCGCAATTGCACCAGCATGCGATCAATTTGATACGGCCTGGTGGCTACATCTTCGAGGAAGAGAATTGTATTGTCCGTATGAATTTCATACGGTGTTCCCAAAGATGCTACAAGCATCGACAGGCAACCTCCGTAGAATTTTCCTTCCGCGCAGCCGCGTTTCAAAACGCGTAGACCATCTTTGCCATCAAGCTGCCAGGGTGCAGTCTGGCTTAGCGCATGCTGCCAGCTATCGACATCGACGCCATGAGGACGGGAAAAATCCCCGGCTGCCATTGGGCCATGAAAAGTCGTCTGACCTGTTGCATCGTGGATCCATGTCAGCAATGTTGTAATGTCACTGCAACCAATAAATATTTTCGGATGTTTTCGCACTCGTTCGATATCGATGCCTTGCAGTAAATCCATAGATCCGTAACCGCCGCGGTTACAAATAATTGCTGCAACAGATGAATCAAGAAATGCATCGTGCAAATCTTCCAGTCTTTCTGCTGCGGTTCCAGCAAAATATTCGGCATAATGTGCCAGTGCATTCCTGGCTAGTTCAGGACGATATCCCATCGCACGCAGCGCTTCGATCCCTAGCTCAACCTTTTTGGTATCAAACCAGCTTGCTGGAGATATCAGGCGAATGCTCCCTCCCTCCTCCAATGCCGGAGGACGACGGATCGGCATTTCTGTGACAGAGGAACGAATCATGGCAGACAGGCCTCTCCACGGGCAATGATCGAGGCTGGGCCAGTCAACAGCATGGACTCTTTTACGCCAGGCCAATCAATCGTCTGCACTCCGCCTTCGGCAATAACCGTCAGCTTCCGATCTACCCCCATGAGAGAAATGCTGGCCGCGGACGAAGCACATGTTCCGGTTCCAGAAGACAGCGTAGGCCCAACACCCCGTTCATAGATTCGAAACTCAATGGTTTGCTTGTCGACAATCCGCACGAATTCCACATTTGTACCTTCTGGAAAATCACTGTGCCAGCACAGGCTCTCGCCTATTTTTTGCCATGCTTCGCCAAAGATAGAAAAATCTTTCGACTCTACAAAAATAGCGTAGTGCGGATTTCCAACAAAGACCTTTGCGCCTTGCACTTCCCTATTCCCTTCCAGGTGCGACGCATGCGGCTGCACCGTAGGAACTCCCATTTCCGTCTTCATCTGGAAGGTATTTCCATCGTGCGCTATCACGTGACACTGCCGGGGGCCAGCTTTGGTGGCTAGATTCACCACCTTCCGCCCGTCAGAATAAGCAAACCACGCAGCGACACAACGCGTCCCATTGCCGGAAAGTTCCCCCTCGGATCCATCCGCATTGAAGAGTCGAATAGTAACCACGCCGTCCTTGCCCGATGTAACGTATTCCACGCCATCGGCCCCAATGCCTGTGTTCCGCGCGCACAACTGTCGAGCCAACTCCGAATGCTTGTCCTGGGCTAGCGCATCCTCAACAATCAAAAAATCATTTCCGCAGGCATGAGCCTTCACGAAAGAAATCACATCGCCTCCAAATGTTTGTAATGCTTAGATTTTTACGCAATGCATAGCCTGACCATTGTAATTCTCTCTCGGCCAATTTTAATGAGCACGCTGCACCGTTGATCGGTAGATACGTGCGCATGGCTGGCCTGTACTACAAATGACATCCATCAGCTGCAATCCTTCAGGATGAAGCTTTACAGCATCTGCCACCGGATCACCCTCAATCGCAACAACGATATCGGCTGCCACCGCCGGATGCTGCAATGCGTGCTGCCACAACCGATAATCTCCCTCGTTCACGGTTTGCTTCAACGGAAAGCCAAGTTGCTCCAGAGCGCCAATATGAGCCGAGGTATACATCAGGATCGTATCTTGCGTCGGCAGAAAGGCCAGATTTCTGGCAATCGCTCTCTCAAAAGGAATTCGAGAGTGAGAATTCGCTCTGGCTTCTTGTAACACCAACGGGGTCGCGCGCAGCAACAACCAACTGTTGGCGACTATGAATGCCGCAACCAGCCACATCACCGGTTTTTTCCATTTCGGCCGATAATTTGTAACAGCCACTGCGGCAAATATCGAAAATATTGCAAATGCTGGCAACAATTCCATGCCGTAACGAGTGTTGTAGTAGGCAAACGGTTCCCAAACAGGGATAAAGATTGGCACGGCGCTGTAGGCTACAGAGTATGCGTAAAATGGCAGCGGCATCCACAACAGCAATGCTGCTGTAAATGTGGATGCACGATGTCGGTATATTGCAAACGCTGTTCCCGCATAAGCCAGCAATATAAGCCACCGGCCAGCACGCTCGAAGGCTGCTCCCATTGTTGCAGCTTTCTGGTAATAGATCGCAGAGATATACATGCTATGGTAGCCAGGGTACGGCGAAGAATTTGGCGGCGTAGTGCGCCGTTCAATCGCTTTGGCGGAGTAAGGTCCGCGCAGAAAGTCCAGAGGATCGCCAAAGCAGTACCAGTTGTAGGCCATCCACAACAGCGGGGCCGCGAGCAATAGCAATGTACACAGAATCAATGCGAGACGCATCGAGCGCTCGCGCCATAAGCCACGTTGCATGGTCCATATGGCAGCAATGCACCACGCCAATGTACCCAGAATCCATCCATCGTAACGCGTAAAAACAGCCGCGATCAGGACGGCCGTCAGCTTCCACAAAGCACTCTTTGCTTCCGGGAACTTTCCCAGCCGCGTCGTCCGTTCAAAATCCAGGAGAAATATCACACTCCAGAGAAACAATGCCAGAAACAGCGGCTCTGTCATGGCCGTCGTGCTCATGTAAAGCAACCCTGGGTTCAGTGCGAACGCAAGAAACGCCAACAGTGCCCAGGTTGGCTCCAACCACATCCGCGCCAGCCGATACATGCCTACGCCGGCGACAATATAGCTCGCCATAGAAGGCCACGCGCCTGCCAGACCGTTCTGCCACCAGTCTGTTCGCCATACAAATGGCAGCATCAGCAAGTGCGGCATTGGCAGCCACACCGAGCCAAGTTGACGATAACCAGGATTCAGCGAGTCAAAAATCCGGCGCGCAATATGCAGATGGGAAACCGCATCTCCATAAAGCAGCAGAAGTCCATGACGAAAACAGTAGGACAGAGAGGCGGCGGCCAGCGCCACCGAGAGCGCCAACACAATAGGAGTTTCTTCCCTGTTGGCCGGCAAAAGGCGCTCAGACCGCATCAAGGTGCGAGAGTTCCCGGAAGAGTTCAAAGCGTTGATCAATCTCCGCGCGTGTGAGATGCTGCAGCCGCTCGGTACCAAAACGTTCTACGGCAAACGAACCCATCACACCGCCATAAAACATGGCCCGCTTGAACACGGCTGGAGTCAGTTCTTTCTGAGAAGCCAGGTATCCGTAGAATCCTCCGGCAAAAGAGTCGCCTGCGCCGGTTGGATCTACGACGGTAGACAAGGGCAACGCCGGTGCACGGAAAAAGCGGCTTGACACTTTGCCTGGAAAGGACTTTTCACTGAAGAATGCCGTGGCGCCATACTCTCCATGCTTGATGACCAGTGTCTTCGGGCCCATTGCTAAAATACGTTCCGCTGCAACCACAAGATTTGCTTCGCATGCCAGCAGCTTGGCTTCGCCATCATTGATCAGCAATGTGTCCAGGTTGTGCAGCACCTTTGCAAGATTATCGGCATGTCCGGTAATCCAATAATTCATGGTGTCGCCACACACCATACGTACCTTCGGCATTTGGCGGCAGACTTCGTACTGCAGGACCGGATCAATATTGGCCAGAAACAGATATTCACTGTCGGCATACTCGACAGGAATCTTCGGCTGGAAATGCTCGAAGACATTCAGATCTGTCTTGAGCGTTTGCGCTTCATTCAGATTGTCATGATAGGCGCCCGTCCAGTGAAAGCTGTGACCACTGGCATGTTCAATGCCAGCGGTATCAATGCCGCGCGCCTTAAAAACGCTCTCCTGCTCCGCCGTGAAATCCTCACCCACAACGGCAATCACGCGTACATCCGTAAAGTAACTGGCGGCCAGCGAAAAATGGGTCGCGGCTCCTCCCAGGCAACGATCTACGTTGCCATATGGCGTTCGAATGCTGTCAAAGGCAACGGAACCAACAACCAAAATAGACATAGGTATGTATCGATCTCACTTACTGTAGATATTTGTTCAGAATCAAGCGAAGCTTTTGCCGTGTCGCGAATGGGATCACAGAATGTTTGGTCAGAATGGCATCGCGCAACGCGGACTGGCAGCTACAACTCCGTTTTGCCGGAAGCGCGGCAACCGCAGCCCGCACCACTCGAACTGCATTGTCGCCATTCTTGTTCATTACAGCCACAATCTGTTCCGTAGTAACAGCCTCGTGGCCTTCGCGCCAGCAATCGTAGTCTGTGACCATCGCCAGCGTGGAATAGCATATCTCTGCTTCGCGAGCCAGTTTCGCCTCCTGCAGATTCGTCATGCCGATAATATCGGCGCCCCAGGAACGATACAGATTCGATTCTGCCCGTGTTGAAAACTGCGGGCCTTCCATGCAAACATACGTGCCACCGCGCGCAGCCGTTACGTTTGACTTCGCACATGCTTCAACGAATGCGTTGCTCGCCTCCGGACAAACCGGATCGGCCATGGAAACGTGGGCCACAATATCATCGCCAAAGAATGTGGCGCGGCGTGCATACGTGCGGTCAATAAACTGATCCGGGATGACGAATGTTCCCGGCGCGTGCTCCTCTCTAAGTGAACCCACGGCTGAGATCGACAGAATTGCGGTCACGCCCAGCTGCTTCATCGCGTAGATGTTGGCACGGAAGTTCAGGTCCGAAGGAAGAATTCTGTGGCCACGGCCGTGCCGGGCCAGAAAAGCCACTTTGCGTCCTTCCAGGTCGCCGAGAACAAGCCAGTCGGAGGGCTCTCCAAATGGCGTGCTGATTTGCTCCTCGCGCACATTCGTCAACCCAGGCATGCTGTACAGGCCGCTGCCTCCGATGATGCCAATTTCCGCATAGTGCATGTGCCGATAACTCCTTCAAAAGAATACGTGTTCTTGTGTGCGTCAACAATCTTGACCCGCAAAGGTGTCAGTATATCGCGTAGCGAACCTGTTCCGGTACATGCGCATAGCGAATATCTCTCGCTACCGGCGTGGCACTCCCGAAAGCTGGCCTGTTTGCTCGCGCTCCACGCCCTGCATTGCTGCCAAAGAAACGGCTGCACGCTCGCCCACGCTCCCCAAATACTGGCGAAGGCTGGAACTTAACTCCGTGTGCGGCTGCACATTCGCTGCGATCGCACTCTCTGTGGGATTGGCGATACTCCCCATCATTACGAACTCCAGTTTGTGCGCCAGCGGCAGAGGGAAGCTTTCGCTGGTAAAGACTGTCCTGCCAGAAACAGCAATCAGAACCGGACCCTCCGAGGTATCCCAGATCTGTTCCGTCACCGGATCATGGCCCTCCGGCCTTACGGGCGTTCTAAGGGTCGCATGGTCATATTTCCGGCCAATCTCCGCAGAATAAATCTGCGCAAAACTTCTCGCAGCCTCCGGCGTGGCCCAACAGGATAGGTACAGCAGACTGAGAGATGCCGTCGATGCTCGCTCGGCATCTGTCCTGGCTTGCTTGTTCTGCGCAGCATAATAGATGCCGCCACGCCATGCGGGCGCCAGCGCTTCTGCAGCTTGCTGCCCGCTGAAGAGTGCGGTCAGAATCCGCACGTCCAGCTCCCCCATCACGCCAATGTCATAAGGTCTGTAGTCCGGGTCTATCAAACCATGAATATCCGGCATCGTGAGCAGCGGAATTTTGGCGTGGCCCAGATACGCTCTCGGATTCATGATTTCGTAGGTCGATGTGGGAGGATGATCCAGCGTTCCTGCAAAGGCGGCATCCTTGCCCTTCGCCTTGAGCACAGTAGCGATGAAGTTCAGTCCTTCACGATAGGGAAAAATAAGAGATTGCTGCAACAACAGTGGCGCTCGCGCCATAACCGGCGAATCCGTGTTGTCGGACATGGCATCTTTCATCTTGTCGACAAGTTGTGGCGCTGTCAGCACGGTTTTTCCTGCAGGCGCCAGTGCGTAGTCGATAAATACCACCATTGCCTGCCCTTCTAACACAGCATCGCGAACGGTGTCGTCTTCATCCTTGGCCAGATGTTCATTGTCCTGGGCCACATTCTTTGCCGTTGAGTCCTCGCTCTTCTCTCCCCATTTATCCAGGCTGACATGCTGGTCCTGCAAGGCGTGTGTTAATTCGTGCGCCAGCACGGGTTTCTGTGCTTCCGGCCCAATCCAGTCCAGCAGGTTCACAGTCTTTGTCTTGTCGTCGTAGTATCCGGCAACCTGCTCTCGCAGCAATTGGATGAGAAATGGTCCCAGGTGAAAATCCGGATCCAACAGTCCGAACTTCTTCAGCACCAGCTCCGAGCGCTGCAAACGCTTGGTGTCGCGATCCTTCTGCAGTTGCTGCAGAAGGTATTGAGCTACCTCGTCCCGTGTGACCAAACGCCGTTTGACTGGATGCTCGATCGGGTAGTCCGTGTCTGTGCTGGCAAATTTCAGAATCGTGTCCACCGAGCTGAAAAGTTCCTTGGCTTGCTCCGGCGTAATGTGTGTCTCGCTACCGGCAACTGGAGTGTTTGAATTCTGTGCATCTGCAGCTCGGGACTGTGTACTCGACGGGGCGGCGGTGGAACTGGAAGGCGCTGGGGTAGCCGGGGTCTGTGCCGTCAGCGAATGGAAGCAGAAAAAGCAAACAAGCGCAACCAACACACCCGCCTTACAGAATCGCATTTTGGACATCAAATCGAGACCCCACGAGTGACCCTACGCCTGCTACCGAAAGACACGCCGGCAGAAAGCTATAATCACAGTGTACGTACGTTCCCCGCAGGACGCGCTATGAGCCATGACGCTACCGCCGTTTCCATTTCGCCCCAGCCCTCGATAGATCATCCTGCGGCGCTGGAGACTCCCCTGCTCGGCGGCCTGCTGAAGACAGCTCCTGATCTAGCCATCACGGAATATCACGGCGCACGTACCCCCGCGGCCTTCTCCAGTCCGGCACAGGAGCTGGCTGCCCTGCTGTCTGCTGCCGGTGTCTATGACCTGGGCTGGCGAACTCAAATTCTCTGTGTCGGCGAAGATCGCGTTCGCTGGCTCAACGGCATGGTCACCAATCATGTTGGCGCGTTAACCGAAAATACTGGCTGCTATGCCTTTGTTTTGAATGCACAAGGCCGCATTCAGGGCGATCTCAACATTTACCAGCGCACCGATGCGCTGTGGCTGGACACAGATGTATCCTACCAGCGTACCGATGCGCTGTGGCTGGACACAGATGTATCCCAGTCTGCGACGCTCACTGCATTTCTGGATCACTTCATCATCATGGATGACGTCGTGCTGGAGCCCTCGCCTGCGATGACGCGGCTAGGTGTCGCCGGACCGCGGGCCATCGCCTTGCTGGCCCAACTTGGCCTTTCCGCGCAGGATCTGCAGCCACTGCAGATGCGCACGCTGGACTGGAATGGAAGAACGGTCACGCTGGTTTCCGCTCATGGTCCACTGGTACCTCGCCTGGAAGTCTGGCTCGCACAGGACCAGGTGCAACCCCTGTGGCAGGCATTGCAGCAAGCTGGAGCTACTTCGTGCGGCGCTGTCGCCATCGAGCAGTTACGCATTCTGGAAGGCACACCGGCCTATGGAACCGACATTACCGCTCGCGATCTGCCGCAGGAGACCAACCAGACGCGTGCGCTCCACTTCGCGAAAGGCTGTTACCTGGGACAGGAAATTGTCGAACGCATCCGTTCCCGTGGCAATGTGCATCGCACTTTTTCCGGCTTTGTGCTTGGCTCTGGTTTTGCGCCTGGGGAGATTGCGGCAACAGAAAAAACTCCACTTCTGTCTGAGAACCAGCCTGTCGGCAATATCACCAGCGCTGCCGTTATTCGGCTGCCGAATGGCGAAGAACGCATTTTTTCGCTCGGCTACATCCGGCGCGAGGCTCTGGACAGGAATACTGCATTGATCTGCAACGGAGTCGTTGCAGCGCCATCGACACTTCCGTTTCGCTGGCAGGAAAGTGGTCTCGATCATCCCTAACCGCCGCCTCGAAACACGGCACACATTTTAGAAAGCAGGATAGACACCGTATGGAAGAGAAAGAGCCTCAATTTACCGTAATCGACCGCCGCAAATTTACCAGTGAGGGCGACATACGCCCCGACGCTGCTACAGAACCCTCGGAAGAGTCCAAAGCTGCCCACGCAGCCCCGGCAGCAGCGCCCGATGAGCACAAAACACAAGCAGCCAGTGGCATCCACGCAGTACCACAAGCCCCGGAATCTTCCGCCAACACCGAACCCACGGAGGAAGAACAGGCCGTCTTGCAGCCGCCAACTGCCGAAGAATCTGCGGCAGCACACAATGCGTATACAGAGACGTCCCGGCAAATGGACGATATCCTGCGCTCCAAAATGCCCAATGGCATGCAGGATACCAATGTCAGCTTTGAACACGTCATCCAGTCGCTCTACATGACGGCCGTGATGCATCTTGGGGCTGGCACGCCGCAGGGTGAGAAGGCCCGGATTGACCTGATGGGTGCCCGCCAAACCATCGACATGTTGGATATTCTGGCGAAGAAAACCGTCGGCAATCTAATGGAAAGTGAACAGCACATGCTGGATAGCGCCCTGTTTGAAGCGCGCATGATGTTTCTCGAAGTCACCAATGCGATCGCGCGCAGTGCAACGCAGGCGGCAAAACAGCCCGGAGTTCCTCCGTTCGACCCGAAGGGCAGGCGTTGAGCCGTACTGGTCGTCCCCATGGTGCTGCGCTCCACGACACTCCGCGCGTTTGCACTGAGCGCGCGCATGACCACTACAACCAAAGATGAACGCACAGATCATCATTCTCGGCAGCGGCACCTCCATGGGCGTACCTACGCTCGGCTGTAAATGCCGCACCTGCACCTCCGCGGACCTTCGCGACCGCCGCACGCGACCATCCATTGCCATCGCGTACGACGAACATTGTGTACTCATTGATTCCGGTCCGGACTTCCGCCAGCAGGCTATGCGCGAGGGAATCGAACGACTGGATGCCGTACTCTACACGCACGCCCACGCAGACCATATCCTTGGCCTGGATGATCTGCGTCCTCTCAGCTTTAAGAACAGCGAAAAAATTCCGCTCTACGCGGACGCTCCCACTTCTGCCGTGCTGGAACGCATCTTTGAATACACCTTCTCTGATGCCAATAAATATCCATTCAAGGCACGCGTTTCCTTGCAGCCACTTGCCGATCAAACACATCTATTCGGCATCAATTTCCTGCGCGTTCCGCTGTTACATGGAGAACTCAAGACCGTTGGCTTTCGCTTCGGCACGGCTGCCTATCTAACGGATATGAGTGACATTCCAGAGTCCAGCTTTGCATTGTTGGAAGATCTTGATGTGCTCATTCTGGATGCCCTCCGCTTGACTCCGCATCCCAGCCACTCGCACGTGGAACGGTCTCTGGAGTTTGTCGAAAAAATCCGCCCCAAGCAGGCATTTTTTACTCACATGTCGCATGAAATTCTTCATGCAGAGGTCGAACAGAGCCTCCCGGAAACTGTGCGCCTGGCCTACGACGGCTTACGCATTCCCTTTGAGGGAACGCCATGTTGATCTTCCATTCTTTACAGGAAATTCCGCATGGCTTTGGACCATCCATCGTCACCATCGGCAACTTCGACGGTGTGCATCGCGGCCACCAAAGCGTATTTGCAGAACTGATTGAACGAGCACGCGGCCGCAATGCGCTGGCCGTCGCGATTATCTTTGAGCCGCATCCCGGGCGCCTCCTACGTCCCGATCTGCCGTTGCAGTTGATCACCCCGTTACAACAGAAGCTGGAATTGCTGCGCGCAACAGGCATCGACGCAGTTCTGATATTGCCTTTTACGCAGCAACTGTCACAACTCTCCGCACTGCAGTTTGCCGGAACTGTTCTGCGGGACGCACTACATGCGATCGAAGTCCATGAAGGAGAAAATTTCCGCTTTGGCCGCGACGCGAATGCAGATGTCCATACGCTGGCCAGCCTGGGTGCGGAGCTTGGTTTCACCGTGCATGTACACCCCGCCCGCGTGTGGCGCGGTATCCCCATTTCCAGCAGTAGGATTCGCGCCGCTATCCAGCAGGGAGATATGAGAACCGCGAGGCAATTGCTTGGCCGCCCTTTTGCAATTTGCTCAACTCCGGCGCATGGCCGTGGTTACGGTTCACGCCACACAGTTCCCACCATCAACCTGGCGCCCTATCCCGAGCTGTTACCGGAAAACGGTGTCTACATCACCTGCATGCAAGTGGGCGACGAACGCTTTGAAGCCGTCACCAACGTTGGTAACCGGCCCACTTTCGGCGAAAATTCGTTTGCCGTGGAAAGTCATTTGCTCAACTTCCATCCAATGGAGCTTGGAGAGGCGACGCCACTCGTCCTGCATTTTCTCGACCGCATCCGCGCCGAGATGCATTGGCCATCCCCTGAAGCCCTCAAAGCGCAGATCGGACGCGATGTCTCGCAAGCACGCCACTACTTCGCTCTATGGAAAGCACAGCGTAGCCCGCAGACACAGCGCCTGTAACAAATCAGCGCGACAGATTCATGGAACATTTCGATGGCTCTTGAGCCAATCTACGGCATCGCTGGTTTGGCTGTCGCCGTTGGCGTTTTAACAGCCGGACTGGCGGCAGGGCTGGTGCCATTTGGCTGAGCTGGGGTCGTAGCTGGGCTCTCGCCAGGGAAGGTCTCGTTGGGGTGTCCCACGATGGCGGCACGCATGAACTGGATCCAGATCGGCAGTGCGGCTCGCGCACCTTCTTCCCTTTTTCCCAGGCTCTCACGACTGTCATACCCCACCCAGACGCCGCAGGTATACGACGGGGAAAATCCCATGAACCAGGCATCGGTAAAATTGCTCGTAGTTCCGGTCTTACCCCCCAGCGGATGATGCAATTCACCGGCCCGCCTGCCTGTTCCCTGAGTTATCACGGCTTCCAACAACTGCATCATCAGACGCGCAGATTTCTGGTCCGTGGATATATGCACATCGGGAGTCGCTTCATATAACGTCTCATCGTCTTCATTCGCCACCCTGCGGATAAAGTGTGGTGTGATACGAATACCGTCGTTCGGAAAACTGCTGTATGCGGCAACCTGTTCATACAGGCTCACCTCCGCCGAGCCCAGGGCAATGGGCAGGAACGGAGGGATATTGGTCGTTATGCCGAACTGGTGCGCGGTTTCAATCACCTTGTGGATGCCCACCCGGTCCGCTATCTTTAGCGCCGGAATATTGCGCGAATCCGCAAAGGCATGCAACAGCGTGATTTCCCCTTGATAGCGGTCGTCATAGTTGTGCGGCGTATACGGTCCTGAAGGAGACGGAAACGTCACTGGAGAGTCCAGAACCAGGCTGTCCGGCTTCTCTCCGGCTTCGATTGCCGCCGTATAGACATAGGCTTTGAACGACGACCCCGTTTGCCGTTGTGCTTCTGTGGCGCGGTTATATTGCGACATGTTGAAGTCGCGTCCACCCACCATGGCCATCACTTCTCCGCTGGCGTTGTCGACGGCCAGCAGGGCGCCCTGCACACCGGAATCCTGCTCCAGAATAGCTCGCAGAACATTGCTGTTGGCATCCTTCGATGGCTGGATTTGTACATAGACGATATCGCCCACATGAAGAAAGTCCGTCGCCGTCTTATGCCCTGTCCATGCCCAGCCATCAGAATCGATCAACGCATTCTGCTTGCCAACACGCACCGTCACTTCGTAGGGCAGCACTTCTGTCACCAGCCCATGAATATACGTTCCGGGCGTTAGAGGAATGCCCCAGTCCGGATGGTGAAACGCTTCCAAGGAACTGCCCCCGGCAATCACATTTAGCAACTGGCCTTTCCAGCCGTGACGGTGCTCATACGCAGCCAGCCCATCCAGAACTGCCTGGTTTGCCGCCAACTGCAGGGGCAGATCCAGTGTCGTATAGACGCGCAATCCTCCCTGATGCACCATGTCTGGCCCGAAGCGCTTGTCCAACTCTTTGCGCACCTCTTCCACAAACCACGGCGCCACGGTGTTCGGCGGCGGTTCAATGTGCAACCCCAGGGGAGATGCTTTGGCCGCCTCGGCCTGCTGCTGCGTAATGACACCATCCTCCAGCATGGCATTGAGCACGCGGTTTCTGCGGCGAAAGGCACGCTCCGGATTGTTGACGGGAGAATAGTAGGAAGGACCGCGTGGCAACGCTGCCAGTAAAGCGGCCTCCGGCAAGGTCAATTGGCGCGCCGGCTTGCTGAAGTAATATTCAGAGCCAGCCTCAAACCCATAGACACCCTGGCCCAAATAAATCTGATTCGCGTAGAGAGTAAAGATTTGTTCCTTGGTAAAGTTTCGTTCAATCTGGATGGAAAGAAAAACCTCCTGCAGCTTGCGGCGAAACGTACGGTCAGGAGAAAGAAACAGATTGCGCGCCAACTGCATGGTCAGGGTCGAAGCACCTTGAGCACGGCTGTCCTGTGTCAGATCGCGGTAGGCTGCACCAGCCACGCGGAACAGGTTGACCCCCCAGTGGCTCTCAAAATTCTTGTCTTCGATGGAGATCACTGCTTGACGCAGAATGGGGGGGATGTCTTCGTATCGGATCACTACGCGCCGTTCCAGGGCAAAGGAGCCAATCACATTGCCGTGGATGTCATACAGTTCCGTCGTCGCGCTGGGCCGATAGCGCTCCAGGTCCTGCATCTGCGGCAGATCGACGGAGTAGATCAGCATCAGACCGCACATCGCGCCGAACATGGCTGCCAGCAGCGCCAGCACAAGAAACGCCGCTGGGCCTGCCAGCTTTTTCCGGCGCGGCACAGAGGGTCGAAAACCGTGCCTGTCACCCCGGAATGCGCGTTGTGATGGAGTGGAAGCTTTCAATAGAGGGCTCTGCTGTGTTCTGCGTTTCTCTGCTCAGAAGAAGTATGTGCCACTATTGTCGCGCTATTGCCAAAACGGTGATGCAAGGAACGATGCTGTCCCCAATCGCCCTTCCCGTCAGTGTTCAGGCTGTCTTCTGGCGCAGCAGGATCAATGCCTTGTTCAACTGATCGTCGGGCGTTGCCGTTGCACCGTT
Source organism: Acidobacteriaceae bacterium (assembly GCA_036267255.1). Lineage (GTDB taxonomy): Bacteria > Acidobacteriota > Terriglobia > Terriglobales > Acidobacteriaceae > DATAWK01. The sequence goes on along the minus strand of DATAWK010000029.1, from coordinate 155,135 downwards.
TGTGGTCGAAGTGATGGGTGGCGCTACCACAGCGGATGCTGCACCCGCAAAGCCTCCACCGCTGGATGCAACTTCCACGTTCGGCGTGACACCCTTTTCCTGGATCACAATGCCGGATGGACTCTCATACTTCGCCACTGTCAGGAACAGCATGTCGCCGCCCGGCAACGGAATCTGTTTTTGCACCACGCCAGCGCCAAACGTTCTCTCTCCAACAACATCTGCCCGTTTGCTATCGAGGAGCGCCGCTGCAACCAACTCCGCCGGGCCTGCCGTCCCACGGTTGACCAGGACAACCAGCGGAGCAGCTGTGATGAATTTTTTGGGATCCGCCGTAAACGTCTGTTTGGGATACTTTTGCCCTTCCAGCGTAGCCATCGTACCGGTCTGCATAAACGCGTTCGTCAAACGGAGGGCAGAGTCCGTATCTCCTTCAGCAACATCACGCAGGTCGAGAAGAACTTTTTGGTTCCCGTTCTTCTTCATGGCATGCAGCCGGTCGATCATCTGATCGACACGGTCTTTCGAAAGATCGTATGGCTTCAGATAGAGAATGCTGCTGTTTTCATATTCCTGCGTATCTACGGCTGGATACTCGGTTGTTGTACGAGTCAACGTGATGGTGTCGGGAGCTGCGCTGTTAAGCCGGATCACTGAGAGCGTGGTCTGCGAGCCCGGTTGGCCTTGCAACAGCAGGCGAATCATGGCCAGCGACATTACGCGTGTGCTTTTTCCAGCGATAGCTTCAATCACATCGCCATCTTTTATGTCTGCCTTATCTGCTGGGCTACCAGGCACCACACTGACAACCGTGGCATAGCCAAAACGTTTGGAAGCGTCGATTCCTACCTGCGCCTTTCCGTCATTCAACAGCGTCTGATACGCCTTGTATTCATTGGCCGTCAGATAGCTGGAATCTGGGTCCAGGCCCTCCAGCAAACCATGTAAAGAACCCACAGACACGTTATGCATGTTCGGCGTGATTACATAGTCGTTCTGGATATGCTGCAGAATTTCGCTGTACACCTCAATCTGTCGGTAGGCATTGTCATCGGTCGACGCGCGAACGCCACCGGGCATGAACCCACCGAGAAACACGAAGACGACCAACACGACCGAGATGGCTAGGATAGAGAGCTTAAAGGCCTTTGGCATACGCACTGTGCGGCAATTCAGAACCGCTGCCAGTAGTGTACTCCGTTACGGGGTCGAATCCGGCGATGCCCGGTCAATTCCTGCATCGGGGGAACCCGTCCTATATCCAGCAGATTCCCCATCGCGACACAAATGATTTTCCCGCAAATATAATTTGCTGGCATATCGCCGGTATCTCGACAACGAACACAGCACGGTCCCTGCAGTTGGAACCACTGAACTTTGTGCTCTTGCTGGTTTGGTGGCGGCGAGTGGAATCGAACCACCGACCTACGGGTTATGAGTCCGTCGCTCTAACCATCTGAGCTACGCCGCCGAATGGCTGTATGAGGGCATTTCGCGCAGAAACGCGCGATATATGATTCTTAGATCATACGGACGGTGAGAAAGTAGTGTCAAACCATATGAGCGTAAAACCTTCCCTCCTCTGTGTCGGTATCGGGCAATAGGTTGAAGGGGGCCGTTTTTGGGAATCTCTGCGGCACAGCAAAAGCGGACATTCATCGGAATTTCCGATGAATCCGTAAAGAATGATCGGAAATAGCAAACATGAAAGCTACGAATCGTGTCCTTGGCGTTATTCCAGCCCGGCTGGCCTCCACCCGGTTACCGCGCAAAGTGTTGCGCGAAATTGCAGGCAGGCCCATGCTGTCCTGGGTTTATGAAGCTGCCGTGACCGCCGGCGTCTTCGATGCTGTCATCGTCGCCACCGATTCCGACGAGGTGGCTGCTTTTGGCCGTGCGCAGGGCTGGGATGTGCGCCTCACTTCCCCAACGCTGCCCAGCGGTACCGATCGCGTCCATGCCATAGCCCAGCAGGAAGCGGCCGATATCTACGTCAACATCCAGGGTGATGAACCGCTGTTGCGGCGTGAGCATTTTGAAGCGCTGCTGCGGCCTTTTACGCGACCGGATATATCCGAAAAGGTCGAGGTTGCCACCGTGATGACCCCCTGCGCACCGGAAAATATTGCCAATCCGAATGCCGTCAAGGTCGTGGTTGCACACGATGGCCGCGCGCTTTATTTTTCCCGGGCCACTATTCCCTGGGACCGCGACGCCACCGGGAACGTTGCGTATTGGAAGCATCTGGGGCTCTATGCGTATCGCAAACCGGCGCTGGATCGTTTCTCCACTCTTTCGCCCAGCCGCTTGGAAATAACCGAGCGGTTGGAGCAACTCCGCTTCCTCGAAAACGGCACCGATCTCTATGTGGAACCAGTGGAGTTTGACACCATCGGGGTCGACACGGAAGCCGATCTTGCCGCCGTTGCCGCCCTGTTGCAATCCCATCGCTGATTCGGCGTTTCCGGTCGGGCGCTTCACACGAAACTGCGCGTATCCGATACACTAATCTTTACTGAATATTGGAGATCAGAATGGATTTGTTTTGCTTTCTTCCTCGGGCGAAATCTCGCCTGATGCTAGGAGCGTTTTTGTGCGCTACAGTTTTGGCTTTTGCAGCACCGGCCGTTGCCCAGTCCAATGGCAGCAGCAATAACAGCGGTACCGCGGGCACACCTGGCATCAACAACCCCAAGACCGGCAACGTCAGCACAGGCAACTACATCCCGCCCCCGCCGCCATCCGGTCCCGACCTGTATTACGACCGTCCCTGGGATGTCTATGCCGGCGCCACCTACACCAACTTTCTCGCCGGTCCGGCACTCATCCAGCGCTCCAATCTTGGCGGATGGGAAGCTGCAGGCAGTTATTGGCGTGACTGGCATTGGGGCCTGATGGCAGATTCGCGCATGTACATTGGCACCTCTGGTGTCTATCCGAATCCCTATGGGCTCACCGGTCCGCGCATCATGCAGTATTACTTTATGGCTGGCCCGGAGTACCGCGCCTTCCGTTACAGTCACGCATCCGCTACATTTCACGCCTTGTTTGGACAGGCCTATGGCATTTTTGACGCAGCCAACCTGCACGGCGTAGATCCAACAACCATCGGTTTGTTCGCTACCCAATGGACCTTCGCAGGGGCCTTTGGCGGCACGTTTGATTACAACTACACACCCCGCATCGCCTTCCGCATCCAGCCGGAAATCTTAATGACACACTACGGCGGCACGGCACAACAGAATTTTGGCTTCTCAATCGGGCCGTTGTTTCGTCTGGGAAAAGTCCGCAAGTAGATTTCTGGACGTGCGCCTGCTCTATAGTGGGCGCACACTGGGCCGGAGATACTCCGGCCCCACCGGGTCTCGCACCGCATCCGCCACGATGGCGTCGATCGCGTGCATATCTTCCTGTGTCAGTTTCCAGCCGCTGATCGCCTCTGTCGGCGCGAGTTGTTCGATATTCTTGGCTCCCCATAACGCCACCGAGACACCGGGCTGGTCGAGCAGCCAGCGCAGCGCCAGATGTAGAACACGCTTGCCGTAGTGCTGCTGCGCGTAGGCATCGAGCGCCTGCACGGCTTGCACATACTGCGCCAACCGCGGCGGCTGAAATTTTGGATCGACGGAGCGGATATCGTCTGCCGGAAAGGTCTGGCCAGCACGTATCCTTCCCGCCAGCAGGCTGCGACACAGGGCGCTGTAGGCAAGCACACCGATACCGTGCCTGCGGCAGTAGGGCAATGTGTTCTGCTCTGCTTCACGTTCAAAGATATTCATTGGCGGCTGATTGGCGTGTAAGGGAGCTACCGCGCGAAAACGCTCCATCTCTTCTGCCGAACAATTGCTGACGCCGACAGCACGAATCTTTCCTGCTTCGTAGAGCTGTAGAAAAACTTCCGCTGTCTCTTCTATCGGAGTTTGCGTGTCAGGCCAGTGCAGCTGGTACAGATCGACATAGTCCGTGCCCAGGCGACGCAGGCTCTGCTCCACCTCTTCCAGCACACTCGCGCGACGCGCGTCGGCAACTACATCCTCACCTACCCGGCGCAATCCCGCCTTGGTAGCGATATAGAAATCTTCGCGGCGGCCATGTTCTGCGATGGCCTTGCCGAAGATTTTTTCTGCGCGGCCAGCGCCATAAATCGGAGCAGTATCGATCAGGTTGATGCCATGATCAAAGATGCTGCGGCAGGCAGCCACGGCATCGTGCTCCTCCACCACACCCCACTCACTGCCTCCAATGGCCCAGGTGCCCAAGCCAATGCGAGAGACGCGAACCCCATGCAGATCCGTATATTCCATGTGCCCTTCATGCTATCGCAGGATGTTGAGGACATAATTTTGCCTGCCCCGTTTTTAAAACGAGGCAGGCGTGAGGAGGGCTGCTTCTCAGCCGTGAGACCTGCTACCCGGTTACTCCAATTCGTAACCGGCAAAGAAATAGCCAATCTCAAACTTTGCGGTGTCTTCCGCATCCGAACCGTGGATTGCGTTCTCCTCAATACTACTCGCAAATTGCTTGCGCACGGTACCGGCTTCCGCATTGGCCGGATTTGTAGCGCCCATCAGCTTGCGCAGATCGGTAATGGCATTCTCTTTTTCCAGGACCATCGGATAAATCGGCCCGGACGACATAAAACTGGTGAGTGAATCGAAAAATGGCCGCGCGGCATGCACGGCGTAAAAGCCCGCTGCCTGCTGCTTGCTGATGCTCAACTTCTTAATGGCAACCACGCGAAATCCGGCTGCCTCAATCATGGTCAGTATGCCACCGGTATGTCCCTTGCTCACTGCATCCGGCTTGATAATGCTGAAGGTGCGTTGCAAACGAAATCTCCTTGGGATGAAAAAGTTCCAATATGAATTTTGAAATAAGTCTTTAGCTCTTCGCCTTACCCATCGCTTTGGCCATTGTCTCGCCGATAAGAGCCGGCGATTTTACGACGTGGATTCCTGCGGCGGTCAGGGCCTTCATCTTGTCGGCTGCCGTTCCCTGGCCTCCGGAGATGATCGCGCCTGCATGACCCATTCTGCGACCCGGAGGTGCGGTCTGTCCGGCAATAAAGCCCACCACCGGCTTCTTTACGTGCTGCTTTACATACTCCGCAGCCTCTTCTTCGGCGGTGCCACCGATCTCGCCGATCAGAATGATCGCCTCAGTCTCTGGATCTGCGTTCAGCAACTTCAACGCATCCACGTGCGTCGTTCCGATGATGGGATCGCCGCCAATACCGATGGCTGTCGATTGGCCGATGCCGCGCTGCGTCAACTGATATACCGCTTCATACGTCAGCGTGCCGGAGCGCGAAATAATGCCAACCGAGCCTTCTTTATGAATGCGGCCCGGCATAATGCCGATCTTGCACTTGCCCGGAGAGATGACACCCGGACAGTTCGGCCCGATCAGCCGCGAAGCAGAAGATTTCAGCTTGCTCCAGACACGCACCATGTCCAACGCTGGAATCCCTTCGGTAATGCAGACGATCAATGGCAAGCCAGCATCTTCCGCTTCCAGAATGGCATCTGCGGCAAACGGCGGCGGCACAAAGATCACCGTTGCGTTGGCGCCGGTCTTCTTAACGGCTTCTTCCACGGTGTCAAACACAGGCCAGCCTTCATGCATGGTGCCGCCTTTGCCCGGAGTGACTCCACCCACCACGTTGGTGCCATATTCCGCGCAACCCTTGGCGTGGAAAGTGCCTTCTTTTCCCGTAATACCCTGCACAATCAGGCGAGTATTTTCATCAACCAGTACGCTCATAACTCTCTCGAATCCTCTCCAACTCTGCTCAATATCGGCTCTATTTGTGACCCTTGGCTGCTGCAACGGTGATCTCCGCCGCATCCTTCATGGTTTCGCCAACCAGAAAGTTCAAGCCGGAATCCTTCAGAATCTTGCGACCCTGCTCCACATTCGTGCCTTCCAGCCGCAAAACCACCGGCACCTGCACGTTGGTCTTCTTCGCAGCTTCCACAACGCCCTGCGCCAGTGTGTCCACGCGCAGAATGCCGCCAAAGATATTGATGAAGACTGCCTTTACATTTTTATCGGAAAGCAGAATCTCAAAGGCGTGCTCGATCTGCTGCTGATTGGCGCCGCCGCCTACGTCCAGAAAGTTGGCCGGCATGCCTCCGGCGTACTGGATGATGTCCATCGTAGCCATCGCCAATCCTGCACCGTTCACCATGCAGGCAATGTTGCCATCCAGCTTGATGTAGTTCAGCGCATACTTCGATGCTTCCACTTCGAGTGGGTCTTCCTCAGAAACGTCCCGCAGTTCTTTCAGGTCCTTGTGACGGAACATGGCGTTGTCGTCGAAATTGATCTTGCAGTCCAACGCGATCAGCCGGTCATCCTTCGTCGTTATGAAGGGATTGATCTCCAGAAGCGAGGCATCGGTATCGATGCAAGCTTTGTACAGGCCCGCCATAAACTGTACGGCCTGGTTGATCTGTGTCGGTTTCAAACCCAGAGCAAATGCCAGTTTGCGCGCCTGATAGGGCTGAAAGCCGACTGCCGGGTCAATGTATTCCTTGTGGATCGCCTTGGGATCCTTCGCGGCGACCTCTTCAATTTCCATGCCGCCAGCCTGCGAAGCCATAAAGACCATTTTGGCCGAAGCGCGATCCAGCACCACGCCTAAATACAGCTCGCGATCAATCGGGGCTGTCTCTTCAATCAGCAGACGCTGCACCTTCTGCCCCTGCGGGCCGGTCTGGTGCGTTATCAATTGCATGCCGAGAATTTTCTTGGAATATTCTTCTGCTTCCTGCAGGTTTTTGGCCACCTTCACGCCGCCGCCTTTACCGCGGCCTCCGGCGTGAATCTGCGCCTTGACAACTACGCCTTTGGCCCCCGCGGCGAACAGTTTCTTCGACACGTCCACCGCTTCTTCCACGGTGTTGGCTACTTCGCCGTGTGGAACGGCGACACCGTACTTCGCAAGGATATCTTTTGCCTGATACTCGTGAATTTTCATGATGTTCTGTAGGGTCGCGTCATTTGCACTGCGCATGTTTGTAGAGGTCCATGCGCAAAAATCAGCAAATGCATCGAACACTCGATATTATCGGACGAGCGAGGGCCGGGCAAACTTGCCCGCAGCCAAACCCACGATGCAGAGCTTTTTTGAGTTACTTCAGCAGGTCACCGAGCAGCCGGCACCACTCAGCCGCGAGGCTGCCTGCGCGCTGATGCAGCAGATTCTGGCCGATCAGACCAACCAACTGCCCGACACGCAAATTGCCGCCATTCTAGGGGCATTTGCGGTGCGCGGCGTCACGGCTGCTGAGCTTGCCGGCTTCGTCGATGCCATGTGTAACGCAGCCATCCCGCTGGACCTGACGGACACCGAACGCGCCGCACTCGTCGACACCTGCGGCACTGGCGGCGACGCCAGCGGCACCTTCAACATTTCCACCGGAGCGGCCCTGGTCGCCGCAGCCGCCGGGGCGAAGATTGCCAAGCACGGCAATCGCAGCGTCACCTCCCGCTGTGGCTCGGCGGATGTACTGGAACTGCTTGGGGTACCGGTAAATCTTTCGCCGGAACGTGCCGTCGCCTGCCTGCGCCAGACGGGCTTCGTCTTTCTCTTTGCGCCGGCCATGCATCCCGCTATGCGCCGTGTGCAGCCCTTGCGCCGGGCATTGGGTTTTCGCACCATCTTCAACATCCTGGGCCCGCTCACCAACCCTGCCGGAGCACGACGTCAGGTGATGGGCGTCTATGCCCCGGAATTGGTGCCCCTGGTGGCAGAAGCCATGCGGCTGCTGGGCATGGAGCATGGCCTGGTCGTTCACGGCGCTTCAGGCTCTACATTGGCAGATAGCGGCGGCATCGACGAGCTTTCGCTCTCCGGCCCCAGTCTGCTGGCCGAGGTACGGGATGGCCACATAAACGCGCGCACGTTTTCTGTCGAGGAGTCCAGCCTGTCCGCAACACCACTCTCCGCACTGACTGGAGGAGATGCGCGGCAGAATGCCGCGCTGCTGCAATGCATCTTCGCGGGAGAACCTGGCCCTTACCGCGATATTGTCCTGCTGAATGCAGCAGCAGCCCTGGTGGTCGCTGGCGTCGCCTCCACATTTCTGGAAGGCATCGCACTGGCGGCAACGGCCATTGACTCCGGCGCCGTGTTGCGTACACTGGCGGCGTTGGTGGAATTCGGCAAAAATAACGCGACGGAATAACGGAATGGCCTTGAAGATGTTGCACGGTGTCTAAAACTGTAGAAGTTGTCGTTAGCTTTGCGATCAGAAAGATCACGGAGATAGAACATGCCGATACAAAAATCACACTTCTTCCGGACGATGACGATGTGCGCAGGAATCCTGCTGGCTATGGTCGCCCTATCTTCCGCACAGCAAATCAAGGTCGATAAGACCAATCGTGCGATTTCCATCACCGCCACGGATAGCGCCACCGCGATGGCCGACACTGCCATCGTCCACATTGGTTATCAGGTCTACGGGCCAGATTCCGAGACAGCCTACGCGAATGGCTCCAAGGCTTCCAATGCCATCGCCAAAGCTCTCGCAGATGCGGGCGTGCCGAAAGACGCTATTCAGAGCGAATCCCAAAATATCGCAGAGACGCAGCCGTATGAAAATGAAAAACTGCCGCCTGCCGAACAGGCCCAGCGCAAATTCCGTGTGCAGCAGAGCTGGACGGTCAAGACCAAGGCAGACAACGCGGCAAAAATCCTGAATGACGCCGTGAATGCAGGGGCCAATCAGAGCGGCCAGATCGACTGGACGCTTGCTGACGAGAACGCACTCGAAGCCCAGGCTGCTGGCAAGGCTCTCGTCCGCGCACGCGGTATCGCCGAACAGATGGCGAAAGGGCTCGGTGTCAAACTGGGCGATCTGATCTACGCCAGCAATCAGCAGCAGGCGCCTGTTGCCGTTGATCGTATTCAGGCTTTTTTAGCCAATGGCCCAGTCGTGAAGGCAGCACCCGCACCACTCCCGCTCAGTCTGAATCCACGCAAGGTCGAGCGTTCGGCCACGGTTTACGCGGTTTTCGCCATTGAATAGCTAGAGCGGCCGGCTCACACGTCGCAAGAACCACCCGCACCGTGCTAGCCTCATTTCGTACAGTAGCCGTGCACGCGCATGCTGCAGCACGGGAGTAATTAACCCGCAACGATCCGAGAATCCGGAATATGCCTGACGTTACCTATCGAACTCTCAAGCCCCTTCCCGAAGCCGAATTGACTTTCACCCGCTGGATCGCACACCTGAATGAAGAATTTACGCGGCACCAAAATGCTGACCGCCGCTCGGAGATTGTGCGCGATGAGCTGCACCAGCTCTACCTGGGCCGCCCGCATGGCGGCAAGCTGAACTTTACCCTGGAAACCGAGCTGCCCTTCAACGTGCTGCAACTGACCCTCGACCCGCGCAACGCCACGCTTGAGCCGGAATATTACGGGGACGTGAATGCAGAGCAATACGCCATCCGTAAACCGCTCATCTGGTTCTGGCAGATGTTTGACCGCTCCCCGGTGGGTCTGAACCACTGGCTGGGTTTCCGCTTCCGCTGCATGCTGGCGCGCCACATCTTCAAGCATGTCGGCAAAAATGTAAAAATCTTCCACGGCGTGGAGTTCACCTACGGCTACAACCTGACCATTGAAGACAACTGCGTCATTCACAAATACGTCCTGCTCGACGACCGCGGCGAAATCATCGTCCATGCCGGCAGTTCCATCTCCGATTACGCCAATGTCTACTCCCACACCCACGACGTCAATGACTCCCACGACGTGACCAATCGCACAACCGAGATTGGCCCCAACGCGCGCATCACCTACCACGCCACTGTTCTGGCCGGTGTAAGCGTGGAAGAAAACGCCATGCTGGGCGCCATGGGTCTGGCCACGCACAACGTACCGGCAAACAGCGTCAGCGGAGGCATTCCTGCACGCACTATCCGTAAGAAAGACAGCCCGCGCAAGGAGTCCTGAAGCGCCGGAAAGTCCGGCGGCCCATGCTACCATCACAATGGCGCATGAGCATGGCAGCGCCTTTTAAACCCAATGAATCTTCACGTCGTCCTCATTATTTTTCAAATCGTGGTTTTGCTTTTTGCTATCAGCCTGCATGAGGCGGCGCACGGTTGGATGGCCAACCGCCTGGGCGACCCGACAGCCCGCATGCTGGGCCGTGTGACGCTGAACCCGATCAAACACATCGACCCGTTTGGCACTCTCCTGATACCGCTGCTTTGCGTGTATGCCGGCTTTCCACTCATCGGCTGGGCCAAACCGACGCCAGTGACCACACGCAACTTCAAGCACATTACGCGAGACGATATTTTGACCACGTTGGCCGGCCCCGCCAGCAATCTCCTCACCGCGATCGTTGCTCTGATTTTGTTGATCCTGCTGAAATTCATCAGCGCTCAAACCGTGCTGACGGTCGTGATGGCTGCACAAATGGGAGCTGTGGATGCTGTCGCTATGAACAGCAGTCCCGTGCTGTTTCCGTTGACTCTTCTGCTCTATTACGCCGTCCTGCTGAATCTGGTCCTCATGGCCTTCAACTTGATTCCGCTACCACCGCTCGATGGCAGTCACGTGCTGCGCCACATGCTGCCGTACAACTGGCTGCGGGCATACGACTCCATCGGCATGATCGGCTTGATTCTGGTCTTCCTCTTCGGCGGACGCTTTATCGGCATGATCGTCAGTCCGATGCTTGCAGTCTTCAGCCATATTCTGATTGCCTTGTAGTTTGTCGTTCTCGTTGCGCGTAGTTCCATTCGAAGTAGAACTCGAATTCCGTTACCATCTGTCTTGAAAGCATTGCCAATGGATCAGATCATCCTCAATTCGTCCGCGCGCAAGCGTGTGCTCAGCGGCATGCGCCCCACCGGCAAGCTGCACCTGGGCAACTACATGGGCGCACTCTACAACTGGCTGCGCCTGCAGGAGCAGCAGGAGAAATACGAGTGCTACTTCTTCATCGCCGATTGGCACGCCCTCACCACGGACTACGCCGACACATCGAACCTGCGTGAAAATACGCTTGACGTTGCGCTGGACTGGCTGGGCGCCGGACTTGACCCGGAACAAAGCGTCCTCTTTGTGCAGTCGCACGTTCCCCAGCACGCTGAACTGCATTTGCTGTTTTCCATGATTACGCCGCTCGGCTGGCTGGAGCGCGTGCCAACCTACAAAGAGCAGCAGGAGAATCTCAGCACCAAAGATCTGAGCACGTACGGTTTTCTCGGCTATCCGTTACTGCAGTCGGCAGACATTCTCCTCTATCAGGCAGACTTTGTGCCCGTCGGCCAGGATCAGGTTGCGCACGTCGAGTTGACGCGCGAAGTTGCCCGACGATTCAATCATTTTTACCCTGCAGTTCCCGTAGTTTTGCCGGAACCTGCAGTCCTGCTCACGCCATCGCCCAAGCTGCCCGGCACCGATGGCCGCAAGATGTCGAAGAGCTATGGCAACACCATCCTGCTCACCGATCCGGAGCCGGTGGTTCGCCAGAAGCTGAAAACCATGGTCACCGATCCGGCGCGCATTCGCCGCACGGACAAGGGCAATCCGGATGTTTGCCCGGTCTTCGATCTGCACAAAGTCTTCTCCACCCCAGAGACGCAGCAGAAAGTCCGCGAAGGTTGCACCACTGCCGGTATCGGCTGCATCGAGTGCAAGGGATGGGCTGCCGATGCTATCGTCCGGGAGATCGCTCCATTGCAGGAACGCCGCAGCACCTTCGCCGCCAAACCGCAGCAGGTTTGGGAGATTCTGGACGCAGGTTCCAGGAAAGCGCAGAATCGAGCTGAAGAGACCATGCGGCAGGTCCGCGCGGCTATGCATATCGCGTCCGCGAGCCAGCAGGGATGACCCAAAGAGCAAGCATGTCAGAGATCGAACCCAATCTCGAACCCGGCACGGAAGAGCAACAGCCCCTAGAAGCTACCCCTGCTGGGACCTCTTCATCGCCGGGAAAGCCCCCCGCCTCACCGGTAGCAAAAAAGCCGCAGGCCGGGGACAACGCCTTCCCGTTCTCCGTCTCTGTCGGCCAGGTCTATGACGGACCTCTGGACCTGCTGCTCGATCTGATCCGCAAACAGGACATCGACATCTACGACATTCCCATCGCGCGCATTACGGCGCAGTTTCTGTCGTACGTCGAAACCCTGAAGCAATCCGATGTCGATACCGCCGGCGAATTTATCTACATGGCGTCGCTGCTCATCCACATTAAGAGCAAGATGCTGCTGCCCCGCGCCGATGATGGCACCACCGACTCAGCCCAGGACGATCCCCGCCGCGAATTGGTGGAGCGCCTGCTGGAGCACGAGAAATTCAAGAACGCGGCGCAGATGCTGCTGCAAAAGCAGTTGATTGAAGAATCGACCTGGACCAACCCGGCCATTCGAGAATTTCGCGATGCTCCCGGCACCGAGCAGGAGATTGCTGCCGACACCGTCGACCTGGTTCGCGTCTTCCGTGAGATTCTCGATCGCGCCAAGCAGCGGCCAGTGTTGGACGTTAACGAAGATGCCGTGACCGTCGCACAGATGATCGACTACGTGCGCCGTCGCCTGATCACAGAAGATCGTCCTGTCCCGTTGCGCCGCCTGCTCCACTCATTACGTTCCGAGCGCGCTTTGATCTGCATCTTCCTTGCCTTGCTGGAACTGGTCCGCATGCAGGCCATTCTGCTGCGCCAGGACCGCACTTTCGGTGAGATTCTGATTAAGAAACATGAGAATTTTGAGTCCGTTCAGGCTGAAAGCCGCGATGACTGGCGTTAAAGCATGACGTAGATGGCTGGAATTGCAGATAAAAACCTCAGCAGTTGTTATTCTTGAATTTCATAGGAAGCAATGAGTTTAAAAGCCAAAATCGAAGCCGTCATTTACGCGGCAGAAGAGCCGGTCACACTGGCCCAATTGACAGCTGTCTTTGAACAGGAAATCCTCGCCAGCCTGCCGCAGGAAGACTCTGCTGAAGAATCCGTCTCACCGACCAACACTGACACAGGTGAGGCGCAGCATTCTGACGATCCACCAACTGCGGAAGCTGCCGCAGAGGTTGCGGATAGTTCGGAGCAGGCGACGCTGCCCATCACCGGCATGACTCCAGAGGACACAAAGCTCGCACGTCAACGCGACAAGCAAGTCCGCGCCGAAGTGGAGCAGGTAGTACACGCGTTGATTGCGGAATATGCCAGCGACGATCGCGGCATGGAGATTCGCGAGATCGCAGGCGGTTATCGCATGGCCACCAAGGCTGAGTATCACGATGCCGTGCGTGCTTTCGTAAAACGTCTGAAACCTCCTATGAAGCTTTCTTTGCAGGCACTGGAAACGCTGGCTGTGGTGGCTTATAAACAGCCTGTAACGGCGCCTGAGATCAGTGAAATTCGCGGTGTCGATTCCGGCGGCGTGCTGGGCAGCCTGATCAGCCGCAAGCTGATTGCGACAGCGGGGCGCAAGCAGGTAATCGGGCGGCCAATTCTCTACAAGACCACCAAGGATTTTCTGCTGCGCTTTGGCCTGAAGGACGTCAACGAGCTGCCCAGTATTGAGGAGTTTGAGAAGATGGCTGCCGAAATGGCAGATGCTGAAGCTGTCGATTCTTCATTACAGGAATATGCTGAGCTGGAAAATGCAGAGCCGGAGTCTATCGCAAACCCAAATCCGGAAGCAGATATCTCCAATTCTGAAGAAAATGCAACCGTGACTGTTACAAAATTTGGGACAACGGAAGACCCTGCCCATGAATCCGAAAAGTGAGCCTGGGCAGGACAGCTCCAAACGACCTCTTTCTGAACGGCCCTCTCCTGAACGAAAAGACCAGCGTCTGCAAAAGATTCTGGCGGCGGCGGGTATTGCCTCCCGGCGCAAAGCGGAGGAGTTGATCACGCAAGGGCGTGTACAGGTAAACAAAGTCACTGTCACCACGCTGGGCGCCAAGGCAGACCCGCAGCACGATCATATTCGCGTGGATGGCAAACTGATCCGCGCAGCCGAAAACCATCGCTACTTCGTTTTGAACAAGCCCAAAGGGTATGTCACCACCACCCAGGACCCGCAGGGCCGTCCCACGGTCATGGACTTCTTCACGCGCATGAGCATGCGGCTCTATCCCGTTGGCCGCCTCGACTACTACAGTGAAGGATTGCTGATCGTCACCAACGACGGCGCGTTGGCTCAGACGCTCACGCACGCTTCCTCCAACGTGGCAAAAACATATCTGGTAAAAGTCAGCGGCATGCCCAATGAAGCTGCCATCAACCGCCTGCGGCGCGGAATTTCCATTCCTCTCGGCAGACCTGGCTTGCCGGAAGGGCGCGTCAAAACATCGCCGTCAAAGATTCGCCTCTTTCGCGAGGGAGAAAATCCCTGGTTTGAAGTCTCGATTACAGAAGGCCGCAATCGCCAGCTGCGCAAAATGTTTGAGGAGATCGGCCATCACGTCGAGAAGATTCGCCGCGTCAGTTACGGGCCGCTGGTACTCGACGTACCTCCAGGAGAAATGCGCGAGTTGAATCCCCAGGAAGTGCGTGCCCTGCAACAGGCCGCTACTGGTAACACGCAAACTATCCCGCGCATTCCCCGCAAGCCACTGGCGGGCCCGAAACCACGTACTGCGAAAATGCGCAAAAAGATTTCGTAAACCTTTCTTCCGGTTAGATTTGCATACTTTCCCGACAAGTCCCCGCACACCCAAATGCAGGGCTCGCTATACTTGAGACAAAGGCATAGCGACATGCGCTATGCGGAGGATTCAGGATGGAAAAGGCAACGTTTGGAGCGGGTTGTTTCTGGGGTGTGGAAGTAGCGTTCCAGCAACTTCCTGGCGTCGTGGAAACGGCCGTCGGTTATGCGGGCGGTGCGCAGGAAAATCCCACGTACAAGGAAGTTTGTACTGACCAAACCGGCCATGCAGAGGTCGTCGAGATTACCTTTGACCCTGCAAAGATCAGCTACTCTGCGCTGCTCGATGCTTTTTTCTCCCTTCACGATCCGACCCAGCTGAACCGCCAGGGGCCTGATTGGGGAACGCAGTATCGTTCCGTGATTTTCTTCCATTCGCCTGAGCAGGAAAAAGCGGCACTCGCTACTATCGAGCGCTTAACAAAAGAGCGGAAATTTCCCAAGCCGATTGTTACGCAGGTCGTCCCCGCACAAGCCTTTTGGCGCGCCGAAGAATATCATCAAAAATACCTCGAAAAACGTGGCGTGACTTCCTGCCACATCTAAAACAGGCTAGTAATTACAGACTCCTGCATCGACGCGCGATAAGTCTTCCTTCACCGGAAGGGCTATGGGTCGTGGTGCTATCTGATATAGCACCAGTGTCTGCTTGCCGGGAAAATCCAGAGCAGGGAATCGTGTCACCGTAACAATCGTGTCTTCACTGTTCAGTACCTCCACACGGCCTGGCTGGTCTTCTCCCCAGAACATGTACCATCCCGGATGATAGGTCTTCAGTTTCTCTTTAAATGACATGGCGCCGTCCGTATCCACCGTGGGCATGCCACCAGCCATCAAAGAAATCTGATCTGCGCCATGCCCCATTAGCAAAGGGCTCCAGTTCGGGTGAGAGCGAATTTCTCGCCGCACTCCATAACTGGCATTCAACAACGTATATTGCGGCCGCAGCATAAAGTGCACCGTATAGCCGATATTCCACGCTACCGATGCAAGAATCAGAGCGCTTAAAACCATGCCTGCAGCGCGAGACTGCTTCAACACCGCTTCTGTAAATAGAAGCGCCAGCACCACTGTCGGCACGATCAAGACGACAAAATAGCGTGGCGGGCCATCCAGATGAAAGATGATGAATGCGGCATACCCTATCTCCCAAAGAAATGCCGTTACAAAAAGAGTGTCTTTCCACAGAAAGCGAAAACGAAACAATGCCATAAAAAATGCCAGCAGAGCGATCGGATACAACACCGGATCAATCCACGTCGCACGCAGCAGGAAGCGCACAAATTTTGGGAATGCATGCGCAATCAGGCAACCCGGGTGAATAGGCCCAAAAAATGCGCCATAGTCTGCAAGATGGTTCTGCAGAACAAAATGCTTCTCTATCTGCAGAATCACGATGGCTGTTGTAAACGCGATCGCCAGAAGACGCCAGGCAGCCGAAGGATTCTTACGGTTCTTTGCCCAGATTGGATATAACACAGCAGGCAGCAAAAATGGGCCTGTAGCCTTGGTCAGCGTGAGAACGCAAAACGCGATTCCAACTAGAAAAGCCAGGAAGTAGGAATCGCGTTTCACGTACCCTGCAACATACACCGCCAGCAGCATAAACAGAACCACGGGTGCTTCTAATATCGCCAGGCGGTTGAAGAAAAAACCCAGCGTATTGCACGCAATCAGAAACGCAACGATCACCCCTAAATATGCAGAGCGATACTGCCGGACCACCAGATAGGCCATCAGAACCGATAGCCAACTGCACACCACCTCCAGCACGCGAGCGGCAACGATACTGATACCTGTGAAGTGAAAGAGGACGCCGATCATCCATGGCCAGACTGGCATGGCTACCGCCGGGCTCCAGTCGCCGGGCAGGTACCAATGGCCAAAAATAATATGGTTCAGCGCTGCGTTGGTATACCAGCCCTCATCGGTGTACTTCGCGCTGTCCTGTATCCAGATACTACCGCTGGGGAAATCCGCTTTTAAATGCCACAGCCGCAGGCCCAGCATACCCACAGTCAGAAGCAGCAGAAGAAAAACATATTTTTTCCGCTGCGCAGTTGTGGCGAACGCTTTCACTGTAGGTCATAACCTTGAGCTTCGTGGGAATGATCTGGACACAGAACAATTGCAGGCAAGCTTACTCCCCGGATCAGGAGCGCTTTTCTTCGTGATACTCCTGTTCCGTGTTAATGTCCCAGATATTTTCTTTACTACGCGTTCCATCCAGAATGTTATCTACGGCGCTCATGGCAGTCAGCATCGAATGATCCTGATTGTTGTACTTATGCATACCATTGCGGCCCACCAGAAATAAATTCTCGAACTGATCGGTAAATTTCTGGATCACAGGAAATTGGTCATAGGTGCCAAAGTACGCAGGATAGGTTTTAGGAACACGAACCACATGGCCATCGAGGACATCGCTCTTTTGAAGCATGCCGATCTTCTCCATTTCGGTCACGGCAAATTCTCGAATTGCGTCATCCGGCATTTTCCACAAATCGTCCGTATCGTTGCAGAAATACTCCATCCCAATCCACATTTTCGATGGATCGGCAACCATCCACGGACTCCAGTTATTAAATATCTGGAGCCGTCCTACCTTCACATCCGGCTCCTGGATATAAATCCATGTATCTTTCAGCGGGGTGCCATCCGGCTCTGTAACCAGCAAGCGGTTGACCAGCAATCCAACAGTAATAAAGTCGCGATAGATCAGCCCATTGCTGACTTGGATCACTTCCTCAGGCACATCGCATTGCAGACTGCGGATCAAATGTCGAATCGGCATCGTGGAGATCACGTAGTCCGCCTTGAACCAGTGCATCTGTCCGTTTGCATCTGTGGCGCCAACTTCAACAATTTTGCTCCCGTCCGTTTTCAATTGCGTAACGCGCGTCTGCATGTGGATCTCTCCGCCACGCTCGATCACCTGCGACGCAACGTGCTCCCACAGTTGCCCTGGACCAAACTTGGGATACAGAAACCGCTCAATCAGTGAGGTCTCGGTTCCCTTCTGGCTAAAATCCCCTGTCTCTTTTTTCTTTTTGGAGAACGCCTGCTTGGCAAAGTGGCGAACGGCGCTGGTCAAGGACAATCCTTTGATGCGCTGCGCTCCCCACTCGGCACTGATCTTGCGGGGGTGCACACCCCAGACTTTCTCCGTGTAAGACTCAAAAAATAACTGATAGAGCTGCTTCCCGAAGCGATTCACCACGAAATCTTCCAAAGACTTTTCCGGCTTTCGTGGCACAATCTTGGCAGCAAAATAGCTGATGCCTACCTTACATGTACGTACTACACCCAGACCGCGCAACGTATCACCGGTCAGTTTGATTGGATAGTCAAAAAACTGTCTCAGAAAATAGATCCGGCTTTTACGCGGACGCACCAACATCACCAGGTCATCGTCCATGTTGGCAGCGCCGTTGTTCCCGGGTGCAATGGCTCGCTGTTTATTCTGGTAACTGATGGGAACCGTCGCGCCATCGCCCTCGGCCAGGGCCGCAGGCATCAATTCCAGCCACCACTCCATCACCTTGTCGGACTTTGAGAAGAAACGATGGCCGCCAATATCCATCCGGTTCCCTTTGTAACGGATGGTGCGCGAAATGCCACCGATTTCATCGCTTGCCTCCAGGACAATCGGGTGAATATCGGAGCGGCGCAGCAGTTCCAGACTTGCTGTAAGACCAGCCGGACCTGCACCTATGACAATGACAGTTTTTTTCATTCTTTGGGACCACGACAGGCGCGGCTTATATTGTCTGCAAGCTCCATTGATTGTGACTGATTCCCGCGCACAGTGCAATCGTTTTGCTGCGCGAGTGAAGTAATTGCGGATGGTACACTGACGATTGCCATCTTATAAATGCAATCCGATCTGCGCGTGGTTTCTTTCTAACTGAAAGGCCCCTGAGAAACTTTTGAAGCGCATTCGCGAACTCGACGGTCTCCGAGGCATTGCGGTCGCACTCGTAGTGATTCGCCACTATATTCACCATCCCTCTTTTGTACTTTTTGGTCCGCAATGGGGATGGGCAGGCGTGAATTTGTTTTTTGTCCTTTCTGGATTCTTAATCACTTCTATACTTCTGCGTACCGCCGAAACCCAAGCCTCCCTGAAGACCTTTTACGTACGGCGCACTTTGCGTATTTTTCCGATTTATTATTTGGTGCTCATCATTTACTTCACTGCATCGGCCAGTGTCCGGTTTGCCCAGCCCTGGAACACCGTTGCGGTCTATCTTTTGTTTCTACAGGCCATTCTGCCGCCAAGCATCACGCACTTGCACATGTTTCCCCATCCCGGCTGGATCATTGCAGGGATTTCTGTTCTGTGGTCTCTCTCGGTAGAAGAGTTCTTTTACCTGCTATGGGCCCCTCTTATTGTCTTTACGCGGGCGCGTCGCAAGCTGCTCTTGCAGTTCCTGACCATTGTTTTGCTATTCACACCGCTGCTACGATTTTTTTATCCCGATCCCCATGGCATTCAGGAAATGTTCCTTGGGCAAATGGATTCTTTGGCAGCAGGCGCGCTGCTGGCAATCCTGTGGAAAGACCACGCTGAAATTCTTCGTCCGTGGGCACAAAAAAATGCTGGGCGCCTGTATCTGGCATGTATAGGATTTCTTGGCGGCGCAATCTGGATCGATCTTGCTACAGGAATTCCCTATAAAACTCCATTGCAGACGCGCATTTTCGATGCCACGGATTACACCCTGCTATGGGCTGGCTGGGGCCTGCTTCTGCTGATCACACTGGCCTGCAGTGGCCTGCAACGGCCATTCCCCCGCCTGTTGCGGAATGCGGGACTACGCTGGCTGGGAACCATCAGCTATTGTCTCTATCTGGTGCACTACCCCATTTACATGATCTGGCGCAACTATCTTCCGCACATCGCTGCGGTGCCGGTAGCATTGGCTACATCCCTTGCTGTTTCGGCGATCTCCTGGCAATTTCTAGAGGGGCCGATTATGCGTTGGAAGCAAAACAGTTTTCAATACCGCGAAGCCCTGACGAATTCACCAACAGGGCATTCAGCTGGAAAATAAAAATCTGCTATTCATAGGCCAACGCATCGATCGGATCTTTTTGCGCTGCCTTATACGCAGGATAGATAGCTCCGATCATGGCACCCAAAAAGGCCAGCAGTGAGCCCCAAATCATCCAGTGCGATGTGATGTGAAATGGGGTCGTTGGAAATTTATGGCTCATCCATACCTTTACGAGAAAGGTCAGCGCGATGCCAAGAATCACTCCGCCAACTGCCAATAATCCAGTCTCCCGCATAACCACAGACACGATATAACTCCGCGATGCGCCGAGGGCTTTTAAAATGCCGATCTCGCGTGTACGTTCCATCACCGCCGTATACATGGACTGGAAAATTGCCAGGAAGCCAACGATCATGGCAATGCCGATGACAACATTCAGACTGATGGTGAGCGCTGGGATGTGAGACGGAGTTAGCTGCGAAAGCAACTCCTGCATGGTTTGCACCTGATACTGACCGAGGCCCGGAGTAGCCAAAATCTCCCGCCTTACATCTTGTTGATACTGGGGGCCATCCGTTTTCAGATAAAAGAGCGAAGCGTTTCCAGGGGCTCCAGTCAATGCCCCGAGCGTGCCGATGGGAATGAACTTTCGCCCGCCCTTGCCATGTTCAACAATGCCGCATATACGAAAGGGGTGCTTGAGAATTTGAATCGTGTCACCAATTTTGTGGCCGCCGTCGCTTCGGGCAAAAATATCATCCACGATCACGTCATCGGGGCCATGGAATGGCGTGCCTTCGAGAAAGACAAAGGGGCGAAGCGCATTGAAACTTTTGTAGTCAATACCATAAATATTCTCTACTGCGGTCGCTGTGGTGGTCAGCTGCACGATCGTTGGCGAAGCCACCTCCACATGCGGCAACTTTGCCAACACATCGGCAACCTTTGCCGGAACGGGCGCGCCGCCAAAACCAGTTAAAAAGCTGGCATTGGCCGGCCGCACCACCATGTCCGCACCGATACCGTTTGTGCGTGTCTTCGAGTCATTCAGGATGCCCAACATGATCGCCGTTACAGAAAGGATCATCACCACTTCAATAGCTACGGCGGAAAGGCTCAGCAAGGAGCGTAAAGGACGGTGCAGGAGGTTGCCTAGAATCAGTTTATTCATATCGTTATGTGTATTGGCGCAGTAACCGGGAAAGTCTCTCGATCAGAACACGGAAATCATCCTCCTTGCGCCTGGTTCTTTTGCGTTGGGGGATGGAGATCTCGTTTCCTCTGCGGCAGTATTCCTTTAGTATAGATAGGTGGTCGAGAATCAGCACTTTTGCACAAAAAAGACTAATTTCCCACTGATGGCTGCCGATGGTACTACCAATTGGCGGGTTCTAACCGGAATCTACTTTGCTAATGACAACATGCTTTTGCCCTTTTCATTTGACTCAGAAATGGTGCAAGTTTTAATCTGCTCTCAAATATAGAGTTACGACGAGTCCTCGTGTGAACACCACGGTACATCACGATCATTGCTTCGGAGAGCTGCTGCGGCAGGAGCGCGAGCAACGCGGCGTCTCCCTGGACTGGATCTCGGCGTCGACCAAAGTTGCCGTGCGCAACCTGCAAGCGCTGGAAGCAGAGAGATTTGACCAGCTCCCCGGGGGAATCCTCAACAAAGGTATCGTCCGCGGCTACGTGCGCTGCCTTGGCCTCGATGAAAACGAGTGGATCCGTCGTTATCTGGATGCCAGTCAAGAACCGGTAGTCACGCCCGAATCCAAGGATTGGGCCTCGTTTGCGCTCAACATCTCCAACAATCGCATCTCCTCGGAGCATCGCACGCACTTGCGCTGGACTGGTGTAGGCGTGCTTCTGCTGCTGCTTGCCAGTTTCGGTTGGTTTGTCTGGAGTTACATCCACACCCGCACCGCGAGCGCACAACACACCGCCGTTTCCAGTTCGTACGCGGACAATACAGATACGGCTGGCCGCACCAGCCATTCACGCACAGCCCCGCTTGCTGCAACATACCCCCAAAAATAACCTGTTCTTCCCCATTGGCTGCATCCATTTGGTTCTCGCCCTGCCCGTTTGATAGCCTGTTAGGAGCGATAGGACTGGCCTGAAGCTATGGCCCTCCATGTTGCCGATAACGGGTGCGCTCACTCTCTTCCGGTCGCGCCTGCATCCCCTGGGAGGAACATAATTTGTCACAACGTGACCGTTTCTTATTTACCTCAGAATCCGTTACAGAAGGCCATCCCGACAAGATCGCCGATCAAATCTCCGATGCCATTCTCGACGCCTGTCTGGAACAAGATCCTCACAGCCGCGTCGCCTGCGAAACCTTAACCGCTACTGGACTGGTGGTTATCGCTGGAGAAATCACGACCCGCGCGTACGTGGATTTTCAATCGCTGGTGCGCGGTGTGGTCGCGGCCATCGGGTATGACAACGCCCTGTATGGCTTTGACTCCAATACCTGCGCCGTCATTTCCAGCATCAACAAACAATCCGGCGATATCGCCATGGGCGTCGATACCGGTGGCGCCGGCGATCAGGGTATGATGTTCGGCTACGCGACCAATGAGACTGCGGAACTGATGCCTACGCCCATCTCTCTGGCGCACAAACTGGTGAAGCGCCTGTCGGAAGTTCGCAAAAGCGGCTTGCTCAGCTACCTGCGGCCCGACGGCAAAAGCCAGGTCACCGTCGAATACAACGCCAACAACAAGCCCGTTCGTGTCGATGCCGTCGTCATTTCTACACAGCATGCAGAAACGATTGGTACCGAACAACTCCGTTCCGACATTCTGAAGCACGTTATCCAGTCCACCATCCCCTCCAACCTGCTGGATGCCGATACCAAATATCACATCAATCCAACCGGGCGTTTTGTCATCGGTGGACCAATGGGCGATACTGGCCTGACCGGACGCAAGATCATCGTGGATACCTACGGCGGCATGGGCCGCCACGGCGGCGGCGCTTTCTCTGGCAAAGACCCGACAAAGGTTGACCGCTCCGCTGCCTACATGGCCCGCCACATCGCCAAGAACATCGTGGCTGCCGGTCTGGCAGAGCGTTGCGAAGTGCAGTTGGCCTACGCTATTGGCGTGGCCGAGCCCGTCAGCGTGCTGGTCGATACCTTCGGCACCGGAACCATTGAGCCAAAGAAGTTGGCAGAGTTGGTTCGCGCCAACTTCAAGTTGACGCCGAAGGGCATCATAGAAAGCCTGAACCTGCGCCGTCCCATCTATCGCAAGACCGCCGCGTTCGGCCATTTTGGCCGCAACGACGCGGACTTCACCTGGGAAGCGACCGACAAGGCCCAGGCGCTCCGCGAACAAGCCGGCGTAAAAGCCGAGGCGGTGGCAACAAAGAAATAAATGGAATCTGGCGTTTCTCTCATTCCATCGTAAGGAATCAGGGCAGGCTCAATGAGCCTGCCCTGATTTTTATGGTGCACAATACAACTGGGCTGGCAAAAATGAAGCAACGCAAACAAAAATTCAACCGCAAGAAGCGGAGTGTGCCACCCGGCCCCCATGCGCGAAGATTGTCTCCAGAGAAGGAGAAGGACATGACTGGAGAACATATCTGGGATCGCGTATGGGAGATGGTCGTCGAGCGGAAGCACTCGGCAGATGCTTTGTTTGTCTACGCTGTACGCACCACGGGCATCTATTGCCGCCCTTCCTGCCCAAGCCGACGCCCGCTGCGCACATCCGTGGAATTCTACCCGACGAGTGAGTTGGCGGAACGCGCAGGATATCGCGCCTGCAAACGCTGTACACCGGCGCAGGAACATCCTCAGCTTCGCATTCTGACGGCTGCATGCGATTACCTCAGCCAGAACGGGGACCAGCCCGTCAAACTTCAGGAACTGGGGAAAGCTATCGGCCTGAGCCCTTTTCATACGCAAAGAATCTTTCGTCGCTGCCTCGGCATTACGCCTCTGCAGTACCAGCAGGTACGTCGCATGGAACACTTTCGCAAGCAGCTTTCCGATGGAGACAGCGTAACGGCTGCCATTTACGACTCCGGATTCGGATCCAGCAGCCGCCTTTATGAACATGCCAAGGAGCATCTGGGTATGACGCCGGCGGAACTGCGCCACGGCGGCAAGGATGTCGAAATTCGCTATAGCATCAGCAACTCGCCGCTGGATAAAATGCTTGTCGCGGTGACCGACGTCGGCCTGTGCGCTGTTTCCTTTGGCTCACTCGAGAGCGAATTGGAAGACGATCTTGCATCGCGATTTGCGCTATCGCACATCCGCCGGGATGAGCAGGGTCTTGGCTCATTGGTGCAACAGGTGCTCACACAAATGACGGAGCACCCCGTTGCACTGGCCCTGCCATTGGACATCCGCGCTACGGCCTTTCAGCATCGCGTCTGGCAGGCTCTGCGACAAATTCCCCGAGGCGAGACACGCAGCTATGCGCAAGTAGCGGCTGCGATTGGCCAGCCGAAAGCAGTCCGTGCCGTTGCCCGGGCCTGTGCGCAAAATCCTGTTGCGATCGTGGTTCCGTGCCATCGCGTCGTCGGATCCAATGGCAAGCTGACCGGCTATCACTGGGGTCTTTCGCGAAAAGAAAAAATACTGGAGATGGAATCCGCCTCCAGGTCTCTGTAAAGCTGGCCAAAAATGGTACCCTAAAGTTTCTACTTCAAAAATCGAACCCCATAGGATAACCATGTCTTCGACCACAACCGTACCCTCTGACGTAAAGAACCTCGATCTAGCTGATCAGGGCCGCCGACGCATCGAATGGGCCAATCAGTCCATGCCGGTGCTCCAGACCATCCGCAAAGAGTTCATCAAGAATCAGCCATTGAAGGGCATCCGCGTCGCTGCCTGCCTGCACGTTACGACAGAAACAGCCAACTTGATGATCACCCTGCGCGACGGCGGCGCAGACATCGCTCTGTGCGCGTCGAACCCCCTTTCCACGCAAGACGATGTCGCAGCCGCTCTGGCCCGTGACTTTGGCATTTCCACCTTTGCCATCAAGGGCGAGGATGAAACCAGCTACTACTCCCACATTCAGGCTGCCATCGATCACAAGCCCCATATGACGATGGATGATGGTTGCGACCTGGTCACGATCCTGCACACCAAGCGCAAGGACGCCCTGAGTGGCGTGATTGCCGGTACCGAGGAAACCACCACGGGCGTCATTCGTCTGCACGCTATGGCCAAGGAAGGCGTACTGAGCTATCCCGTCGTCGCAGTGAATGACGCGCTGACCAAGCACATGTTCGATAACCGCTACGGCACAGGTCAATCCACGCTCGACGGCGTCATCCGCTGCACCAATGTACTGCTGGCTGGCTCCAAGTTCGTCGTTGCCGGATATGGCTGGTGCGGGCGTGGCCTGGCATCGCGCGCACGCGGCATGGGTGCCGATGTCATCGTGACAGAAATCGACCCCACACGCGCCATCGAAGCCGTCATGGACGGTTATCGCGTCATGAGCATGAACGAAGCTGCCAGAATTGGCGATGTTTTCGTCACTGTGACGGGCAATAAAGGCGTTCTTCGGCAGGAGCACTTCGAACTGATGAAGAACGGCGCCATCGTGGCCAATTCGGGCCATTTCAACGTGGAGATTGATATACCGGCGCTGGAACGCCTGAGTTCGTCCAAACGCCAGACACGCGACTTTGTAGAAGAGTTCGCGATGAAGGACGGCCGCAAAATCTATATCCTTGGCGAAGGCCGCTTGATCAATCTGGCCGCTGCTGAAGGACATCCAGCCTCCGTGATGGATATGAGCTTCGCCAATCAGGCGCTGGCCGCGGAATACCTGATTCAGAACCACGCATCGTTGCAGAAAAAGGTCTACTCCGTGCCGCTGGAACTGGATCGTCGCGTTGCCAAGCTGAAACTGGAAGCAATGGGAGTGAAGATCGACCGCCTGACACCCGAGCAGGAAGAATATCTGGCAAGCTGGTCGGAAGGCACCTAGTTCGCTTTTCAACTTTCTCGCACAGCAAATAGAAGGCCCTCGCATTTGCGGGGGCCTTTTACTTGCTGTGTATCGAAGAGAATATTACTTGGACGAAGTAGCCGTTGTCACGGGATCTCCCGTTATCAGCATGCTATATTTCGCTGTACTGCTACTTGTCTGTGGATCCAGAGCATACGCCGTGTAGAGTCCCCCGCCAGTCAGCGTTGAGGTTACATCAATCAACACGTTGCTGGGATTCCCGTGAGGAGTCACGCGTATCTCATCCTTGGCTGCTGGCACCGGCAGGTATGCTGTTATGTCGCCGAACCCGGCACCACTCAGCGTAGGAGTCGCTCCGCTCAAAGGCACCCCCACCGCGGTCACATAGATATCGACTGCCCCAGCAGCAGATGATGCCTGCACGATACGTAAGCCCGCGCCTCCGTTGGCAGGAGCCGTGCCATTGTCCGCAAGCGTCACCAAAGTAACATTTGCGGCCTTGTTGCCCAGCGTCACAAATGTGTAAAAGGAGTTTCTTACCAGCGTATGCGTCCCAGATGCAATGATGTCCGAGGGACTAGGCCCATAGAGCACCAGCTTCTGGTTTGTGCCAGAACCAACGGGCCTGTAGATACCAGACGTGTCATTGGCTTCCGTCCCTTGTTGCTCAACGCCCACCTTGCCATATGGTAGGTTTGAGGCGACATTAGTGAGCCCAACTTGCACGGCAAAGTTCGTAGTCAAACCAGGGGACGCGTTCACAACACGCACGTTTGAGTTGCCGTTTGTACCGCATCCCATAAGGAGAATGCCTGTACTAAACGCCACAAGGCCACAAAGATTATGCCACGTTTGACGCATGTTCCATTCGCTCCATGGGGGAACAAGAATTTACGCTACAGACAAATAGAAGCTGTAACGCCTCTCGTAAGGAGGTACAACTTGCAACAGTTACGGCGAGCGTACTTGCTACCACACTTCGCCATAAACCGCCAACGGTTTCATTTCCATACTCTTGAAGTGAAGCAGAGTTAGACCCATTTTGAAACGAAATCCGTCTATTTAACAAGGAGATTCCGTCAGCTACGCATCGGTCTAGTAACTCTGGCCCCTGCATTGCTAGAGCCAGTGGTACATAGGGCACCCACAGTTTCCATGTAAATATTTTGCAATCAACGATTTAACGCCACATCAACCGCTTATATTGTCTTTAATTTCCATCTCACGCACAGACCTTTAAAATCTGACATCATGCTTCTGGTGAACGCCTACAGTTTGTGCCCCGGCATTTTCTCCCGCTCGACAGCCAGGCCCAGCCGACCATGCGCTGATCGAAAGATTGCGGCGGTGACGGCTTGGAGCACGGCACAAAAGACAATGTTGACGATCGCCTGCATTTTTACGTGGATGGTTTTTGTCGACGCATGCCAGTTGCACGCGCAAGCATCGCAACAGCCTGCACAGGTACAAACAGGTACACACAATGTACCGGCGTTAGCCTCTGTCGCAATGGGGGTACAACCGATTCCCCTCGAACCATCCAGCCTTGCAAAGGAAAAACCCAGCAAGAGCCAGTCTCTCACCGCCACTGTGGATGGCGGGAATTGGAAGGATACTGGCATGGTGGTCGAAACCGGCGACAAGCTCACGTTTCAGGGTTCCGGCAGCATGACGTTGAGCGATGGGCATACCGTACAACCCGACGGCATCGCACGCGGATGGACAGATCTTTTACGGCAATATCCCTTGAACAGTGCTAACAGCGGTTCCCTCATCGGAAAAATCGGAAGTTCGACGGCTGCGATTGCTTTTCTGATTGGGACAAAATCCACGCTCACCGTGCCTACTGCCGGGCACCTTTTTCTGCGCGTCAATCTAAGCTCGGATATAAGCGGCGATGGCACCTATAAAGTGCACATTCAGTTGCAGGCAGAGAAGCAATCCGCCAATGTCGTGCCAGTTCCCTCCATCGCAGTGGCCAGCCTTTTAACGCCGGAGCTTTTTAACAGCGTCCCGCGCCGCGTCCGTGACCAGCTGGGAAATCCCGGTGACATGGTGAATTTTTCCGTTGTCGGCACCAAACAACAAGTTACAGATGCATTTTCCAAAGCCGGGTGGGATACCGTAGACGCCAACACGACAGACGCCATCATTCACGGCCTGCTGGAGACGCTTTCGCACCAGGCTTACACGCAGATGCCGATGAGCACGTTATATCTCTTCGGGCGCCCACAGGACTTTGCCTATGCACGTGCCAATCCGATTGAAGTTGCCGCCACACGGAACCATCTGCGCATTTGGAAAACAACTCTGATCGTAAATTCATTGCCATTGTGGGTCGGCGCGGCCACACACGATCATGGCTTCGAGAAAGACCAGCGCAATGGCAATGTGACCCATCGCATTGACCCGGAGGTCGACCAGGAACGACAGTTCGTCTTCTCAACCTTGAACGATGCTGGAATGGTGAAGAGTGCTGCGTATGTGACACCAGTGAATCCGGTTCGCACGGCAAAGACCGCCACCGGGGGCAGCTTTCAGAGCGACGGACGTATCGTCGTCATGCTATTGCGCTAAGACATCATGCTTGGTGGACAGGAGCGGGAAGCACCTCGAAGGGCCGCATCATTTCTTTATCTTCGTGCTCAAGAATGTGGCAATGCCAAACGTAGCGGCCGGCGTAGCCCTGGAAAGGCACGATAATGCGCGTTACCATCCCGGGGTCTGTGCGTACCGTATCTTTCCAACCGAGTTCCCCTGGTTCCGGCATCTCGACTGGGCCTGTGTATCGAGCAACCCCTTTTGCCATATAGTCAAACACGTCGATGCGCCGACGATCCAGTACCTGAAATCTCACCAGGTGCAGATGGATCGGGTGCGAATCTTCCGTGAGGTTGATCAATTCCCAAATCTCCGTGGTATTCAAGACCGGCTTTTCCGTCACCGGCATGCTCCAGGGTGTGTTATTTAACAGCATCCCCATGGACTGTTGCACGCGATCCAGTTGCTCGTCGAGTGTCAGATGCCGCGTCAATACCGCATCGCTCTCTTTCAGGCGTTGGATGGGATGCAGCACGGATGGCAGCTCGCTCGCATCCGCTACGGCTTCATGGCCAACCCTGAATTGCAAAATTGTAAATGAGTCACTCAGTAATTCAACGTTCTCGCCTTTCATCTGGCTGAAGTCGATGATCAGGTCAGCCCGTTCCGCAGGAGCCAGCTGCAATCGCTTCATCGCGACAGGAGCCGCCAGCAATCCCTGATCGGAACCAATCTGGTGAAACGTAGCTTTGTTCTCGAGTGAGAACCGGTAGAAGCGGCCATTGGAGCCATTCATCAAACGAAAGCGATATTTCCGCGGTTCCACATTGAGATACGGCAGAAGCTTTCCATTCACGAGAATCGCATTGCCGAAAACTTCCGGCACCCAGGGCGCGCCCGGGTTAACGGACACTGGATATTCCAGTTGTCCATCCGTCCGCAGCAGGCGATCGCAAATCACCAGCGGTATTTCGTACTTCCCTTTCGGCAGGTTCAATTGGTCTTCCGCATCGTCTCGCACCAGAAAGAGTCCCTGCATGCCGGCGTAGGTGTTCAGGCGGTTAATGCCCATCGTATGGTCGTGATAAAAGAGCAATGCCGCGTCCTGCTGCGCAGGGTAAAAACAAGCCTGCTTCTTGCCGGGGACCACCCAATCCTCCGGATAACCATCGCTTACTGCTGGAGTTCTGCCACCATGCAGGTGGATAACGCTCCGTACCTCCGGCATGCTTCGTTCTGCGCCGTGCAACGTGTAATCAATCGGCAGAAAGTGTTTGGCGGGGAGCTCATTGCTCCAGTCCACCAGCAAGCCGTCGCCGCTTTTCGTCTCCAGCGTTGCACCGGGGAAGCCTCCACCTACCGTCCACATGCGCGTACCAGGCAGGTCACGGTGCACCTTCACCTGCATTTCGCGTATGGCCATGTCGTAATAGGGAATTTGCAATTTGGGGTTCTCTGGATGGGGCCGCATCCCAAGAGCCTGCGCTCGCGATGGAACTGGCAGCGCATCGACAAAAGGCGTGAGGGTACTCGGATCGAGCACAGGAGCAACCGCTGCTCCACTTTGCGGGGTTTTTAAAGCAATGCTGGCCAGTGCAAAGCTGCTATGTTTCAGAAAATTACGTCTTGTAATCAGAGCTGTGCGCCTCTTCGTATGCAGGATGGAAAATCGGGAGCGGCGGCCGAAAGCCACCGCTCCCGCGTCGTTCTATGGTTTTTGGTTCTTATTTGTAATTTCTACCAGTAACCGCGGGTATTGGTGACAACTTCCCCGGAAGACGGATTCAGGATATACGTTCCGCGATTCGGTGCCTGGTTGAAATTGAACATGTTGTTCAACGATCCAGCAATGGCGTCAAAGGATCCATTACCGATACGCTGTCCGCCCAGCCAGTTGTCTTCAATAAACCGAATGATGGAAGTCTGATCCGTCACCGTGTGATCGACAAAATTCTGCCGGGCATACGGTGAGATCACCATCATGGGAATACGAGGACCGTAGCCGCAACGTCCCTGCGCGTGGAGTGTATCCGGACCAGCCAGCGAAGTATTGGTACCTGCACCGCACTGTCCGTTTCCGCTCAACATATCCGAAGGCGTTGTGGACTGGTTCACGATCGGCCCAATCTGATGGTCATACCAGCCGTCGGAATCATCGTAGTTGATGACGACGGCTGTGGAAGACCACTGCGACTGTTGCTGCAGGAAGTTAATGACCTGCACAACAAATGCCTGTTCGTCGATTGGGTCTGAGTATCCAGCGTGCGCATCCTGATATCCCGGAGCCTTCAGGAAGCTGACAGCCGGCATGTTGCCCGCTCTGACCGCCGCATAGAAATCGTTGATATCGTACTGATGGTTTGCCGCATCGCCCGCATGTCCAATCATCCGCGTGGATGTTGGCCGCACGTGTTTCAGGTTCTCAGTGGATGTGTAGTACTGGAAGGGTTCGTGGTGTGGAATGTAGTCAGCTTTTGTCGTATTGGTTATGGTCGATAGAGTCGAGCGACTGCAGCCTGTCGTGCCATTGGAGTTGGTCGTGGTCAGGTCAAATCCACCTTCAAACCATCCCCACGTTACGCCGCGAGCATTCAAAAGATCGCCGATGTTCTGGCCGCTCATGTGCACCTGTGCTCCGGTTGTGGTCGAACACACATCCCCAACTGGATCGGCATCGCTGATAAGCGTGGATGTTCCGTCCCCGCCGTCAATCACATCGCCACCGGCATTGATGGCATCCGAGACACCGTTGGTCTGTCCAGAGATCAGGTTGATCGCACCCGGCGAGGAAGGTCCAAAGGTCGTGCCAAAGGAATTGTCATTCAGCGCATACCGTTGAGCATAGTTCCACAGGGCCGTCACGGTGTTGCCATCGTAATACCCCATCACCAGCCCATTGGTTGTTTGGCCGTTTGGCGGAGGGCCAGGCGTTCCGGTGTACTCCGGGAACGAATCCATCAGTCCGGCGTGGAAGGCTTCCTGTTCCGGCGTGTAGTCATGGTCCTGGTCTGCAGTAGAGGCCTGGGAACGATCCAGGCGGAACGGATTCATCGCTCCGGCGGCATTGCCTGTTGTGTTCAGAAAATTCGGATTGCTATAAAGAAGCGCATCGGTGAAACCATTGACACTTGGGGTGCCCGGCGCAGCAACGAAGCGGGGCTCTCTCGGAGTATTGACGGCGTACGGGTAGGTTCCAAAATAGTGATCGAAGGAGATGTTCTCCCCGAAGATAACGACGACATGCTTGATCGGCGTTGCAGTCCTTGCGCCATCTTCCTGCGCACGAGACGCAATAGGACAGGCAAGCTGACCAACCACAAGCAACGCGGCAAGAGACGTTGCAGCTAACTTTTGCATTTCACTTCCTCCAGGCCAGGCGTTTCCGCCAGCATGCCTATTGATATCTGCGACATGTGTCCCTTTTGTTACGCGTTTGTTACGATCCAAAGAAAATTGCTCTGCGGATGGCCGACAGTTGGGGAGTGTTGTTGGCGAGGGGCCTGCGCACAGGCTAATCAACGGGCGACAGCGCGGCGTGGTTGCGGCGCGTCGATAACGGAAACAAAATCTGACGACTGCTACTGGCCTGTCTTCAACATTGCTGGACAGCGAGACTCGATCCAATCTCGATAACTATGGAACTTCTTGCGATCAAAGTGCTCTCCCGGACACACTGGACAACCGGCAGCGACGCGCAGTTGGTCTGTCCATGGACGTTTGCTATGCGAATCTGGCTCCCACAACTGATTGGATAGATTTTGCGAGGATGCGAGAAAAATATCGTAGTTTGTGGTTCCGGTGCCGGGTACTCCCGACGGAAAAGGCCCGGTCAAACTGCCATCTCCCGTTTTGTCCGAGCCCACACAACCACCACTGCCTTTGTTGTCGCTACACGTTACGCTGGCGCTGCGTTCCTGGCCGCTCTTTGCATTGCCCAGGGTTTGCGGTGTGGCCGATGGAGACGAACCCAATATGTTCGCCGTAGGGGAACCACCGCCCAAGCCTGGCAACGCGACACTCAGGTCGAGCACTGCGTCGGCATGTTTCGCGCTCGTCACCGCTGTCAGACAAGTGTCCTGCGCCAACTGTGCCGCAACCGCCATGGTGGCATCTGGAACGGAGGATTGGATATAAACATTGCGGACAAGGCCTCCATCCGGCGTCGTGATCTTCGAGGGTTTTTTCTTGCCCCACGCCATGAGGCCACAACCAAGACACAGCAGTACGGTGCATGTTCGCGCAACTCGCAGTCTCGCCTTAGCTCGATCCATAATCGCATCCCCCCCAATCCTGTTTAGATGCCAATCTTCAGGTGCACGCAGTGTACGCGCATCGGAGGCTGCGTCGACAGATTTCTTCCGGCATAACGATGGAAGCTCGGCAGGTTGGTCAGGTCGTAGCTGCCGCTGTCAGGGCCCGGAAACGTCCAACGCCCTTCCACTAGGGTGAATTGACGGTATTGCGCGTGGCCCAGGTCCGTCTCCGCATCCTGCTCCATCCCCGTGTATTTGTGGTTGTTCCCAATAGCTGAGATGGCTGGGTGGGCTATGTCTCTGAAGAGTTTGGAGGCGCGGGTCGGGATCGAACCGACGCATAAAGGTTTTGCAGACCTCTCCCTTACCACTTGGGTACCGCGCCTTGTAGGGCCGAGCAGATGGAAAAACGGCTCCTCACCAGAATAACCTGTCAAAGCCCGTTTTGTTGTGAGGAGAGTGTACCGCAGATAGGGCTTCATTCTGGAGCGGGAGACGGGACTTGAACCCGCGACCCTCGCCTTGGCAAGGCGATGCTCTACCACTGAGCTACTCCCGCGCGGTACTTTCCGAGTATATCGGCAGTCCGATGCCGGGTCAACGCGACCGCTTTAATGCATAGCGACCGGGGGATTCACCACCTCGACACTCACAATCTGACCATCGCGCATGTGCAGGATGCGATCCGAAATGGCTGCGGCCTCCTGGTTGTGCGTGATCATCAATACCGTCTGTTTCATGTCTTTATTGGAGCGCTTCAGCATGTCCAGCACGGCGTCGGAATTCCTGGAATCGAGATTCCCTGTTGGCTCATCCGCCAGCAGAATAGCCGGTCGCGCTATCAGGGCGCGGGCAATGGCTACCCGCTGCTGCTCGCCGCCAGACAGTTCGGAGGGACGATGATGCAATCGCCCGCTAATCCCCAGCATCTCTGTAATGGAATCCAGAAACGCATGGTCGATGGCGCCTTTTCTACCAGCAATGTCATGGGCGATCTCAACGTTCCCCATCGCGGTCAGCGTGGGCAGCAAATTGAAGCGCTGAAAGACAAAGCCGATCTTCTGCTTGCGCAAACGCGTACGCTCCGCGTCGGAGAGATGCACGAAGTCGATACCATCAATCGTCAGACTTCCCGTGGTGGCATGGGTCAGGCCGCCCAGCACATAAAACAATGTGGATTTGCCGCTACCGGAAGGTCCAACAATGCTGACGAACTCTCCCGGTTCTACGGTGAAAGAGACACCCCGCAATGCCGGCACATCCAGTTTGCCCGCATGATAGGTTTTGCCGATCTGTTCGGCGATAATGATTGGCTGCATTCTTCTTTTTATTGTACCGGCTGCCCGGTTTCCGGGCTTGAAAGCCCGGAAACCGCCGTCCATTGGGCATGGTGCCAGTCCAGAGAAGACCGTTAGAAACTTAAGAAGCAGCTACCAAGACGGCATCGACCGGCTTGGCAGTGGCCAGGGTAGCCTTGCGTGGGCCACGCTTGCGAACCAGCAGAACGCGCGCCCTCTCCAGTAAATCTTGTGGAGAACAGGCCCCTTTGGGCAGAAAGACATCCGCACGGCTATTTTGATCGTAGTTTTTCACGCTACCGCTCAGGAGAATCGCCGGAACCCATGGAGCAATTTCCTTGATGCGCCGTACAAGGTCATTTCCGTTGCATTGCGGCATTACCAGGTCACTGACGATCAGGTCGATGTCCCCTTCGCGCTCGAAGATTTCAATCGCCTCTTGGGCATTGGTTGCGGGAAAAACCCTGTAGCCCTTGGTCTCCAGAACGAACTTCCTTACAGAAAGCGCCTGCTCGTTGTCATCCACGCATAAAATCTTTTTCTTTGGTCGCATTCTTCTCCCACGATTCCACACTGCTGTTGAAGCGGCGCAACGTTTGGGGAGACGTTACAGCCGGTCATATTTTGGCCGCAGTCTGGCTGCAGCACCCAGGGATGGATCCAGCGGGCTGGGATGAACCGCAATAAATGCGGAATTCCAGACGCAGGTACGCCAACCCTGGCTACAGACAACCAGGCTGCGGGGATGGGATGCCAGATGCATGGTTGCCACAGCGCCACCGATTCAATCGGAGCGGCATGTTGCTTCCCTAGAAGCTATCCGCTACCGGGCGGCTTGGCTTCCCATCCAAACTCATTTTTTAAATAAAGGCGAAAGTACGTGTCCCAAAGTTTCGGTAACGCTTGCCAAGAGTACGAATGTCTATGCTCTGTGTAAACCGGCGAATTTCGAGCGAAGTACGCAGATTATTTCACTTGTTCTTCCACCGCTTTTAGGTTTTGCATTGCATCTATGGGAGTTGGTCTCCCATGCGATTGTTGAAAGCATGTGAATTCTTCATGGAAAAGTCGTCCGCTTGCAACAAAAACTGTGCGCCTTCGGAACAAAATTTTGAGACTGCCATCCATCGCTTTTCTTTTTCGATGCAAACGCACCTGGAAACGCACCGAAGTCATCATCGTTTTTTGCAACGCGCGCTGTATCGCAAAAATTATTTAGCGTGATTCAAAAAAATATTCTTGCCAATCGCCCGTTTGACACAGCGTCCTGCTCTCAGTACCGTTGAAGTCAGTATTGAATTTCCCACCGACACGCCCAATATGCATTTGGCTCTCACATCCCGCTGCTGCTCCTCCTCCGACTGTTGTTGTTGTACAGTTGCGCGCGGGTATTGCTGAGCGGATTTCGTTCCACCAGTTTTTGTTCTACAGGGAAACATTCCGTACTCAACCCACCCGCCGCTTCTGGTCGAGGTGGGTTTTGTTTTGCGCCACCGTTCGGCCCGATGCATCCACTTGATTTAGATGAAAAATATGAAGGAGCTTTGAACGATATGACCACTGCAACCACTGAAAACCAAGTCCCGCGCAGCCTGCCACGCATTCTGGAAGACGCACCGGACTTCCAGGCCAAGAGCACCCACGGCCCGATTCAACTCAGCCAATACACCTCCAAGGGCAAATGGGTCATGCTCTTCTCGCATCCCGCTGATTTCACCCCGGTCTGCACTACGGAATTTATCGAATTTGCGCGCCGCAACGACGACTTCGAAAAGTTGGGCGTCCAACTGATCGCTATCTCCATCGACGGTCTCAATTCCCATATTGCCTGGGTGCGCGACATTGAGCAGCACGCTAACGTTAAGGTGAAATTCCCTGTCATTGCCGATCTCGATCAAAAGGTAGCGCGCCTGTACGGCATGGTGCATGAAGCAGTCTCAGACACCGCAACCGTGCGTGCGGTGTTTTTGATCGATCCCAAACAGAAGATCCGCACCATTCTCTACTACCCCATGCAACTGGGTAGAAATGTCGATGAGTTGATCCGCGCGCTGCAGGGATTGCAGACCTCGGACGCACACTCTGTCTCTCTGCCGGCAAACTGGACGCCAGGGCAGCCAGTCATTGTTCCCTCGCCGGCCACCGTGGAAGACGCGAACAAACGCGCCAGCGATGGTGCTCCGGGCTTAAAGGTCGAAACGTGGTATTTGTCGAAGAAGGATCTACCGGTCGACGGAAAGTAGTAGACCGGCTGTACTGTGCCACGCAAAGGTAACTGTTGTTGGCCGCATGGAGAACAGGTCGTGCGGTCAACAGCGCCACATCTAAATTTTTTCCACCACGACCGCCGTGCCGTAGGCCAGCACTTCCGTGACGCCCTGTCCGAGCCCATTCGCGTCATAGTAGACACAAATGATCGCGTTCGCTCCCCGCTCGGCAGCATGTTCCATCATCAGAGTTAACGCGTCGCTACGAGTCTTCTCGCACAAATTGGTCAGAATTGTGATGTTGCCGCCAACGATAGTCTGTAGTCCCGCGCCGATGGTGCCAAATACAGAACGCGAGCGCACGATGATGCCGCGTACCACGCCGCAGTTGCGCACAATGCGGTATCCGGGAAGTTCCAGCGCGGTGGTTACCATGGTCGGATCAATCGGCATGTTTCATCTCCAATGTTAAATAGCAGATAACAACGTTCGCCGTCAGTGTACGCCGCTTGTCGGTGCAGATGACCGCAGTCGTCAGTCTTCCTGCAACAGATGATCCAATGTGGGCCGATATTTCTGTTTGCGCCCCTGGACAGGCCGCTCGGACGGCAATATGCGAGAGGCTGGCGGAGGTCCGACGCGATCGCGTGCGTTAGCTTTGACGGCTTTCGTCGCTGAAAACACCTTCTTCTTGGATTTCTTTGCCGCCATGGCCAGCTCCGGCTCCTGCTGACAGTATGCAACAAAAGGATGCAGCTGGATTATGCAACCGAACGGCACCGTAGTAGGGTTATTTATGGGCGGTTAACAATGGAAGAACGCGATTTTTTTAACGAAACAACCGAGCAACGCACCCACACACTGACGTGTCCGCACTGCGGCAAGCCGGAAGAGTACCAGGTAAGCTGGCTGGTGCGACGCAAAAAACCGCAGTTGCCACGCAATGCCGACGAGCGCGACCGCGCCCGTTTTGCCAAAGCCCAGAACTACATGGTTCGCAAAGACGACATGACGGCCTGCAAGAATATTCGCTGCCGCAAACGTTTTGACATCACAGGGCTGCAGTCCGTGGTGTTCCTGGATTAAAACAACAACCCGAATGACTCCCAACACAGCCTGCGCCTGAGACATCCTCCGGCGTGCGTCGTCATCGATGAATGCATTTTGAAATCCCGTTAGGAGAAATTTCGCATGACACAATCATGGGGTTACGCCGTACAGGATGCGAAGTCGCAGCTTGCACCGTTCAAATTTGACCGCCGCGATCCCGGGCCAAAGGATGTCGTTCTCGATATCCAATTCTGCGGTGTTTGCCATTCTGACATTCACCAGGTCCGCAATGAGTGGGGGAATTCTCTTTATCCCATGGTGCCGGGTCACGAAATCGTTGGCCGGGTCGTACGCATCAGCAACGCGGTCACCCGGTTCAAGGTGGGCGACGCGGCTGCCGTAGGCGTGCTGGTGGATAGCTGCCGCATCTGCGCCAGTTGCAAGGCCGGTCAACAGCAATATTGTGAAGTTGGCATGATCTGTACCTACAATGCCCGCGACAATAACGGCGATCTCACCTTTGGCGGCTACTCCAACAACATCGTCGTCGATGAAGCCTATACCCACACCATTTCGCCCAAGCTGAACCCGGCGGGCGTCGCGCCTTTACTCTGCGCCGGCATCACAACGTATTCTCCGCTGCGGCACTGGAAGGTGGGCAAGGGAAAGAAGGTGGGCATTGTGGGCCTCGGTGGTCTGGGACACATGGGCTTGAAATTTGCCCATGCCTTTGGGGCGCACGTCGTACAGTTCACCACCTCGCTCAACAAGAAAGAAGACGCGATGCGCCTGGGCGCGGATGAAGTGGTGCTATCGAAAGACAAGGCTGCGATGAAATCTCAGGCCAACAGCTTCGACTTCATCCTGGATACCGTCTCCGCCCCCCATGACCTGCATCCTTACCTGTCCCTGCTCAAACTGGATGCAACAATGGTGTCCGTTGGCCTGCCCGACGAACCGGCCGTGGTAAATACCAGCGTACTCGCATCCAAGCGCCGCTCCCTTGCCGGTTCCAATATCGGAGGCCTTCCAGAGACACAGGAGATGCTCGACTATTGCGCGGAGCACAACATCACCGCCGATATTGAGCTGATCCCAATCCAGAAGATCGACGAAGCTTACGAGCGTATTCTCAAAAATGACGTGAAGTATCGTTTTGTCATCGACTTGGCATCGCTGCCGAAGCAGTAGACGCAAACGCAAAGCCCACTACCCTAGTCCCCATCGTTGATCTCAGTATCCAGTTGGCTGCTATACTTCACGATGTTTCTTTCAGGGAGGACTCCATCGCGATGTATCGAACCCGCTTGGCATCTTTGCTAGCCTTGGTCTGCTGCATTCTCACGCTGCCTGTGTACGCGGCCAACACGCCGAACCAGCGCTGGGTGGCCACCTGGACATCGGCGCAGCAAACTTCCGATACTGGAACCGGCGTCTCAAAAACCGGCTTTAACAATCAAACCATCCGCATGGTGATCCACACCTCCCTCGGTGGGAGCATGGTGCGCGTCCATCTCTCGAATGCCTTTGGAACAACATCGCTCAAGGTCGGCTCGGTCCATATCGCACTCCACAGCCAGCAAGGCGCCATCGTTCCCGGCTCGGATCACACGGTGCTGTTTCATGGCAACCCTTCGGTCACCATTCCACCGGGTGCACCGATGGTCAGTGATCCTGTTCTGATGGATGTCCCACAGCTTGGAGAACTTGCCGTCAGCATCTATCTACCCGGCAGTACAGGGGCGCCAACATGGCATGACCTCGGCCTGCAAACCACTTACATCTCCGGCCCCGGCGACTTTACTTCGTCCACTGCTATCCCCAACACCCAAACCGAGGCCACGACCCGCGACTCGTGGTTTTTCCTCTCCGCCGTCGATGTGCAGGCTCCGCGTGCAGCGTTTTCCATCGTCGCGTTTGGAGATTCCATTACGGACGGCGCTCATTCCACACCCAACGAGAACCAGCGCTGGCCCGACTTGCTGGCGGCGCGGATTCTGACCGCCTCCGGACACAAATCCATCGCCGTCGTCAACGAAGGCATCTCCGGCAATCGCATTCTGCATGACAACGCCGGCCCTAACGCGCTGGCAAGAATCGATCGGGATGTATTGGCGGTCGATGGCGTGCGGGTCTTGATCGTGTTGGAGGGCATCAATGACATTGGCTGGCCGGACGAACCGGATAGTAAATATGTCAGCCAGACTGTAACTGCCGACGAAATTATCGGCGGCCTGCAACAGATCATCCACCGCGCACACTCTCACGGAATTCGCGTGATCGGCGCGACCCTGACTCCGTACGAAGGCGCCGAATATGTCGCCGCTGCTGGAGAGAAGAAGCGTGAGGCCGTCAACACCTGGATTCGCACCAGCGGGGCCTTCGATGGTGTCGTCGATTTCGATGCAGCCACTGAAGATCCGCAGAATCCCAACCATTTCTTTCCAGCCTATGACAGCGGCGATCACCTGCATCCCAACGACGCTGGCTACAAGGCGATGGCCAACGCTTTTGATCTGAAGATGCTAACCAGACTGGCCGAAAAATAGTTCCATATTCGACCACGGAACAAAGTTTCAGTTACACTAACGCGTCGTACCTTGGAACGCGCCAACACAGCGATTGTCTGGAACGACCGCCTCAACACCCTATGAAGATTCTGGTTTGCATCAAGCAGGTTCCACAGAAAGACGCGCCGCTCAAGCTGAATGAGAGTGGAACGTGGATTCGCGACGACGTCTCCTACGAAGTGAATGAGCCGGACGCCTACGCACTCGAAGAGGCCTTACGCCAAAAGGAGAAGCATGGTGGTGAGGTTGTCGTCGTAACGGCTGGCCCCACGCGCTCCCAGCAGGTGCTGCGCGAAGCATTGGCCAAGGGCGCCGACCGCGCCATTCATCTTGAAGACGACGGCTTCGTCGGGATGGACGCCGTCAATACCGCCCGTGCCATTGCCGCGGCGATGGAGGGCGAGAGTTTTGACATGGTCTTTACCGGCCTGCAGTCGGATGACTATGGCTTCGCCCAGACCGGTGTGCTGCTGGCCGAGTTGCTGGGCTGGCCCCACGCCACCATCATCATCGGCATTGAAAAAACCGATACCGGCGTAAAGCTGAAGCGCGAATTGGAAGCCGGGCATTATCAGTTCATGGACATGCCGCTGCCCTGTGTTCTTACCATCCAGAGCGGTATCAACAAGTTGCGCTATGCCACGCTGATCGGCATCAAACAGGCCAAAAACAAGCCCGTCAAGCGGCTGACGCTGGCCGATGTACAAAGCAAGCTTAGCCCCAATTTGCAGAAAATCGAACGCCTGTATGTTCCTGTAAAGCAAAAGCAGACCGAAATGCTGGAGGGTTCGCCCACGGAGCTGGCCCGGAAGCTGGTTGAGAAGCTACGAAATGAAGTCCGCGTGTTTTAATGGATATGAATAGATTTGCCTGCCCGGGATTTCCGGTCCAGGCTGCATCGAGATATATCTGAAGGAGAACCGAACGATGCCGAATATGTTGCTGCCTGTAGAAGAACGCATCCTCACACCCGACCAGGTGGCCCAACTCGACAAGCGTCGCCAGAAGGGCCTGCTTTTACAGGTAATGGGATTCCAGTTTGGCTTTGTCGCCATTTTGCTCACCGTCTGGGCGGGTCAGGATTTCACGTACGGACCGGGCTGGACGCACCCTATGGGCTATTACATGATCCTCGCAGGCATCCTGTCCGTCATCTGCTGGATCTCAGGCTCTGCCCTGCGCCGGGGCGTACCGGAGTTTAACTAGATATTCTTGCCCGCTGCTTTGTTACGTGAGCACTCGATGATTGCCTTGCGGGCGTCCTCTCCGGCGCGTATGCGCTGAATCAACTCTTTGGGAAGTCAGGAAAGCTGTATGGCAGAAACAATCCTTGTCGTCGTGGAGCAGCAGGCGGGCAAACTGAACCGCGTATCGCTGGAAACCATAGCTGCCGCACAGTCCATCGCCAAAGATACCGGCTGGCAGGTGGAGATTGCCATCCTTGGCCAGGATATCGGCGCCGTGGCACAGGAGTTGGCCAAGCGAAAGGCCGCCAAAGTCTACGCAATTGAGTCACCGCAACTCGCCACGTACACTTCCGACGCGTACGTCTATGCATTACGCGAATTTCTGAAGACCCACACACCGAAGCTCATCCTGATGCCGCATACCTATCAGGTGCGCGACTTCGTTCCCAGCCTGGCACTGGCCATGGGAAAGACCGTCATCCCCGATGCCGTGGGTTACAAGTATGAAAATGGCAAACTGCTCTTTACGCGCCAGATGTTTCAGGGAAAATTTGCAGCCGATGTGTCGTTTGCCGGCGATGGTCCCTACCTGGCCACATTTCAGAATGCCGCCTTCCGTGGCGACCTGGCCGAGGCTGGGACGGCACCCATAGAGACCCTTCAGGTCACCGTTCCCGAAGGCATCATCCGTGTCACCGCGCATGAAATCTTCAAGGAAGCCAAGCAGGCCGTCGATCTCTCGCAGGCGGAGGTCATCGTGGCCGTAGGCCGCGGCATCAAGGAACAGAAGAACATGGCGATGGCTGAAGACCTGGCTAAGATACTCGGCGGTGATATTGCCGCCTCGCGGCCTATCTGCGATGCGGGCTGGCTGCCACTCGACCGGCAGATCGGCAGCTCCGGCCAGACAATTGCGCCCAAGCTGTACATCGCGCTCGGCATCAGCGGAGCAATTCAACATATCGTTGGCATGAAGGGCTCGCGCACGATTGTCGCGATCAACAAGGATGCCGAAGCTCCCATCTTCGAAATCGCCGATATTGGCATCGTCGGCAATATCTTCGACGTCGTTCCAGCGCTGACCGAAGAAATCAAGAAAGCCAAAGCAGGAGCATAGTCCTCTGGCTTTTCTGGAATACCGCAGAGAGTTCGTTCTCCTATGATCCATTTTCGTGAACCGATTGAAGGCATTGAGCGTCCGCAGATGGAAGCCGACGTCGTCATCGTCGGCGGTGGCCCGGCTGGCATGGCCTGTGCGTTGCGCCTTTCGCAACTCATCGACGCACACAACGCTGTAAATCCCGATGCACCCCTGACCAAAGACAATATTTATGTGCTGGAGAAAGCCCGCGAAGCCGGTCAGCACTGCCTCTCCGGTGCTTTGCTTGATCCACGCTCTATGCGAGAGCTGCTACCGGGCTTTGAAACAGAAGCTCCTATCGATGGCGAATGCACCAAAGAATCCGTCTACTTTCTCACCCGTACTGGCAAGCGCAAGTTTCCCTTCACACCACCCCCCATGCGCGATCATGGCAACTACGTCATCTCCATCAACAAATTTGTGAAGTGGATGGCACAAAAAGTGGAAGAGGCCGGCATCACAGTCTTTACCGGCTTTGCGGCCAGCGAAGTCCTGCTCGATGGAGATCGCGTGCTGGGCGTCCAGACAGACGACAAAGGCGTTGACAAAAGCGGGCAGCCCAAAGCCAACTTCGAGCCCGGTTATGATCTCCGCTCCAAAGTCACTATCTTTGCTGAGGGGCCGCGCGGCTCCTGCACCAAGCAGATCGTGCAGCAATTTCATCTCGAAGACTCGAACCACGCACAGGTCTACGGCGTCGGCATCAAAGAGCTGTGGGAAGTTCCTGCAGGCCGCGTCGCTAAAGGCGAAGTAATTTATACGTTGGGCTATCCCCTCACAACAAAGGAATACGGGGGCGCGTGGATTTATGGCATCTCAGACACATTGCTCTCGGTCGGCTACGTCACGGGCCTGGACTATGAAGATCCGCGCACCGATCCGCATCACGCCTTCCAGTCTTTCAAGGAACATCCTTTTCTCCGCGACCTGCTTGCAGGCGGCAAGATGGTTCGCTACGGCGCGAAGAGTTTGCCTTATGGCGGCTGGAACTCCATGCCCCAGATGTATGGCAATGGCTGGATGCTGACGGGAGACTCTGCAGGATTTCTGAACTCTCAGCGGCTCAAGGGCATCCATCTGGCCATCAAAAGCGGCATGCTCGCGGCAGAAACTGCCTTCGATGCATTGCTGAGCGGTGACACTTCTTCTACCCAGCTTGCTGCCTATAAAGCTCGTGTCGATGCCAGTTGGATCCGCGAGGAACTCTATCCCGTCCGCAACTTCCATCAGGCATTTGAGCATGGCCTCGTCGACGGCATGGTCAAGGCTGGCCTCCAGCAGTTGATGGGCGGCGCAAATCTCGGCCCCGATTCCAAATCGCATCCCGGATACGAAAAAATGCGGCATCTCGATGCCGTCGGTCTGACTGATCTTCACCGCACGCAGTTTCTGGGGCAAGCCAAAGGCGATGGCAAGCTCACCTTCGACAAACTTACCGACGTGTATCACTCCGGTACCCGGCACGACGACGACCAGCCGACGCACCTGGTCATCGCCGATCTCGACATCTGCAACAATCGCTGCACAAAGGAATTCGGCAATCCCTGTCAATTCTTCTGTCCGGCATCCGTCTACGAAATGGTGGAAACGCAAAGTGAGGACGGCGGTCATCTGCAGAAGGACTTGCACATTAACTTCGCAAACTGCGTCCACTGTAAGACCTGCGACATCATGGACCCGTATCAGATCATCAATTGGGTTCCACCTGAAGGTGGCGGCGGCCCCAACTATGACGGCATGTAGGCGATCGTTTCATCGTTCTGAGACCGCTCCGTCCATTGCTTCCTGCCATTCCTCTGACGTCGTGCCTGGGATTGCAACAATCCTGATACATTCTGTTTGTCGGCAGACTCCATCCAATCACGTCATAGTTTCCGGGAGCGATCAAGTTGAGTTCTAATTGGAGAAACGATGGCGGATAAAAACCGTGCAACTCTGTCGAGAGGGCAAAAAATCTTTCTTGCCGGCCTTTTCCTGTTTGCGTTGCTCATTTCTTTCACCGTCATTCTATTGGTAGATCCGGGTTCTTTCGATCCTGGCAGAGCACGCGTCACACAGCATCGGACGACAGAAGCTATATCGAACAGCATTGCGCATTAGATAGTCCTTAATCAGAGAGTGGATGACGGCACGCACAGACATCCCGATCGAATCCCGGCTGATCCGAGCCCACACCTATGCCGCCTTCTGCGGATTGTTGCTCTCCGCACTCTTCGGCTTGATGGTTTCGATTAAATTCAACGCGCCATCGTTCCTGACGGGACATGCTGCGTGGACCTGGGGGCGTCTGCGCTACGACCACACACAAGGCATTCTCTATGCATGGCTCGGCAACGCGTTCATAGCATTTTTGTACTACGCTGTTCCCTTTCTCACGCGCCATCCTGTCACCAACCGGCGCCTGGGCTGGGCAATGTTCTGGATCTGGAATGTCATTGCCGTTCTTGGTGGATGGACGCTGGTGCTGGCAGGCTACAACCAGCCGCTGGAGTGGGCCGAATTCCCTCTGGTGATTGCCGCAGTCATCGAACTATCTTTTATTTTGCTCATCGTTCAATTTGTACTGCCGTTTATCCAGTGCGGCGCATCGGAAATTTATGTTGCAGGCTGGTATCTACTTGGTGGAATCACCT
Organism: Acidobacteriaceae bacterium; assembly: GCA_036267255.1. Classification (GTDB taxonomy): domain Bacteria; phylum Acidobacteriota; class Terriglobia; order Terriglobales; family Acidobacteriaceae; genus DATAWK01. The sequence goes on along the minus strand of DATAWK010000029.1, from coordinate 110,610 downwards.
TTACCACACTGGCCTTCCCGCTGGGCAACCTGATGCCTCACCTGCTTCCCGGCGCCATGGGGGCAGCATTCAGCGGGCTCTGGATTCACGATGCGGTAGGACTGTTTGTCACGCCCTTCGGCGTCGCCATTGCGTACTTTGTTCTTCCCGCTGTCACACGCAGGCCCATCTACAGCCACTTTTATTCCATGATCGGCTTCTGGCTTCTGTTTATGGCCTACCCGTTGAATGGAATCCATCACTACATTCTGTCGTCGCTGCCAATGGCGGCGCAGCATGCGTCGGAGGTCGCATCGCTCTATCAGGGTGTGGACGTGATCCTGGTGGTGACCAACCTGTTGCTCTCAATTCCGATTGCGATTGCAGCGACAGTATTGGAAGACATCCCGTTCCGTTTTCTGTGGACCAGCATCGTGCTCTACCTTGTTGTCAGCATTCAAGGCTCGGCCCAGGCTGTCATGGCCTTCAATCGCTATATCCACTTCACGGATTGGGTTATCGGGCATTCGCATCTGGCGATGATTGGCTTTGCCTCTTTCGCGGCAATGGGCGGCCTGGCACACATCTGGCAACGTATGCCGGGTGTCCGTTTTAGCCGGCGCGCGCTCGGATGGTCGTATTGGCTGCTGGTAACAGGCCTGGGGTTGATGGTTGCCGACTTGACCGTGGCAGGATTGATACAAGCAGCTCTTTGGCAAAGCTCACTTCCGTGGATCGAATCCGTGCGTGCCTCGAAACCCTATTGGCTCTTCCGGACCTTCGACGGATGTCTTCTGCTCTCTGGCTTCATCGTTTTCGCTGTCAGCTTTCTTACTGGCCCAAGGAATACAGACCATCGCTTGGCAGTCGTGGTCAACGAAAGCGCTGGCGCCGAGAACGATTTTCTCAAGAACGGCGCGCCCATCTCCGATTCCACGCGGACGTATTCCTGGATCAACACCGCTTACGCTACGGTCTTCGGCGCGGGCATGATGTTTTTCTTTGTCTCATTTCTTGCTCTCGGTGTTTTTCCAGCCATTCACCTGCATGCAGAAATTGATCGCACCACTCCCAAAGCTGCCCGACTATACCTCTCCGCGGCAGAGATTCACGGACGCGACCTGTATGCAAAGAATGGCTGCGCCTACTGCCACACGGAACAGGTCCGCTTTACGGCCGCAGATGAGCGCCGCTTCGGACCACCCACTCAGGCGTGGGAGACACAGCGCGAGTTTCCTCAGATGTGGGGCACCCGCCGCATTGGTCCCGATCTTGCCCGCGAGACAAAAAAACACCCCAACGACTGGCAACTCGTGCATTTATACAATCCACGGTATATCGTTCCAGATTCCATCATGCCTGCCTATCCCTGGATGTATGACGGCAGCCCATCGAAGCCCACGCAGGCTGCATTGGATCTGGTCGCATACCTGAACACCCTGGGTCGTGCTGCGAACACTCTTTCTCCCAAACCGCAGCCGGTGGCCACTGAGATGCCAATCCAAACGACCCCGGTACATTGGGATGAAGGCAGGCAGGTATTTCTGCATAATTGTTCCGGATGCCACGGAGCCAACGGCGACGGCGCTTCTCCTGGAGGAGAAGCCTTGCGACCTGTTGCCTTCAACCTTACAGGGTTTACACTAACGGACCAGCGTATCTGGCGCGTACTGCAAGTCGGCGTGAGAGGATCAGCCATGCCCGCATGGAACAACTTACCATCGGATCAGCTCCGCGCGGTCGCGGCATACACCGCCTCCCTGGGTCAGGCACCCGATCTTGCGCCGGACAAGATGTGGGCGCCCGCTTCTGTCTTGCTGGAAGCAGGACGCCGTATCTACGAAACCCACTGTGTTCAGTGTCACGGAGAAGTTCTTTCCGGCAATGGCCCTGCGGCAAACAAGTACAATCCGCGCCCAACAGATTTTCATGAAGTGTTGCCTTCGTACCCTGCCGCAGAATATGTTCTGCATCACGGAGTTCCCGGCAGCGCAATGGCAGCGTGGCCCCTGCTGACTCCCCAGGAGATACAGGCGGTTACCTACTACATCCGCTCGTTTTATCGGACACCGCAAGATTATCCTGGCAAGCATGCATCGACACCAAAGCAGATAGGGGAGATAGCTCCATGACTGCATGGCTCGTCGCTGTCATTACGATCATTCTGATCGCACTAATCCTCGCTCATCGCGTATGGCCCGTCTTCCGTAGGCGCAGCGAATTTCCAAAGTATCGATTTCTAGACAATCTCGGCATTACGGATGGTTCGCGTGCAAACGAAGCGCATACCGGACCCATACATTTACCAGCTTCGAACAACAACCCAAATCATAATCAAGGAGAAGATCGTGAGCCCCATCAATCGTAGGTCTTTCGTCGGTCAGGCAGCTATGGGATTGGCCGCACTTACTGCACTCGGTACAACTGCAGATGCGGATGCAGAGCTTGTCTACCGTCCTTCTGATTGGAAGATGGCAACCTTTGACCGGATTTTGAAGCATCCTGCTCGCGTTAAACAGGTCTATGACGTAATTCGCATTAACGAAGGTAATTTTCTGGATCATATTAAAAATTCTCTCAATGGCCTCCAGTTTGGCTTTGCAATTCCGGCAGAACAGATCAAGATCGTCAGTGCTACGCATGGACCATCCAATCTGTTGAACTATGACGACTACGTTTGGGAAAAATATCAGATTGGCGCATGGCTCAAAGTGACCGATCCGAAAACAGGGGAACCTGCCACGCGAAATATCTTCGATCCAAGCGACGCAGGCAATCCACCGAAATATACCTCGAAAGATCCGAACGACGATAGCTCGCTCTATCAGGACTCCAGCCTGCAGGCCCTGAGGTCGCGCGGGGTACAGTTTTTAAGCTGCCACACAGCTATCGAAGGCCAGGCACGCGCCGTCATCCATGTAAACAAGCTGTCCCAGCAACCCGAGGAGGTCGTGAAAGATTTGCAGGCACACACGCTTCCCGGAGTTTTGATCGTTCCTTCGATGGTGGCATCCATCGCTCTGCTGCAAAGTGAAGGCCATTTCACTTACATCACTATTGGTTGAAGTAAGTGCAGAAGGAAAAGAGATGGAAGAATGATCCGTCGAAGAAACGTTCTCCTAGCTACTCTTGCTCTGGCTTCCGGTGTGTCTTTGCTTGCCCAGGTCACACCGCCCTGGAGCAAAGGTGCCAACAACCCGGCGGTCAACAAGGGCTACACCTTTCAAGTCGACGACATCGATAACGTCCCTGATCTTCACGGCAACCCCGCCGATGCCAGGCTGGTTCTTTTTATCGGCGGCAACCAGTTCTTCGTCCTGCCTGCGTTAATCGCTGAATTTGAGTCGCACCATCCTGAACTGCGTGGCCACATTTTCTATGAGACTTTGCCGCCGGGCATTCTAAGGAAGCAGATTGCAAACGACAACACGCTGACGCTGGGTAACTTAACGCTTCAGGTGCAGCCCGATGTATACGAAGCAGGTGCCCGTGCCGTGAAAGAAATGGCCCAGCAGCAATTGGTGGAAACACCCGTTGCCTATGCGACCAATGACCTTGAGATTATGGTGAAGGCAGAAAATCCAAAGAACATTCGCACATTGAACGATCTTGGCCGCAAAAATGTAAAACTATCGATGCCGAATCCAGCCTGGGAAGGTGTCGCGCGCCAGATTGGCGACTCGCTGCGCAAGGCTGGCGGGGAACAACTCTTTCATACCGTGTATCAAACCAAAGTCCAAAGCGGCGACACCTACCTCACACAGATTCACCATCGCCAGACCCCAATGCGCATTATGGAAGGAAAATCAGATGCAGGGGTCACCTGGGCCTCGGAAGTAAAATTTCAGGAGAAAATCGGCAACCCTATTCGCGGCGTTGTGATTCCGGCAACCCAGAACACCACGGCAATTTATGCTGCCGCAGTCTTGCGCAACGCACCCCACGTCGAGGCCGCACGCGCGTGGATTGCCTATCTCACCACGCCCGAAGCACAAACCATATACCACGAGTACGGATTCCAATCGATTCCGAAAGATGAAAAATAGAAAACATGAAACTGCAACCATGATTCGATCGACTCCATCGCATCCTATGGCAACCGGCAAAACTATCGTTGTCTTCGGGCTTCTCAGCTTGGTTGGGTTGACAGGTCTGTTCGACGGCTGCTCTCGCTCGCATCCGGCTGCAGCAACACCATCGGCGAACCCGGCTGCATGGACGCGACCCGAAGCTGCAAGGATTCCCCACACTCCAGAGGGTGATTCGATTCGCCTGGGCAAGCAAATCTTTGATGAGACACCGAAATACGCATCTGCAAACGTCGGCAATCGTGTGGCATGCAGCGACTGTCATATCCAGAGTGGCAAAGCTGCTTACGCCGCACCCATGGTCGATGTACCGGGCCTCTTTCCTATGTTCAACAAGCGTGCCGGTCATGTGATCTCTTTGCAGGAGCGCATTCAGGAATGCTTCGTACGCAGCGAGAACGGCTCTCCTCCGCAGAAAGACAGCAAGGAAATGAAGGCGTTGATGGCCTACATCACGTGGCTATCCCCAGACGACGAGAAAGGGGAAATTTATCCCGGACAGGATTTTGTCAAGCTACCGGAGCTTGCAGGAAATCCGAAACACGGAGAGGCCGTCTATGCGCAGCAGTGCGCGGGTTGTCATGGCAGCAATGGCGCAGGGGTTCCGCCAATACTGCCACCCGTATGGGGAACGGGGTCGTACAACGACGGAGCAGGCATGAATGACCCGTACAAGATGGCTGCTTTTCTCTTCCACAACATGCCTCAGAACCATCCTGGAACACTATCTCCACAGGATGCCTACGACGTTGCCGCTTTCATCCACGGTAAGCCGCGGCCAAAGCTCAATCCCGCTTATAAGCATTACTAGAGCTCGTCGAAAAGTATTACGTCGTTACGCTCAGCATTACCTTATTGGAAGACGACCCCTGACAGGAGTTGTCGCCGGCATAGATTGCCTTGACAGAAACGGTGCCGGTTGGCAAATTTGTTGTGGAAAAAATTGCCGAACCACTGTTGAATAAACTGATCGAACCTAACATCTTCCCATTCGCAACAAATGTGACTGTTCCCGTTGGGGTCGTTGTACCAGAATTAGCAACCACGGAGACAGTAAAGCTTGCAGACTTGCCTACACCGATCGTTGCGATGGTGGTATCGAGGTTGGTTTCGGTGGTCACGAGTGGTCCCACCACGGCTACAGCTGTGATGGAAGATGCTGAAAGCCCCTCTGTACTGTTCCCGTTGTAGACTGCCTGCAGCGCAGCATTATTACCCACAGGCAAACTGGACGTGGTCAGGCTCGCCATGCCTGTACCGTCCAAAGTTCCTGTTCCCAGCAATACACCATTGGACAGAAAAGAAACCGTACCGCTCGGATTGTTTGTACCCGTTACCTGCGCCGTAAGTGTGGCAGGAGAACCATTGCGCAGGGTCCCGCTTGGGACAGTCAACGTGGTGGAAGTCTGCGCTTTACCATTGAACTGCGAATCCAAATACGCGATACGCAAGTTGAGCCAGCTGGTCAGATACGACACTTCTCCGTCATAGCTACCAATAGCAATAGAATTCGGCCAGACCTTGATACCCAGCATGGGCCATCTGCCAAAATTGTTTACCTGAGATTGCTGCAGAGTTGCTGCCTCCTGATTGATTGAAGCAAGCCACGTAGTAAAGACTCCATTGTTTTTCAGCGTATTCCATTTCGTAACCACATCTGCCTTGAAGCCCGGATCCTGAAACCAGCGCTTATACTAGATGGCTCTTATTTGCATCCAGGGAACAGTCGGATTGACGATTGGATTTTCGTTGTCATTTCCGGAACTGATATCAAAGTCCCAAACCGCGCCCATATAGATCAAAGCATTCTTCTTGTCTTTGTACAGGTAGTCGCTGCTGTAGAAAGCCCCCCCATCGTTGTTTCCCATAACGTCGTTGACAATGTAGAAATTCACTGCAGAAGCTTCGTCGAAATACGCACGCCAGCCCAACGTAGGATCGGTAAAGTTACTGGCAAAAAGAGCATTTTCCGCTGTCGTCATGTAATTGGAAATATAAGCCGTCTGCTCAGGAACTTCTGGATCAGGAGAGAAATCCGGGTCGGTCAGCCCGATTGGTACACCTTGCGGTGTAGTGAAAACGTAGGCCTCATCCTGACGATGATCGATTTCCATCAGGTAACCGCCCGTAACTTTGCTCGGATCGGTATCTGTTTCTGCGAGTTCGTTAATGTTGATACGATGACTATCGACATTCACTTTTTCGATGAGTTGATAATTACCCTCGTACACCCCATTCAGATAAAGCTCGACAAAGAGCGAGTGTGGCGCCCAGGGCATCAATGTGCTTGTCCCACTCGGTGACGGTGAGTCTGCAGGCGAATTCAGATAACCGTTGCCAATAGGGATATTGTTGGCCAGTGCTGAAGCAGCCCAATCGCGCAGAAAGGTCTTATCATCATAATTCGCCAGTAGAACGTAGGTTTTGCTCTTATCGCAGGTTGTCTTGCCGGAGCTGGTGACATACGGGCAATTCAGCCCCATCGTGCTGAGAAGGTCCAGGCTCGTATTCAATTTCATTTCATAAGGCCGTTTGGGCATTACGGAAGTTGTATTGCCATGGACATGAAAGGTAGCCGTATTGTCGCTATCGCTGCCATTCGGCAGATACGATGTCTGGCCATCTGCCGACGTGATGGTGATGGTGCCGGGAACGAGTGTCACTGTACTCGTGACGGGTGTTCCGTTTGTATCAATGTTCATGATCGGAAGATTGATTTTGCTCGAATTCGGTGCATACGCTGAATTGCTCAAGGAAACGATCAAAGTCATCTTTGAAGTTACCTGGGCAGAGCCAACGGCTCCCACAACGGTCACGGCATTCGTAGAACTGTTGGCATTTTGCGGGGCACTCGCGGGAAAAGCTTCCTGGTCCGCCGATAGCGAAGCACTCAGTTTGAGTATGCCCGATTGACCTGCCGTCAGTGTCAAGGGGGAGACCGTGATGCCGGAAGGCAAGCCGGCTAGCGTGATATTGATCGGGCCTGTGTACGTATTGATACCGGCCTTGATTGTGATAGGAACGTTCTGGTCGCCAGGATGAATCGTGACAGATTGCGGCGTTGCGTGCACACTGGGGAGCGTATTGACATTCCGCGTTGCGCTTACGCTAGGCGATGTTCCATCGCAACCCGTTGTAGCGATAACCGTTCCGAAAAAAATTCCAATCAAGGAGCAGAGAAATAAGTTGCGAAGACTACATTTCATTGAGTCACCTGAAAAAGGCGCTGGTAAAAAGACCATCAGAGCATCTCTATTGCTTGAATCCTGCTTCATAATATCGAAAGGGAATAAGAAGGCGCATGGAATTCGGCTGGGACGAAAATTCTCCAGTGTTTCAGGTGTTTCACACCTACAGAATTCCATTCATACAGTTGCAATTTTGCGGGCTGAAATTACCAGGTTATCTCATCATTGTTTAGCCCAAAATAGGCTGGCTCAATCCCATTCCTGATCGACGGAAATATTGGGATTGAGCCAGAGTTATATACGTACCCATCCCTCTAAAAGTGAAAACCTATTTCCCCCGTGAAGGCACGCGGTGTTACATAGTGCGTCCCGCTAAAGGTGGACAGGAAGTTATAGAGTGCATACTTGTTCGTGAAATTGACGGCTGTAAAGCTAGTGCTCCATCTGTACCGGTCACCGTGAAAAAGATTGTCCTCGCCAACCACAGCATCGAACAAGCTGCGGGGAGCAATTCTTGGCGGGTTATGATCATCATTCTCCGTTCCCGGCGCCGGTATCGACACCAGGCTTGAGTGATATTGCGAAGGAGCACAAGTCGTTAGCGGCGAGGAAAGCGTCGCATACTGGCTTCCACATGCAAGTCCCGCCTGTTGTTGCTGATCCGCTGTCAGACCTGTTAGATCAACAGGCGTTGTTGTATTCACTGCAAAAGGAACAGAACCGGCCACCAGCCCGCTGTCATATCGCCAGTTGAAACCGAACCATGGACCGTTCTGTCCAAATTGATATTGCAGGTGGGTCGTCTGATTGAATTTTTCGTCGTGGTCGATGCGGAACGGCAGGCCATTCTGGCCCACAGTAGCCCCGGCTCCGGCGGTCTGCGGCGGAAAGAAGCGTGCGGCAACTGAGGACATCACCACGTAGGCCGAAACACCGTGGACCACGGGGACATCGCCGCGCAGTGCAAATCCAGTGATCTTGGAGTTGTGCCAATCGATGGGGAAGGTGATGGGAGTATCGCCCAGCACGCTGAAATCGAAGGCGTTGTGCGTGTACTTCCAGATGTAGTCGCCACTCAAAACAAAGTACCGGCTGAATGCCTGTTCCAGACCGGCATGGAACTCGTTGCGGAAACCCGGCTGCAGCGTTCCCGATACACCGGGCGTGCAGAGCAGAAGCGGAGCAAGCACGGCATTCGTGCATCCGCTGCTGGACAGTACAAGGTTTTCGTTGAACGGTGTTTCCAGTGTGCGCGCATAGGATGCACGAAGAACCGTATTAGTCGGCTTGATGCTATACGCGGTGCCAAGTCGCGGCTCTGCCTGCCGGGCGACAGTCAAACCGTTGTACAGGTCGCCACGCATACCCAGATTGAAGAGCCAATTGCCGGTTTTGATCTGGTCCTCAATATAAAGAGCTAGTTCTTTCACATCGGTATGGCCAAAATAACTATAAAGACCACCGCCGCGCGTCAAATCATACGGCACTAATATAGGCAGAAATGGGGTCGTAGCGTTTGGATTGGAAGCCACATTCTCCTGCAAGCCAGCCGCAGCGCATTGCGATGGATCAGTAAACCCATTCACCGGCTCATTCTCCGCATTCAGGCACGGAGAATTGAGCGTTGGATCCACGACTCCGAGGCTGTCATTCTCTCTCAGGAATGTCTGTTCGTACATTGCGCCGGCCTTAATGTTGTTGATCCCTCTCACATAGGAGATGTCCGAGTGGAAACCCGCATTGGTTAGCGTGCGTTCTTGCCCGATTGACTCGCTCTGCAGGTTCGGAGGGCCAAGGTCGGCAAGAGGATTCTTACTGGGGTAGTAGTTGTATGCATCCTTCCGGACGTAGACACCAAAATTCAACACTGAATATTGACTCAATAGTCGCGTATACGTCGGTGCGATATTGAATGTTTCAATCTTCGATTTCTGATCGGCATTGCCAACCGGGTTGCCGAACTGGTCGTGCACATTCAGGTTGTCGTATGAGTTCGGAGTCTGAAACCAGGAGCGTGTGTATTGCAGATTTACGTGGATCGAATCCCCTGGCGTAAGTTGATAGTCCACGCGATCAAAGACATTCTCTTCGTTGCCTTTGTCGTGAAACACCTTAAACTCCGGCCCATCCAGGAATCGTCCTGTGTTCAGCCCATTGCCGGCGATGAAATTTCCCCAATTGGCTTTACCATAAGCGACATCAAAACCTGTGTTGGATGACCCAAACGAACCGTAAGAAGTATGAATACTACCGGTAGGCTTTGTGATTCCCTGGCCGGATCGAGTCGTCACTTTAATAATCAAACTCGTCTTGTCGCCATATTCTGCTGGCGGCGCGCCGGAAATGACCTCGATAGACTGGATCGATGCAGCGGGAATCTGATTGGAGAAAACCTTACTCTGCTGATCGGTTATTGCCTGCCCATCCACGGAAAAAGAATTCGATGCGTGATCGCCAAGTCCGTGAAAAAGCCCGTTCGAATCCGCCGCAACACCCGGTGAGGTAAGGGTTACCAGCGAACTCACGGAGGAGGATTGGCTTTCCAGTGGAACTTTCTTGAACATGCTGCGATCCACATCGGTATGAAAGGTGGAATCCTTTTCTATCAGGTCTTCTCCGCCCGTAACCGTCACCGTCGTCGCGGAGGTAGACACTTTCAGCGCCGTTTTCAGCACGACAGGTACAACAGCTCGAATATCGACATCCTGCACGGCAGACGCAAAACCCGGAGCAGAAATGACCATGTGATACGGGTTAAATGGAACATTGGTAAACGCATAATGGCCGGCGGAATCGGTTTGCGTTGTCTGCGCATATTCGCTGACAGGATTTCTGATGGAAACGGTCGCACTGGGAATCACGGCACCTGTTGGATCGATGACTGTACCTGAGAGACTGCCGGAATTTCCTTCCGATTGAGCCATTAACTTTGTAACGCCCAAAGAAAAAAGAAAGAAAAGTGCAACGGCGACAACGCGCCGTAGAGACGAGTGCATACACTACCCCCTGTTGTTGTCCATTAAATTTTTGAAACAGATTTAAGCGAGGACAGTGTCAACAGGAGGTGCGCGGCTGGGTAAATGAAGGGCTGCGGTGCGATGGTATTGGCTAATTACCGATGGAGCTATGTATTCTGGTGCGGCCTGCATGGCCGCACGCACCGTATGGGCGGTGGTGGGTAAAGCAGAGTGAATCGCAATACAAATGGAGCAATGGTCAGGGCCGCCCTCATTGCCCGGCGCATGAAAGTGGCAGACTTGCAGCGACGCGGACAGAACGACCAGCCCAACGCACAGGACAGCGAACCATCGCGATAACCATGGATGTTTGCTGTCGCTACTCGCCGTAATATTTTTTGTAAGCTGCATTTAGCCTATCAAAAATGATATTAGCATGAAGACAAATCCATACGCCGAAACGTCCTAAGATGTGGACTATGAGTGCGTTCTATAGGTTTACGATATTCGCGGCGCTGCTATGTCTTTCTCTCACGGCACTCGCGGAAAACCAGCGCCTGATTCTAAAAGACGGTACCTATCAAATTGTCATCCGTTATGAAATTAGCGGGGACCGGGTGCGTTACATCAGCGCAGAACGTGGGGGCCAGTGGGAGGAAGTTCCCAAGAACCTCGTCGATTGGAACGCCACAGAAAAATGGAATAAATCGCATTCCGATAACACGCAGCCGAATAATACCGATGCCGAAGCGGCGGCAATTGACGCGGATGAAGCCGCGGACCGTGCTGCAGAAGTTGCACGGACGCCTCTCGTTGCTCCGGGGCTCAACCTGCCGGACAGTGATGGTGTCTGGATTCTGGACCACTATAAGAACGTGCCGGAAGTAGTAGAGCTGGAACAAAACAGTGGCCAGTTGAATGCACAGAAAGCGCACAATGTGTTGCACGTAGCCATCAATTCCCTGTCCAGAGGACGGCAAACGCTCGACCTTCCCGGCCACAGCGCAAAGATACAGATGCACACCACGATACCCGTTATCTATGTCGCGCTGGATGAAAGCAACAGGGGCGGAAAGCCTTACGAGAACGACCCGGATGCGCTCACCGTACCAACTGGGCCTCAAGGTTCGTATAAGGATTCCGATATGGGTGGCTCTTCGGGCAGCCACTATGCCATCGTGCGCGTGGATCAACGACGAGATGAGCGCATCGTTGGGATCTTTAAGGTGAGCCTGACCGGGAAACAATCGAACACGGAACAAGTCATCGCTGCAAACACAGAGGTAATGCCCGGCAACCAGTGGATGAAGGTAACTCCGCAGCAGCCGCTTTCACCCGGAGAATACGCGCTGGTTGAGTTGCTGCCAAAAGATCAGATCAATCTCGATGTTTGGGATTTCGGTGTCAATCCAGAAGCCCCGGAGAATGCCGGCGCAGAAACGCCTATCAACGCTGTGCGTTGATAGGGAGGGTTGAAGTAATCTTGGCGCTGCCAGCCGCGCCAACTGCGTTTCGTGTGGAATTCTTCACCCCGTACATGGCCGCATCCGCTGCGCGGATGATTTCATGGAGACCACGCCCATCGTCCGGAGCTGTGGCAACGCCAAAACTGGCTTCCAGTCCAATGTTCAGGTCAGCCTCCTGCAGAAACTGCGTGCCATGCAATGTCTCCAGCAAATGCTGCGCTGTCCGAACGGTGGACTCCTTCCCCATATTCGGCAAAAGAACCACAAATTCGTCGCCACCGTATCGGAATGCCGTACACATAGGGCCGATGTTATTGCGGATCACCTTGCCGACTTCAGCCAGCAGCTTGCTGCCCATCAGGTGGCCGTGCGTGTCATTCACTTTCTTAAACCGGTCCAGATCAAGAAAAATCAGGCTTACCGGCTGGTGCTTACGATTGCTGCGTTCCAGAGCTGCTTCCAGCATTTCGTACAAATGCCGGGAGTTATACAAACCTGTGCAGTCATCTGTAATGGTGAGCTTTTGGATTTGCTCCATAGCGCGCGCATTTTGTATTGCAATCGCAGCATAGTCACACATGGCGTGCAGAAAGAACATGTCCTGATTCCGCATCGCATCCAACTTGCAATTCACCAGTTCAATAACGCCGTGGGTGCGTGCACGCGCCCGAAGCGGCAGGCAAACAACCGTTTCTGCCGGTCGACTTCCGGTGGAGTGAACTTCCTGAAAGCGCGGATCCGTCTCCGGATTCGTGATGATTAGGGGTTCGCCATGCCGTGCCACCCAACCGGGAATCCCTTCTCCCATGGGTATCCGCTTGTTGCGTTGCTGTTCTACAGCACCGTCGGCACCCGCCGCATAAAACAACTCCTGTGATGCATCGTCAATCATCAATAACGACCATGTTTCCGGATGGAAGAATTGCGCCATCTGCTGCATGATCGTGCGCAGCACCTGCTCCAAATCCAGGGATGAGGTAAGAGTGCGAGCAACATCGTGCAACACTTGCAGTTCGCGATGTTGCTGCGGCTCCGGAAATTTTATGTGCGTTGTCACTCTCGTCCCCAAATTTACGCAGAATTACTTAGAAATCGACCTAGCCGTACTGTACCGCAGCCGATAGGCCTTGGCTATCCTGGATTCTTGATGCAGCGATAGAGCGTTCCCGCATTTGCAGGGGCGCGGCACAACCGATGTTTCCGCTTCTCCTCTATCCCCCGATGTGCACCATGCTTCGGGAGGGCTTCAGAAAATCCGGCTCGCCTATGTGGTGACGCGCCTCCTTATGTGCCACCGTTCGGCGGATCATTGCCGCCAAATCCTCGTCGTCTCCACCCCGCTTCATCACACCAAACAAATCATGATCGAACTGTGAAAACAGACAGGTGCGAATCTTGCCGTCGGAGGTGAGCCGGACACGGCTGCAATGCCCGCAGAATGGATGCGAGACCGGGGCAATGATGCCGATTTCGCCCAGCCCGTCATCGAAGGTGTATCGAAGCGCCGTTTCGCTCAATGCGTTGGGCGGTAGCGCAACCACCGGGCGAAAACCGTTCAACTTCTCCAGAATCTCCTCCAGCCGCACGACTACTTCGGGAGTCCACATGCGATCTTCCTCCAGCGGCATGAACTCGATAAACCGAACGATGACCCCTTCATCTCGCGAAAATTTTGCAAAGGCAACAATCTGATCTTCATTAAAACCACGCAGCAGCACGCAGTTGATCTTCACTGGTTCCAGTCCAGCGCGTTTCGCCGCTCGAATGCCCGCCAGCACTCGCTCATAGCCATCCGCTACCCGCGTAATCTGCGCAAATTTTTGGCTGTCGACCGCATCCATACTCACCGTGATGCGCTGCAACCCGGCATCCTTCAGAGGTTGCGCCAGATCTTCCAGTAAATGACCATTGGTAGTCAGTGCAATATCCAGCGGTCTTCCCGTACCGGATGTCAGGCGTCTATCTTCGGCGTCGAACGTCGTACGCAACGTAGACAACTCCTGCACCATCCCAACGAGTCCTTTACGCAGCAGCGGCTCTCCGCCAGTCAAACGAATTTTTTCTATTCCCAACGAAACAAAGACGCGTGCCATGCGCAAATAATCGGCAATCGGCAGGTCGGCGTATTGCGCGCCTTCTTTTCCCGTTCGGCAATAGACACATTTATAGTTGCAGCGATCTGTGATGGAGATACGTAAATCCGTGATGGCGCGCCCAAACTTGTCTCTCAGGCGCACATCTTGTTGCTGACCGGTAGGAAATGCCTGGGCGCTCCCGGCGAAGCCTGCCAAATTGTTGGTTGAATCAAAAGAAACAGGAGCCTGCGCTGGCGCGCGTTCGCCCACCTGCACACGCCCGTCCACCGACAAATGGGAATGCGCCGTTGCTGTCATGTCCGCTGCGCTCACGTCGGATGGTCCTTACACGCACGTTGATCCATGCAGAAAGGCCAAGCATCAACACTAGCGTCCGTCGCTTCCATCAGACGGAGTACCAGCGTTCTTTGCTTCCTTTCCAAGACGCTTTCTCTCTTCAAGAAAGCGTGCGGGAGGCGCCACTGTTTCCAGCAACACCTTTGGCTATGGCAAACATTCCGAACCATAGCACCGCTTCACGGGCCACGGGTACGCCAAAGGCCTCTGAAGTCGGAAACAACCCTTCAGTATAGTTGGAAACCATGATCAATGTGCCGGCATCAGACTCGGAAACATTGGGGATGGAAGCTTAGGTTGCTTTGCTCAATACCGCGGCCCAATTTACTCAATATCAAAATTTCACTTCTATCCCTTTGGTTTTGCAGCCTGGTATACCAGACGCGCGGCCGCCAGATCGGCAGCCGCAACACCAAGGGACTTGAAGATCGTCCGGCCACTTGCGATAAGCGCTTTTTGGCCGGATAGCAACTCACCCAGCTCGGCGTAAATCTGTGCTCCCGACAGCATAATGTCGCCGGATTCACGCAACGCCGCTTCGCGGGATTCCACGATGACGGTGCCCTGCATGGCATCATCATCCAGCTCGCGGCGATCATGGGCAACAGCGCCCACAGCAACAACAAGCGCATCCTCTTTGAGCCATGCTCCCTGCAACACGGGCTGCGGCGAACTGGTTACCGTAACCACGACATCGGCGCCGCGAACGGCATCTTCGGCAGAGGTACTGTGGGCATGCATGCGATTGTCCTTTTTCTCCGCAATCTCACGCACCAATGCTTGCGCATGTTCCGGCGTTCGGCCTGCAATGCGGACCTCTGTAAATGGCCGCACCAGACTCAGCGCCTCCAGATGGGCCCGTGCCTGCACACCGCTGCCAAGGATGGCGAGCACGTTGGCCTCCTGCGCCGCAAGCAATCGCACTGCAACCGCAGAGACAGCCGCCGTTCGCATCTCCGTTATCAAACGGCCATCGAGAATGGCGAGCGGCTGGCCCGTCTCTGGATTGAAAATCTGAATCGTTGCCATATGGGTCGGAAGTGCGTGCCGTATATTTCCAGGAAAGAACGTTACCAGCTTCGCACCCATCACGTCTTTGTAAATGGCAGGCATGCAGGCGAACCACCCATCATTGCGCTCCTGCCGCAGGATCGTACGCGCTGGCTGCTGCACTGCGCCCGAGGAAAAATCAATCAATGCATGTTCCATCGCTGGAATCAGCGCTTCATAGTGAAGTATGTCGCGGATCTCATCTTCATGGAATAGTCGCACAGGAAGCATTGGATTGGAATCGCTCATCGCTGGTGTCTCAATTATGCAACTGCAGTTACGAGATACGACGCTCCTGTTTCCAAAGCTCGTTGGCCATCTTACAGATTGTTGTGCCGGGAAATTTTATTTTTACAGGTCTTTCGTATGGACAGGACGCGCGGACGACAGTGGCTGGGCTGGGCTTCCGAGATCCTTCAAGGCATGTCTGGGAATGGTCGTGGTGCGGCGGACAATCAACTCTGTGGGGATGGTGTGCTCCAGCGCACCGAGGGTCGATGAGGCATTGCTTGTTCCAGTGCAAAGCATCGCAACGGCCCCTTGGGCCAGATCGCGGCATGACATGCGAATCGTCGTCAGCGGCGGGTATGTGAACTGCGCCATGTGGACATCATCGAAGCCGATCACCGAAATGTCCTCCGGCACGCGCAGTCCCGCATCCAGAACCGCATGCAGCACTCCGATGGCCGTCATATCGTTGGAACACAGAATGGCCGTGGGTACCTCATCCTGCTGCAGCAGGTTCCCCGTTCCCGCCAGTCCACCCTCCAGGGTATGGTCTCCTTCAATCAGCCATGCCGGATTCGGCGTAATGCCTACCTGTTGCAACGAATCTACAAATGCCTGATGACGCAATCGCGCCGTGTGCAGAGTCAAAGGCCCGCTGATAAACGCAATCTTCCTGTGACCCAGCACCGCCAGATGCTGCACAGCTTGCCAGATGCCGCGACGGTAGTCCACGTTCAACGTCCTGGCTTCCGGAGCCTGGGGCCGGGAATCCACATAGACCAATGGAATGTTTTTATTGGCCAGTTGCTCCAGTAGTGGCTCTTCAATGCCAAATGTCATCACGGCCACGCCATCGACCTTGCGCTCCAGCATGCGGCGCACGCACGACTGCATGCGCTTGTGATCGTAGTTCGTCGAAGTAATCAGGATTTCATAGCCGCGATCGACGGCGCATTCTTCAAAACGCTGGATCAATTCAGGGAAAAAAGGATTCGTGATCTCAGAAACGATCAGCCCAAGAATATTGCTCTTGCCTGAAACCAGCGCTCGCGCTTGCGTGTTGGGGAAATAATCCAGCTCTTCGATCGCCTTCCATACTCGCTTGGCCAGCACGGGATCCACGGTCTGTATGTGGTTGATAGTGCGAGATACCGTCGCGATCGAAACCTTGGCCAGCGACGCCACCGTCCGTATGTCCTGACGCGGCGCATTCTTCTTGCGTGGCTTCCGGGGCTTTTTGATCATGGCCATCGCTGTAGTCGCGAGAATCTGCGCGGTGCGCAATTCCGGCTGAACTTTCCAAATAGAAGTTGGGTTGTTGCTTACCAGTTTCAATATAACGTGGCGAGGATTTCTTTACAGCTATTCTTCTATCGACTTTCTTCACATGCGCCCTGCATGTGACAGAAAATTCTTCGTTGCACGTTACGCAAGCAGCACACCAGCAGATTGATAGACGTTCCCGTTGCAATTGGTTGCAACGACTGGCAGATCTGGTGTGCTCGTAAGTCTTTCAATGATTCCTTGACGCAGTATCACGGTGTCCTCGACTTTCGCACCCTGCAGACTGGGATTCCAGGCAAAAGCCTGATTGTCCAGCACACGCTCGGTACCGCTGGGACGAGCAATCCACTCGCGTTCTGCATAGCCTGTTGCACCCCCTTGGTGGTGCATCTGTTCTTCTCCGGCAAAGCCCTGTTCCGCATACGTCTTCTGCGCTGCGGTAAATAACGCATCGCTGATCGTGCCTTCGCGCGTAGCTTCCAGCAAGCGCGCATTCACGTTCGCTACAGCAGAAAATTTTTCTTCGAGTTCGACAGGCATCGCCCCGAAGTAAACAAAGCGCGTGATGGAGATAGCGAGGTCCCAGCGGCGGCCGCATAAATTCAACATCCCGAAGCGTTCCAGAACGCCATCGCGCGGCGCGGCGTGGCGATAGCTGCGAATGCGCCTGTCGGTAGCCATTAAAAAGACGCTTGGCAGAATTCTCTGCGCCAGCAAGCGCTCGGCAACCATCGCCTGCATGGTGGCCTCGGTCATACCGGGGCGCAAGGCGAACAGCACCTCTGTCACGGCATCCGCCATGTGTTGGCCAAGCCAGCGGTAACGTGCAATTTCACCTTCCGTCAGCACCAGTCGCAACGGCTGCATGGAGACCACAGGCAAACCACTCAAAATATCGTCACTGGCAACCTTGCCATCGCCAGTAATTTTCTTGATGGCTGCAGGCACATCATTGCCATACCAGGGCTGAATCACAGGCTGATAGTCAAGCGCAGCAAATTCTTCATCAGCCAGCCGCGCTGCTTCATTATTCGTCGTCAGGTAGTAGCGATGGCCATCGCGGGTAAAGAGCAGATTCCCAACGGCGGTCTCCCGCAATATTCCCACACGCATCTCAACCAGACCAGCCGTAGCCCACGCAATGTTTTCATGTCGCGAGACCAGCAACGCGTCGAGCCCTCGCTCCTCCAGAAACTGGAGGATGCGCTGTTGCTTCTGTAGCAGCTCCGTCTTACGTTCGCTCACTGGAAACACACGACTGACTTCTTCCGGATCGTTCCTCACGAGATCCTCATTTGTCTTTTACGTACACCGAAATTTATCTCGGCAGCCTCTGGCTCCCCGTGATTTGAAACTGAGCTTGCACGTCGTTGCTGTTTACTCCGGGTTGACCGCTGCCTAAATACAGCGAATAGCTGCCGGGAACAATCATTCGTGTTCCATCCGCAGTTACCTGGCTCAACTGCCGCGGGTGCAATGTAAAAGTGATGTGCTTTGTCTCGCCGGCTGCCAGATGCACTCGCTGAAAGCCTTCGAGAGATCGCAGCGGAGCGGTCGCGGATTGCGGCGGTACGAAATACAATTCTGCTACTTCATCGCCCGCCGTCTTCGACGTGTTCCGGACGTCGCCCTCAACCGTCAGCGTGTCTCCAGCCTGCACATCGCTCGTGGATAATTTCAGATTACTGTAGGCAAAGCTTGCATAACTCAACCCATAGCCGAACTCATACAGCGGCGTGCCATGGAAATAGCGGTAGGTACGGTTCGCCATCGAATAATCTTCAAACGGCGGCAGCTGGTCCAGCGATGCGTAGAAGGTCACCGGCAGGCGCCCAGCAGGATTGTTCTCTCCAGCCAATGTCTCTGCAATAGCCGTACCGCCTGCTTCACCCGGATACCACGCTTCCAGAATGGCAGCCGCATGTTTGTTGCTCCAGTCCACAGCCAGCGCCGAGCCATTCATCAACACAACAACCAGCGGCTTGCCCGTTTCCTCAACCGCCTGCAGCAAGTCCTGCTGCACCAATGGCAGCTCAATCGCGGTGCGATCGCCACCGGCAAATCCTGGAATATGGATCGGCATCTCTTCGCCTTCCAGGTTCCGCGATAGTCCGACGAACGCGACCACCACATCGGCCTGCTTCGCTACATCCACGGCCTGCTGGCGTAGAACCTCGACCGGCGGCTGCCAGTCGAAACTGATGCCGGCGGCAAAGCGCGGGGATGCGTGGGTATACTCCAGACGAAAACTGTGCGGTCGCGTATCGCCAAAATGAAAGTGAAACATAGCTTTATCGGAGCGACCATAGGCACGCGGAGGCAAAGCCTGGTCCGAAACAAGTTTCCCATCGATAAAGACGCGATCGACCTCTACATCCCCACAGGGATAGCAGTCGCTATGCCCTACCCGAAATGTGTAATCGCCCGGTGCGGGAACGCGAATGCTGCCGGTGTAGCGCACGCTGAAAAAATTGCGCGATGTATCCAGCGCGGGAACCGGGGCCGCGGCATTCCAGTCCGTGTCAATGTAATCTGCCGTGCCCGTGGCCACTGGAGTCGCAGAGAAATCTGACCCGGTAAAATATTCCACCTTCAACCCCGGCTTCTTGCCTTGCGCATCCATGGAGTAGGCATTAGGCGGCACGGGCAGCGGCACTTCCGCGGTAAAAGGTGAACCTTGCGCATAGACCACGCGCTTCCCTGCGTGCGTGAACAAATCACGCATCCCCGCATATGGGGTAATTGGATCGGAAGGTTGTCCGTTGTAATTTCCTTCGAGCGAAGGCAAATACGCCGCATTTGGCCCGATGACCGCAATGCTGTGTACAGAACTTTCAAACGGCAGTGTGTGGTTCGCATTCTTCAGTAACACCATCGCTTCGCGTGCGGCCTGCAGTGCCATCCTGCGATGCTCCGGGGTGTCATTGTCGCTTGTGGGAATCCTGGCCCAACGTACTTCTGATTGCGGATCAAACATCCCCAGACGGAAGCGTGCCGTCATCAACCGCTTCACAGATGTATCAATCTCACTTTCCGGAATCATGCCATCGTGCACGGCGTCCACGAGCGTCGCATACTCGTCGCCGCAGCTCAGGTCGGTACCGGCACGCACGGCAGCTACGGATGCCTGTTCGTTGTTCGCTGCAAATTTGTGGCCATCGGCAATGTCGCTGATGGCGCCGCAATCTGAAACGACATAGCCGTTGAAGTGCCATGCGTGCCGTAGAATCTCCTTCAGCAACGTTTGATTTGCACAGGCTGGTGCGCCGTCGATCGCGTTGTAGGCACACATTACAGAGTCGGCATGGGCCTCGGTAACGGTCGCACGAAACGCTGGAAGATAGGTGTCTTCCAGGTCATGTGGCGATACGTTGACGTCAAAGCTATGACGTTCCGATTCCGGACCACTATGAACGTCGTAGTGTTTCGGCGTAGAAACCACCTTGAGATATTTTGGATCGTCGCCCTGCAATCCCGTCACAAACGCCACGCCCATCCGCGAAGTCAAATAAGGATCTTCCCCATACGTTTCCTGTCCCCGACCCCAGCGAGGATCGCGGAATATGTTGATGTTGGGGGACCAGAACGTAAGCCCGAAGAAGATGTCGTGATTGCCCTCCGCCTGGGCTGCGGAAAATTTTGCGCGGGCCTCCGTCGAAATTACATCGGCTGCCTGATGCATCAAGCCGGTGTCCCATGTCGCCGCCATCCCAATCGCTTGCGGAAAGACCGTTGCATACCCGGCACGGGCGACACCGTGCAGTCCTTCGCTCCACCAGTTGTACGCGGGTATGCCCAGGCGCGGAATGGCAGGTGCCTGGTTTTGCATCTGGGAAACTTTTTCTGCCAGCGTCATGCGCCCCACCAGATCGTCCACCCGTTGCGCAATCGGGAGATCGGTATTTTTATAAGCAGGCTGCGTTTGTTGCGCATAGCCAATGGCCAACGGGGCCACGCATATACCGGCGACTGCGCTGGCGATCAGAGAACGAAGCAAGAACGGAAACCCAGCCCGCGAAGAACAACGCATAAAAATCTCCCGTAATATCTCAAAGGCATCATAATGTGTAAACGTTATATATCCAATCATTTTGCTCGGCGCACTGTGTTGACTGCAGGACGCTGCGTCATCATTTCGTCTTGTCGATTAGACTGGTCTTGAATGAGCGCGAGGCTGTAAGAAAGGTGTGTCGCTGTGATCCTGTACCGCACAATTAATGGATATTACGCAGAAGAAGCTGGCAGCTATTACCCCATCGAAAATTTTTCTCTCGATGCGATGCTCGCGCAGGACGATGCATACGCATCGCTCCAATCGGCGATTGCCGGCACCAGGCCTGCAGGCGATTTCACCCAACAAACCATCACAGCTCCCATAGAAAATCAGGAAGTATGGGCCGCCGGAGTTACCTATTACCGCAGCCGTAGTGCCCGCATCGAAGAATCCAAAGATGCCGGCGGGGGCAGTTTTTATGATCGCGTGTACAGTGCCGAACGTCCGGAGTTGTTTTTCAAAGCGACCGCACACCGTGTCGCTGGCCCCAACAGCAAGGTGCACATTCGCAGTGATGCCGCATGGTCTGTCCCGGAACCAGAGATGACCCTGCTCGTCGATCGCAACGGGCAGATTGTTGGCTATACCATCGGCAACGATATGAGCTCGCGCGATATCGAAGGGGAGAATCCTTTATATCTGCCGCAGGCCAAGGTCTATGACCGCAGTTGCGCCCTTGGCCCGGGCATTCTCATAACGCAAACGCCGCTCCCGCCTTCCACCCCGATTCAGATGGAAATCTATCGCGCAGGGCAAATGGAATTTTCCGGCTCTGTGACGCTGGCCGATATGAAGCGCGATCCCAAAGTCCTGGTCGAATACCTCTTCCGTGACAACAACTTTCCTTCCGGATGTTTCCTGCTCACCGGAACCGGCATCGTGCCGCCGGACTCTTTCACACTTCGGAGCAAAGACCAGATTCGCATCACCATTGTCCCCATCGGAACGCTGGTCAACGAGGTCGCTTGAAGGAAATCGCTCTAAGAATTCTTTGCGATGCAACTTTTTCTATTCGTTATGGAATTCTCCGTGACTCCGGGTATTTTTGGTGTCATTGTTAATTGATCCTTTTGCGAAGTTTGTTTTCTTAATTCAAGCGGTTGGGGGCAATCGAATGAAGATACTTCTATCTGTTCTGATGACATGCTTCTGCCTGGCTGCTGTGGGCCGCGCCGATACGATCATTGTGCGAGGTGGCTCCAGCTATTCCGGCCAGTATGAAGGTGGCGCCACGATCAATTTCACGGATACGCATGGTATCCAGTACCAGTTTCCCCGGCGGGATGTACAGTCCTTGGTTCTCTCTTCCGCGCTGGACGCGGTGACATTGCGCGACGGGAAGAGCTATTCCGGACATTTCATGGGTGCAAACCCCATTGCATTTGCAGGTGCACACGGCATCCATTACGAATTTCCTGTTGATGACGTTGACTCCATCATCTTCAGCGGCGCCAGCGCGCCTGTCGCTTCCGTAACACAAGAGTTGAAAATCATTCCCATCGGCACCGATCTAACTGTGCATACGGATGAGAATATCGATTCCTCGCGATCCTATGCGGGACAGCTTTATCGGGCTTCCATCACCAACAGCGTGTTCGACAGTGCGGGAAATGTTGCCATCCCGGCAGGATCTCCAGCCAAACTACTCATTCGGAATATCTCCAGCGGAGGCGTGGCACACAGTCCGGAACTCATTCTTGATTTGTACTCGGTTGAAATCGGCCATAAACAATTTCGAGTTGCTACCTCAAACGTCAGCGAAAGCAACGGCAAGGGGTTAGGGAAAAATCGTCGCACTGCGGAATTTCTAGGCGGTGGAGCGGCACTTGGCGCCGTCCTTGGTGGAATCTTTGGCGGGGGTCGCGGGGCTGGCATTGGAGCGTTAGCCGGAGCTGGCGGGGGGAGTCTGACGCAGGTATTTACGCGTGGCAAACAAGTCCGTGTTCCCGCGGAAAGCGTTCTGCAATTTCGACTGGAAAGAACGATGGTGCTACGGCTAACACCGTAACCGGAGATACTCCATTAAGTCTTTAGTTTTCTGGTGGAGCTAAACGGGATCGAACCGTTGACCTCCTCGTTGCGAACGAGGCGCTCTCCCAGCTGAGCTATAGCCCCACATTCGGCTGGTAACACCAGTGTATCAGTGACCTGCAGCCCACCGGAAGCGGCTGGCCGGAGCCGTACCATGCTGGCCAAATGCAACTGCCCTCTATAGCAAATGGCTTTCAGAATTCTTTCAGATTATTGGCATATAAGTGCCTGTGTTTTGAAATGGAGCGGCTCAATGAAATCTAAGAATCTCGGTTATGCATTTTTTATCGGCGGATTCCTGGCTCTTCTGTGCTGCAGCACAGGTTATGCCCAAACACCGCAATTTCAGGTACAGGACACCTGGCATATTGGTGGCGATGGCGGGTGGGACTATCTGAAGGTCGATCCTGCAGCCCACCGGCTGTACATTGCACGAGGAAACCGCGTGCAGGTCGTGGACACCAACACAGGCAAGCTCATCCATGAAATCAGCGGCATGCAGGGCGTGCATGGTGTCGCCCTCGACAATCACGGGAAATTTGGCTACGTCAGCGACGGGAGGGCCAACACCGTGCGCGTCTTCGATCGTGCAACGCTGCAGGTAACGGCCAACATTCCGGCGGGCGAAAATCCAGACGGCATCGTCTTTGACCCGTTCACACAGCGCGTCTTTGCCTTCAATGGCCGCAGCCACTCGGCAACCGTTATCGACACAGCCACCGATAAGGTTCTGCAAACCATTCCGTTGCCCGGCAAACCGGAGTTTCCGCAGTCCGACAACAAAGGCAATATCTACGACAACATTGAAAGTCAAAATGAGATTGTCCGCATTGACGCCAAAAAGATGGTTGTCACCGCTACCTGGCCCATCGCGCCGTGCGATTCTCCAAGTGGCCTGGCCATCGACCGCAAAAATCACCGCCTCTTTTCCGTCTGTGACAACAATGTCATGGCCGTCGTCGACACCAGAAATGGGCGCGTTGTGGCAACACCCACAATCGGCAAAGGTCCGGATGCTGCGCGCTACGATGCAGCCCGCCATCTGGTCTTCAGTTCCAATGGCGAAGGCGGTACGCTAACGGTCATCCAGCAAAATTCTGCCAACAACTATCAATCCATCCAGACCCTGACCACACAGCACGGCGCGCGAACGCAAGCTCTGGGCACTTCCACTGGAAAAATCTATCTCGTAACCGCATCCTTTGGCCCGCGTCCCGCCGCAACACCGCAGAATCCACGTCCGAGGCCTTCCATTCTGCCCGGAAGTTTTGTTGTACTGGTGGTGGGAGGAAAATAAAAACATGAACATTGCGTTTCTCGGTCTCGGCAGGATGGGTACCGCGATGGCTCGATTATTGCTGCAGTCGGGCCATTCTGTTACTGTGTGGAATCGCACACCGCAAGCCGCAGCGCCGCTGGTTGCCGAAGGCGGCATCCATGCATCCTCCATTCGCGACGCCGTGGCCCATTGCGATATCGCCTGCACCATGTTTGCTGATGATGACGCGACCGAGGCTGTTGTCTTTGGTAGACCAGGGAACGAATCCAACAGCCTGCTGCGCGCAATGCCGAAGCCGGCTGTGCATTTGGCACACGGCACCCTTAGCGTGGCCCTTTCCAAACGCCTGGCCGCGGCGCATGCCGAAGCCGGCCAGGGGTATGTCGCCGCACCTGTCTTCGGACGTCCGAACATCGCCGCTGCTGGCCGTTTATGGGTCGTCGCATCCGGAAAAGCTGTAGCACTCGATCGCGCTCAACCTGTAATGAAGGCCCTGGGACGTGGCGTGACTGTGGTTGGCAACGAACCGTGGCAGGCGCATGCCTTCAAACTGGGTGGTAACATGCTCATCTCGGCCATGGTGCAGTCGTTGAGTGAATCGTTCGTCTATGCCGAAGCCCAGGGACTTGACCGTAGTGTCTTCCTGGAGACGATAAACGAAGCTCTCTTTCAATCGCCCATGTACGCCAACTACGGCAAGCTCATGCTGCATCCTCCGGAACATGCCGGCGGAACGATTGCAGTTGGAGCCAAAGACACGCGCCTGCTGCGCGAGGCTGCTGCCGAAGCACATGTGCGGCTGGGCTTGGCCGACTATCTGCAACAGCAATTTGACGCTGCAATTGCCGACGGCATGGAACAGGTAGACTGGGCAGTTGGACAATACCGGATGGCGCAAATAGCATCCAAGCCAAAATCGTAATTGTAACTGTTACATAAGAGGTGTATCGATGCATTCACTCAAGGGAAAGACCGTCTTTATCACCGGTGCCAGTTCTGGTATCGGCGCTGCATGTGCCCATCGCTTTGCCGCCGAAGGTGCCCGCTTGCTGCTGGCCGCGCGACGTGTGGACCGTTTACAGAAGATGCAGGCACAGTTGCAGGCCGTCGGTGCGCCCGATATTCATACCTTGGCGCTGGATGTTCGCAACCGGCAGCAGGTTGCCTCCAGCATGGATGCATTACCCGATTCATGGCAGGCGATCGACATTCTGATCAACAATGCCGGACTCAGTCGTGGACTGGAAAAATTGTATGCAGGCAAAATTGAAGACTGGGAGGAGATGATCGACACCAACGTCAAAGGTCTTCTCTACGTCACGCGCGCCGTAGTGCCGGGCATGGTGCAGCGTGGCAGCGGTCATGTGGTCAGCATCGGTTCCACCGCAGGCCACGTAACCTACCCCGGCGGTGCGGTCTACTGCGCCACCAAGGCTGCGGAAAACCGCATCAGCGAAGGCCTCCGGCAAGATCTCTTGGGAACGCCTGTACGCGTCACGTCGATCGATCCCGGAATGGTGGAGACGGAATTCAGCATGGTGCGCTTCCACGGCGATGAAGAGCGCGCAGCCAAGGTATACCAGGGCCTGACACCTCTTACACCCGACGATGTCGCCGATGCAGTGCTCTGGGCCACATCGCGTCCAGCGCACGTCAACATCGCCGAAATCCTGCTCACCAGCGTGGACCAGGCGAACTCACTGCTCTTCAATCGCAAAACCAGCTAGCCGGAGTTTGCCACAACTCTCGCAGCAGGTTCAGCAATTTGAAACTGGCTACTTCAAATCAGCCAGCCTGGCTTCAATCTCTTCCAGGGCTGCCATCAGAGCCGCGCGCCGTACTGGACTGCTGGTTCGCTCCGACAGAATGCGTTCCCGTTGTAGCTCCAGCAATTGCTTCTTTCGCAGGCGGGCTGCCTCATCCGCATGCATGCTTGCTTTCGCGTCTGCGGCAACCGATGCTTCCGCGCGCTCTGCAACCTGATCTTCTACCGATTTACTTTCCCATCCTCGAGCCATATTTCTAGGGTACTGCCTTCGCAGCGCATCGCATAATCTGGATTGCGCATCTTAATCCTGCAGTTACATTTAGGGGACGCCTATGCTTGCCTATCAAATCAGCCAATTCGGGTTGGAGAATCTGAAACCCACATCACTGCCCGATCCGCAACCAGGCCCAAGCCAGGTCTTGGTTCGCGTGCATGCTGTTTCCTTAAATTTCCGCGACCTGTCCATTGTTCGTGGCAAATACAACCCAAAAATGCACCTGCCCAGAATCCTCTGTTCCGATGGCGCCGGCGAGGTCGTTGCCATCGGAGACGGTGTAACGCGCGTTCGCGTGGGAGATCGTGTGGCTGGCATCATCCTGCAGAATTGGCAGGACGGTGAGCTGACCGCTGCCAAAGCCAAAGGTGCGCTCGGCGGCGATATCGATGGCATGCTTGCCGAACTGGTGGTATTGCATGAATCCGGCGTAGTACCCATTCCCGACTACATGACATACCAGCAGGCAGCGACCCTTCCCTGCGCTGCTCTCACGGCGTGGCATGCGCTCACCGTTGCCACACAGGTAAAGGCCGGGGACACGGTTGTGATCCAGGGAACCGGTGGCGTCTCCATCTTTGCACTCCAGTTTGCCAAGCTGCTTGGCGCTCGCGTCCTCGGCACTTCCAGCAGCGATGACAAGCTGCGGCGCGCCTATTCCATGGGTCTGGATGCAGCTCTGAATTATCACCGCCATCCAGACTGGGCCAAATGGGTGCTGGAACAAACCAACGGTGTCGGTGCCGATGTTGTGGTAGAGGTCGGGGGTGCCGAAACGTTGTCCCAGTCATTCGCAGCAGTGCGATCTTCGGGGACAATCGCATTGATCGGCGTGCTGAGCGGCACCGAACAACCACTCTACATACCATTGCTGCTGCATAAACAGATTCGTCTGCAGGGAATTTACGTCGGCTCGCGAGCCATGTTTCTATCCATGAATCAGGCTCTGTCCCTGCATCGCCTACAGCCTACTATGTGCAAAACTTTTCCCTTTTCCGCAGCCCGAGACGCCTTCGAATATATGGCGAATGGAAGCCATTTTGGCAAAGTATTGATTGCATTGGCATAGAAAAATCGCCAATTCCTATTCCTCGAAACGAGCCAACGGCCGCCATTCTGCATCTATATATGTGCAGGAGAAAGCATCCAGAATTTCGCTGCCATGCGTTCTCTGTTGTGCGTAGCATCACCGGAACATAAGCGCTGAATGCAAACACGCCTGGGGGAGGGTGAATTGCCATGCAGTGGATACAAGCATTTCTCGGATTTATCTTTGATCTGTTTTTTGGTTGCCGACACGATCATCTGACGCGCCCGTTTACGCTACAGGCGCATTCATACAAAATCTGTCTCGATTGTGGTCGCGAGCTGCCTTACTCATTGACAGCTATGAGGCTTCTACGTCCGTGGGAAATCAGTCGGCAGCCAAAAGAGCAGCCTGCGGAAATCCTGGTTACGGCAACTGCTCTATCTGTTGACAAGCCGTACACAGACTGGAAAGCCGTCGCTTGAAGTTGCAATCAAAAGGCCGCCCGCTATTAGCGGGCGGCCACAGATAGATCCGAGCAAGTCCTTTATTTACGCATAAAATCCACGCTGCTTGATGGTGGATGCCACGCGATCGATCGCCAGCATGTACGCAGCGATGCGGTTGTTCACGCCGTGTTGCGTCGCATAGCTGATCACATCTTCAAAGCTTTCTTTCATAATCACTTCCAGCTGCTCATTCACCACGGATTCTTTCCAGAAATATCCCTGTCGATCCTGCACCCACTCAAAGTACGAAGCCGTAACGCCACCGGAGTTCGCCAGAATGTCGGGAATGATGAAGATCCCTTTGTCGTTCAGGATGTCATCGGCGACTGCCGTCGTTGGCCCGTTCGCACCTTCGCAAACGATTTTTGCTTTGATCTTGCTGGCATTCTGGCTCGTAATGACCGCTTCTGTGGCTGCAGGAATCAGAATTTCGCAATCCGTTATCAACAAATCTTCCGGGGCTGCAGCCTCCGCGCCACGAAAACCGACAATGCTGCTGTTGCGCTTCTTGTATTCGATCAACGCCGCGATATTGATGCCATCGGAGTTGTACAGGCCACCGTCATATTCCGCGATCCCGATAATTTTGTAACCCATACCCTGCATCAGATGCGCTGCGTTGGATCCGACATTGCCAAATCCCTGAATGATCACCCGGCAGCCATCCACGGCAATGTTGTTGTGCCGCAGCGCTTCGGTGCACACCACGCTCACGCCGCGTCCGGTCGCCTCTACCCGCCCGCGCGACCCACCCAGGCTGATTGGTTTGCCAGTCACCACACTGGTCACCGTCTGGCGCATGTGCATGGAATACGTGTCCATGATCCATGCCATCACCTGTTCATTGGTATTCATGTCCGGCGCGGGAACGTCTTTTTCCGGCCCGAAAAATTCAATCAGCTCGGATGTATAGCGCCGCGTGATGCGTTCAATCTCACCCATCGAAAGCTTCTTCACGTCGCAGATCACGCCACCCTTGGCTCCGCCAAAAGGAATGTTCACCACAGCGCATTTCCACGTCATCCAGCTGGCCAGCGCGCGTACTTCATCCAGCGTCACCGTTGGCGCGTAGCGGATGCCCCCCTTGGCCGGCCCGCGCGCGATCGAATGCTGTACCCGGTAGCCGGTAAAGACTTCGATCTTGCCATTGTCCATGGCCACGGGAAAATATACGGTGATTTCGCGCGTGGGATAGCGCAGCACCTTCCACAGCCCTTCATCCAGGTTCAGCTTCTGTGCTGCAAAATCAAACCGAGCAGCCTGGGCTTCCCAGGGATTGATCTCCTGCTCTAGCGTTACTGTGCTCATATACCTCTCCAGTTTCGTTGGATGGAAAGCGTGATCCGCATCTCTGGGACTTCCTCGCACCTCTTTACACAGATGCAGGATCGCCTAATCCCATCCAGTTCCGTTATCGACCGCCCAGCCGCTTCAGCTAGGCAAAAATATAGTTTGGCTGCGTACCATGCCAGGAACCGGAGAGACCCTGCAGGCTCTTCCCGGAATCCACCCAAACCTATGGAGTATAGGCCCGCCACAGAAGAAGCGGCAAGTCCGTAACTGTTCGAGTAGTGGCCTATCAAAAATTAATTAACCATCTCTCAATAAATAAACGGAATCAGCTTCCGCGTCTTTCCTGCATACGCCTCGAAGGCTGCTCCATAGTGTTCCTGCAGGTGCGCATCCAGCATCGGCACATTTACGAACACGAAACCGGCCAACATAAAGAGCGGCACAATCGCTGTAAACCAGCGCCCGGAAATCAAACACAGCCCGGAAAACGAAACCAGATCGCCAAAATAATTGGGATGCCGCGTGTACCGGAACAGTCCCTCTGTGTAGAGCTGCCCGCGATGCTCCGGCTTTTGCTTCCAAACATTCCGCGCATACTCCGCGTAGGAGTTCACCCACGAACCCATCACAAACAACACCACGCCCACGCCGCCCGCAAAACCTGGAATCCCCGCATTCGTTCCGCCGGCAATTGCCAGCAGCAGATAAATGCACAGCACCCACGGAGCCACCGTGAAGACCTCGCTCCAACGCATACCTCGCTTTAGAAAGGCGAACCACGTAAACAGCAATCGCAGGTAGTAAATGGAAAGCGCCCCAGCCAGGCACGCCCGCCGGACCGGATCACCCGGCCTCCAGTTCCATCCCAACCAGCCGCTCACGATTTCCAGTCCTGGACCGAACAGCAGCCACCATGCCACCAGCAGCCACAAGCCAATGAGAACGGCCAATGTAATCCGTTGCGCCACCGAGGCATCGCGCACCGCATACATGTCCGGTTGAGAATTCCGCTTCACCGTCTCCCCCCTGAAATTGGAATGATGCTTTGCTCCATCCAGCATGCAGAGAGAACCAGAAACAGCCCCTCATCCCTTAAAAGGGGGCTACCGTTTCCCGGCTTCACCGTGTAGGATGTGCGACGTATGCCTGTAAATTCTCCAGTTAAACCAAGTCTGCACGAGTTTCTCCGGCTGGCCAAGAGTCACGATCTGATTCCGGTCGTCAAGCCGCTGATGGCCGACCTGGAAACTCCGGTTTCCGCCTTTTTACGCGTGGCCGCCACCGAACCCGAAGCCTTCATGCTGGAATCCGTCGAAGGCGGCGAAAATGTTGGCAGATATACCTTTATCGGCATCCGTCCATACAAAAAAATCATCGCCTACGGCGAAAGCATCACGACCCATGTCGGCCACAAAATCGAGTACAGCGAGGGCAATATCTTTGAGTTGCTCCGCGACTCTCTGGCTGGCCATGCACCGGCACGCCTGCCGGGATTGCCGCCATTTTCCGCCGGAGCCGTCGGTTTCTTCTCCTACGATGCCGTACGCCTTATTGAGCGTCTGCCGGAACACGCCAAAGACGAACTCGGCATGCCGGATGCCTGCCTCATGTTCTTTGACACCGTGTTGGCCTTCGACCACGTGAAGAAAGAAATCCTGCTGGTGGCCACCGCCGATCTGCAACGCCACAAGCCACGCGCCGCCTATGCCGACGCACTACGCCGCATTCAGGAAATTGAGCGCCGTCTGGCCAAGCCGCTGCCCAAAATCACCCACAAGCCGGTGCGCGGCAAGCTGCAGATCAAACCTCGCACGCAAAAGAAGGATTATCTCGCCGCCGTCCGTCGCATACAGCAATACATCACTGCCGGCGATGTCTTTCAGGCCGTCCTTTCGCAGCGCTTTGACGTCGATGCCGGAATCGATCCTTTCTCCATCTATCGCGCACTGCGCATCGTCAACCCATCGCCTTATATGTACTTTCTGCGCTTCGGCCTGAAAAAACCCGGGGATACGCACATCGCTGGTTCTTCGCCGGAGTTGCTGGTGCGCGTGCATGGTCGCAAAGTGGAGTATCGCCCCATCGCCGGTACCCGGCCCCGCGCCGCCGATGAAGAAGAAGACCGCCGCATCGAGGCCGAGTTGCGCGCCGATGAAAAAGAAGTTGCCGAGCACGTTATGCTGGTCGATCTGGGCCGCAACGACGTGGGCCGCGTCAGCGAATATGGCACCGTGCAACTGCGCGAGCTGATGTTCGTCGAGCGCTACTCGCACGTCATGCACTTGGTCAGCGCCATTGAAGGCAAACTCCGTGACGGACTCTCCGCCGTGGATGCCTTCCGCGCCTGCTTCCCTGCCGGAACGCTCTCCGGCGCTCCGAAGATTCGCGCCATGGA
The DNA here is from genome assembly GCA_036267255.1 of Acidobacteriaceae bacterium. Taxonomy (GTDB): domain Bacteria; phylum Acidobacteriota; class Terriglobia; order Terriglobales; family Acidobacteriaceae; genus DATAWK01. Next base: position 79,308 of record DATAWK010000029.1, on the reverse strand, counting down.
GATCATCGAAGAGCTGGAACCCGTGCGCCGCGGCGTTTACGGCGGCAGCGTCTTTTATGCCGACTTCTCCGGCAACTTCGACTCCTGCATCGCCATTCGCAGCCTGCTGCAGCGCGGCAAACATGGGCACATTCAGGCCGGGGCAGGCATCGTCGCCGACTCCGTTCCGGAGAAAGAGCACGAAGAATGTCTCAGCAAAGCACAGGCTGTCGTACGCGCCATCGAGCGAGCACGCAATACATAAAGCAGGGTGGCGTGGACTCGGCGAGACCAGCTGGCAGTCGCGCGATAACGGTACACTAAAGTCACAGCATGGTTTTCGTCCTCGATAATTACGATTCCTTCACCTACAACCTGGTGCAGTACCTGGGCGAGCTGGGTGCGGACGTTGTTGTTCGTCGCAATGACGAACTGACCATCAAGGAAATCGAGGCCCTCGCGCCGGAGCGCATCCTGCTCTCGCCCGGCCCGCGCACACCGCAGGAAGCGGGCATCAGCATTCCGCTTATCCGTCACTTCACCGGCAAGGTCCCCATCCTCGGCGTCTGCCTTGGGCATCAGGCCATCGGTGCGGCCTTCGGCGGCCACATCGTGCGCGCACCCAAGCTGATGCATGGCAAAACCAGCGTCGTCGAACACGATAGCCGCACCATTTTTCGCGGCATTCCCAATCCCATGACCTGCACCCGCTATCATTCGCTGATCGTCTCAGAGGACGGCCTGCCCGACGAGCTGGAAATCTCCGCTCGCGCCGATGGCCTCATCATGGGACTGCGTCACCGCCAATATCCTGTCGAAGGCGTCCAGTTCCATCCGGAGAGCGTATTGACCGGCGATGGCAAGCGCCTGATCGCAAATTTTTTAAAGTTGGAATAACCATGCCTGCCTCTCCCCTATGGTCCCGTGGTTGGATGAGCATCCTGACGCTCGCAATCGAAAGCGGTGCGCTGCTCGGCTTGCCCGTCCTGCAAAATCGGGCATCCGCGCAGCAGACCATCGGTCGCATTGACAACAAAGCCACAGCGCAGGAAGTGAAAGTCTCCGGAGCGATCACACTTCAGGGTTCCACCATGCTGCTGGGCAATGGCAGCACCGTCACCGCGGGCCAGCACACGCTGACCATTCAACTCACGCGTGGCGGCAATCTCGATCTCTGCGCCACCACCAGCGTGCACCTGTCGCAGCAAAAGTCCGCTGTGGACCCGAACAGCCCACTCATGATGGCGCTCGACCGCGGTGCATTGGAAGCGCATTACACCCTGGGCAAAGATTCCGATGTGGTGTTGACGCCAGACCTGCGCATCCTGCTCTCCGGCCCCGGCCAGGCCGATGTCCGCATTCGCGTCAACAATCAGGGCGATACCTGTGTGGAGAACCATGGGGCCAATGCCCCCTATGTCACCGTCAGCGAGCAGATGGGCACCGGCGTTTATCGCGTCCAGCCGAACCAGCGCGTACTTTTTGAGCATGGCAGTCTGCAGGCCGTAGTGGATAACGAAACCGAACCATGTGGCTGCCCGGCAGCTCCTGTCATCTCCATTGCCAGCGCCGGGAGCACCAGCAACACGCATGCCGCCCAGCCCGGCCACGCGGTCGCTGTCAATTCGGCTCCGGCCAACACTGGCCCCAGCTCCACACCCGCGGACACCGCCTTCCCCATCGCCGAAAGCGAAGGGCTGGCCTCACCGCCCGGCCCACCGACCAAACCTGTCGTCCCTCCGGGCCAGGTACATGCCGAAGTCTCCACTACCCTGGCGTACAGCGGCCCGGAAAATAAAGTCTCCTCACCCGCCACTTCGGGACCTGCCATCTCAGCCACCGATGCCACGGCGTCGAATCCGTCCCCTAACATACCTGCCGACACTTCATCGAATTCGGCAACCGCGACCACAACCGCCCAGGCACCCCCACCTAAACCGAAACCATCCTCCGGCAGCTTCTTGCACCACATCGGACACTTCTTCGCACGCATCTTCGGCAAAGGTTAGGAAGCGTGGCTGTTCCACCCCGTTCGCCCGCCATCCATCCCCTGCGCTACACTAAGTGGTTCGGGTTAGCGTATCGAACCCGCCCATCCGGTCCCGACCGAAGAGAAAATCCTCAACACTTGTAAGGAGTCTGTCCGTATGTCAATTCCCGCCACCCAGATGCGTCCGGGTATGGTCATCAAGCATAACGGGGAACTGCACACAGTTTTCAGCGTCGAGCACCGCACGCCCGGCAACCTGCGCGCCTTCATTCAGGCCAAGCTGCGCAACCTGCGTACCGGCGCCATGTTTGAACATCGCTTTCGCTCGCCCGATCCCATCGACCGCGTCATCGTCGATGAAGTCGCGATGGAGTTTCTCTACTCTGATGGCGACGACTACTACTTCATGAACACAGAAAATTATGAGCAGACCCACCTGAATGGCGGCATCCTTGGCGACGCCACCGAATACCTCATCCCCAACCTGGGGATCAAAGTCTCATTCTTTGACGGTGTCGCCGTCGGCATCGAACTGCCGCAGGCTGTTGAAATGACTGTCGTCGAAACAGAGCCGGGCCTTAAATCCGCAACCGCATCTTCCGTCACCAAACCGGCCAAAATGGAAACCGGCCTCATTGTGCAGGTGCCGCCTTTCATCAACGAAGGCGAAAAGATTCGCGTCGATACCGCCGAAGGCGCGTACCTTTCCCGCGCCTGAGCATTACGGACCTTGCGTATTGGGCGCGGCTGTGGCTGCGCCCTTTGTTTTTGTGCCGTCGAGCGGCTCTTCGCTGCGCCGGAAAATCACCCACGCACTGCTATACAAATGCGCCATGTCCAGCACCGTGCGCTTGTCCGTGCAGACAAACACCTCCAGAGCCTGGGCATCCCCCGGCTTGCTACGCATCTTGTCCGGGCATAGCATCGCATTCTCACCAACCGCCCGATCGGCCACGCGCACCGGATCCATCTGCCATTGCTCCTCCGCCCTGTATTTCGGGCCGGCAATATCTTCCGGCTTCAGATCGATGTTGGAAATCTCCCAGCCGCCTTGCCCGCGCTGCAGCGCCAAAAATCCCGTGTACCACACCATCGCTGGAATCCCTGCAATCGTCTGCACGCGCCGATCCTCCACCAGCACCTTTGCCCGCTGCGCATCTTGATCGCCCAGGTGCATTTGCAATAGATCGACATGTGCTGTGTTGGCATACAGCGATTGAAATTCCGTCTGGCTCATCTGCTTTTGCAGCGCAGGAGCCAGCACACCATACGCACCCGCAGCATCCATCGCATTGCCGGAGAGCGTCGCATACCAGCCCGCAACGGCATCGCGCACGGACTGTGCATCCTGCTGCGCATGGAGCTGCCATCCAACCGCAAGCAGCAAGATCCCCGCTACGCTTTGCAACCCACGAAACAGAGAGGCCGTCTTCACCCCTCCAGTATCACCCCACCGGAACAATCTCGCGACACCCTTCGTATACCTCTGCTATGTACGCCGCACTGCACGCCTCCGCCCGTTACGCCCCGCGCATTGTGAGCCTCATCTGGCTGACTATCGTCGTGTTCTATCTCGGCAACGCCTTCCGTACCCAACGCACCGTGCGGCGGCAAAGCACCAGCTCCCGATGGTTACAAGCCGGCCTCTGCATCCTCGGCTTTGTCTTCCTGTTTTCCTCCGTCGCCCACACCGGCATTTTCGGCTGGCGCATTCTCCCTCGTTCTCTCGTCATCATCAATCTGGGGCTTCTGCTCACCCTCGCCGGCTGCGCACTGGCCATCTGGGCGCGCCTGGTCCTCGGCCGCAATTGGAGCGCCAGCGTCACTGTCAAACAGGATCACATCCTCACGACGCGCGGCCCCTATGCCTTCGTCCGGCACCCTATCTACTCCGGCCTCCTGCTGGCTGCTCTCGGCGCGGCGATTGTTCATGGCGCCGTGGCCGATCTGCTCGCACTGTGCCTCATCTTCGCCGGCTTCTGGATCAAGTCCCACACGGAAGAATCCTTCATGCTGCAGGAATTCGGCCAGCAATACACCGCGTACAAGCAGCGCGTCAAGGCCCTGGTTCCAGGCCTGCTCTAAGGCTCCGCTCTCCACAGGTTGCGTTTTTCACTTTCCATCTGCGACACTGCGAATGCCTTACCGTATTGCCGGGCTTATGATGGTGCGTCGCTATATCGTGAAGGGTCGTGTGCAGGGAGTTGGCTTCCGCTGGTATGTTATGCGGGAGGCCAGCGCGCTTGCCATGCACGGCTGGGTGCGCAATAGCAGCGACGGATACGTGGAAGTTCTGGCATCTGGTACATCCGAGCAACAGGACGCTCTCCTTGCCATCCTGCAGCGCGGCTCCCGAGGCTCCCGCGTGGACGCCATCGAGCAGCAGGATTCCCCGGAGACCGACGCCGGCACTCTGAAAACATTTCAAATTGAAGGAGCATGGTAGACCGTATGTCAAATTTTGCAAATGTCGCCATTGATTGTGAACCCCTGAAGAAACTCGTCCGCACTGTGCCGGATTTTCCCAAGCCGGGTATTCTCTTCTACGACATCACCACCCTGCTCAAAGATAAAAAGGGTTTTGCCATGCTGATCGATGCTCTGGCCGCCCACTATTTTGACAAGAAAATTGATCTCGTTCTGGGCATTGAAGCGCGCGGTTTCATCTTTGGCCCGGCGCTCGCCTACCGCCTGCACGCGGGCTTCGTTCCTGTGCGCAAGCCGAAGAAACTGCCTGCGAAAACAGCCCGCGTCACCTATGACCTGGAATACGGCACCGATTCGCTCGAAATTCACCTCGACGCCATCGAATCCGGCGAGCGCGTGGTCATCGTCGATGATCTGCTTGCCACCGGCGGCACTATGGAAGCCACGGTAAAACTTGTCCGTCAACTCGGTGGAGAAATCGCCGGGATCGCCTTCGCCGTCGAGCTCGATTTCCTCAAAGGCCGTGAGCGCTTTGAAGGCCTCGACGTCTTCAGCCTGCTCCATTACGACGAATAGTGCTGCTTTTCCATCGATTCCGCCGGGTGCCCATGCTCGCATAGCGAGCATGGGGTAGTTCGACAGCAGCGCGACACGTCGTTCACATGGCAGCGACCGGAATGAAGGAGATTACGTTCTCAAAATTTTTCATGCAAGGAATCGATCTGGCTTTTAGAATGGGCCGACATCGCACCACACTCCTATGCTGAACCGAAGCTGGTTGTTGCTGACTCTTCTCTGCCTTCTACTACCCGCCGCAACCGCCCAACAGGCGGCCAGCGCCGCACATTCAGCCACACTCGCGCCAACAGCACCTGCGCAAGCCACAACGCCGAAACCAGCAGCTACGCCTCTTCCAAAACCGCAAACGCCGGAAGAGTTCTTCAACCGTGCCCGCGAGTTCAGCGACCTCGAAGCCGCAGGCATCCCCTTCCATCTCAAAGCTACGTTTGTCGCCTCCGGCAACGCCGAATTCACCGGCAACGGAACCTACGAAGAATGGTGGCTTTCATCCGACAAGTGGCGAAAAGAAGCGACCCTGGGCAACTTCAAATACGTCAGCATAAAAAATGCCGACCAGCAGGTCACGTATACCTCTTCGTCGTATGTACCCCTGCGGGTACGGCAAGCAATGCAATATGCCCTCATTCGCATTCTGCCAAGCGCCGGACAGACCGGAAAGGTAAAGCTGAAGCGAGCAAAAGCAGGACCGCATGTTTTGGAAGAAGTAGAAGAGAAGAGCTCATGTAATCCCGCTGCAATGTCGCAGCTGACGTGCGACATGCGTTATGAGTTTGCCGAAGACGGTCTGCTGCGTCTCCAGCACGATAACTCGGTGACCATGCTCTACAACAACCTGCAGCCGCTCCAGGGTCGCCTTATACCGCGAAAGATTCTTGTTGCCACGATGGATCACCTCTCGCTCACAATCGATATCACTATGTTGGAAACGCCGAAGGCCATTGATGGCAGTTTGTTTGATACCAAAATCGTTCCGGCACATCTCAAACCGGCGATACCGATCTTAGAAGTTGATATAGAAAACCCAGATCAACATATTACAAAACTATTGAAAGACCACATGGTCGATCCACAATGCACACTTGAACCAAACCAACAACGCGTTGACGCTGCTCTCGGAATAGTTGGAACGATTGATGCGACAGGAAAGCTGCGAGAGCCTTATGTTTACATATCCGGAGGCAAGCTTCTGGATGATGCCAGTATGCAAGCTTTCCGCCAGTGCCGTTTTCAACCACCATTGAAGGATGGCAAATCCGTGAACGTCGAAACGTTGCTAGGCGTCACATCCGGTGTTCCTTTTTATATACGTTGACTTTGCATTGCCCAGGCGATGGCATGCATGTGTTACAAGCACAATAGCGCATACTAGAATCCATGCCTTTTCGCTCTGGTTTCGTCTCCATCATCGGTCGGCCCAATGCCGGCAAGTCCACGCTGCTCAATGCCCTCATCGGCGAAAAAGTTGCCATTGTCACGCGTAAGCCGCAGACCACGCGCAACCGCATCCATGGCGTGCTCGAAGTTCCCGCAAAAAAAGGCAAGCATCCAGCAGCACAGATCGTCTTTGTCGATACCCCCGGCGTGCACAAACCCAGCAACCTGCTCGACAAACGCATGCTACAGGAGGTCTACGAAGCCCTCGCCACACGCGACATCGTCCTGCACGTCGTCGATGCGAGTCGCAGCCTGCGTCTGCCGGAAGAGTCTGCCAAATCCGCAAAAAAATCCGGCAAGCCGGCCCACTCTCTGCATCTGGACAATGAAGACGCCTTCGTCCTCGACCTGGTCCGCAAACTCGATTGCCCTGTCTTCCTGCTGCTCAACAAAATCGACGCCATCCAGAAAGACGAACTGCTTCCGCTCATGGCGCAGTTGAGCGCCGAGCATAGCTATGCTGAAATCATCCCCATCTCCGCGCGCAAAAAAGAAGGCCTCGATCTTCTCGTCACCAAGCTCGTCGAGCATCTGCCCGAAGGCCAGCGCTACTACCCGAAAGACCAGTTCACCGATCAGCCGGAGCGCTTCCTCGTTGCCGAATTGATTCGCGAGAAAATCCTGCAGTTCACCGGCGAAGAAGTTCCCTACGCCAGCGCCGTCGTCATCGAGCGCTTTGAAGAACCCTCCGCACCCGTCAGCAAAAAACCCGGTGCGAAACTCCCTTTAACGCGCATCGCCGCCGCCATCCACTGCGAACGCACCGGCCAGAAGGCAATCCTCATCGGCAAGGGCGGAGCCATGTTGAAACAGATCGGCGCTGCCGCCCGCATGGAAATCGAAGCCCTGCTCGGCACGCGTGTTTTTCTGGAATTGTTTGTGAAAGTTGCCGAAGACTGGCGCAGCTCCCGCGCATTTCTCGATTCGCTCGACTGGCGCCAGCAACTGGAAGATCTGAGCAACAAGCAGAAGGAATAGCCTCTACGCCTGCGCTTCTCTGGCGGCAATCCCCAGCGCCTTCATCTTGCGGTACAAATGGCTCCGCTCCAGCCCCAGCGCCTCCGCAGCGCGGCTCACATTCCCGTGGCACTCGTCCAGCTTGCGCAAAATATAGTCCCGCTCGTAGGCCTCGCGCGCGTGCTGCAGAGAAGGAAACTCATCCCCACGCCGATTTGCGCTTCGATAGACCAGCACCGGCAAATGTTTGCGCTCCAGTCTCGCCACCTGCGGATTCAGAATCAGCATGCGCTCGACAACATTCTTCAGTTCCCGCACGTTGCCCGGCCAATGGTACTGCTGCAGCGCGCTCACGGCATCTTCGCTGATCTCCACGCGCGGCCTGCCATACTGTCGGCCAAATTCTCGCAGAAACTCTCGCACCAGCAGCGGTATGTCTTCTTTGCGCTCGCGCAAAGGAGGCACATAGAACGGAATCACATTCAGTCGATAAAAAAGATCTTCGCGAAAATTTCCCTTCGCAATCTCCTCTTCCAGATTTTTATTGGTCGCGGCAATCACGCGTACGTCCACGCGGATCGAATGCGTGGCGCCCACCGGTGCAAACTCCTGCTCGTCGAGCGTACGCAGCACCTTGGCCTGCGTCTTCAGGCTCATGTCACCCACCTCATCCAGAAACAGAGTCCCTCCGTCCGCGCGCTCAAAGGTGCCGCGCTTTTCCTGCAGGTCGCCGGGAACAGCGCCGTGACGGTATCCGAAAAGCTCCGTCTCAATGTAATCTTCTGGAATCGCAGCGCAATTCAGTTCTACAAAAACACGATCCCGCCGCTGACTTTCGCTGTGGATGGCGCGCGCAATCAATTCCTTGCCTGTGCCGGATTCTCCATAGATCAGCACGCGGCCATTGGTCGGAGCCATCAGGCGAATCTGCTGCCGCAGCGCCTTTACCGGAACGCTTTCGCCGGTAACCGAACTGCGCACCGACAGTTGCCGCTGAAACTCCTGATTCTCCACGCGCAGGCGGCGCGCTTCCATCGCATTCTTCACTACAATCAAAATTCGTTCGAGGGAAAGCGGCTTCTCCAAAAAATCAAACGCGCCCAGTTTGGTAGCACGCACGGCCGTCTCAATCGTTCCGTGACCGGAGATGATAATTACCTCCGGTCCGCTTGCCGGGTCTACCTTGCGAATGTCTTCCAGCGCTTCCAGGCCATCGCGATCCGGCAGCCAGATGTCCAGCAACACGGCGTCATAGGTGGCATCGCGCACCAACTCCAATGCCTCACCTGCCGTCGAGGCGGTCGCAACGGCATAGCCTTCATCGGAAAGAATTGCCTGCAGCGTGGTGCGAATGTCTGTCTCATCGTCCACTACCAACACGTGATTCATCGCGTGGCCTCATGGCCTGCAATCGACTCGGTTACATCCGTCTGCGCCGGATCCGCCAGAGGCAGCTCCACAATAAAACGCGCGCCCGCTGGTTTGTTTTTCTCAGCGCGAATATTGCCGTGGTGCTCCTGAACGATCTTGGCCGCGATGGAAAGTCCCAGTCCCGTTCCACGTCGTCGCGTGGAGAAGAATGGCAGGAACAGGCGTTCACGTATCTCTTCCGTTAGTCCATGGCCCGTGTCGGTCACAACAATTTCCGCCATCGTTTGCGACTCGTTCAGGCAGGTCTGCACGGTCAGCGCTCGCACCAGGCTCTCCTGCATGGCTTCGGCGGCGTTGTCTACCAGGCTCGTCAGCGCCCGCTTGAGCGCTTCCGGGTCTGCCATCACCGGAGGCATCTGCGGCTCCAGACGCAGCTTCACTTCAATGCCTTCCAGCCGGCCGGAAAAAACTCTCAGTGTGTCTTCTACGATCTGGTTCAAGACAACGGGTCTCGGATGCGCTACAGGAAAATCGGCCAGCGCAGAAAATTGATCGACCAACAGCCGCATCGTTTCAACGGAGGAACGAATCACATCCGTCGCGCTGCGAATCATCTGCTTGGAATCGCTGGGAACGGTGGAGTCCGTACGATCGAGATGGCGTTGAATGCGCTCGGCTGAAAGCGCAATCGGCGTCAGCGGATTTTTAATTTCATGCGCAACACGCTGCGCTACCTCCTTCCATGCCGTCTGCTTCTGCACCAGCAACAGCTCTGTCACGTTGTCCAGAACCACCAGGTAGCCGTGCTCTGCGGCTCCATGCAAAGGCGCCACCGTGAAGGCCAATTGCAGCAAACCGATCGCTGTGTCCGCCTCAACTTCCGTCGAAGCAGTGGACAAGCGAAGGCTGCGACGCATTGCGCGCTGGATCTCTTCGCCAACTTCCAGTGAAAAAAGCGACAGCATCGCAAGGCCTTCAAACGTGCGCTCCCCCTGCGGATCGAGCATCTCGCAAAAAGCTCGATTCGCCTGCACAATGCGCATTCCGGAATCCAGAACAGCAACCCCGCTGGGAATAGTCTCCAACACCGTCTCCAACTCTCTGCGCCGCGCCTCCAGGGCTGCATTCACCGCCGAAAGTTGTTGCGTGGACCGTTCCAATTGCGTGCGGCTGGTTTCCAGATCCGATGCCATATGGTTGAACGAGCGTACCAGCTCTCCCAACTCACCGGCAGCCGCAATGTCGGCTCGATGTCCGTAATCTCCACTGGCAATGGCGTCCATCGAATCCGCCAAAACCTCTACCGGACGCGTCACCTGCTTGGATAGGAACAACGCCAGCCAACTGCTGATGAAAAATGTCAGCACCGACAGGAGCATCAGAACCAGCAGATAGGTTGTCCGGATGCGTCGCCTCGCCTGAAAGAGTGCCCAATAGGTTTGCGTGCCCGTACGAATACTGCGGATGGCATTGCCGACATCCGGTGGCAGCGGCAAACCGACAACGACGACAGCGCCATTCTCTGCCGAAGCCGCGCCCAGCGCATACTCCATACTGTCAATTTGCAAAATGGGTTCGTCCGGGCGTTGTGCATCATGCAGAATTGTCTCTACCAGGGGCTGGCCCGCAGGCGCTTGCTCCACGGATCCCACCGGCGCAATCCAGGAGTCGATCGTAGCCGGCTCCTGTACGGACGGCAACTGATAGGCGCTGACATATTTCCCATCGCGGAACAGCACCGCAAATCCGCCTTGCAACGTAATCTTGTGATGATGCATTTCGTCCAGCGTCTGCTGATTGTTCAAAGCATTGCCGCTGCTCAGGCCGACGATGGCGTTGGAAATGGACTCTGCCTCGGCGCGCGCATTGTCCGTGGCATAGTGGGCCATCTCAATGGCTATTTGCATCGACTGTTCACGCAGAAAAATGCCTGGCTGCGAAAACCAGCGATCGATGGAATTATTCATCAACAGGTAATTGAAAAAGACCATGAACACTGCCGGAATCAGGGACAACAGCAATGCGCCCACCAGCATGCGCGTCCGCAATCGCGATCCCAGCACACGGCTCTGCTCGCTGCCATAAAGCTTCAGGATGTTGCGCAGCAATAGCAACAGGACAGTAAGAAAGAGTAGAAAACTCAATACGGAGATTGCCGTAAAGACCAGAATGGAGTCTGTATTGTGCGGTGAAAGAAACTTCAGGTTAAAGGCATTTTCCATCAACAGCAGCAGCAATACAATCAGCGACAAAATGCCCAGCACCAACACGGCTGTCTTGCGGCTTGCATGATCGCTGGTCGGCACGGAAAGGACTCCTATCTACCAGAGTAATCGGAACCGGTGTTTTGTCTTTTCTATCCTGTCGCTTGCTCTGGCAGTCATTGTACCGATCCATAGCCGTCACAAGAAATAGCCATGCAAGAATGCCTCACGAAGCCGCCGGGCGGCATACTGAGGGAAACAAAAAGACGCGGCCCTCATGCTGCATGTAGGGCACCGCGTCTTTATTCTTCTTTCCGCTTTATCGAACCGTTAGACCAACTCCGCTACCGGCTTCCAGGTCTTGCCCTGTGACTCCGCTACGGGCTTGCAGGTCAGCACGCCCTCGTATGTATTCACGCCATCGCGCAAACCGGCATCGGCCTGGATGGCTGCGCTGGCCCCATGCTGCGCCAGCCGCATCACGTAAGGGAAGGTTGCGTTCGTCAACGCCAATGTGGAAGTATTCGGCACCGCCGCCGGCATGTTCGTCACGCAGTAATGCACCACGCCATCCACAACATACGATGGGTCGCTGTGTGTGGTTGGCCGCGCCGTTTCAATGCAGCCGCCCTGATCGATGGCGACATCTACAATCACGGCGCCCTTTTTCATCTTCGCAACCATCGCCTTGGTCACAATCTTCGGCGCAGCTGCGCCAGGAATCAGCACGCCGCCAATCACCACGTCCGCCTCCTGCGCCGCACGCGCTACGTTGTACGAGTTCGATGCAAGTGTATGCACGCGGCCATTGAACACGTCGTCAAGCTCGCGCAAACGGTTCAGGTTCAGATCGACAATCGTTACCTTCGCGCCCATGCCCATTGCAATTTTTGCGGCATTTGTGCCCACAATACCACCTCCAATCACGCAGACATTTCCCGGTGGTACGCCCGGAACGCCGCCCAGCAGCACGCCGCGGCCGCCTTTTTCTTTCTCCAGGTACGCTGCACCCACCTGTACCGACATGCGCCCTGCAACCTCCGACATCGGCGTCAGCAACGGCAGTGCGCCGAACTTGTCGCGAATGGTCTCATACGCGATGCCGATCACCTTCTTGCTCAGCAGTTTTTCCGTCAATGCCGGCAGAGGAGCCAGATGGAGATAGGTAAACAGCACCAGGCCTTCACGAAAGAAGCCGTATTCTTTCTCAACCGGCTCCTTCACCTTCACCACCATCTCCGCATTTCCCCAAACATTGTGTGCAGAGCCGACAATCTCCGCACCAGCGGATTGATATTCATCATCCGTCAACGCCGACAGCTCACCCGCCCTGGTCTCGACCAGCACCTTGTGACCTGCATCCACCAACGCCTTCACTCCCGCAGGCGTAATGCCAACGCGGCTCTCGTGGTCCTTCACTTCTTTTGGAACACCAATAATCATTCACAATCCTCTTTCTACTTTTCTGCCGCAAAAAATATCGCGCGTCCCTAGTCGATCTGGGCGCGCTGTAACTTGTCAGAATAATCCACATAGACCGACTTCCACGTCGTGTAGAAATCCAGTGCGCCTGTACCGCCTTCACGATGTCCATTGCCCGTCTGCTTCACGCCGCCGAAGGGCAAATGCACCTCCGCGCCAATCGTCGGCGCGTTCACATACGTAATGCCCGCTTCCAGGTCGCGCATGGCACTATAGGCCTTGTTCACATCGCGCGTGTAAATAGCCGTCGAAAGCCCATACGAAATGCTGTTGGCAATCTGGAGAGCCTCCTCGAAGCTGCCAAACTGCAGCAGGCTCAGCACCGGCCCGAAGACTTCTTCCTGCGCGATCCGCATGTTCGGCTTCACGTCGGCGAAGATCGTCGGCGCAAAGAAATATCCACTCGCATACGTTTTACCGCGCAGCCGCTTTCCCCCAGTCAACAGCTTCGCGCCCTCGGCAACGGCAACCCCTACATACAGCGCACTGGTTTCCACCTGCTGCTCATTGATCTGCGGCCCTACCTGGATGCCCTTTTCCAGACCATTGCCCACACGCAGCTTGCGCGTACGCTCCACCAGCCGTTCTGTGAATGCCCTGGCAATTTTTTTGTGCAGCAGAATCCGGCTTGTGGCCGTGCAGCGTTGCCCTGTAGTTCCAAACGCACCCCACAACGCGCCTTCTACAGCCAGATCCAGATTGGCATCGTCCATCACGATCATGGCATTCTTGCCGCCCATCTCCAGCGAGCACGGTTTGAAGTTCGCCGCCGCCGTCTGCCCCACCATGCGGCCTACCTCGCTCGATCCGGTAAAGCTCACGGCACGCACATCTGGATGTTCCACCAATGGCGCGCCCGCATCCGGCCCAAATCCAGAGACGATGTTCACCACGCCCTTCGGCAGACCCGCATCCATAAGCGTCTGCACCAGGTTGTACGTTGACAACGGCGTATCTTCAGCAGGCTTGATCACGCAGGTATTTCCGCAGACCAGCGCGGGAAACAGCTTCCAGGACGGAATCGCCATGGGGAAATTCCACGGCGCAATCATCGCGCACACGCCCACCGGCATGCGCACGCTCATGGCAAATTTATTCGGCAGCTCTGACGGTGTGGTCTGTCCAAACAACCGGCGGCCTTCCCCGGCCATGTAAAACGCCGTATCCATGGCCTCCTGCACGTCACCGCGAGTTTCCTCCAGCACCTTGCCCATTTCGCGCGTCATCTCGCGCGCATACTGTTCCTTGCGCTCCGCCAGCAATTCTCCGGTGCGATACAAAATCTCGGCGCGCTTGGGTGCAGGCACCAGTCGCCAGGTCAGAAAAGCCTCTTTGGCAGCAGCCACAGCCGCGGCCACATCTTCTTTTCCAGACGCGGGAAACGTCCCCAATACGTCGCGCGTGTTGGCAGGATTGCGATTCTCATACGACTTTCGCGTACGCGCCGCCACCCACTTGCCACCGATCAGATTCCTGTAATGTTTTGTTGCCATCTTGTTTCCTCCCGCTCTTTCCTGTTGGACATTTTTCGAGAAAGCCCAAACGAATGAGGATATCGCATTCCACCTGTTCCGTGCCTGCCCGTTCCCGGCAACAGCCCAAACTGGGGCCATCCGGGTACTACTCTGGTTCGAATTCTCCACATTGTGTGCGTACAGTGCACCTACTCAGGCCGTACAATTAAGTTTTACAAGCAATCCCCAGGACAATCGAACGTTTCCATGCCTTCCAACGGTTTTCACTCTCGCTCTTCTCGTGGGCACAATCTGCGCTCGCTCTTCAGCCTTTTCTCGAGCGATCTCGCGATTGATCTCGGCACTGCCAACACGCTCGTCTATGCCGCCGGCAAAGGCATCGTTGTCAACGAACCCTCTATCGTCGCCATCAACAAGGTGAACGGCGAAGTGGAAGCCGTCGGCAAGGAAGCTAAGGAAATGCTTGGCCGCACGCCCGGCAACATCGTCGCCATCAAGCCCATGAAGGATGGCGTCATCGCCGACTTCAAGGTGACGGAACGCATGTTGAACTACTTCATCCAGAAGGCGCATGGCCGTAAGATGCTCGTTCATCCGCGCATCGTCATCGGCGTACCGTCAGAGATCACGCAGGTCGAAAAGCGCGCCGTTGAGGACTCTGCCTATCGCGCCAAGGCCAGCGAAGTTTATCTCGTCGAACAGGCCATGGTCGCCGCTATCGGTGCGGGTCTTCCCATCACAGAACCCGGCGGCAACATGGTGGTTGATATCGGCGGCGGGACCTCCGATATTGCGGTGATCTCTCTCTCCGGCATCGTCTACTCGCGCTCTGTCCGCATGGCTGGCAATCAGATGGATGAAGCCATCATGAATTACCTCAAGCGCAAGTACAACCTGCTGATCGGTGAGCGCACCGCAGAGCAGATCAAAATCGAAATCGGTTCGGCCTACCCGCTCGACAAGCCTCTCACCATGGAAATTAAGGGCCGCAACCTCATCGAAGGTGTTCCCAAGACCATCACCATCGACGATAGCGAAATTCGCGAAGCCCTTACGGAATGCGTCTCCACCGTCATGAACGCCATCCGCGTTGCGCTCGAACGCACACCGCCCGAGCTTTCCGCTGATATCAGCGATCGCGGCATCGTACTCACCGGCGGCGGCGCCTTGCTAAAGAATCTCGACAAACGCATCCGCGAAGAAACTGGCCTGCCCGTTTCCGTTGCCGATGATCCCTTGGCCTCCGTTGTTCTGGGCACCGGAAGAATGCTTTCCGACTTCCGTCTGTTGCGTAAGATCAAGATCGACTAAATGCTCTACAGCCCGGCGTCCCTGCGCTGGGCTATGTTTTCTCATCCTCGCCCTACGGACACCTAGCTGCATGGAGTCGTTCTACAGCCGATACCGCAACGTTTTGATCCTGGTGGTCATTTTGCTGGCCCAGGTGATCGGTCTTGCCGTGCAGGTGCGGCGTCCTGCGGCCATAACCGGTAGTGACGGCCGTCAGGTCCGTCTCATCCGCTATTGGGTTGTCAGCCTTATTTCTCCCTTTGAGCGCGCCTTCCTCTTCACCGGCCACGGCATCCGCGGAGCCTGGAATGGCTACATCGATCTACGCCACGTTCGCCAGAACAACAAAGATCTGCAAGCGGAAGTGGATCGCCTGCGCCTGGAGCAATCTTCCCTGGCAGAAGACGCGCTTCAGGGTCAGCGCCTACAGAAGCTGCTTGGCTTCAAACAGCAGTACATTTATCAAACCGTCGCCGCACAGGTCATCGGCACCGGTGGCACCGATCAATCGCGTGTGCTCTATATCGACAAAGGTTCCTCCGACGGTATCCACGCCGACATGCCGGTCGTCACGCCGGATGGCGTGGTCGGAAAAATCCGCGACGTCTTTCCGCACACGGCGCAGATCGTCGAAATCAACGACCAGACCAGCGGCCTTGGCGTCATCCTGCAAAAAACCCGCCTGCGCGGCATCCTGCGCGGCAATGCCACCGGGCAGCCGGAGATCGTCAATATCCTGCCCGATGAACGCATTCAACCCGGGGAACCTGTCATCACCAGCGGCGGCGACCAGGTTTACCCACGTGGCTTGCCCGTTGGCATTGTGGAACGTGTCATCAGCGATCCGGATCGGCCTCCCTACATGGCTATTCTGGTGCACCCGGCGGCCCGGCTGGCCCGCTTGGAAGAAGTGCTGGTCATCACCCGCATTGGAAGCACGCTGCCGTCATCGGAAGAAACCGACATCATTACCAGCGAACAGAAAGCGGCGGACATTCTGGCCGAGCGCCTGCCCGGAGTGGCCCCAACCGAACCCAAGCTCGGACCCGATGGAAAGCCTCTGCCCGCCGCTAATCCGAACCTGCCTCCTCCACCGGTACAACCACCGCTGCCGCTGCATCCAGACCGGTTTACTCCCGGAGCAACCCCTCCGGCAACTGACCTGACACCGGGCGCCAGCTATCCCACCCAAATATTTCCAGCACAGACGGCACCGCAGCCCACAACTAAACCCATTGCACCCGCCGCAACCGCTGGGCAGGATGCTTCGCACGTCGCAGCTCCAGTGCACCATGCGAAAACACTGTCTCCGGCAGCGTCTTCCGCCGGCACAATTCCGCCGGCCACAAAGTCCCCTGCAAAACAGCCGGCAAAACCAACAGCACAACCCACAACACAGGAGCCGCAACCGTAAACCATGGCCCTGCTCAGCAACAATTCGCGCGAAGAACTGGATAAGCACCGCTTCCCTCTGCTGGTCATGTTTCTGGTTCCTTTGCTTGCCATTTTTGCGCAGGCCTACCTGCCGCTGCGTTTTCCTCGCTTTGCCGTACTCGATCTGCCGCTTATCGTGACCGTCTATTTTGCCGTCGCGCGGCGCAATCCCATCAGCGGCACGCTGCTTGGCACCGCCATTGGTCTCACGCAAGACGCGCTGACCCATTTACCGCTGGGCATCAACGGCATCATCAAGGCCGTTGTCGGCTACCTTTCAGCTTCGATCGGCATGCGCATCGATGTGGACAATCCCGGCACGCGCCTCATCATGCTGTTTGTCTTCACCTTGCTCGACAGCATTCTCCATCTGTTCATCGTGCGCCGCCTTCTCGGCCTGCAGCAGGATTGGTACTGGCTGCATGAGCTGATCCGCGCCGTCGTGAATGCCCTCGTCGGCATCATCCTCTTTACGTTGCTGGATCGCTTGCGACAGCGGGAATAACCCGCCAAAAGCGGAGTATCCTAAGAAGAAACGCAGCTGTTATGTCACCCTCCCGAAACACCGATGAAAAAATACCGGCCATCAAGCTCACCGCAATCCAGTACATCATTGCGCTTATTCTTGTCGTGCTGCTCTCGGGTCTTTGGCGTCTGCAGGTGCTGGGCGCACAGAACTATCGCGCGTTGGCGCAGGCCAATCGCGTGCGCAAGGTTCCCATCCTCGCTCCACGCGGCAAAATCTTCGATCGCGATGGCCGCCTCATCGTCGACAACTACCCTTCCGTCACCTGCTTTCTGGTGCCGGAACAGGCACACGACCTGAATGCCGATCTGCCCCTGATCGCCAAAGGCCTGCACATGGATGTCGACCAGTTGCAGAGCACGCTCAATCACTTCCGTCACCAGCCGAAATATCAGCCCATTCCGCTCAAACAGGACATCACACCGGACGAACTGGCCTTCATCGCCGCGCATAACAATGAGCTGCCCGAGCTGGAAATCATTGAAGAGCAGCGCCGCCTTTATCCCAGCAACGGATTTGCTTCGCATCTCATCGGCTACGTTGGCGAAGTCTCCGAGGAAATGCTCGACGATCCGCGTTACGCCTTCTATCAGCCTGGCGATGTTGTCGGCCGCTCCGGTCTTGAAGAATCCTACGATCCCATCCTGCGCGGGCAGGATGGTTCGCGCGATGTCATCGTTGACAGCCATGGCCGCGAACTCGGAATTCTCGGCACCGAACCTCCGGTTCCCGGCAAATCCCTGAAGCTGACCATCGATCTGGATATTCAGGAGGCTGCCGAAAAAGCACTTGGCCCGCGCAGCGGCGCCATCATTGCCCTCGACCCACGCACCGGCGAGGTGCTGGCCATGGTCAGTCATCCAACCTTCGATCCCAATGACTTTGCCATCCGCATCCATCGCGACGAGTGGAACAAGCTACTCAACGACCCCGAGCATCCACTGCTCAATAAAGCCATTCAGGCGCAGCTCGCTCCCGGTTCGACCTTCAAGATCATCATGGCTCTGGCTGGCCTGGAGGAAAATGTCGCGCAGACCTTGAAAGTTGACTGCCACGGCGGTGCAACTTTCTATGGACGATATTTCGCCTGCTGGATCTCCGAGCATCACGGAGCTCACGGAATCGTGGATATCTTGCATGCAATTCCGTGGTCTTGCGATGTCTACTTCTATACCCTCGCGCAAAAGTTGGGCATCGATACCATCGCCAAATGGGCGCATGCCGTGGGCATCGGCCAGAAAACCGGGATTGATCTGCCGGACGAAGCCACAGGCGTCATGCCGTCCACGGAGTGGAAGATGCGCAACTACCACCAGAAATGGTTTGCCGGTGAAACCATCTCCGTCGGCATCGGCCAGGGAGCCGTTGCGGTCACTCCTATCCAACTCATCCGCGCCATTGCCGGCATCGCTTCCGGCGGCATATTTAAGCGCCCTCATGTCGTTTTCCCCAGCGAGATTCCGCCCGAGTATCGCGAGTATTACCAGGAGCAGTTCCCCGGCTCGGGCAATAAAGTGGTGCCAATGGATGCCAATACGTGGCAAACCATCACCGATGGAATGGCCATGGCCACGCTGCCCGGTGGCACGGCACAGGCTTCCCACCTGATTGGCATTGATTTTGCCGGCAAGACAGGCACAGCTCAATTGGTAAGCCACTCGGTAATGAAAACTGCTACTGGAAATATGCGTGCCAACGCCTGGTTTGTCGGCGTGACTCCACGCCGCAACCCGGAGATTGCTGTCGTCGTGCTCTGGCAGAATGGTGGGGAAGGTCCGCTGAGTGCACGCTTGGGCGCACAGGTGATCGAAGCCTATGTCGACAAGCAGCGTCGCATTGCAAACAATCTCCATCCCAAACCGGAAACCAAACTCGCCGCAGCGCCTGCATCAGCCAACACCACCGCAGCTCTGGCGAAAACCGGGCAGCCCATCGAAATGGCAGGCGTGTGGAACGCGGCCGTAGGCAGCCCCATCCTGTATCCCGGTGCGAAAGAGATTCCTTATGGCCCCGGAACTGTTCTGCGCGTAGCTCGCTTCGCGCTTCCCGTCAGCCAGACACCACGCGCTTCCAAAACCTTGCATCCCATGCGATAAAAGAGAACACATCTCCCATGCGCCGACTGATCTCCTTCCGCGACTTTGACTGGGTGCTGCTGGCCTTCGTGCTGCTGCT
Organism: Acidobacteriaceae bacterium; assembly: GCA_036267255.1. Classification (GTDB taxonomy): domain Bacteria; phylum Acidobacteriota; class Terriglobia; order Terriglobales; family Acidobacteriaceae; genus DATAWK01. The sequence continues at coordinate 59,982 of DATAWK010000029.1, read as the reverse complement.
CTCGGTCATCAGCGTGCTGGAGATTTACAGCGCCACATTGCACACAAAATTTATCAATTTCGATGAGAAGCAGGTCTTCTGGCTGCTGGGCGGCCTCGTCTGCATGTTTCTTCTTTCCCTCATCGACTATCACCTGCTGCTCGATATCGCGCACTGGGCCTATGGTTTCTGCATCGTCGCGCTCATTACCGTCATGCTTGTCGGGCAACGTGTGCTGGGCGCCCGCCGCTGGATCCGGGTTGGCAGCATCCACTTTCAACCTTCCGAGTGGGTCAAACTCGTTCTGATCGTTGCCGTGGCACGTTACTTCAGCAACCTGGCCGGCAGAGAACTCACCTGGAGCGACATCTTCAAAGCCATGGCCATGGTCGGCCTGCCCATGCTGCTGGTCCTCAAGCAGCCCGATCTCGGCACTGCACTCACCTACGCGCCTATTTTGCTCTGCGGTCTGTTCCTTGGCGGCATCAACTTTAAGAAGAGTGCCATTCTGGTATTGGCCGCAGGACTGGCCGTCGTCCCTGCCTGGTACAAGGTGTTGAAACCCTACCAGAAGCAGCGGCTCACCAGCTTTCTCCAGCCCGATAACGACCCGCGCGGCAGCGGTTACCAGATTCGCCAGTCTCTCATCGCCGTCGGCGACGGAGGCATCTGGGGCAAGGGCGCGACCAAAGGCACGCAGACCCAGGGTGATTTTCTCCCTATCCCATACACGGACTTCATCTTTGCCGCTTTTGGCGAAGAGCACGGATTCGTCGGCGCAGCCCTGGTCCTGCTGCTATACTTTTTAATATTGATGCGTTTGATTCAAAACGCTCAAACTGCCGCTGACCTTCCCGGCACGTTGATTGTTATGGGGGTTGTGGCCGTCCTGATCTTTCAGATCGCGGTCAATGTGGGCATGGTCATTGGTTTGATGCCGGTTACCGGTATCCCACTGCCCCTTATGAGTTATGGCGGTTCATCGGTGCTGTTTACGTTTCTGGCACTCGGCATCGTAATGAACATCCGCATGAGCCGTTTTGTGAATTAGAAGTACCGTTTTGCAAATTAGGTTTCGCTGGCCGTCCGTACCAGAAGCGTACAGCCGGTAAAGGATTTTTAAAGATTTGGCACCCGCCTGAATGCGCCATTGGGCGCCGGATTCGGGTGCAGTAGTTTTCCCTGGTCAGGCAGTTTCCATGTTGACCGGGCAGGATTTGCGGAGATGCATATACAGGAAAGGGTAACGGCCCCACCTCCATACGAGGCAGTCGCGGTCACAATTTCCCAGTATTTCGTTCTCCGGCGTCGCAGACAGGATTGCTCGCTTTCCGCGCCACCCCGCAGTTTCAGGGGAAATTTGTATCCACGGCTCCCGGCAAGCATCTGGCCCGCAGCGTCCGCTGAACCGCACCTCCATCGTCCCGCCGCCGTCTTGACCGCTTCTTCCTAGCGGATGGAATCTGTCTCACCATCACCCCGGAGGCCCTTGAGCGTCCGGTTGATATGAGGCAGCATGACAAAAGAAATTTATATCTCCAGCACCCCGCATGAAACCCGGCTGGCACTCGTCGAAGACGATCGTTTGGCGGAAATCTACTACGAACGCGAGAACGAATACACCCTCGCTGGCTCCATTTACAAAGGCCGCGTCACCCGCGTCCTCCCCGGCATGCAATCGGCCTTCGTCGACGTTGGCCTCGAACGCGATGCCTTCCTCTACGTCACCGATTTTGCTGAAGAAAGTGAAGACGGCGAAGAATATGTCGCCTTGCCGCCAGGCGGTCCACAGCCGGAAGGCACGCGCAACGACCGCAGCGAGAACCGCAACAGCAACCGCAATGAATCTCGCGGCGGAACCCGCGGCGAAATTCAGAATCAGGCCCAGTCATCCTCGCCGGAAGAAAACGCCAGCGAAGGCGATGCGGCCAGCTCGGAAGATTCCGGCGTGCGTCGCTGGCGAGGACGCCGTGGACGCCGTCGCGGCAATGATCGCGGAGCAGACCGCGGCAATAACCGAAATAGTGATCGTGCAGCGGCAGCACCACCGGCCGTCATTCTCCCGGAAGAAACACGTGTTCCCAGTGAGGAAACCTCTTCAGAGAGCCATTCTGAGCGGAATCAGGAGCTTCGCGCTCCCGAGCAATCCTCCCGGCAGCGTTTCTCTGACCGCCGGACATCGGACGCCGCACCTTCGAACGCAGCCCCGCTGATTCTCCCCGGAGAATCACTCTCAAAATATCGCCGTGGAAACGAACCTGCACCCACTCCGTCATCTGCATCCGCTCCTGCCGCGTCCAGGCAGCCCGCGGCTGCGGCATCGACAGCCCGGCCCTCCACGCTCGTAGAAGCACCCCTGTCCTGGGACGGTGGCCTGCAACTTCCCGGCGAATCCATTTCGCGTCTCCGCAAGCCTGCAAAAATCGCAGAGCAAACCGCAACCCCGATACCTGCGGACACAGAGGCAGCACCCATTTCCCATGCGCCCATTTCCCAGATAGCCGAACCTGCTATCGAATCCGAATCCGTGGCCGAAAATGCTACTCCAGCAGAATCCGGGATCGCGCAACACCCGATTGCCGAACCCGAAGCGATCACGCCGGAACCAGTCGCGCCCGCAGCCGAATACGAACCCACCGCAGCTTCTGCCTCGTACCTGGTCGATCCAGCCACGCCCAGCGCCTATCGCCTCGGCGGTGTCGCCGAACCCGAACCAATCGCAAAATCTCCAGTTCCCGTCGCTGAATCTCCAGTTGTAGAAGAATTCGCTGCGGAGCCGAAAGCCTCGGTTTACGAAGAGTCTGTTCCCTCCGCTCGCGAAGAAGAAGTCTCGGTACCGGCGCCGCACGTACCCTCCTTCGCAACCAATGAGACCGATATAGAAGTCTCTGAAGCCGACAGCGACGAAGCGACGACAGACGAAGAAGAATCCGACGAAGAATCGAATGACGCCTCGATCCGCGCCTTCGCACCCGGTACCGGCGTACTGGAAGAAGAGCTGATCGATGAAGATGAGGCCGAATTCTCGCCTTCCTATGCTCTGCTCGAGGATAACGAGTTCGACGAACTGGTTGAGGAAACCCTGGATGTCCAGATGGACAGCGGTCTCATCAGCGATATGGTGCGCGATGCTCACATCGAGGAGCGCACCCGCTTCAACGAAGAGCAGAATGGGCAGACCCTGGAAGAATCCGACGACCTCGACGAAGAAGATGACCTGAGCGAAGAAGAGGATTTTGCATCGGACGAATCCTTGGAATCGGATGAGTCCGACGACGATGCTGTCGCGGAAGAATCGTCCGAAGAGGGCACCCAGCAGGACGGCGCTGCTCGCCCAGCCCGGCAGCGTTTCGCCGGTCGCGGTCGCGGACGCCAGAACAATCGCCGCCGCACTGGTGGCTCCGGAGGCCAGGGTCGTCGCGCCACGGCACAGACCACCAATATGCCCGCCATCAACGACCTGTTGAAGTCCGGGCAGGAGATTCTGGTTCAGATTGCCAAGGAGCCGATCGCCCGCAAGGGAGCCCGCATCACCAGCCACATCGCGTTGCCGGGCCGCTTCCTGGTCTTCATGCCCACGGTGAATCACGTCGGCGTCTCGCGCAAAATCTCCTCCGATGAAGAACGTCAGCGTCTCAAGCGGATTCTCATCAGCGAAAAAGGCGACGCGGGGGGCGGATTCATCGTCCGCACCGCTGCCGCAACAGCCAGTGAAGAAGATTTGCGTGCCGATATCCGCTTCCTGCTCAGCCTCTGGGCCGATATTCGCTCCCGCTCCGAAGCTTCCAAGCCGCCGGCCCTCATCTACCATGACCTCAGCCTCGTGGAACGCATTCTGCGCGATCAGGTGAGTGAGAACTTCTCCACCATCTGGGTCGATACTGAAGCCGACTATGAGCGTGTTCTCCGCTTCCTGCAGCGCTTCCAGCCTTCGCTGGTGCGCCGCGTCAAGCTTTACACCAAGGAGACGCCGCTCTTTGAACAATTCGGCATTCAGGACGAGATCAACACCGCTCTTCGCTCCAAAGTCTGGCTCAAGTCCGGTGGTTCCATCGTCATCAACCAGACGGAAGCTTTGGTTGCCATCGACATCAATACCGGTAAATATGTTGGCAAAACGGCCCGCCTGGAGGACACCATCCTCAAGACCAACCTCGACGCCATCCCGGAGATGGTCCGCCAGATTCGTCTGCGCGACCTCGGTGGCATCATCGTTATCGACTTCATCGACATGGACGAACGCAAGAACCGGCATCGCGTCATGCAGGCCCTTGAAGACGAATTGCACAATGATCGCGCACCCTCGAAGGTATTACAATTCAATGACTTCGGGCTGGTGGCCATCACCCGCAAACGCGTTAAGCAGTCGCTCGAACGCACGCTTTCCACCCAGTGCACCATCTGCACTGGCACCGGAATGGTCAAAAGCCCTGTGACCGTTTGCAATGAAATTTATATCGAGCTGCGCAAGATGCACCGCCATCTGGAAAAGGGCGACGTCATGCTCCGCGTGCATCCGGAGGTCGTCAAACAGTTGAAATCCAGCAATGCCCGTTGGCTGGGCGAGATGGAAGAACTTTCCGGCAAGACCATCATCGTCAAAAGTGACCCCAGCCTCCACCCTGAGCAATTCGATATTCACTAGCATGATTCGCGCTGGGAGTTTCGCAGCAGGCAATCTGTTGCCGGGCTCCCAGACGTAATTCAAAGTAGGAATACGAGGGGGGAGTGCCATACTCCCCCCTTCATGCCTTCAACAACACCGCGCAACAAAAAAATCAGGTTGGCGTCTAACGTATTGGTACGTCACGGGAAGCAACCGTCCCAGACGGTACTATCGCCGGAACGGGACAGGGCAGAGGGGCATCCCTGAGTTACTGAATGGGCATCCCACTATTTTTTATTACACTTAGGAAACAAAGGACATCGCTCGATCGTAGACAGGCTGTAGAGAGGAATTGAACTCCATGAGAAAACACGGGAAGTCACTTTTTGAGGCAGCACAGCGGATGGCTTTTTTAGGGTTGGCTTGCCTGCTGGCTGTCGTCGTGGCACATCCAGCCTTTGCGCAGCACTACACCGGAACGGACAATGGCATTACCAGCCATTTGACCTTTGAAGGTGGCGGCGGTTTTGTCCCTGCTGCCGGTGGCACGGCTGCCAATGTAAATAGTGGCTGGGGCATTATGCTGGGCGGCGGCTACATGCTCAATCACAAGGTCGGCATGATGTTGGAGTACAACTTCGACCACAACAATATTCCGAACAGCATCCTGAGCGAAGTCGACGAACCCGGCGGTTACTACCATTTCTGGACGCTCACCGCGAATCCCATCTACAACTATTGGACCGGCAACAAGTTGGGCGGCTACATCACGGGCGGCGGCGGTTTCTCGCGTAAAGTGGTTTCTTTTACCCAGCCGATCTTGGTCCAGTATTGCTACATCTACGGCTGCTATGAGGGCTACGAGAACTCGGTTGTCTACCACTTCTCCAGCAACCAGCCTGTCGTGGATCTTGGTACGGGAATCACCTTCCGTCTCTCCCCGTACAATCGGATGAAGTTCTTTGCCGATGCCCGCTTCGTCAAAATGTACACGACGGCGAGCCAGATTCCCGGCCACAACGCTCAGATCATTCCGGTAACCTTTGGGGTCCGTTGGTAACCGCAATTCCGGCGATGGAAAAAGGCGCATGCTTCGGCATGCGCCTTTTTGTGCCCGTACGCCACTCGAATCGCGCTACGAAGATTCCCTCGCCGCTCGCAGCTCTTCGATCACTCCTCTGGCCCACGTTGCCGCCGCATGTCGGTCGGTAAACACTCTCGATTCCGCTGAAAAAACCACCTCGGCGCAAATGCGCTTCGTCCCGAGCAGCTGCGCAATATGCGGCAGCAGAATCGCGTCTCCCCAATAATACGCATGCGGCTCCGGCAATCCCTGTGGAGTGTTGTAGCGCAGATACGCTGGCATCACCGGCACTTTGGCCTGCACCGCTGCCTCAAACAACGCGGCGTGAAACGGCAGAATCTTTTCGCCATTCGAGCTGGTTCCCTCTGGAAACAGCACCACCGTTTGCCCCTGCTGCAGCACCTCCGCCATGGCCGTCGTCACCGCAGGCAGATCGTCGCGCGTGCGCCTCTGCACAAAGATCGTTCCACCACATTGCGCCAGCCAGCCGAACAGCGGCCAGCGGCGAACCTCTATTTTGGAAACAAAAACACTCGGGTGTGCGGCAGCCAGCACCATGATATCCAGATAGCCCAGGTGATTGGAGACCAGCAGCCCCTCTGCAGGCACCGGTCCGGCAAGAGTGTAGGTAACGCCAAACACACGCAGCACCCATCGTACCCAGACCTGCATCCAGGCCACGCGTTGCGAGCGCGTCAACGGAGCCTGCGCACGCCAGCGCCTCCATAGATAATTTCCCTGCGCAGCCAGCAACACCCCAAACAAGGCCCCACTACGGACCGTTCCACGAAAAACCGCAATAACAAACTGCATACGTTCTTGTATCACTCCACGTCGGATTCAGCGCAGAGAGGAGGCAACAGCATCGACCTTAACGCAGGAATCGAGCCTGCCCAGCGGGACTCATGCAGGCAAGATCCATCAGCGTCAGAAAATCGATGCTGCCGAACTCGGCATCCAGTGCCGGTGGCCCGCAGATGCACGCACCCATCGCCAGATAGGCACGCAACAGTTTCGGCGGATCGAGATGCTTCTCCGGCTGCTCCTCCAGCGGAAGTGCGAACGCCGGCCGCGGTACCGTGCGCATCTCCGGCGGAGCTAGAAAATTCTGCAGGCTGCGATACACCACCGCGCCATCCGCCGGGTTGGTGCCGGTCAGCGAAGAGCAGCCAATCAAATACCGCAGCGACTGCCGCTGCGCATAATCAATAATGCCGCGCCACAGCAGCATCAACACCTGCATCGAACGATGTTCGCGATGGATGCAGGCCCGTCCCAGCTCCAGCATCACGGGTCGCAGTTGTTCATAGGGCGTCAGATCAAACTCCCGAGCGCTGTAGTAGCCTAGCTTTCCCAGCGCCGTCAGACCGCTCTGCATGCGATAGGTTCCCACCACGCAGCCCGTCTGCTGGTTCTCCGCCAATTCCTCCACCAGCAGATGATCGCAAATCGCGTCGAAGGCATCTTCGTCCTTCTCTTCAATCAAGGAAGACGCAAGACCGGCGCCCAACTCCAAATGAAAAACCTGGAACCGCAGCCGCATCACGGCGTCCCGATCCGCTGCCGACGATGCCAGCCGAATCTGGTACCGTCGCCGCGTAGCTGGCCGTCCCAATGAATCCCGGACCTCCGTTGGCGGAAGCACCACGATCCCCTGTTTCGCCGTTGGAACAGCCGTAACATCCCTCGATAACCATGGCTGTTTCGATGTTCTTCGCAGTCGGATTTCCTGTGATCGGTTGTCCATGCAAACTCCAGTCCTGGCTCTGCACCGGCTCGACGCGGCATGCAGCAAAATCCGCCGCGTTCATGCACCAAACTATGTGCAACTCTGTGTCAGGATGCTGAAGGAATTGTGAATTGTCTTTGAATACGCTGCGGAAGATGCCGAATTCGGCAATATTGAGGATGGTCCTGCAAAGAAATACTGCGCCAGCGGTGCGCTAGAGCCAATGAAGCATCAGCCACGCGCCGCCCACCACTGCGAAAGGAGCGCCGACCACTTCCAGCAGCAGAAGGAGTACCGGTCTTTCGTCTTTTTGTTCCAGGGCCGCGAGAGCCGCCAGCGCCAGCAGAATCAGCGCCAGAATCAGTGTGTGCGGGATTAAAAGCGTTACTGTCGAAAGACGCGCCGTCACATATCCGCCAACCGCGGCTGCCAGCAGGTTTATCAGCAACTCCACCGTGTTGTAGAGCCATGGGATGCGGCGTTTCCACTCCAGCCTGTCGAGGACCACCTTCGCGACCAGGGCGATCGCGACGACGCTCGCCAGTCCCGCCAGCAGATCGAGAAAAGAATGGAGTGCTGCGTGAAGGTGCTGCGTCAATATCCCTCTCCCAAAATAAAAACTAAACACAAGAAAATAGATAGGAACGAGCCCAGACATCCGAGCCAGCGAACTTTTCCATACGCAAAAAAGAATGAAAGCAATGCGACAATTCCAGCCAGCAGTGCTACGAACACGGACCAGTCAAAGGCGGAATTGACAAGCCTGCTCTTGATGACCGATGACGGAAGTGCGAGAACTAGGAACATCAACGGCATCGGTACTACGCTGATCGATGCTGTACACAAACCACAGAGTGACGCCCACTTCCGCCACGCTTTCTGGTTTATTTGTTTGCGCCAGTAATACCAAGCTGCGCCAATCATTCCCAGTGGAAGCAATATAAGGAAAATCGCTATTCCAACATACACTTCCGTATGCATGCCTCACACTCCCACCGGATACGGCTTCGGCGAGGACTCCTCCAGATTTGCGCCTCCGCGACGGAAGCGCTCAAAACGGCCCTGAAGCAGGCTCATCAGGCCGGTAAACCAGTAGCCCACCAGGAACAGAACCAGGAACGGCACTGTGATGTAATTCTCATTCACCATGGCGTACCAGATGGTTAACACGAAGTAGCAACCGATCAGCAGTTCGATCCACGGCACAATGCCCAGGCGCTTGCGGTACTTGGCCGCCTGCGATTTTTCTCCGCGCTTTTGCACGCTGTACTTGGGCGTGCGTTTAAAGCTGCTCTGAATGCCAAACAGCGCCTCCATCACAGCGCGCGTGTTGGTCAGCGTCAGGCCAATGCCCAGCGACATCAAAAACGGCACGTAGAGAAATGTCTTGTACCAGCGGCCCGGATGCAGTTCCTTTTGCGACACCAGATAGAACGCGGAGATGGAAAATGTAGATGCCATAAAGAGCGGAAAGTCGATCAGCAGCATCTGAAACCATCCCTGATAAAAACGGATGATCATCGCAGGCATCAGCAGCACGGCAAGCACAATCATCAGCGGATAGCTCAGGTTGGCCGTCAGATGATAGACCGCCTCGATCTTGGTATGAAACGGTTCATCGCTGCGGAACACGCGTGGCAGAATCTTCTTCGCCGTCTGGATCAACCCCTTGGCCCAGCGCGCCTGCTGCGTCTTGAATGCCGTCATCTCAATCGGCAGCTCCGCCGGACACTCGACATGCTGAAGATATTTGAAGCGCCAGCCCTTGATCTGCGCCCGGTAGCTCAGGTCCGTATCTTCCGTCAGTGTGTCGTGCTGCCATCCGCCCGCGTCGTCGATCACGCAACGCCGCCACATACCCGCCGTGCCGTTGAAGTTGAAGAAAACCTTGGAACGCGAGCGGCCGCCATGTTCCAGCACAAAGTGGCCGTCCAGCATCAGCGCCTCGACTTCGGTCAGAAAGCTGTAATCGCGGTTCAGATGCGTCCAGCGCGTCTGCACCATGCCGATCTCCGGCTCCGCAAAGTGATCGATCACCTGCATCAGCCAATCGCGCGGCGGAACAAAATCCGCGTCGAAAATGGCCACAAACTCGCCCTTGGCTGTCTTCAATCCATAATCAAGCGCACCGGCTTTGTATCCATGCCGGTTCGTACGATGAATGTAGAGAATCGGCTGCGATTCGCCGTTGTATCCGTTGCGATAGCGTTCGACAATCTCCGCCGCTACCTGTCGCGTCTCGTCGGTCGAATCATCCAGCAGTTGAATCTCAAATCGGTCCCGCGGATAGTTCAGATTGCAGCAGGCTTCAATCAGCCGTTCCACGACAAATTGCTCATTGAAGATCGGCAGCTGCACCGTAACGAATGGCAGATCCTCGAATTTCTTCGGCGGTTCTTTCGTGGCATTTTTTGCGTTGTGATAATAAAGCCAGACCAGCTGATAGCGATGCAGCCCATAGAACGACAGAATGATCAGCACAACAAAATACGGCGTCAGCAGGCATACGTCGAACCAGTTCCAGTGATAGAGATGGGCAAAGGTCTGCTGGGCAATCTGCTGTTCGTGAAAGTAATGCAGCAATCCATGCTTCGGCGCAATCAGAATCGAAGACAGCTCGGAGACAATTCCATGTGCCATGGCCGAAGCAACAGCAGAAAGTTCGTGCATTGTCAGAAGAATCGCCCCCGAATGAGCAAGATGAATCAATCAACATTCTACGTGAGTGGATTTTCCCAGGAAAATGCGCTTCCTAATCGGTAACGGCCTTTAAAATTACTAGCTGTCCTTGCGGTACAGCAACTCTCTCATCGCCTTCCTGCGCGCTTCGTTCACTTCGCTCTTGGCCTTGCGTTCGTCAGCATCCATGCGGTGCTCCGTTGCGGCCTCTGTTGCTTCCTGAACGCTGCACTCCGGACAGCGATTGGCAAAACCTGGTTTATCCGGTTTCAGCTCAAACTCTTCTGAGCAATTCACACATACTTTGATGGGAAACGACATACAGGCTCCAGGATGAGGGAGACGGAAAATCAAATCCTAAATCAAAAACCTAATTCAAAAACATTGTCCGGTACAACGTATCTCGCTGCGCGGGCTTGAATCCGGCATCGCGGATCACACGGCGCAGCTCTTCTTCCGTGGTGCAGTTGGCCGTGCCCGCGGCCTTCACCACATTTTCTTCCAGCATCACACTGCCAACATCGTTGCCGCCAAAGCGCAGACCCATCTGCAGCACCTTCAGCCCCTGCGTCACCCAGCTTGACTGCACATTCTCGATGTTGTCCAGATACAGCCGCGCGATGGCCAGCACCTTTAGATACTCGACCGACGTCGCCTCGTCCCAGCCGCGTCCGCCCAGCGCCGTATTTCCCGGCTGAAAGCTCCACGGAATAAACGCTGTAAATCCACCAGTCTCTTCCTGCAAACGGCGCACCTGTTCAAAATGGTTGATGCGCTGGTCGTAGCTTTCGCCCACGCCAAACATCATCGTCGCTGTCGTGCGCATGCCCAATTGATGCGCCGTGCGATGCACATGCAGCCAGTCTTCCGTCCCGCATTTCAGACGGGCAATGCGATGCCGCACTGCATCATCGAGAATCTCCGCTCCGCCGCCGGGAATCGAGTCCAGCCCGGCATCACGCAATCGCAGTATCGTATCCCGTACCGACAACTCGCTGTACTCCGCTATCGCCAGAATCTCCGATGCAGAAAAACAGTGCAGCCATATCTGTGGAAACCTCTGCTTGATGCCGCGCAGCAGTCGCTCAAACCAGTCGATCTTCAAATCCGGATGCAACCCGCCCTGCATCAGCACACCCGTGCCACCCATCTCCACCGTCTCGCGCACCTTCTCGTAGATCGTCTCAAAGTCGAGAATGTATCCCTCGGCAGCCAGCTTGCCCTTCAGCGGACGGTAAAACGCGCAGAAGGTGCAATACTCCGTGCAGAAATTTGTGTAATTGATATTGCGATCAATGATGTAGGTGACCACGCCCTCAGGATGCAACCGGCGCCGCACTGCGTCGGCCTCCATGCCCAGGCCAATCAGATCGTCGGATTCGAAGGCGTCCAGCGCCTGTTGCCGTGTGATTCCCATACCTATTCAGTGTACGACTTCGTGGATTTCGCGGGCATCCTCCGCAGCCTCGAATCGCTGCCCCATCCTGGGACTACGCCCATAGCACCTCGAACTCGTCCTCGGCGCGGAAGCTTTTCCATCCCATGCAGCATTGCAGAAGATTCTTGCATTTCGTGGAAAATTACGGCTTCGGTTCCTTTGAGGCAACTTGCGGTTCCGAAGCCGCCTCCCTGGCCTTGCGCGCCGCTCTCTGCTGCTCGTAAAGTTCGCGTTTCCGCTTTACCTCGTCCGGATCGGAAACACCCAGAATCGTCAGCATGCGTCCGATTTTCAGCTTGAATGCTTCCAAACCAGCCATGTGGCACCTGGAAATAGTGTATTACGCCAGCCAACGTGCTCCCATCGTCTTGCATCGGACATTTCAGTATCCCTTGGTACTCAGCAGCACGATAAACTACTTTGGATCGCCAGATTCTTCATTTCACTAGGGCTGGCACGAAAGGAACTCATTCGAATGTTTATGAAAGGCCATACGCTTCCCCGTTTCCCATTCTGGCTTTCCCTTGCGCTCGCAGCAATCTGTGCCGGCAGCGCGTTGCCGGCCAGCGCAGCCGATACCCCATCGAAGCCGGGGCCAGACGTGCTGACCTTCTCCAATGGAGACAGAATCACTGGCCAATTTGAAAAAGTCGATGGCGGCAAAATCTTCTTTAAGACCGATGCTGCGGGCGAATTGCAAGTGCCCTGGGACAAAATCAAAGGGCTGCAGGTCAAGGAGCCCTTCGCGGTCATCGTCAAGACAGATAAAATCCATCGTGGCCATCGAAATCTGCAAATACCGGTCGGCAGCGTGGATGCTACGGATAAAGAGGTGACCGTGCATACCGAAAGCGGCGAACAGTCCATTCCCGTCAGCAGTATCGTGGTTCTCGTGGATGAAAAATCATATAGAAATGACGTCGAACACACACCCGGAATTCTCCACGGCTGGACCGGCGCTATCACTGGCGGCGCAAGCACCGTAACCTCCACCCAGGATTCAGTCAGTTACAACACCGGCGTTGCCGTAGCTCGCCCCATCCCCTCGGCAACCTGGATGAATCCCAGCTACCGCACCTTGCTTGGCTTTACCAGCAGCTACGGCGAGATTACAGAGCCGAATTTTCCCACCGTTAAAACCAACATCTTCCATGCTGCAGGAGAGCAGGACAAATATTTCAGCCCGCGCCTCTATATACTCGGCCAGGCAATTTTTGACCACAACTACTCTCAGGGCTTGGACCTGCAACAGGTGTATGGCGGTGGTTTGGGCTACACCGTGATCAAGCAGACGAAGCAGGAACTCGACGTAACCGGCACCATGAACTACACCAAGCAGGAATTTCAAATTTCCAGTTCGAACCTCAACCTCGTCGGTTCCACCATCGGAGATAGCTACTTCTATCACTTTCCCCGCAGCATCGTACTGACGGAAGTTGCCTCTTACACGCCCGAATGGAACCAGGTGGATGCCTATTCTGCCAACGCCGCCGTGGGACTTGCATTACCGGTGCTCAAAAAACTGGCCTTTTCCGTACAGGTGATTGACAGCTATTTGAACAATCCGCCGTCAGGCTTCCAGGCCAACTCGCTGCAGTTCAACACCGGGCTGACCTATACTCTGCCGTAAGAGAACGGCAGCCAAACAGTTCTGCTAAAGACGGGACAACCTCATGAACGCACCGCCTCCGTCGAAAGTTGAGGCAACGCCGGCCGAAGTGTGGCCGGTGTTGCCTTTAGAAGCCTGGAGCGACACCTGCGCAACCCTCCTGCTGTGGACGCAGATCGTAGGCAAGATACGGCTCACACAAAGTCCCTGGGTCAATCACTGCTGGCAGACCCCTTTGTATGTGACCGCGCGAGGGCTTACCACATCGCTTATCCCATACGGCACTCGCGTGTTCCAAATCGATTTTGACTTCCTTGCGCACCGGTTGACCGTGGAGTCGAACGACGGCGCCACGGCTGGATTCCCGCTGCAAGCACAATCGGTCGCTGCCTTCTACGCCCGCGTCATGGATGCGATGGCACAACTCAATCTCCACGTGCACATCTACCCCAAACCGAACGAGGTGGCCGACCCCATCCGTTTTGACCTGGACGAATCGCACGCCTCCTATGATCCCGAATACGCCAACCGATTCTGGCGCATTCTGGTGCAGGCCGACCGTGTCTTCCATCAATTTCGTGGCCGCTTCATCGGCAAGTGCAGCCCTGTACATTTTTTCTGGGGCGCGGCAGATCTGGCCGTCACCCGATTCTCCGGACGGCGCGCTCCCGAGCATCCGGGCGGCGTGCCCGGCTTACCGGATCGCGTCACGCGGGATGCCTATTCGCACGAAGTCAGCAGTTGCGGCTTCTGGCCCGGAGGAGGTCCGGTTCCCTATCCCGCCTTCTACGCCTACGCCTATCCGGAACCGGCAGGATTCTCCCAGGCCTCCGTCAAACCCGCCCAGGCCTTCTACAGCAACGATATGCACGAATTCATTCTTGCCTATGACGTCGTCCGGCAGGCTGCATCTCCGGACGATACGCTCCTGGACTTCATGCAGACCACCTACGAAGCCGCCGCCAATCTGGCCAAATGGGATCGCGCCGCATTGGAGTGCAATCCAGATTGAAAGCATTGAATCGTGCTCGTGGGCTGTCGCAGAGAAACCGTTACTGCGGACGTGGCGAGAAGGGTCCAACCTCAGAATCAGCCTGCAGACCCTAAGTATTTACCAAGTTGCTTTTGCCATTCGGGTCCTGACTTTGCATCGTGCTTTGCCATTTCCTGCACAATCGGATTGGCGGCGACGTTCAGGGCCGTCCGGTCGTACTTGACCGTGACGTGGGTATACGTGCCTTGCGGGTTCCATTGCAGTGCGACAACGGTCGCCACTACATCGGGGATTACATATACATATTGATAATGGCCAGTGCGTGGTTCGAACAACGTGGAGATCCAAACCGCATTTTTGTCTCCATGAGCAACCGTAAATACCATCCCTTCTTGATCCACGGCAGGACTCGGCCAGATGAATTGCGGATTCCATCCAGGTGCCCAGGCGCGTTCCTTCTCAGCCCCGAACAACGCCGCAACATTTCCTGGGGGAGCAGCGACTGTGAACTCGAATGTCTCTTCTGTATGAATACGTTGTTCTGCCCGGCCCTCGGCGCGCAGTTTTGCGGACAGGAGCGCCAGATGAATGTGGGTCAGGAATCGTGGTGTCCTAGCGACTCCGATTCCGATGATGCACCCCGCTAAAAATATCAGGGTCGGCTTCATTTCGATTTCTCTCTCAATCTGTGGCTGTCTTTCGCCTCGACGGACTGTCCATAGATTTTTCTCAACCCCTCGATTTGCGCCAAGGTCTCCTTTGAAAATGCTGTCTTCCCCTCAAAAGCGTGGAGAACGATACCCTCCAGTAGATCGCCCAACGAGAGATCTTTAAGTTCAGCTAGTGCTTTCAAGACCTTCAAAAGCCGCTTTTCCAGTCGGACACCCGTCTGAATTCGCTCGACTTCGAGATTGCCTGCATCGTTGGTATCATGATCCATATGTACCAAGATAACAGAGCGCCGATGGAATATCTTAGGAAATTTGGTTTTTTCAAAGCTGGGCGCGGCTGGGCGAAAGCGGCAGGCAGGGATCGCGACTGCGCGATACGGCTGAATTCCAGTTGCTGGCTATCGGTGAGAATTACCGAATCGCTGGCCACATCTCATCCGATGTCAGCTGGCATAGTAATGTTTACGCTGCGACAGTCCACTGGTTATGCCATCAGCTTCTCAAAGATGAAAGTACCCCTCAATACACCAGCGGCTTGCTGAGAATGTCCATCACCGGCTGCGGCTGTGGCTTGTCCGCATTTGCCAGCAGCAAGCTCACCTGCCAGATCTCCGTCGGCGTCAGCACCTGTCCAAAGGCCGGCATGCCCGTCAGACGAATGCCGTTAGAGACCTTCCAGTACGTCTCCCCGGGTGGATCGTCACTCACCCCAACCACGCGATCAGCTCCCCCCTCGACATGCCACAGTTGCGGAGCCCAGGGATACATATGCTGCGCAAAAACCGAGGTCGAATTGTACAGACCATGACAAGCGGCGCAATTCTGGCGATAAATCTGCGCTCCGGCCAGCAGATTGTCCGGTGTTGGTTGCATCGGGACGGTTTTCGGCATCTCCCGGGCAATCCTGGCATGGAGCGGAGCATGAACCATCTCCCTTTCCAGCGGAAAAGGTTTGTCCCCGACCGCCACGGGAGGGTTTCCGAATTTAAAATAGTAAATACCAGCCAGCGGCAGTATCAGGAATCCGAGTATCAAACCGATGAGAAAGCCTTTCATGGTCCCCTCCCGTGGATGCAACAACATGAAGCAACATCGTTTCCATGTAGGATGCTGCGGCGGCTGTCAAAAGTAGAGTACAGCCCAAGATGTCCGCTGCAAATGATTTAATGGAGTTTAGGAGAAAACTGTGTTGTCTGAAAAAAACCTAGGAGCTCCCTGTGCTCCGGCTGCACGGAGCTGGTTCCGAGCTCCGGCCACTTTTGTTCTTACCCTCTGCTTGCCGATCTTTCTGGGACTTTTTTTTGTTCCCGGCCTGCGTGCGCAAGATCAGTCGCAACCGGCAACGCAGCCGTCATCGACAACGCAACAGACGGCGCCAGCCACGGCGCAGCAAGGACAACTGCAGAACCGGCAACTGCAAACCCGGCGTGCGCAAAGCCGCCAGCGGCGCATCCAGCAGATCGTCAACGATACCTACGGCCATAAATATGAGGTCTCCGCAGGAGGCACCTACATGCGCTTCCGCCCCGGGCCCAATCTTCACAATGCCGGCATGGGCGGCTGGGTTCTGGGATTTACCGACTACCTGACACCGCGTTTCGGGATCGTCGGCGATGTTCGCGGCTATTACGGTTCCAGTTCCATCTCCGTCAACAATCCATACAACATTCACAATGCCAGCTTCAGCGTCTTCACGTTCATGGCCGGCCCGCAATATCGCTTTTACGGGCAGCAGCATTTTTCCATTAGCGGCGCGCTGCAGGCCGGAGCCGTGTACGGTTACTTCGACGCCGATACCAACGGCTTTGCGCCGCAGCTTGTTGGCCTATATCCCGCTGGCATCACTCCCGGTGGCATGGCCAGTCTCCACCTCGACTACAATCTCAGCCCCGCGCTCGCCATACGTATATCTCCGCACGTTTTGTTTGATGAGTTCGGCAGCAGCCTGGACCACAACCAAGGCGTCCTCTTTGGCTTGGTCTACCGTCTCGGCCGCCATTGAGAATACTGTGTCTCTAGCAACATCTGGGTGCCCCATGTGCGCAAAGCTCACATGGGGTTCTTCATTTCGACCACAAAAACATCAGGGGACCACGCCTCGCCTCACGTTGCCTTTTTATTTCTTCTAGACCCAGACGGACGTCATGATTAGCGACAATTGAGCATTACCGTACATGTCAATTTATCTTGACATGTACGGCTTGAGCTGCTAGCTTACCCTTGCAACTCTATGAAAAACCTCATTTCGCAATTGCGCGCTGAAAAAGGATGGTCTCAGGCCGACCTGGCACAACGCCTTTCCGTATCCAGGCAGACCGTGAATGCACTGGAGCTATCGAAAACGGACCCTAGCCTGTCGCTGGCCCTGCGCGTGGCCTGGTTTTTTGACAAGCCTGTTGAGTCAATTTTCTTACCTGACCTGGAGGAAAAAATGTCTTTTCTGCAAGCAAATTGGCAGTATCAGGATCGCACCTTTGTAACAGCATTCGATGAAGTGGGCATCCTTGACCAAATGGGTGTCGAGGGTTGGGAGATGATTGGCTTCGGCGCCGGGGTACTCCGTTTTCGCCGCCCGGAAGACGCCGCGCTCCGTCAACGCTGGCATTATCAACGCATCAACGGCGTTCTCACTTCCAGAAATCGAACCAGCCAGGAAGCGGACGCGTGGCTCTACTGCGGTAGCTGGATGGGCGTCTTCCACTACTTCAAGCGTTGTGATTATGACGCAGCCCAGGCTCCGGCGGAGCAAACCGTATCGCTGTGATAAACGGGTTTGCGAAAATCATTTCTTCCGTTTCGTTTCGTCCCGCCGTTTCGCTGCTTCCAGCGGATACTGCGGCTCCGTCATCCGCACCGGGTCAAGAATCTCGGCAATCTCTTTCTCACTCAGCAGCTTCTTCTCCCGCGCAATCTCGATGATCGACCGCCCCGTCGCCACCGACTCCTTCACAATCTCCGCTGCCTTCGCGTACCCAATATAAGGATTCAGCGCTGTCGCCAGCGAAACCGTGCTCTCGGCATACATCTGGCAGCGCGCCTCATTGGCCGTAATCCCGCGAATGCACTGCCGGTCGAACTGCCGCAGCATCGTCGCCAGAATCGTCACCGACTGCATCACGTTGTACGCCATCGTTGGCATCATCACGTTCAGCTCCAGCTGCCCGGCCTGCACCGCATACGCCACCGCCGTGTCGTTGCCGATCACCTGAAAGCTCACCATCGCCGCCAGTTCCGGTATCACCGGGTTGATCTTGCCCGGCATGATCGACGAACCCGGCTGCAAACTCGGCAGGTTGATTTCGCCCAAACCCGTGTTCGGCCCGGAAGCCAGCAGTCGCAGATCGTTAGTAATGCGAATCACCTCCAGCGCCAGCCCACGCAGCGCCGCGCTCACATCGCCCATGCAGGCATTCGATTGCATCGCCCAGCGCATGTCCTTCGCAGCAACCAATTTCTGCCCGCTCAGCTTCGCCAGATGCGCAATCGCCTTCTTGCGGTAATCCGGATGCGTGTTGATGCCCGTCCCGACTGCCGATCCGCCCAGGCCAAGCTCACGCAACTCATCTGCGGCCCGCGCGATGTTTTTGTGTGCCTTGCGCATCGCCACGGCGTACGCGGCAAATTCCTGTCCTAAACGAATCGGCACTGCATCCTGCAGATGCGTGCGCCCGGACTTCATCACCTTGTGGAACTCTTTCGCCTTCTTCTCCAGACTCCCTGCCAGCCCATCCAGCCCCGGATACAGGGTCTCCAGCACCAGCAGCGTGCCCACGCGCATTCCCGTCGGAAACACATCGTTCGTCGACTGGCCATAATTCACGTGGTCATTCGGATGCACCTTCTCATACGCACCCAGCTTGCCGCCAAGAATTTCGCTGGCCCGATTGGCAATCACCTCATTTGTGTTCATGTGGAAGCTCACGCCTGCACCGGCCTGAAATACATCCACCAGAAATTCCTCATCCCACTGGCCGTCGATCACCTCCCGCGCCGCCTGCACAATAGCGTCCGCGCGATCGGCCTCCACTAACTTCAGCTCTTTATTCGCCTGCGCCGCCGCAGCCTTCACCATGCCAAAGGCCTTGATCAGCAATGGGTGAGCCCGCATGCCGGAGATGGGATAGTTCTCCACCGCACGCGCCGTCTGCGCACCGTAGTACGCCTTGGCCGGGACATCCACCAGCCCCAGCGAATCTTTTTCCTTGCGCGTTTTGGCCATGATGCGAAACTCCTTCCATCCAGGCGGTGGATCTACGATGACAAGCTCTCATTCCTCATGGAAACAAACGCGCGATCCTGCCGCTCCTGCGTTTCCTCTTTTGCTGCTCCCTGCGTCTTCTCTTCCAATCGAACCAGGTGCTTCCTGCCCCAGACGCAAATTGTTTCCAGAACAGGCACCAGCGTCATTCCATATTCTGAAATGGAATAGCGTACACACGGCGGGACGCTCTTCGCCTCATTCCTCATCACGATCCCGTCCCGCACCAACTCCTGCAGATGACGGATCAGCATTCGCTCTGTGATCTCCGGAATGCTGCGCCGTAATTCACTGGTCCGCAGCGGTCCATCCATCAGCCGCCACAGAATCGTCCCCTTCCACCGGCCATCGATCACACTCAACATGGCGTCGATGGGGCATGGAGAAACCTCTTTCTTGGAAACGGCCATCGTCACACCCCTGGCGCGAATGGTTCGCACTGCAAACTGACAAATTAGTCAGCATGCCTTCTTGCATCAGTGTATCCGTCAGCAGACTCAAAGGTAGTAGCAGTTCCCAATCAGGAGTTTTGTTCTCATGTACTTTCTCGACATCGTCACCATTGTTTGCGTCGGCTTGTTGATCGGCAACGAGCTCGCCGTCTCCCTCTTCATCAACCCCGCCCTCTGGAAATTGGATGCGCAGTCCCAGGCACGCGCGACCAGTCTGCTCGCTCGCTCTCTCGGCCGGGCTATGCCTTTCTGGTACATACTCAGCCTTCTTCTGCTGTTCGCGGAAGTCTGGCTCCGTCGTCATCAGCCAGCTTTCCCACTGCTGCTCACCGCAGTGGCGCTATGGATTGCCATCATCCTCTATACCGTCACCACCCTTGTGCCAATCAACAATCGGGTGACTGCATGGCAGCCGGATGCTCTTCCCGCCGGATGGCATCAGGCACACAAAAAGTGGGACACGTTGCATCGCTGGCGGATTCTGCTTCTCATCCTTGCATTCGTCTGTCTCATCTGCGGGATTCTCGGGCCTCGCTGAGGCCCGCTTCACATCCCCAACCGCTGCCAGTCTAAAATCATAGGTTCCACCCTATTCGAGGAAACCACCACCCATCATGGCCACCATCCGCCAGCAAGATCTGATCCAGAGCGTCGCCGACGCGCTCCAGTACATCTCCTATTACCATCCGGTCGATTACATCACCAACCTCGCCCGCGCGTACGAGCTCGAACAATCCCCCGCCGCCAGGGACGCCATGGCGCAGATTCTCATCAACTCCCGCATGTGCGCCGAAGGCCATCGCCCCATCTGTCAGGACACCGGCATCGTCACCGTCTTCGTCAAGATCGGCATGGACACGCGCTGGGACACCACCAGCCTCACCGTGGAAGAAATGGTCAACGAAGGCGTCCGCCGCGCCTATCTCCATCCCGACAACATTCTGCGCGCCTCCGTGCTCGCCGACCCCGCCGGTGCGCGCAAGAACACCAAAGACAACACCCCCGCCGTCGTGAATATCTCGCTCGTCAAAGGCGGCGATGTCGAAGTCATCGTCGCGGCCAAGGGCGGCGGCTCCGAAGCCAAATCGAAATTCGTCATGCTCAACCCCTCCGACTCCGTTGTCGATTGGGTCATCCAGACCGTCCCCACCATGGGTGCCGGATGGTGCCCGCCCGGCATGCTCGGCATCGGCATCGGCGGCACGGCGGAAAAAGCCATGCTGCTCGCCAAAGAAGCCCTCATGGAACCCATCGATATGCAGGACCTCATTGTGCGCGGCCCCGCCAACCGTCTCGAAGAACTGCGTCTCGAAATTTACGACAAGGTCAATCGTCTCGGCATCGGCGCGCAGGGACTCGGTGGCCTCACCACGGTGCTCGATGTCAAGATTCTCGACTACCCCACCCACGCCGCCAACCTGCCCGTCGCCATGATCCCCAACTGCGCCGCCACCCGCCACGCCCATTTCGTTCTCGATGGCAGCGGTCCTGCCGTGCTCGAACCTCCCTCGCTCGAACACTGGCCCAAGCTCACCTACGACGTCTCCCAGGCGCGCCGTGTCCATCTCAACACCATCACCCGCGCCGAGGTCGCCACCTGGAAGCCCGGCGAAGTCCTCCTGCTTACCGGCAAGTTGCTCACCGGTCGCGACGCCGCCCACAAGCGCATGATCGACATGCTCAATCGCGGCGAAAAACTCCCCGTCGATTTCACCAACCGTTTCATCTACTACGTCGGTCCCGTCGATCCCGTCCGCGAAGAAGTCGTCGGCCCCGCCGGTCCCACCACCGCCACGCGCATGGATCGCTTCACGCGTCACATGCTGCAGCACACCGGACTCCTGGGCATGATCGGCAAAGCCGAACGCGGCCCGCTCGCCATCGAAGCCATCCGCGACCATCAGGCCGCCTATCTCATGGCCGTGGGAGGCGCAGCCTATCTGGTGTCGAAGGCCATCCGCTCCTCGCGCGTCCTCGCCTTTGAAGATTTAGGCATGGAAGCCATCTACGAATTCGACGTCAAGGACATGCCCGTCACTGTCGCCGTCGACAGCAAAGGCACCTCCGTCCACCAGACCGGCCCCAAGGAATGGCAAGCTAGAATCGCCGGCATCCCAATTTTGCAGTAGGGGCAGTCGAAAGTATGCCTGTGTGTTCTAATCTCGACCAACTTTGAAGTGCTAGGCTTTTTGAATGGCAGGAACACCGCGCGTTGAATACATAAAGGCCGTTTCTCATCTGATGGACGAGACGAGAAAATTTCTGGATGGGCTAAACGTTATACCGCGACAAACATCGCCCGCAGATTCTATCTTGCTCGCATTAGTTTCAAAATCAATTATTCTCACCGAGGCGATTGTCGTATTGGTTGCAAATGGTTTTGCTGATGAGGCCTACGGATTATGTCGCACAAGCGTGGAAATCGAACTGACTGTCAGATATTTGACAAATGATGATGTTATAAAAAGGTGCAATCGATATTTCTTATATTTCACGAAGGATAAGAGCGAGTGGATCAGATTGATCCAGAAGTACTATCCAGATTTAGATCTAAAGAGGCCAGCCGATGCAGACGAACTGGACAAGTTGGCCGCAGCATACCCAAATCCTCACAGGTGGTCAGAATGTCCCGATGGCGTCAAAGGTTTTGCTGCAGAGCCCAGTACATCGGTAAAACGCGATGACGGCTCGCCTTCGGATCAACTTTTTACTTATGAAGTGCTTTACAAGTGGATGTCACACTATGTCCACGGCACCATTACTAGCATCGACCCAGCTCACATAACAATTCCAGGAGATAGATTTCGGATCCATCCAGGTGCAGGCCTTTCCAATCGCGGAAAAGCTGCTCTCCGTACCTCTTTCCTAAATGTTCACATGAATATGTCTCGCGTCTTGAGATATTTCAATATGGATATTCCGGAATTTCTTGGATCGGAATACGAAAATGTTGTAGCGTTAATCCGCGACGGGTCTACTAAAGAATCAAAGATAAGCTAACCGGGCATCCATTCTGACAACATCATCTAAAACGAAAACCGCATACCTCAATCCCCTTACAACCAGCCCCAGCTTGTCCTCAGTTCGCTGCGCGACAAAGACCTTCTGCTCGAACGGACAGAGTTTGCACCGCACCCGGTTCACAAAGTCCCCACCGATCACTTCCGCATGCGGCAAATACCGCAGTTGCGAACTCGCCGGAGCCCAATTCCTTGAAATCGTCGATGCGTCGGCGAACTGCATCCTCCACCAAAGCGGACATCTCCGTAAATGCCGCTACTGATTGGACATCGGCAGCCTGGATTGAGTTTTCTCGACCCTGAAAGCGACCAACTCCTAAAAACTTAGTTGACAAATCACTCTCTCGTGCGTCTTAATCTACGAAAGGCTTAGGAGAACGGGAAAACATGCCCATGCCACGCAAAACCAACACGAGACTGACACCGTTGGAACTGGAAATCATGCAGGTCCTTTGGAGCGCTGGCCCGTCCACCGTGTCCGAGGTGCAGCCAGAATTGCAGGCCGAGCTCGCCTACACAACCGTGCAAACCATGCTCAACGTGCTGTTGCGCAAAGGCAAGGTCAAGCGCGTGCAGGAAGGTCGCGCCTATCGCTATCGCCCAGCCGTCAGTCGCGAACGCGCCACCGGCAACGCCTTGCATGACATGGTCAAGCGCATGTTCGGCGGTTCCACTGAAGCATTGCTGATGGCCATGGTCGATACGCAGCAGATCAGCGCGGAAGAGTTGTCGCGCGTGGCTCGGCGACTGGCCGCAGCCGAGCGCGAAACATTGCAGGAGAAGCCATGATAGATACCATGATGCATACCGTCCTGATCGAACGCCCCTTGATCGAGTACATCCTCAACGCTCTCTGGCAAATTCCGCTCCTTGCCGTCGGCGCATGGTTCCTGCTGCGCACAATACGGCCCAGCCCGCGTGCGCAACACCGGGTCTGGCTCGGCATTTTGTGTCTGGCGTTGCTCCTGCCTATGCATGGCACGCAAAGAGCAGGCATGCGCTCATCGCAGACGCAACCGATTGCCGTCTCCGCACCAACACACCTTGCGTACCACTCACAGCCAGGCATCTGGCAGCGCGAATATCCCGTGCGGCCGGCGCATCAAGCTTGGCTGCAGCTTGTTCCTACCGTACGCAACGTGCGCATGCCCGCAATCCCCGCACGCTGCATCGCAGGATTGTATCTGGCATTGGTTTTTTTCGGTCTGTTCCGCATTGCCCGCGCCTGGCGCGCCACGCAACGTCTAGTAGAGCATTCACGCCAGACCATCCTCTCGCCTCAAAATCTGGCAATACTGACGAACTCCAGCCGTCGGCTCAAAGTAAAGCCGCCACAAGTACGCGAGTCCCGCGACATATCGAGTCCAGTAGTCATCGGCATAGCAACGCCCATTCTCTTATTGCCGAAAAACTTCGCACAGTATTCGGAGGACGAGATCCAGGCCGTTCTGTGCCATGAACTCGCGCACATCCAACGCCACGATTATCTGGTGAACCTTCTCTGCGAAATGGCAGCCATCCCTGTGGCCTGGCATCCGGTAACCCAACGCATACAGCAACGGATCGGCAGAACGCGAGAGATGGTGTGCGATGCCCTGGCCGCCGAACAGATGCAGTCGGAACTTACCTACGCGAAGTGCCTGGTAGCGCTGGCAAACGGCATGCTTGCCGGACACCCCAGGCCACAACCTGTACATGCTCTGGGATTGTTCAGCAACAACACATTGGAGGAACGAGTTATGCAATTGGTAGAGAGCAAAAACGTAATCCGGGTGCGAGCGAGAGTGACCCGCGCAGTCTGTGGCGTAGCCGCAATGATGTTCGCAATCACGCTCGCATTCATATTGCATGTCGCCCCAACCATGGCGCAGTCGACAACAGCAGCGCAGCCACAAGCCGCACAAGCGCAAGCCGCACAGGCGCAGCCGGCACCGTCACCTACGCCGTCGCCATCCCCTTCTCCCGATGCCATCACGCCGGAGAAGAACACCCACGGGCAAAAAAGCGGAACGTATATCCATCCCCGCCACGGAGCCGACGAAAGACCTGTCATCATCATCAACGGAAAAAGCACCCAGCTTACCCCGGAGGAGCGGCGGCGCATTGACAAAGAAATGGCCGATGCCCAGCGTCAGGTAGCCGCGGCCACAGCAAAAATAAATAGTCCGGAATTCAAACAGCAGATACAAGACGCCGAGCGTCAGGCAATCAAAGCGCAAACATTCATCAACAGCAAAGAGATGCAGGCACAAATGGCCGACGCCCAACGTCAGGTAACCGCGGCCACAGCAAAAATCAATAGCCCGGAATTCAAACAGCAGATACAAGACGCCGAGCGTCAGGCAATCAAAGCGCAAACCTTCATCAACAGCAAAGAGATGCAGGCACAAATGGCCGATGCTCAACGTCAGGTAGCCGCAGCCATGGCAAAGCTGAAGCTGCAGATGCAAAACACCGAAACGAAGCAGTCCACTCATTGAATCGCGAATACATTGCAACTCGCTTCATTTCGTTGATACGTGGCCACCTTCCTGCTTCATCGATGGAGAATTCAGTTGCGTCCTGGGTCCTTTTCGCTTCTGGATCGCCTGCCGCAAAATCATTTCAATCTGTCCGTTGACGCTGCGCAGCTCCTCCTGCGCCCAGGACTCAAGCTCCGCCCAGAGTGCAGGATCGATGCGCATCAGAAAGGCCTTGCGCTCCTTCATTCCGTCGTCCCTCAGGTGTACAGTGTGCCGGTGTTCACCACGGGATGAACCTCGGATTCGCTGCAGAGCACGACCATCAGGTTGCTCACCATCGCCGCGCGCCGCTCATCGTCGAGTTGAACCACGTTCTTGCTCGCCAATTCCTTGAGCGCCATATCGACCATGCTGACGGCGCCCTCAACGATCTTTTGCCGCGCCGCAACAACGGCCTCTGCCTGTTGGCGGCGAAGCATCACCTGGGCGATCTCCGGAGCGTACGCGAGATGCGCCAGGCGGGCCTCGTCCACAACCACCCCGGCTTTTGCGAGCCGCTCTTCCAACTCTTGCCTGAGTGCCTGGGAAACTTCGTCTACGTTGTTGCGCAGCGTGGTCTCATTCCCATCGCCATCGTCGTAGGCATACATGTTGGCGATATGACGTAACGCGGATTCGCTTTGAATGGGAACGTAATTCTCATAGTCATCCACGTCGAAAAAGGCTTGCGCTGTGTCTGCAATGCGCCAGACGACAATGGCAGCAATTTCGATTGGGTTTCCCCGCTTGTCATTGACTTTTAGCTTCTCCCCGTTCAACGTGCGCGCACGCAGCGAGATCTTGTTCCGTCCCAGGGAACCTCCCTCGGTTCCGCTCGAAGCCGACTGCGCGATCGCGACCCCTCGCGTAAGACGGAACTGTCCCTGTCCGCCATTGCTGTAGAACGGATTTGCCCAGTGGAATCCACTGGTACGGACACTCCCTTTATAGTTGCCGAAAAGTATCAGGACGCGAGCCTCATTCGGCTGCAAACTGAAAAATCCTTTCAACATAAGGATGCAGGCGACTAGGACTGCAATGCGGAGGAGGATGAGTGTGGGATTTTGTGTTTCAAGAAAGAGAGAGACGGCGTCGAGAATCAGAATTGCGATGAGCGGGATCAAAATAGTCCAGCCATTCGGCACACGTACGACGCGTTCACGATTAACCACTGATTGATCTGGATTCATATGCATCACTCCTTCGGTAATGCGCTATCGAAATGATATCATAACGATAACAAGAAGTGATAAGAAGTGAACGTCGGAGTCAAGACAGCGCACAACCAGGCAACTTCTATCTCATATTCGTCGCTTCTGCCCGGAATGCTTAAATAAGAGCATGAGCGATTTCGCGCCTTCCGCTGCGCCGACAAATCAGCATGCCGCACCCAACACCGTCGATGTCCTCGTTATCGGCGCCGGTCCCACCGGCCTGGCCTGCGCCATCGACGCACAGCGCGAAGGTTTCCGCGTGGCGCTGGTCGACAAGGGTTGCCTCTGCAACTCGCTTTTTCATTACCCTTCGCACATGACGTTTTTCACCACGCCGGAACTGCTCGAAATCGGCAACATCCCCTTCAGCACTCCCAATCAGAAGCCCAACCGGCTGGAAGCGTTGGAGTATTACCGCAAAGTCGCCGCGCACTACCGTCTCGACATCCGCCAGTATCAGCATGTCGAGCACATCACGGGCCACGACGAAGCCTTCGTCGTTCAAACCGCCGACACCTTTGGTCGCAGCCACCTCTTCCACACGCGCAAGCTCATCCTGGCCACGGGCTACTATGACCTGCCGAATTACATGAACATTCCCGGCGAAGATCTGCCCAAGGTCATGCATTACTACAAAGACCCGCATCCCTACTTCAACCAGGATGTGCTCGTCATCGGCGGCAAAAATTCCGCAGCCATCGCGGCGCTGGAACTATGGCGCCACGGTGCGCGTGTCACGCTTGTCCATCGCGGAGCTGCCATGCACAAGCATGTCAAATATTGGATTCTTCCCGATATTGAAAACCGCATTCGCCACAACGAAATTACCGCCTATTTCCAATCCAATGTTCTTGAGATTGCTCCGGATACCGTCCGCCTCGCCACACCCAACGGCGAACGTGTGCTCGAAAATCAATTTGTCTTTGCCCTCACCGGCTATCATCCGGATTTTTCTTTTCTGGAGGCGCTCGGCATTCAGTTGAAAGGTGCGGACCGTTCTCCCGTCTGCGATCCGGAGACACTGGAGAGCAACGTTCCGGGCATCTATCTCGCCGGCGTGATTGTGGCCGGCATGCGTACTCACGAAATCTTCATTGAAAACGGGCGTTTCCACGGCGCGCAGATCGCCGCCAGCCTTCGCAGCAGGATGCGGCCCGTTATGGCACATACCCCTCCTGCAATTTCCGAGCAGCTTCCCTGATGCTCCTCTACAATCGAGGCATCCAACCCTGATATGTCCCGCTTCGTGCCCAGTACGATTCGCGGTCAGCTCATCGCAGGCACGGTTCTGCTGCAGTGTTTGCTGGTCACCATCTTTGTTGGATATGTGTATCGCCAACAGAGTTCGGAATTGCACGACCGCACGCGGGAGCGGCTGCTGTATCAGGTGCATGTCCTGGCAGATGCGGCATCGCAGGAGCTATCCGATCAGCGCCTGGCTGCGTTGCAGTCCATCACGGCTTCCATGCCGGCCTCGCCTTCCATTCGCGCCGCCCGCATCACAGATCTTTCCGGCCATCCACTGGCTTATGGAGATCGCCACGGCCCTGGCAACTATGCACCGCTTACCCCCACGGAAATAGCGCAGCTGCATGCTTCTCCTAGCATCCATGTCTTTGAAGGGGATCATTCGTATCCGGAGGTGGTGGCGCCTATCCTGGTCGACGGTAGTCCGCTCGCCCTGGCCTGGATTTATCCCGATATGACTCAGGACGAGGTTGATCTCCGCTATTTTCTGAATTCTGCGCTGCTGTTTGGTCTGCTGGCCATCCTGGCCAATGCCATTGTCTCCCTGTTGCTGGCGCGTTCCATCACCCGTCCGTTGCGTGGCCTGCTGCGCGGAACGCAATTGCTCATCCGCGATCCTGAAATTCAAAATGTATTCCCTCTCCGCACCACATCCATCAATGAAGCGGGCGTGCTCACCCATGCCTTCAACACCATGGTGGCAGCGCTCAATGAACAACGGGCCGGACTCAACGACACACTGGCGCTGCTGGATTCCATGCTGGCCAATGCCCCGATCGGCTTCGCCTTCTTCGACCGCAAGGCACGTTATGTTCGCGTCAATCAGTTTCTCGCCGATATCAATCATCTGCCCATCAGCCGCCACCTGGGGCGTCCCATCCAGGAAGTCTTTCCCAGCGCAACCGCTCGTGAAATCGCCGACATCATCCAGCGCATTTTTGACACCGGCGAACCAGCGCGCGATGTGGAGCTCACCGGAGAACTTCCGACCCTGCCCGGCTCGCAGCGCACATGGTTGACGAACTTTTATCCCGTTCGCACCGGAACAGACCAGATTCGTTGGGTCGGCGCCGTCGTGGTGGATACAACGCAACGCAAGCAGTCGGAAGAGGCCCTCCGCAAAACTGAAAAATTGGCCGCCACCGGACGCCTGGCCGCCTCCATCGCGCATGAAATCAATAATCCGCTGGAGGCCGTAACCAACCTGCTTTACCTGCTGCGCTATCAGACCTCGCTGGACGGCGAAGCGCTGAAGTACACCGAGATGGCGCAGCATGAGATTGCTCGTGTCTCCCAGATCACGCAGCAGACGTTGCGTTTTTATCGCCAGTCCACGCAGCCGGTGCAAACCAAACTCTGCGAGGTGCTGGATTCCGTTCTCGCCCTGTATCAGGGCCGCCTGCAGTCGGCACAGATTGAGGTTGTCCGCCGCTACAATGACAATGCGGAACTGTTGGCGCTGCAAGGTGAATTACGCCAGCTTTTTGCCAACCTTGTAGGCAATGCTCTCGATGCCATGTCGCAGGGTGGCCGTCTGTTGGTTTCCGTTCGCGAATCCCACGACTGGCGCGATGGCCACACTCCAGGCGTTCGCGTCGTCATAGCCGATACCGGCTGCGGAATGAGCGATAGCGTGCGCGAGCGAATTTTCGAGGCATTCTTTACTACCAAGGAAACCACGGGAACTGGTCTGGGTCTCTGGGTCAGTACGGAAATTATCGAAAAGCACGGAGGCGCAGTTCGCGTGCACAGTCGCGTTGCCAATCCCGATGTGTCTCCAGAGAATCCCTCCCCGCCCTCAGGGACCGTCTTCATGATATTTTTTCCGCAGGATGGCGTACTGCACTCGCCAGGCCATAAGCCCGTTCCTCCATCCATGCAAGACAATCCCGTTGTCCCCGATCCCGGTACTGTGGTCCAAAATTAACAAACGGTGGTGTCCCGCAACAGAAACGCTCGCAACAGCATTCTTTAGGATGTCCGTTCCCGACACGGCTCTCTCTAGTGCATAATGCAGTCAGACTGGCTGCGCTTGTCTCTTGCCTCATCGTTTCCGGACGCAGTCATTTTAAACCCCTGTGAACCTGCCTAACTCCATCACGATGAGCCGGATATGCTGCGTGCCTCTGCTGATCTGGCTGCTCTCCCGCAGCTTTCACGGGCACGGCATATATGGCGAGCAGGAAATTCTGGCTTCCATTCTCTTCATCCTCGCCTCCATCACGGACGGCGTAGACGGCTATCTGGCGCGGAAACGCGGCCAGATCACCACCATGGGTATGCTGCTCGACCCTCTGGCCGACAAATTGATGGTCAGTGCCGCCTTCATCGCGCTGGTCGAATTCAATCCGAGGATCGTTCCCGCCTGGATCGCCGTTCTGGTCATTGGCCGTGAATTTCTCGTCAGCGGCTTGCGCTCGATTGCCTCTTCGGAAGGCTTCACGATCACAGCCAGCGAACTGGGCAAGCTCAAGATGGTCACCCAGGTGGTCGCGGTCGTGGCCGCTATCCTCGACCGCGCCTGGGATGTGTGGCACTTTGGCTGGTTCATCATGCCGGTCCATCTCATTGCTGTCATGGCTGTTTATTTCATGGTTCTTGTGTCCATCATTTCGGCAACGGATTATTTCGTCGCCTTCTGGCGCAAAATCGATCATGCCGCTGCCTTGCACCGCAAAGACAGCTTCGTCCTCACTCGCAAGAAATCCGTCTAAGCTTCGCGCTTTTCATCTGTGCCCGGGCATTTCGTCTGCGCTTGGTCCGTAGATCGCTGGCACCTTCGCGTCAATCAGTCGCAGATACACAGTCAGCTGCCCACGATGATGCGCCAGATGGCTGAGCGCGCCGTTGGCAATCATCGTATAGCGCGGTCCCTCCGCGACCACCTGGCTTCCCATCTTCAGTCGCCACGGCTGCATCAGGTGCTCCTCCGTCGTGGTCTCCAGTG
Organism: Acidobacteriaceae bacterium; assembly: GCA_036267255.1. Taxonomy (GTDB): domain Bacteria; phylum Acidobacteriota; class Terriglobia; order Terriglobales; family Acidobacteriaceae; genus DATAWK01. The sequence goes on along the minus strand of DATAWK010000029.1, from coordinate 29,553 downwards.
CCTTCGTGGATTTTTCCAACCCCTCATGCAGCAGCCGCATCAGCTCCGCCCGCGACTCTATTGCCTTGGTGCGAAAGGTCGCGCCGGACGGATCGTTCAAGTCCAGCTCGTTACGATCGATCATGAAGGACAGCCAGCCCGGCATCGTCGCCACCAGCGCAGCCAGATACCCCAGTTCCATCGACCGTTCATGCGGTTTCCATCCATTCTGTCCCTCAGGCACACGCTCGATCACTCTGCACGATGCCACTGCCTCGCGCTCCAACTGCTCCAGAAAAAACTTTTTCAGTTCCATCATCACCCTTCCTTTGGGAGACTCTTGGCCTCACAATTTGAAGGTAATAATGGATATATGACAACTGTTGTCATATATTGCAAATAAAACTGAAAATGTCTCATCCACTCAGGTTCCAGCTATGAGGAGGGTCCACCGGCATGAAGTCCGATCGTCTGCTCTCTGCGCTCATGCTCCTTCAGGCGCAGGGCCGTCTCTCCACCCGCGAGTTGGCCGAGCGTCTTGAGGTCTCGCAACGCACGGCGCATCGCGATATGGAAGCCCTTAGCGCCGCAGGCGTCCCCATCCTTGCCCTTCGTGGCACCAATGGCGGGTGGGAACTCGAAAAGGGCTGGCGCACGAAAGTCCCGGGACTCGATGAAGCCGAACTTCGTGCCCTGCTGATGGCCCAACCCAGTACCCTCGGCGACCCGCGGCTGATCGCTGCCGCCGAGCGTGCCTTCGGAAAGCTCATGGCCGCCATGCCCGGCAGCATGCGCAACCAGGCAGCCTCCATCCGCGCCCGCCTTCACATCGACCCCACCGGCTGGCGTCCTTCTTCCTCAGAAGATCTTTCCCTGCTGCCCATCGTGCAGGACGCCATCGCGCGCGACTCCAAGCTCACCTTCCTCTACGCTCGCCCGGACGGCGAGACCGCGCCGCGTACCGTCGATCCCTTCGGCATCGTCTGTAAGCAGGCCGTCTGGTATCTCGTCGCCCGCGCGCCTGCAGGCATGCGCACCTATCGCATCTCTCGCATGTCCCATGCCGTCGTGCTCGCAGTCTCTTTTCGGCGCCTATCCAATTTCAATCTGGTCCACTACTGGAAAGCCTCGACGGCACAACTCGCCCAGCAGCGTCCACGCTACCTCGCAACCGTGGCCCTTGCACCGGAAGCAGCCACGTCCCTCGGCCGCTGGTATCTGCTTACGCCAGCTCCCAAAATCCCTCATCCTTCTGAAATTCCCGCCGATTGGATTCTCTGCGACATCGAGTTCGAAAGCCTTTCTCAGGCTCAATTCGTCGCCCTCGGCTTGGGTCCACAGGTATACGTTCTCGCACCTAACGCTTTGCGAGATCGTGTACTGGCCAATGCTCATGCCATTTTGGATCTCGTTCTTCCAGCAAGCACTTAAATCGTTCCTGCAGCCAATACAACGCAACCACGCTTCGCGCTTATGCCAGAAAACAATACCAGCCGCTCCATCGCCTGCATGGATATCCATAAATACGAGGGTCACAAGCGTTGTGTATGATGACGTACATAGTCCGGCGAAAATACTCGTGATCGGTAATCTTGCCAATCTGCATTGCGGCAAATGATTTTTCCAATTGTGAATACGCTCCGTGAAGCCTCCGAACTCGCACGAGGAAAGGTCGGATTCTCTGAGCGTTCATCTTGTAAACCCCAGCGACAATTCTTTCGGCACTGCCGTCATTACACCTAGATGGCTGTTTGTCCTTGCTGCAGCAACTCCTTCGGTAGTGGGAAACCCTATTCTCGTCGATGAATCTCTGGAACAGATTGTGCCCGAAAGCATCCAGCCCGGAGATATTGTCGGGATCAGCGTCCATACAGGTAATGCCCTGCGTGGATACCAGGTCGGCCGCATGGCGCGCGACCGCGGCGCATGGGTTGTGTATGGCGGCATTCACGCCACACTGTTTCCCGAAGAGGCCTTTGAGCGCGGACAGGCTCATGCCGTGGTCAAGGGCGATGGCGATCTTGCCTGGGGTAAAGTTGTTGCGGATTGCCTCGTCGGCAAGCCTGGCCGCATCTATGACGGCGGCCGGATTGAAGGAAATCAGTTCCTGGCTGCGCGCTGGGATCTGATGCCGCGTGATAAATATATGTGGGCCTCCGTACAGACCATTCGCGGATGCCCCAAGCATTGCTCTTTTTGCAGCGTCTGGCGCACCGATGGGCAGAAGCCGAGACAACGGCAGTTTCAGAGTGTGATCGACGAAATCGTCGATCTGCGCCGCATCGGCTTCCGCTTTATTGCTCTCGCCGATGACAACTTCTATCCCGTCACATTGACCGATCTGCGACTGGCCCGCGAACAGAACAACCTCGCCAAACTGGAAGAGTTGACCGCCATCCGCACTGAGCGCTTTCAGTTGATGGAAGAATTGGCAAAGCTGCCCAAAGACATGGTCTTCTTCACGCAGATCACGATGGAAGCAGGCGAGGACGGCGAGTATCTCGACGCCATGCGCAAGGCCAATATCAAAGGTGCTCTGGTCGGTGTTGAAGCTGTCACACCCGAAGGTCTGAAATCCGTCTTCAAAGACTTCAACTACTCCGGCGAGGCGCTGGCGAAGCAGTTGCAAACCTTCAAACAGCATGGCGTCCATGTGCTGGGTTCGTTCATCTTCGGGCTCCCGACAGACAAGCCGGCAACCTTCGATGCCACCGTGGATATGGCCCTCAGGGCGGGCGTTACCTTCGCCCAGTTTGTGATGATGACGCCTTTTCCCGGCACCGTGGACTTTACACGCTGGGAAAAGGAGCAGGCAGCGCATCCCACTCTCGTGGGCGATGTGCCGATCACCCGCTACTGGCTCATTCCTACCGAGGTTCGTCCCAAGATGTTCACGCCGCATCCGTCCATGAGTTCCGACGAAATTCGCGAGCGCACCCAGAAAGTCTGGGACCGTTTTTATAACTGGAGCGCGATCTGGCAGCGGTCCGCCTGCACGCCAACGCTGCGGGCCAGGATCGCCTTTATGTTCCTCTCGAAACTCTACCGGCAGATGTACGCGGGAACCGGCATTTCAACCGACAGCGCCCGCAGGAAAAAGTCGAAGAACTGGGCGCGGTGGACAGCCCGCCAGTGCAGGAAGCTCTTCCAGGCAGATCCAATGCCGCAACTGCAGTCTCCAGCGTGGGAACTCTCCTATGCATCGACGCTGCGTCGTCCGGCATTCCTGGGAAATGATCCTTCGAATGAAGCCGGGCCTTTCGTTGTTATTCCGAAAGGTTAACGCTTGTAATTGCCAGGGGCATTTCCGTCTTCCCAACCTGGCAAAAAATTTCTATTGTCCTTGGTCCCCTTTTTTCGTGTGCCCCGTCTATTGAATGTGGGCCGAAAAACCTTGTTCCTGTCTCGCTCCTTGCAGACGGCCCAAAAACGGAAAAGCCCTCTGCGGATGTGGGGTCTGCGAGGGCTTTCCGATTACAGGGTTGTAGTTATAGCTGAAAGTTAGGCGTGGCCGTGTATGCCGACACTGTGACTTGCCGTGCGCTGCGTCCGGTGGACGAAGTGATACGGAGGCCAGGGGCCTGACAATGCCATGCTGCATTCCCGCATGGTTTGGCTCGCGCTGGAATATTTGTTCTGATATCGCTCCACACAGCGATGATCAATCAAATGCGCAATGTCGAGCAACATTTTCCCGGATTCCATTCGTTTGCACGAGATCTCTTCTTCCAATGGAGCAAACATCCGGTGCATCTGTACAGAAACGGCGCGTGCTTTCGTTTGCCGGTCCCGTTGCATCGACGCCGTCTCCCGCAAGCGGGACAGGTACTCCTTGCCAGCGCAGGGGCTCGACATGTACTTGGGAAAATCCGGACAGACATCGTTCAACAGCACTTTCAAATGCATTTCCGCCTTCCCCCGCAACCGCTCAACATTGGCAAGAAACTGCCGTTGATTGCTGCGTACGCTGCGCCGTAGCGCATCGTCGTCGGAGAAAACGGTTCCAAACCGAAACGGTAGAACAGTCGAGATTTTGAAACAGTCGCTGATCACGCGTGCATGATCGACAGCAGCTTTTTGATCTAAATTGTCCTGTGGATTGTGTTCGCTGACAATGATTGCAAAATCACTGGCTGGATAAAGGAAGATTTGATTTCCTAGTACGCCTACTAAATCGTCCATTGGTACCGGTTTACGATGGTGGGCAACTTCAGGAAACGCTTGCTTTTCTGCAATGCAGTAGGCATACCATGCCATACAGAGTCACTCCGTCACGTTGGTGATTATGGCCGTTCAAGGCAAATTTATGTTAAGTTTCGTGACTACAAGGAACTGGTTTGGTCTGGCGAACTGGCGCGCCACAATGGGCTGTACCGGACGTCGTCAACATAGTAGTCCTTGCGAATGACCGCGCGCAACCTGTCAATTGAGGGGTTTGCAGATATGACAGTGGCAAAAGAATAACGGGTGGAAGGAAAAATTCCGCAATTCTTCCCATGCATTCCGGGAGTTCGGGACGCGGTTCCGGGCAGTCAAACAGCGATTTGGCGCTGATTGTCGGCAGAGTTCAGTGACTCAGGCCATGCAATAGCTGCACGCCCTTCAGCAGCAGGAACAACAACAATAAAAACAGGCCGGCCATCGCAGCGTTGCGCACCCATCCTGCCATCGCGCGTATCTGCTCGGCCATGTCCTCCTGTTCACGGGAAAGGCTTTCGATCGCGTCGCTCATCTCTGCGTTCTGCTGTTCCAGCTTTTCATTCTGCAGCTTGAGTTTTTCGTTCTGCAGCCCCAGTTTTTCCAACTGTTTCTGCTGTTCCGCCAGCATCGGCAGCACCGGTTCCACATCGGCATGCAATGCCGGTAGCGTCGCCGCCTGCAGGGACGATGTTTGCATAGAGAGCCTGTCAATGTGATGTTGCAATTCGTGGATGGCACGGGGCGTACCGTTCTCCCTGGGCCAGAATGCCCTTTCCACAAAGGGAGCCAACCATGCGAGATAAGGAAGTACAGTACTGCCAAATCGTAGTAATTTACGCATCATTAAAGTAGTCTAGCGCCGACACGACCGTGCCCAGGAATGCCTCTTCCGGGGTCCTAATCCAGCGCTATGCCTCCTCTTGGGGGAAAGATGAATGGCTATAGCTCTAGCTTTCTGCTTCGTTTGTGCCCTTGTCGTTACCAGCCTGTTGTCGCAATGCGTGGGTGACAACACGCCACATTTCTTCTCTTGGCGCGGGCTTTCCAGTCCATAGCTGGAACTGCTCGGCGCCTTGATGGACAAACATCTCTGCCCCGGTAATCACATGCAGACCTTTTTTTCGGGCCATCTGCAGCAACGGTGTCTCTACAGGGTTGTAAACCATGTCGAAGACCAGTCGCGCATTCAATTCTTTTGCTTCCAGAATTGTCTGCTGTTTATTGCCGGTCATGCCTACCGGTGTTGCATTCAAAATCACATCAAAGCTGGTCTTGGCCACCTGGTCCCGCTTGATGGTCTTGGCTCCGGACTCGCGCGCCAGTTTCTGCGCCGTCTGCGGAGTACGGTTCAGAATAAAGACTTCCGCACCCTTGTCCCGCAGGCCAAAGACGGCTGCTCTTGCAGCGCCTCCAGCTCCCAGAACCAGCACCTTTGCCTTGCGCAGCACCAGTCGCTGTTCCAGCGGCCGTACCACGCCATGCACATCGGTGTTGTAGCCAATCAGCTTTCCATCCTGCGCACGAACCACGGTATTACATGCGCCAATCTTCTCGGAGAGCGCATCGGTGCGGTCAAGATGCTTCATTATCTCCTGCTTCAACGGCATTGTTACTGAAACTCCGTGCACGGGTATCTCACGAATTAATAGCAGCAAATCATTCAGCTTCGACGTTTGCAGCGCCAGAAACACTGCATTCACCGTCTCGCGGCGAAACGCGGTATTCATCATGATCGGTGACAGCGAATGCTGCACTGGATTGCCCGCCACGCCATAAACTCTCGTTGCCGCATCCACCTGCTCAATGCGATAGGTCTCGATCAGCGTCCGCGCCGCAATCTGTCCCGGCCCCGTTTCGGCGCCGGCCGTCGCTGCGGCAAACGTGAAGATGCTGCCCGCGCGCACACCCAGCACGCGGCTGATGATGCCGTAGTCGCCCATGCAGATGCCAACGACTCTGGCTTCATCGCGCTTCTCTTCCAGAAAACGCATCATGGTCACGTTGTCGGCCAGCGACTTTGCCGTCGGGACTATCTTGATGAACTCCGGCGCAAACGGACGGATTCGCGCGTAGATCTTGGCCAGATCTTTCGTCGCCGTAAAGTCGTGGTAGGAGACAATCAGCGCCGGTCCCAGCTCGCGCAACTTCTTCAGTCCGGCGGCTTTTATGGATTCTGCCGTCTGCAGCTCCACATCGACAATCTGGCAGCCGGCAGAGACAGCCTTCCCCAGCACTTCGATCTCTGCAGCAATCGTGCCCTTGAACTTCCCTCCGTTGGCAGCCCGGCGGCAGGTGGCAATCGCCGTCACCTCGCGATGGTCTTGCAGAAACTGCTTCAGTTTGGGCAGCGCCAGCAACGGCTTCGGAATGTAATCCAGGCGGAATTCGAGAAAGGTGTTCTCGCGTACGGTCTCCGTCGCCCGATCAACCATCTCCTGCGGTGTATTGCCAATAATGGCCACGCAAACCCTTGTTAAGCGGGATTGCAGGTATTGCATCGAGTAACTTGCAGTAGCGTTCGTCATTTCGTTTTCATTACAGCAATTGCGGCATCTTATCTATGGTTGCAACCAGATGCAACTCCTGCCCTATGAATCCTTTACTTAATATCAAAGAAACCGCCCCCGCAGGGTACCCGGGAACTTGCTTTTTGCTCTGTAATGGATGCCTCGGGCCCCATTTAAGTTCCATAGGCTCCAGCTTCCCTGTCTTTGTTTTGTTCCAACCCTGTCTCGCTCCGCCGCTGTGGCCCATATTCCGTGAATGGTACTCTAACCCTTCCCGCCTGCGGCGGTGTGACTGTTTCTAGGAGATTAAGCACCATGCTCGGTAAATTGTTGCTCCTCACGGCCTGGCCCAGCCTGGCCGCCCTAATTCCCAATTCCCCTATTCCCAGCTCCCTGCCTGACCCCATGGACCCTCTTCATGCCTGGGCTGGCCCTGTAGACCCGGCGCATCTGGAAGCCTGGGTCACCCGCCACCTGGACGCCCAGCAGCAGGCCATCCAGCAGCTCACAACCGTTCAGGGCACCCGCACCATCGCCAACACCCTGGCCCCCTACGACCGCGCCCTTGCCGAACTCAGCGTCGCTGGCTCGGAAACCGGCCTGATGTACTCTGTTTCCTCCGAAAAAAGCGTCCGCGACCACGCCGAGGCCCTGGTTCAGAAGGTCAGCGAGGCCAGCGTTGCGCTCTCGCTCAATCAGCAAGTGTATCGTGCTTTGGCTGCTCTTGACGCATCCCAGGCCGATCCTGCAACCGGTTATTACCTTAGTCGCACCCTACTGCAGTACCGGCTGGCTGGAGTCGACAAAGACGAGGCCACCCGCAAGCGCGTCCAGCATCTTCAGGAACAGATTACGCAATTAAGTCTGGTCTTTGGACGCAATGTGCAGGAACACGTCAACGCCGTCCCCGTCCAGAATGCCGAGGAATTGGCTGGCCTGCCCGCCGATTTTATCGCCAACCACAAACCGGGTCCCGACGGCGTTATCCAGCTCACCACCGATTACCCGGACTACATGCCCGTCATGACCTTTGCCAAGAGTGAAGACCTGCGCCATCGCATGTTTCTGGCCTACAACACCCGCGCCTTTCCGGCCAACAAACAAGTCCTGCTGGATCTGCTGGCCACGCGGCAGGAGCTGGCTACCACGCTCGGCTTCCAGACCTGGGCCGATCTGGCCACGGCAGACCAGATGATCGGCTCAGCGGCCAACGTGCAAAGCTTCCTCGCGGAACTGGACGCAGCCTCCAAACCCGCTGCAGCCAGGGAATACAGCATGGTGCTCGACTTTGCCCGTCAGCAGCAGCCGGGCCTCACCGCCATCTCCGCCGACAGCGCCACCTATTGGTATGAGCAGTATCGCAGCCACGCCTTCGATTTCGACTCGCAATCCGTGCGCCCCTATTTCCCCTACGACCGCGTGCAGCAGGGGGTCCTCGACACCGCAGCCAACCTCTTTCATGTCGAGTTTCGCCCTGCCCCCAACGCCGCCGTCTGGGACCCTTCCGTCACCGCCTGGGACGTATACGACCGCAAAGCAGACCATAGCCCGGATAGCAAGCAGAACGGCCAGCTCATAGGCCGCTTCTATCTCGACATGCATCCGCGCGATGGCAAAAACAAGTGGTTTTCCGCCTATCCGCTCGTGCCCGGCATGCACGGTCAACAGATTCCCGAAGCCGCGCTCATCTGCAACTTCCCCGGCGGCACAGTCGGCGCCGCCAGCCAGTCGCAAGACCCCGGCCTCATGCAGTACTCCGACGTCGTCACCTTCTTCCACGAATTCGGTCATCTGATGCACGCCATCCTCGGCGGCCAGCAGCAATGGGCCGGTGTCAGCGGCATCAGTACCGAAGGCGACTTTGTCGAAGCGCCTTCACAAATGCTGGAAGAATTCTTCCGCAATCCGGCACTGCTGCAATCCTTCGCAAAGCATTATCAGACCGGTGAACCCATCCCCGCCGAACGCATCGAGCGCATGAACCGCGCCAGCGCCTTTGGCCGTGGCAACTGGGTGCGTGGCCAGCTCTTTTACACGCGCTTCTCACTCGACCTGCATGACCGTCCGCCGGCCACCATCGACCTCGACACGCTCATGCACACCGGCTACACCGCCGCGCTGCCCTACACCTGGGTCGACGGCAACCGCCTCTATGCGTCCTTCACGCATCTCACCGGCTACTCGTCCAACTACTACACCTATCTCTTTGACAAAGTGATTGCGCTCGACTTCTTCCGCCAGTTCGATCAACAAAATCTGGTCGAAGGCCCCATGGCGCTCCGCTATCGCGAAACGATTCTTGAACCCGGTGGCTCGGAACCCGGCGCCGATCTGGTCAAAAATTTTCTTGGCCGCCCGCAGAACCTCACGGCCTTCGAAGATTGGATGGGCGAAGAATTCAACAGCCCTGCAAAATAGGGATGAGCGAAAACTGCCTATGTCTCAGAAGCGTGGCGTGGGGCACTCGCTAACAATGATTAGATCTCAAAACCTAGTGTTGTCCTCAGCATTTGAACGTGGTCCCGCATTCGCTCTGGCTAAGTCACGGCGCATGATTCGGAAGTCCATCAGCTTCATGTTGAGTGATATCGGTTGACCCGATCCTCCGAGTAACAGAGCAGATAGGCTTACGGTTATTCGATTACTGACCGGCCCTCCGGCTTCCCGGTACGGCTCAACGTATTGCCAAAATGCAGGGCCGCCCGGCAACTGATTCGTTTGTGGTGGACCAAATTTATCTGAGAGCTTTTTGGTCAGTATCCTTGCAAATGCTTCATCGGGAATGAACCGACCGAGAATCTGTTTGGAGTCGATGCGGTAAAGGTGACCAAGAACAGAAAAACCGAAATCATAGTCAATGCCGTTGGCGGTAACTAGGTACTGTCCCGCGCCTATTGACCGCAAGGATTCATGCGCGACGGCCTGAACTTGCTGAACCGTCATGTCAAGTGAATAGCCATTGATATTACGGGCAAGTAAATCGTCCCGTTGAATGTCTTCGCGCTGCTTCGCAATTTGGTCGGATGACGAAGGCCTTGGGCGGTAACAGTCATCCTGCCCGAATAGAGCTGGAGTCCCAGGGATATAACCGCTGGGACAGCCATGCATAGTCATTTGGATGCTTTTCCAGCCAGCGGGAAGGCAACTGATCTCTTTGCTTAGAGACTTTGTTGAACTATCCCACAAATAAACTTGCTGAGAGACGGGACATCTCAGTGAGCCTGTGTACTCAACAGCGGAACTAACTCGTGAACCACACGGAACAGCGACTTTCGTGTTCCAATAAGTGCCTTCCCATTCACGGCACATCGCCATATTATTGATTTTCTCAGGCAACTTACAATCAAAATGGATGTAAGGCTTTGCCTTGTCCTGCCACTTTTCGGTCTGGGAACCGGCAGGACACGCAGGTATTTTGGTCTGCGCGAAAACATTCCCAATCAGCACTACTCCCAGTAATGGAACAAGGCTAAACACGCATGTGCAGCACGTCACACGAAACCTATGGAATTTTTCTTGAGTCCTCAATCAATTGACCAACCTTTGATTTAGGTCTGGGAAGCGAAAACAGTGTATCAACAAACAACCATCAGCCGAGGACTAAATGACGCAGGTATCAGCTGAAGATTACTTTGCATCTTTACACTCACGTTTGCACGAAGCTGAACACATGCAGCGTCGCAAAGTTGAATCTGAAGGCTGGAAGCCGGAACCGGCCAAATGCCATGAGAATGTTGATTTCTGGGTGAGTCTCAACCCAAACATCAAGGCGGTGCGCGGTTGGATGGTCCTCCCTATGGGTATAGACGGGCAGTGTATGTATGATGCCCATTCTGTAATTGAAGAAGATGGAGTGCTCTATGACATCACATTGCGGGAAGACGCAGCCGGTGAATATATACCCTTTTTGCGGCACATCGGTACCGATGAAGAGTTCTCGAAGCTCATAGCTAACCATTCTCAAAAAATCTATCCGCCTATTACATACGAGGAGGGGGGCGAAGCTCAACCCATTCAAACGGAAGAGGACACAGATGACTTTCTATAAAATAATTTTCTCTAGGCCTATGTCCAAACGGATAGCCTAGGTCTCAGATAACTTCATACCGGGTACTCCACGTCTCGCCTCTGAGACGTGGATTGAAGTCGACACTGCTGTTCGATGCAAACCTTCAGTGCTTGCTGTACATCTCTTCTACATCCTTACGCAGCGCTTCTCGGCTCGTCAGGCGCGTGTAGAACATGTGGCCGCCCGGATACTCATGCACCGCCACGCGCGTCGGGTCGCCCATCACCGGCATCTGGTTCACCGTCAAAATCGATCCCATAAACGGGCACGACAGATCATTCCAGCCATGCACAATCAGCACGCGCAGATTCGGGTCCGCCGCAACTGCCTGCCGCAACTGCGTCACCGAGCCTGCCCGCAGCGCGTCTCCCCCATCCCATAGCCGGTTCACCTCGTCGGAAAGCGTGTTGTACCGCGCATCGATCTTCCACCCAACCGTTTGCGTTACAAAATTGACCATTGCCGTCGTCGTCGGAGCAATCATGGTCGCCAGCAGGGGATCATTCGCCCTCTGGTTCGGCGCATACGGGAAAGGATCGAATGACGTCACGTTCGAGTCATAGACAGACCCAAGTTTGCCTTCCTCCCGGAACACTTCGCGCAGATAGGCGCCTGTCTCCAGTCGGCCCCCGGAGCGCTTTACAAACTCCGCGTCCAACCCCGTCATCTCGGTCACATGTTGGATCATTGCCTGCGTGGCATCGGGATTCGAGCGTCCTTTAATCAGCGCCGTTGCATATGGCCCTTCGGTATACGCAATCACATCCGCCATGGCTTCCGGCGTCAGCTTGTGCTCTCGTTCCAGGTGTGCCGCCGTAATCGGAGGCAGCGTCACCATCCACGGAATCGGAGAAAGATTGCCATTGTCTTCCAGCGTGGGATTCAGGTACGGAGAAACCAGCACCACTCCATTCATGGCCACACCCAACTGCGATTGCAGATAATACGTGATGCGCGGCCCGCGAAATCCTCCGTAGCTCTCCCCCACCAGATATTTCCGTGAAGTCAGGCGCTCGTTCTCGACCAGCCAGTCATAGATCACGCGCGACAGATATTCAATGTCCGGAACGGTGCTGTAAAAGTCCTTCTTCGCTTCGGCCTCCGGAACCAGCGACCGGCTGAACCCGGTGCCGATCGGGTCGATGAAAACCAGGTCCGTAAAGTCCAGCCACGTGCCCGGATTGTCCGTCAGCGTCGTGGGGTCGGAAGGACTGTCGCCCTCGTTACCCATATTCAAATGCTTCGGACCAATCGCGCCAAAATTCAGAAATACAGAAGAAGCCCCGGGTCCTCCATTCACCGCAAACGTCACCGGGCGGTTCGGCTCATCCACCGTATAGGCCGTGTAGACAACTTCGCCGATTACCTTCCCATCTTTGTTGCGGACCGGTAATTTGCCCACCGTAACGGTGTAGTGCAGCGTCTTTCCGTTCAACTGCATGCTTTGCGCTGCAGACGCATCCGCAGGCAGCGGCGGCAGCGTCTGCAGATTGGCTTTATCGGAAGCGGAAGATTTATCTGTTGCGGAAGATGGACCGACAGCAGCGGCTTTCTTGGCGGCAGGTGTCTCTTTGGTTGCCTGCGCTCCCGCCACAAAATACGACGGCAGCATCGCGCACAGCGCAAAAGAAATAAGAACGGTACGGCTTCCAGCATGGAGCATTCGCGTGTACTTCATTCTTCTAAACATACAACAGGGCCTATACAATTCGCAGCCCATCCCTCCCGATGGGCGAGGGCCTCTCCCTCATGGCCTCGTAGCAAATCCCTTCGTTTCCATCGCCGCACACATCTGTCGAATCACATCCAGTGCCGTTTGCAATTCCGTCGTATTCACTCCGGCCGCCGATGCCGCAGCCGCCAGCTTTTTATGCTCCTGGCCGGCCGCCGCCGTCAATGTTTTCAATGCATCGTCCCCATGTTGGGTCAACTCCAGGTGCGGCGATTTTCTGTGATCCATGTTGCTGGCATACTTTGCCAAACCATCGGTCACCAGCAGATCCGCCGTCCTCTGCACGCTCTGGCGCGCATAGCCCAGCCGCCGCGCCAGTTGCGCTACCGTGCGACCTCCCACCGAAGCCGCGCTCAGCACCTGCCAGCGCGCCTGCGTCTGTCCCACCTCTCCGGCAATCCCGTCCCCCCACTGCCGAAAGGCTCCCGCCAGTTGATACACATCCGCCACCAGCAGAGGAATCAGTTCCGCGAAACCCCGGGTTTTTACTTTTTTCTGCATACGTTACTTTTACATATTGACATCATGCTGTCAATATGACATTATGCTAATAGCTTCTCAAGGAGACTCTTTATGAACAACCAAGTCCTGCATGATTGCCTTCATCTCGCCTTGAAGGGAAACCTGTCCTTCCCGGAAACCATCCAGCGCATGGCCGCGGAAGACGTCGAGCGTTACCGCGCCGATCTCGTCCGCATGGAAAAAACGCATTACAGCAACCATGACGAAGCGCATCTCGAACCCATCCCGTTGGCCGGTGCGCCCGCCATTGCCCACAATCTCGACATCCCTGCCGTCAAGGAGGCAATCTCCGTGATCCAGCAAAAGCAGATCGATTATGCAGAATTTTTGCGCCGAATCATGGCTGCGGGAGTTGCCGACTACAGCGTCTGGCTGCGCGGCAGAAAAGCCATGTACTTTGGCCGCACCGGCGATTTTCACATCGAGAATTTTCCCGGAAAATAGTTCCCGGATCGGCGGGATGCGGGTGCCCAGGTGTGTCGAAGTGCGCCCAGGTACGCGGAATTCCCCTGTTTTTTCGTCTGCCAGCTGGGAACCGACAGCTACAAGCTGGATTTGTTCTCCGTTATCGTCAGCCTGTCTTCGGGCTTCAGATACCCTTTGCGCCGGAACCATTCTTCCATCGCAACGCGCAACTCCGGCAACGGCACACGCGACCCCGCTTCCATCCGCCCATCGGCAACCGGCAACGTGTCGTCGAAAATGGCATCGTTGGTAAAGTTGCGCATGGCGAAGTTGTCGATCCAGTGAATGGGGCAATCCATCGGTTGGCCGTTTTGATCGATCTTCTTTACGTGCAGCTTGCGAACAAACATCTCTTACCTTGGATGCCGCTACTTCTTGGCCCGAGGCCCGGCGGCACGGATCTTTTCCGGGACATCAAACTTCGCAAAGTTCTGCTCAAACTTCGCCGCCAGCATCGCCGCCTGTTGATCGTAGGCCGCTGCATCCTTCCACGCATTGCGCGGATTCAGCAGTTCGCTCGGCACATCCGGACATGCCGTCGGAATGCTCAATCCAAAGGCCTGCTCCGTCACGAACTCTGTCTTTGCCAGCCGTCCATCCAGCACGGCATGCACCATCGCGCGTGTATGCGGCAGGCTCATGCGATGTCCCACGCCAAACGCACCTCCGGTCCAACCGGTATTCACCAGCCAGCATTGCGCGTTGTGCTCGCGCAGACGCGCACCCAGCATCTCCGCATACACCTTTGGCGGCAACGGCATAAAGGGCGAACCGAAACACGTCGAAAAATCCGGCACCGGTTCGCTGCCCAGGCCCGCTTCCGTTCCTGCCAGCTTCGCCGTGTATCCGGAAAGAAAGTGATACATCGCCTGTTCCGGCGACAGCCTGGAGATTGGCGGCAACACGCCGAACGCATCCGCCGTTAAAAACAAAACATTCCTGGGATGGCCGCCCACACTTGGCAGCACCGCCTTGTCGATAAAATCCAGCGGATACGCGGCACGCGTGTTCTCTGTAAAGCGAACGTCGTGGTAATCCGGCTCGCAGGTCTCCGGATGCAGCACCACATTCTCCAGCACCGAACCGAACCGGATCGCATGATAAATCTGTGGCTCTTTCTCCTCCGATAAATCCACGCACTTGGCATAGCAGCCGCCTTCAAAGTTGAAGACGCCCTCCGCGCTCCAGCCATGCTCGTCGTCGCCAATCAGGCGACGCTTCGGGTCCGCCGACAACGTCGTCTTGCCCGTCCCCGACAGGCCGAAAAACAATGCCGTCACGCCATCTTCGCCCACATTGGCCGAACAGTGCATGGGGAAAACATTGCGCTCCGGCAACAGAAAATTCATCACGCCAAAGATGCACTTCTTCATCTCACCGGCGTATTTCGTCCCGCCGATCAGGATGATCTTGCGCGTGTAGTCGGTCAGAATAAATGTTCCCGACCGCGTGCCATCGCGCTGCGGAACAGACTCAAACTCCGGCGCGGCAATCACGGTAAACTCCGGCTTGTGCGCCGCCAGTTCCTCCGCTGTAGGCCGCAAAAACAATTGCCGCACAAACAGCGCGTGCCACGCATACTCTCCGACAATCCGGATCGGCAGCCGGTACGCCTTGTCGGCCCCGGCAAAAAGGTTCTGCGCATACAGGTCGCGGCCCTGCAGATGCGCCAGCACTCGATCCAGCAGCGCGTCGAATTTTTCCCGCTCGAAGGGCTGGTTCACCTTGCCCCAGTTCACACGGTCGCTGGTGCATTCATCTTTTATGGTGAACTTGTCTTTTGGCGAGCGGCCTGTGCGTGCGCCGGTGTAAGCCACCAGTGCTCCATTCGCGGCCAGCTTCGATTCGCCGCGGGCCAGCGAAACCGCAACCAGCTGCGACATAGATAGATTGTGATGGACTTTAGGACTGCGCAGCAGCGCGTCGATCTTGCTGCCGGTGTTTACTTCCGTCATGAAGGGACAACTCCTGAGGCTGCGAGAGAGGACTTACCATTGTGCCACTCACAGGCAGAAGGTGACAAAGTGCCGCAGGAAAAATGTGCACAGCCGGAACCGATCGCTTCAGGCAATCACGGGCAGCACCGGCAGATTTTTCGTGTCTCCGGCTTCGTGCATCACCGTGTCCAGGTGCGAAAGCACCTCATCGACGGTCATCGTGTACATCTCGCGCCCGTTGTCGTAACCGCTCTCGACGGCCTGTTTCAGATAATGTCCGGCAATCTGCGCCGTCAGATAATCCGTAATCACATTGCCGGTACGCTTTTTGAACTCCACCCACGCCGGACATGGCATGGCAATCCATACCGGACGCCCAGCCACATCAAAGCGGACATCGACCGCATCGGCATGGCGTGTCGCAATGGCCACCACGTTGGCCCTCCATACACAATGGAGTTCTTCTCCACTCCAACGATCCGTAACGCGAAAATTGTCGTACATGGTTATAGCCTACTTGCGCACAGACGCCGACGGCAAGCCGGGAATATGCAGGCAACCTTTTCCACTCGGCGCGCATAGATGACTTGTGGAAACAAGCTGCATTTTTATTGAACGTTTTCACCCTCGTTTGCGTCCAATACAAAAGCAGCACGCAGTCCATCAACCAAATGAGGAAAACCATGGCATCGACGCATCCCCTGCACAGCTACGAAACTTCCCTGCGCAAGCGTCAGCAGGAATTGGAACAGGGATTGGCCCGCACTGTGGAACAAGCTCTGAGAAGTACGCCGGAGGACACGCAGGATGTCGGCGATCAGGCTGTCTCCGCCTATCAGAAAGAAATGCTCTTCGCGCAGGGAACCAATCATCACGTGCAGCTCTCTCAGGTTCGCAAAGCTCTCAATCGGATTGCCGATGGCACCTACGGCACCTGCCAGCACTGTGAAAACACCATCGGCCCCAAGCGCCTGGAGGCGCTGCCCTGGACCCCCTATTGCATCGACTGTCAGGAGCGCATGGAAAAAGGCGAAATCGACGCTGCCTCCCGCGTCGCCTGAAAACCCCTTCTCCAGGCATCAAGCGGTCGGCAAATCTCCCAGAGATCTCTATAGGAGTGTCCATAAAGATCGATCCCGCGCCCCAGCGCCAGCTATACCCTTCGCAAACCGGGATATTGCGCTTCCGGAAATGCGCTCGGCTGCTGTGTCGCCACTCCGCTTGACCCTGAATTTTTCGCACTGGTACACTAAGAATGATTGGTGTGCAGCAAACGCGCGCCAGCTTTTCTTCCTCGGCAAGGACATACCCAAACCCTCGTGGACACCAAGACCCGTCACGCACTCAAACATGATGCACTCCAGGACTCTGCCCAGACCTTCATCGGCTGGATGCAGGACAACCAGCGCACCGTCATCATTTCTGCCATCATCCTTGCCGTCGTACTGATCGTCGGCATCAGCGCCACGGCGATTTATCAGCATCAGCAGACTCAGGCCCAGGCGGCCTTCGGCGCGGCCATGGAAACCTACCTCACGCCCCTGGCGCAGGCAGGCAGCGAGCAGCAGCCCGGCTTGAAGACGTACCCGGATGCGGTGGCCCGTGCTAAGGATGCGAACGCGGCTTTCCTGAAAGTTGCCGACAGCTATCGCTGGACCAGCGCCGGCAAAAACGCCGAATATTTTGCTGGCCTCACGTATATGGAAATGGGCCAGAATGCCGATGCCGAGAGCACGCTGAAACAGGTAGCCGATCACGGCGATAAAAATCTGGCCGCATTGGCGCAGATGGCCTTGGGCGCGCTGGCGCAGCAGTCTGGGCGCACTGCCGATGCCATCCATATCTATCAGGATCTGGCTAAGCATCCAACCACTACGGTACCGGCCAGCCAGGCCAATCTGGCGCTTGCCGCGCTCTATGAAAAGACCAATCCGCAACAGGCCAGGCAAATCTATGCCGCAGTGAAAGACGCGGATAAAGACACTGCCGCCGGTCAGATCGCGACGCAAAAGCTGGCAGAACTCCACTAAAACATCCGCCACCGGAAATTCATCCGATAAGAAGAGAGTGCTGCCAAGGCACTCTCTTCTTTTTTGTGCTTCATACTGCACCTCTGCCGAATCCAGCTCGGCTCCAGCGCCTTGTCATTTTCGCGCCTTGTCATTTCACGCGTTGTCATTTTCAAACGATCGCTTGACATCGAGTTAAACGATCGTTTTAATCAAAATGTGCCTTCGCGCAAACCATCCAAACGCCCTCCGGCGTCCTCGCGTCCCAGCCGGCAAGTCCTGAACACCACACTGGCCGCCGACACGCGCCAGCGCCTTCTCACCGTGGCCGCCGATCGCTTCGCTGCCGATGGTTACGCGGGCACCAGTGTGCGCGATCTAGCCCAGGACGCCGAGGTCAACGTTGCCGCCATCAGCTATCACTTCGGCGGCAAGCAGCAGTTGTATCAGGAATGTCTGCGCCAGGTTTTCATTCGTGCCCAGGACTTCTGGAACGCAGCCCGTCAACGCCAGCAACACGCTGCTGCGCTTGGTACACCGCTTGCCGCCGAGCAAGCCATCCGCCAGCACATCCACGAATTTGTGCGGATGTTGTTCCGTCAGGAGACGGCCTTCACCCTCATGCTGCGGGAATTCCTGGAACCAACCGAGGCGCTGGGGCAGGTTGTCGCGGAGTTTATCGGTCCCAACACCACAATCCTGCAGGCACTCGTGGATCAACTTCGGCCCGACCTCAAAGGCACCGTGCGTCTGCGTGCCGCCTGTGGCAGTATTGCAGGCCAGTGCGTCAATCTTCGCGTGGCCCGTGCGCTCATTGCGCGCCTCAATAGGCTCGATTATCTGGACGCGACCTTTCTACATCGCGCTGCCGAGCAGATTGCCGATTTTTCTCTCGCATCGCTCCGCTGTACTGAGGAATCCAATCCGCAAAGGAACATCCACTCATGCTGACCATTGCCATCAAGATGCTGATGGGCGACCGCGCCAAGTACATCACGCTGGTCAGCAGTCTCGCCTTCGTGTCGCTCTTGTTCCTGCAGCAAGGCGGCATCTTCTGCGGGTTGATCGGCAGAACCGCGCGTGCCGTTGAAGTGGTCGACGCTCCAATCTGGGTGTGTGATCCGCAGATGCGCTCCATCGACGATGCCGAGCCCATGCTCGACACCGATCTTTATCGTGTGCGCAGCGTACCTGGAGTCCAGTGGGCCGTCCCGCTCATTGTGCGTGTCGTTTCAGCGCGTCTCGAAAACGGCCAGTACCAGTCCGTACGCCTCTATGGGCTGGATGACGCGACGCTCTACGGACGCCCTGCGAAAATGCTTCAGGGCAACACCATCGACCTGTTGCAGAACGACGCTGTCATCATCGGCAAGGCGGAGTCCGAAAAGCTCGGCAGTCCCAAACTCGGCGACACCTTTGAGATCAACGACACGCAGGCCCGCATCGTTGGCATTGCCGACGTGCCCCGCGACTTTCTGTCGAATCCATTTGTCTTCACCACCTACAGCCGCGCCCTCAGTTATCTGCCGCCCGACCGCAAAACGCTGCTCTACATTCTTGCCGCACCCCAACCCGGGGTCCCTCTGGAAACGGCCATCGCAAATATTCGCAAGACCACCGGCCTGGCGGCCTATACACAAAATCAATATCGCTGGCACACCATGGAGTATTACCTGGAGAACACCGGCATTCCGGCCAGCATCGGCGTCAGTCTGCTGATGGTCTTTGTCATCGGAACCGGCATTGCCGGGCAAACGTTCTATGCCTTCGCGCTGCAGAATGAACGCTTTTTTGGCGCCCTCAAAGCAATGGGCGTCAGCGGCAGAACACTCATGAAAATGATCCTGCTGCAAAGCCTCCTCGTCGGTTTGATCGGCTTCGGCATCGGCGGCGGCCTGGCTTCCATCTTTGGTTTCTCGGCAGGCCCGTACAGCAAAATTGCTTTTCAGGCGCCGTGGGAACTCGCAGTCCTGGCCTTCCTTGCCGTGCTCGGCATCTGCCTGTTGGCCAGTATCGCCAGCATCCGGCGCGTGCTCAAACTGGAACCGGCGGTGGTCTTCCATGGCTGATCTCTGCCAACCGAACCGCGCCGCCTGCCTGCGCAACGTCCACAAAAATTATGGCGATGCCGGCACGCTCGTCCGTGCGCTCGATGGCGTCGATCTCGAAGTACCTCAAGGGGAGTTGCTTCTCCTGGTCGGACCCTCCGGCTGCGGCAAAACCACTCTGCTCAGCGTTCTCTGCGGCATTCTTGACGCAACCTCCGGCGAAGTGGAAGTCTTCCATACCCGCATCGACCGCCTCACGCAGGAACAGAAAACCGCGTTCCGCCGCGAGAATATTGGCTTCATCTTTCAGCAATACAACCTGTTGCCATCTCTTACCGCCGCAGAAAACGTCGCCGTCCCTCTGCTGATTCATGAGGTGCCGTGGCTGCAGGCCGTCGCGCGCGCGCGGGAAACGCTGGCACAGGTGGGCATGGCGGATCGAACGGAGTTTCTTCCCGCCAAGCTTTCCGGCGGCCAGCAGCAACGCGTCGCCATTGCACGCGCCATGGTCACGCAGCCTCGGCTCATCGTCTGCGATGAACCCACCGCCGCACTCGACGGAGCCACCGGCCAGATGGTGCTGCAGGTCTTTCGCGAACAGGTATTGACGCCGGAGCGCGCCATCGTCATCGTCACCCACGACAGCCGCATCTTTCACTTCGGCGACCGGATTGCCGACATGCGCGATGGCCGCATCCTGGGCGTTCATTCACAGCACGAACATGTGGCACTCGAACTACAGGCATTGCAGAAAGCTGGCCAGCCATGATGAAAAAGATCAGCATCGCTCTCCCTTTGATCGGCGTGGCGTTTCTTGTTGCGCTGTTAGTCGCCAATGCGCGCAGGCTGCCTCACAGTCAGCCGCTCATTCCTCCGCCAACCTCACCCTATGCCGACACCATCGCTGCTTCCGGCATCGTGGAAGCAACCGGAGAGAACCAGAACATCTCCGCTACCGTGGCTGGCGTGATGACCAAACTTTTTGTCCATCAAGGGGAACTCGTTAAGAAAGGCGCTCCGCTCTTTCAGATCGACCCTCGCGACCAGCGCGCCGGACTGATGAATGCCGATGCCAATGTCGCCAAGAGTGCCGCGGGCGTACAGGTGGCCGAGAGCACCGTGCTCACGCAGCAGGCCAGCATCCATAGCGCTGCCGCTGCGATCGCCTCCGCCAAAGCAACCTATCAGAACGCGGCACAAATTGCGGAGCGTGATATCGCGCTCCACAAAGAAGGAATCATTTCAGACCAGGATTACGTCACCGCCGTCAAAACCCGCGATGCCGACTATGCCATCTGGCAACAGCAGATCGCCGTGCTGGCGCAGGCCAAAGCGCAATTGAAAAATGCCCAGGCCGCGCTGGTGCAGCAACAGGCGGATCTGCAATCCTTCAAGGCCCAGCGCGATCAGCAGGCCGTGGTGCTCGGACAGCTCACCGTCACCGCGCCACGCGATGGCACAGTCCTGCAGATCAACAATTATCCCGGCGAATACATTGCTTCCACACCATCCACAGCACCCATTCTCTTCGGCGATACCAACGCTCTCCAGGTGCGCGTCGATGTCGATGAGATCAACGCCTCCCACGTGCGTCCCGGAGCGCCCGCCGTCGCCAATCTCAAGGGCGACTCCACGCGCAAGTTCTCTCTGCACTTCGTCCGCATCGACCCTTATATGATCCCCAAGCAGAGTCTCACCGGCAACAACAGCGAACGCGTTGATGTCCGCGTGCTTCAGGTCATCTACAGCTTTGACCCGCCCAGCTTCCCTGTCTATGCCGGCCAGCAGGTGGACGTCTTTATCCAGGGCGACAGAGGCAATCAGAAATAAATTGCGGAAGAAAAACTCCGGGCCCTCCTATCGCATTTTTGGATAGCTCATCTCAGGGTTGGAATACCAGTCGCGTGCCCTGCTCTGGGCTGTTCCACAGCGCTTCCACATCCCGCAGAGGCGCGGACTTGATATGCATCTGGAACGGCTTTGTTGCCGCCGCTTTGAAAAGCGCCGCAATGGCTTCCCGCAGCTGATCGAGCGATGCACTGCCAAAACCACTCCCCAGCAACTCCAGCCCGGAACTGCGCAGCGTAGCTCCCGGCAACGAGATCGTTCTTCCCGCGCTCGACCCGATCTGAACAAAGCGCACGCGCGACGCCGTGTGCTGCAGCCCTTTTTGCGCAATCGCTTCCAGCAAGCACTCCGCAGGTTGCCCCCACAGATAGTCCAGCACAATATCCACGCCATCCTCCGCCCACGCACGGCGAAAGGCCGCCACCAGCGCCTCATGTTCCTGCTCAAGAGAAATGACCGCGTCCGCACCCAGTTCTTTCAGCTTTTCCAGCGCTTCAGGATTGCGTCCCGCGGCAATCACGCGGCGCGCGCCCAGACGTTTTGCAATCTGCACCGCAAGCTGTCCCGCAACGCCGGTCGCTCCCAGAATCAGCACACTTTCACCGGCCACAAACTTGGCGCGTGCCATCAATGCAGCCCAGGAAGACATTCCCGGATTCGCCATTCCCGCCGCGGTAACGTCATCCAGTTTTTCTGGCAGCGGCAGGCACATCCAGCTCGCAGCTAACCCGCGCTCGGCAAACGTACCGTATGGACTGCGCGAGACGCCGAAATATACCCGCGTGCCATCCTCCAGCCGACCCACTCCATCCACTCCCGGAATAAATGGCAGCTCTCCCGTACTGCCATAGTGTGTTCCATTCGCCAGCGACTTCACAATCTGGTGCAGGCCCGCGGCAGTCACATGCACCAGCCTCTCGCCTTCGGCAGCGATGGGGTCGGCAAACGAAGTGTAGCGAGGAGGAGCATCGAAAGCAGTAACAACGGCGGCATTCATTTCAGTTCTCCTTCAGGATGTACCGCAGCCTAATCTCTTCTCACTCGCGAGGGAGCGTAGCTGCGGCCCTCAGTCTTGCTGATTTCAGAATTGCTTTTGGCGGCTCGTTATCGAGTCGGCGACCACCCAGGCAGCTCCAGCCATGGCCACGCAGACTGCGTTGCCGGCCCACATGAAATGTTCATGGGGAGAGGTGAAGAGTTTGGGCACCCACACTAGAACTTCAAAACTGACAATCATTGCGGTAAGCAAACGGGAAGCGAGAGCATCCAGAATTCCCGAGAGGATAGCAGCGGCGGCGAGCAGAAAAAAAACGGCGGTCGCGATC
This sequence comes from Acidobacteriaceae bacterium, assembly GCA_036267255.1. GTDB lineage: Bacteria > Acidobacteriota > Terriglobia > Terriglobales > Acidobacteriaceae > DATAWK01. The sequence goes on along the minus strand of DATAWK010000029.1, from coordinate 6,912 downwards.
GCCCAGAACAATTGCCCCGGCGGAATCCACTTGGGAACAAAGCTGGCCGTCCCCGAAATATAAAAGAGGTGCTCCAGTGCAAAGGAAATTACGCAGATCCCATAGAGACGACTGATCTGAGATGCTCTGCCAGTCCATGCAGAATCGCGCGGCGCGAACGATGCGTAAACAACCGCCCCGGCGATGACCAGCGAAAACTCCTCGAAAAAATTACCCCATACGTCATACACCTGAGGAGATCCGATGATCCGGGGCACCCACAATAAGGCAAAGATAAAATAAAGGATCGTCAGCATCGCAGCGCCAGCCCGTGCGGTTCGGCGCCATAAAATAGCCACACCCCCGAAAAGCTCATAGACAGCGGCAATGTATGCCAGCACCTGGCGATGGGGAACATTTCCCTGGACGCGCTGCCAATTGGTTGCGAAGTCGCCCCAGACCAGACCGACGACGCCAAGCGCAATGGCGCCAGCTCCATACGCATAAATACCAAGATTCGATACGATTCTGCGATTGACCATTGACGAACTTCCTTCGAATCCGGTGGTGTCAAATTACCGGGCAAGAAGCTTCCATTTTAGTAAATTCTAAGCGCTCGACCCATCTTCGCTCTCTCGCCGTTTATTTTTTCCACGGCTCTCCTTCATCCGTCTCCGCCTTCACCCGTCCTGCCTGAATCGCCTTCACCAGCGCCGCATGATCGTTCTCCGTCTGGTTTCCATACGCTTCGGCAAAATCCGCCAGCGCGTTGTCCAGAATCTTCGCCATACCGCAATAGCCAGCAATCAGTGCCGCATCGCCGGTGCGCGCGTGCGCCCGTGCCAGAATGCTGCCGCAGGCAAACGCATAAAAATTAAACGAAGCTCCTGTCAGCCACTCCATCGGAACCGCGGCCTTCATATTTTTCATCTGCCGCACATAAAAATCCCGCCCGTCAATCTGCGTCCATCCCAGCATCACGTCCGTCGAAGCCTGCAGCGCCCGTTGCCCCATCACCACGCGCTTTCCCTCGTGCGCAAATTCCTGGGACAGCGCAGGCAGATACGGCGCATACGCACTCGCCGCTGCCTCTTTCACCTGCAGAAACAACGGGTCGTCATAGCTATTGCCGAACAGCAGAACCAGATAGGCCCGCATCGCCACCGATCCCACACCCACCACGCGATGCGCCACATCCTCCACGTGATACCGGCTCAGCATGTAGCTGCGCTCGCGCGGAATCGAATGCACATAATCGGTCAATCCGCCGATCACGCTTTCCCGCGTCGCCCGGTCCACGCGTTTCAGAATCGGAGGCTCATCGCGAAATCTCCACTGCCCACGCGCCCCGCGTTCCGCTACCTTGCCCAGAAGATTGTGATTGTCCGACTGCTCCGCCTTCGCCACGCACTTCTGGATCACCGCCGCGGATTTCGGATCGATCTTCACCAGCGGATTCTCGCGCCCCGGATACGAATGCAGATACCACGTATCCAGCATGCCCATTTTTTGCAGGCGATTTACATTCCAGCGGTATCCATAGACGCAGCGCTGGACCGCAACCCGACGCTCTTTCTTGTTCAGTCCATTCTCGCGTGCGGCTACATTCACGCTGGCCGCTAGCCGTTTCAGGTCCCACTCCCACGGGCCTACGGTGGTTTCATCAAAATCGTTCAGGTCGAAGATCACCTCGCGCTGCGGTGTGCCAAAAAATCCAAAATTGCCCAGGTGTGCATCTCCGTCTATCACGACATTCGTGCCGGATATTGGCGTGCTCGCCAGGTCGGCTGCCATCACTTCAGCTGCGCCGCGAAAAAACGCAAATGGCGAAGCCGCCATCCGCCCCATGCGCAGCGGAATCAGCTTCGCTTGTCGCCCGCGATTACTCTCAAGGACAATTTCGACCGGATCGCGACGCTTCTTTCCCGGCTCCCACACCCCGTGGCTTTCGCGAGGAACCTTGCGGCGCATCGCTTTTCCTTCCGCGCGCCGCTTCTCCCACGGAATCAAAGCCCGTTGCAGGTCAAAATGCCCTAACCGTCCCAGATGGATTGTAGATTTGTCGTTGGCCATGGCTTTGCTGGTCGCTCTTAAACCCTAGTGCGCCATCGCACCAACATAGGTAAACAGGATGTGAACCACCGTCAGCACAATGGCTCCCAGAATCGCAGCTAGAAAATTTTTAATCTTGAAGCCGGGAACCAGGGCACTGGCCAGCCACAGGATCAATGCATTGATCACAACCAGGAAAAGTCCCAACGTTAGAAATGTCAGTGGAAAGGTGAGGATCTTCAAGGCAAAGCCAACCGTCGCATTCAGCAGACCAACCACCAACGCGGCAATCAAGGCCATACGAAAGTTCTCGACAATAAAGCCGGGAACAATGTACGCCACGATCATCAAAGCCAGGGCACTTAAAAGCCAGTCAATCAACAGGTGAATCATAATCGGGAATCCTAACCTCGCGTATGTCGCTTGTCCACAAAATTGCTGAGTTCAAAAAGAATAGCGCAAGCTATCGTTTTGCGTCGTGAAGTGGCCCAGCCCTGCCATTTTCAGCACCGCCGCAATTTGCCCTTCATGCCCAGCAACCCAAAAATCGAGATTCCAAGATATATTCCCAGCGTGATGCCCATCAAAAAATCTCCTGCATCTGCATGGCGCAACAGCAGGAACGTCAGCAACACCAGCGCGGCACAAATGCACGGCACAATCGCCAACAATTTTCGGTTCGCTGGCCGCGCATCCGTATCCGCATCCGCGAGGCTAGCGCGTCTCTCAACAATCATCAGCACAATGCCCGTCAACAGCGCCACCGCGCCCAGCCACTCCAGTGCAATGTGCCAGGAATATTCTTCCAATACCTTGTTGCCCGCCAACTCCAGCGCAAACGCCAGAGTAATCCACCGGAATGACGGCGGCATACGCTTTAAGTTCATAAAAATCCCCTTCAATTTACCCGCTGCGCATCTTCACTAAAAATCGCTTCAAGCTGGCTGCCGGCCAGCCGCACAATGCGAAACGCCCGTGGCAGACTTGGGTCGAGCTTCCCGTTTCAATCGCAAAAAAACAGGGGAGTCGTTCTGAGCGTATCTCAGAATCACTCCCCTCCGTGTATTTTTCTACAAAGCTCAGCTCGGGGTCGTTACGCTACTCCGATCGCAGGGCGATCGCGGGATCTACGCCTGCTGCCTTCCAGCCGGGAATCAAGGAAGCGGCCAGCGTAACCAGCAGCAATAGTATTGGGACAACAAGAAAAGTTACAGGATCGAGTACCTGCACCCCATAGAGCGAACTGGTCAAAACACGCGTCAGAACAACGGCTCCTGCCAGTCCGAAAAGTAACCCGGCAAGAACGAGTTGCAGCCCTTGTCTTAAAATCATCCCCAGAACTCGCGCCCTCGGCGCACCCAGCGCAATGCGTAGCCCGATTTCCGCGGTGCGCTGCTTCACCGAATACGCCAATAAACCATAAAAGCCAACCAGCACGAGCAGAAGCGCCATCGCAGCAAAAACAGTCAACAGCGTCGTCTGGAAGCGGCGACGAGCCGTTGCCTCCGAAACAAGTTCTCCCATCGTGTGAATGTCCGTCATCGCCAGGTTCGGATCGATGGTCTTCAACGTCGAGCGCACCGCCGCTGTTACCACTTGCGGAGGTAGCGTCGAACGAACGGCAATCGAAGCCGAGTCCTCTCCGTCAAATGGATCGTAAACCTGTGGTGCGGCAGCTTCTTCAAGATGGGCAAGCCGCACATCTCCGATAACACCGACAACGGTCACCCACGGATGATCTGCTGCTCCCACACGAACGCGTTGCCCAATGGGATCGCGACCGTGGAAGTATGCCTTCGCGAAAGCTTCATTGATAATGACCACCCGTGGATGCGTCGACGCATCGTCCTCGGTAAAAAACCGGCCTTCCATCAGGGGAGTGCCCATCGCTGAAAAGTAGTGGGGGGTCGCACCGCGCATCTCTACCCATTGATTTTTTTGATTGGCATACCCATCGACCCAAAAGAAAGTGATGTCCTCTTCCCCACTGAGAGGAAGTCCATCCACGGCTCCAACGGCCTGTATCCCCGGAATGGCGCTCAGCTTGCCGATCAGGTCCTGAAAAAATATGCGGCTCCGCTGTGGGAACTGTGGTTGCCTGTACCGGGAATCCAGATGGATATTCATGCCGACGGTGGATTGAGAAAAGCCCGTACGGATGGATTCGACATGGATGTAGCTCCTCAGCAACAATCCAGCGCCAGCCAGCAATACGACCACGAATCCTATTTCCGCCACAATCAAGCCATTGTGTAACGGATTGCTCGATCGCACCTGGCCTCGGCTTCCGCCTGACTTCAGGAATTCGACGAGATTGATTCGAGAAGCAGACAGGGCAGGCAGCATTCCAAAAAGAATGCTCGTCAATAACGAAAGCGCCACGGTAAACAGCAGAACTCGCGCATCGAGAGAAGCTTCGTTCAGCCTTGGAATGTTTCCCGGATTCAATCGCAGAAGACCGTGCAGGAAAACGTACGCAAGAGCAATGCCGACAAATCCCCCCGCAAAGCCGAGGATCAGAGATTCCGTCAGCATCTGCCGCACCATGCGACTTCGCCCCGCGCCCAAAGTGGCGCGCACGCCCAATTCATGGGTTCTGCTGGCGGCACGCGCCATCAGAAGGTTGGCCGCATTGCCGCACGCGATCAGCAGAACAAAGGAGACAGCACCCAGCAGCAGCCACATCAAAGGTCGAACGGGACCCACAACCAGATCGAGAAATGGCTTGACCAGTGCTCTCCAGTCTCTCGGCAGAACAGCCGCGTGGAGCAAATTGAGCCGAGCCATGATCGTACTCATTTCGGCTTGTGCCTGCGCTACGGTAACTCCCGGTTTCAGCCTGGCAACTACCTCTCCGGATGGGCCGTCGCGATCTGCCTTTTGCTGCGGTGAAAGAACAAAAGGCACCCACACCTGGGTCGCTGCGATGTGCGAGTTTCCAAAGGCCAGATCGGTCTTGTGGGGATATTGAAACTCAACCGGCATAACTCCGATGATTCGGTAGGTTTTACCGCCCAGTCGCAACGACTTGGTCAGAACATCCATACTTCCGGCGAACATGTTCTGCCACAAGGCATGACTGAGAATCACAACTCCATCGTGGCCCGGTTCTGTATCGTGGGCATCGATAGGCCGGCCCAGCTCCAGAGGTGATTGCAGCGTGCGGAAGAAATCGCCATCGACACGTGCCCCTCCAATGCGGATCGTTGTATCTCGCGATGCAAGCTCATACGTCGACTGCGCAAACGTTGTCATCGCGGCAAATGAATGGCTCTGCTGCTGAAGATCGCGGAAGTCCGCGTAAACTGGCTCAAAAATCTCTGCGGAAAGTTTGAGCTTTGGATTGGGGGTGTAAAGATATACCAGATGCGCAGGATCTCCATACGGCAAGGACCGTAGCAGCACCGCATTCACCACGCTGAAAACGGCCGTGCACGCTCCAATGCCAAGCGCAAGCGTCAGGATGACAACAATCGTGAACCCCGGACTCTTGCCAAGCGTTCGTACGCCATAACGCAAATCTTGGAGTAAATCGTCCATCAGACGGGTGCCGTGCGCTTCCCGGCATTGCTGTCGCACCTGCTCCGGGCCGCCAATTACCAGCCTTGCGCGACGCATAGCTTCTTCTGGCGAAGCTCCGGCCTGACGGTATTTCTCCGTCTCACGCTCCAGGTGGTACTGCAATTCTTCGTCGATTTCCGCATGGACTCGCTGGCGGCGGAAGAAGGTACGGAACCGATAGAGTAGATCGCGGAACATGTCTGTACTCCTTAGGCCGTGTCCAGAATGTGATCCACCGCGCTGGTCAGCTTGCGCCACGCTTCAGTCTCAATTGCAAGCTGTTTCTTCCCTGGACGAGTCAACTCATAGTATTTGGCGCGACGATTATTCTCGCTGACGGCCCAATGTGCTTGAATCCAACCACGACGCTCTAACCGATGCAGCGCTGGATAGAGTGAGCCTTGCTGCACCTGCACAGCATCGCGCGAAATTTGTTGCAGGCGTTCAGAAATCGCCCATCCATGCAGCGGTTCCAGAGCAATGGCCTTCAAAATCAAAAGGTCGAGTGTCCCCTGCGGCAGTTCCAATCGTTCTTCCGTCATCATGCATCACCCCTGCTACTTCTACATGAATAAAGTAAACCGATCCCTGTCGAAGTGCAAGGGGAACCGTCGCCATGAGTACAGGATTGAAGGAATAGAAACGTTGCAGCGAAAGCAAAAAGGGCTACCCGTTTGGGTAGCCCTTTTCAAAATAATTGCCGGCGATCACCTAATCTCCCACACTCAAAAATGCAGTACCATCGGCCCAGCGAGGCTTAACTTCCGTGTTCGGGATGGGAACGGGTGTACCCCTCGCGGTATATTCACCGGCAAACTTGTGATGTTTCACAACAGGATAGATAGATTGTTGAACTACGAAGACCTGTTCGTTGAGTATCCGCAAGATCTGTGCGGAGTTAATTCTATGAACAAGCCGAACGGGCGATTAGTACTGGTAAGCTACACGCATTACTGCGCTTCAACCTCCAGCCTATCAACCAGGTGGTCTTCCTGGGCCCTTCATTTCCCTTATGGGTTGGGAGATCTCATCTCAGAGCGTGCTTCCCGCTTATATGCATTCAGCGGTTATCACAACCGAACTTCGCTACCCAGCCGTGCCTTTGGCAAGACAACTGGAACACAAGAGGTTCGTCCATCCCGGTCCTCTCGTACTAAGGACAGCCCTCTTCAAATCTCCTACGCCCACAGCAGATAGGGACCGAACTGTCTCGCGACGTTCTGAACCCAGCTCACGTACCGCTTTAATAGGCGAACAGCCTAACCCTTGGAACCTTCTACAGCTCCAGGATGCGATGAGCCGACATCGAGGTGCCAAACC
>DATAWK010000028.1:0-3446 GCA_036267255.1 Acidobacteriaceae bacterium | reverse complement strand
ACAGCTGTGACCTGCTGGAATGGCTCCGTGCGCTGCGGAGACTCGCCCCTGTCGCTGAAAAGAATCTTTGCCCACGGCCCCCTCGACGAATTTACCTGGAAACTGGAAAATCTGTTCGCCGGCCGCTACGCCTAGCCTGTGGTCCTAGGTTGTCCAGAACATATTTTGTCGAAGGTCATTATCTCCCATTCCGAAGTTAATGAGCCACGTTTTGGGATCGCCTAAATTTTGAGAATCTCGAAGAGAACCCATAGCGAAAGAATAATTCTCCTTCGTCAGTTGGAATCCTGATTCCATAAAGATTGTTTGCATGACTGGATGCGAGGAGGAGAGCACTGCTTTCCGATGTTTGCCATTCTTTTCTCCCACCAAGAAGATCGCTTTCAGGATGCCGACAGCTAATACCGCAGGATCCTTCCCGTCGGCATACGCAACCATTAATTCATTCGGTCCGTCGTTCAGTACACAGTAGCCATAGCTCTGTCCTGAATGGACAATCTCAAACAGACGATAGTGAACGTAGGTAAGGTGGGGATTGTAGCGCCATTGCAGATATTCCAGCGAAGGCTGAAAGCGCAATGTAAAGGGGCTTATTGGCGCCATCATCTCTGCTGAGAACTCCTGCCGTTCTACAACCTGGATATCGGCAAAACGCTTCACAAAATCTTTCGAGGCATAGTCCGGCAATTTCTTTCGTTTCCACGGGCGCAATCTCGCTTTTACGATTCCTTTGAGGGCAGAATCTTCTTTATAGGCCTCAAATTGTGCATTCAACCGGTAAATGTTCACGCCTGGATAATAATCGAACTTAAATGCGCTTATGATGCGATGTGTATCTTCGCTTCCACCAAAAACCAGCCCCATGTCCCCAAGTTTTATCCATTTGAGCCAAAGCATGCCTCCAATACCGGATTGCAGTGAATAGAAGTTGCTTGCAAAGGCAACTCTTAGCAAGGATGCATCGGCGGTGAACTGCAATATATCGATGCCCATGGTGCCCAGACATTTAGGCCCGTCCATGGCAAGAAAGAGTTTGCTCCAATCCTGACCAAGGTAGTAGTGCCCAAGGAATTGGCGATTCAGCATGAACGGCAGCTGAATAGCATTTGCCAACTCCGTCAGCGCCGGATAAAGATTCCAATCAAATTGTCGAATTTGCAAAGTTTTGCTCACACAACCACTCCACTGCAGAAAACCCTGTAGATTGATTCCTGGTGGAATCGATTGACTTATTTTGTATATCTTGCGGCGGCTATCACTCTGTGAACAGAGTTCATGAACATAAAAAACATGGATACGCCCGGCATCAGTGCACTTCTGTCTTTGCCCCGTGTTCCTTTAGAAAAGCAACGATATTCCGGATGGATGTGAGTTTCACTAGATCTGCTGGCTCTACTTCTATCTCAAAACTCTCTTCGATCAATGCAACAATGGTGACGGTAGCAAGCGAGTCCCATTGCTCCAGGTTCGCAACACTAGCATCAGGTAGGCTTTCCTCTGGAATTGTTGGGAATACTGCCTTCATGCATTCCAGTAGCTTGCTTTCAATCTCGGTCATGCTTGTATCTCTAATTCTTTCGCCGTATTCGATGTAGTTGTAAGATGCAAAGCAGGACAAGCCCGTCTAAATTTCTCACGATCAATTTTTATTGAAGCTTCGATGGTTTCGCCTGGTAGCTGGGACAGAAATTCCTGCAAATAACTGTTTCGATCCGTACGGCGCCAGAGAATCTGAATCTGCTGCGCGGAACAGAAGTCAAACAATGCCAGCAGACAGGCAAATTCAATACGGCGCGAGAAGGCACGGCAACTCAACACCCAGGAATCTACTAGAATTTCGTCACCTTTTATTCGCCCAAGGAGAGAAGATACTTTGCCCAACGAGCCAAATTTATCGGAATAGCTGACTGTCAAAAGAAAGCTTCCTTCCTGGGCCAGATAGCTGCGAAACTCGGCATCTGTCAGACGGACTCCATTCAGATTAAATTGATTAGTCTTGTTGATTAATTCAAACGCACGTTCATCCCCAGAGTTGCGCGAGAAATCGAATTTTAGTGTGGCCTCCAGCCGTTCCAGAAACTCTTCCATGTCGACATTGTCGTTCGAAAGCTGTTTGCTCTCCACCATGACGCGAATCGAAGTGCTGCGGATGCGATCTTCTTCACTGACAGTTCTACGCGCAAACTTGACCCGCAAATCCTGCCATAGATGCATGACGAATCGCGGCGATGGATCAAATCGGATGCATTCCATTTCCGGGAATTTCCGTCCTACTTCTTCCAATTCAAATGCATTGTCTTCGATAAAGACGACCGAATCAGCCCCGACATTCCATGTCTTCAGAATATTTCCTACGATCTCTGACTTTGGACGCCAGTTCGCAACCAATGGAAAAATATCTTCCTTCTTCAGGATCAAATCCTCGCGCTGGGTGAATATCCGCTGCACTGCTTCCGCATTGTTTTTACTGGCGGCTGCAATAAGAACACCTTCCTTGGCCAGTGCGTGCAGCAATTGTTGATAGATGCCATACGACTGCGCGTGGTGTTCCAGATCCCAGTGGACACCATCCACGCCGTCCTCTCCAAGAATTCCATTCCAGACTGTCAAATCGAGATCCGTAATAACCCCCTTCTTGCTCGGAGCAATGCATACGACTTCTGCAATCTGCTTTGCAAGACTGGATGCGTGACTCAGGGCATAGGGAAATCCAAAGGAAAGTTCTCCTGCTGGATCGAATATGTGCTCTCCGAAGATTGCCGGTTTCAGCACCGTGATTGAGGGATGCTGTAGAAGTTGGCTCCGCATCTCTGCCAGCGCTAGTTCCACATCCGCCTGCATAGGCGAGATCGTCGCAGGATTGTTGGAGGATAGCAGCGGGAAAGGAAGAGTTGGCAAACATACAACCACGCGCTGGCGCTCGGCTGCTGCTAGCAGCATGCGTTTCAAGCGCTGCAACATGTGGCGCGCGTCGTCTGCAATCGTGGGCAGGTCTTTCCAGTTCCAGCCAGAAACGCGCCGGATTCCCAGACGGGGATCCAGGTCTGGCCATTCCAGAAGAACTACGCCCGCCGATGCGGATCCTTCCGTCATTTGACCAATATTTCCAGCCAGATTGCCAAACATGCCGACGGAAACCTGAGCGCGATGAGATGGGAGGCGAAGCTGGAGAGCGGCAGCGAGAAAGGTCTGCAGGTGCAGTGGAGTGCAACCGCAGGCAAGATAAACCTCGAACCGAGGAAGTGTCGCATCCGTGTTTTGCAGAATTTTCAGTGCATCGAAGAGTCGCATAACCGCGAATTCCTCACAGGCTAGGCGTAGCGGCCGGCGAACAGATTTTCCAGTTTCCAGGTAAATTCGTCGAGGGGGCCGTGGGCAAAGATTCTTTTCAGCGACAGGGGCGAGTCTCCGCAGCGCACGGAGCCATTCCAGCAGGTCACAGCTGT